>JBBRSN010000009.1:0-86778 GCA_038245375.1 Sphingomonadales bacterium | reverse complement strand
GATCGTACCAGTTTGAATCAGCGCGCCCCTATGTATTGCCTGGCGGCCGAACCATTCTGCAAGAATATTTCACAAGTCATGTGACGGATACTGCGAAGTAAAGAAGGGATTTTGCGAGGCGATGGGGGGTGCCTTTCGTGGGGTGTCGCAGGGCGAGGGTTATAGTGGTCGCATCGAAAGTGCTCCCAAATCCATCTCGAAATCACTTAAAAACTTCAAGCACGCGGCGCGTGAGGCGGCAATAGAATATTATGCTTTATTAGACGCATTATGCGAATAGCCTCGATTTTTACTGTGTCACATCTTCGTCCTTTCGTGCCATCGCTGCGGCCAATCCAACATCGGGTAAGGCCGCACGGTGGCGGCGCCATCCATGCGCGATGATACGCGCAGGGTGAATCATCGCGACCCGGCATTGCCGCCTATCGCCACCGTCGCGATTCACCCGGTCTGCACCATCTGGCGTGGCGCGCCGTCAGCCGCGCGCAGGTCGACGAGATCCGTCGCTTGCTGGTGGAGCGCGGCATCACCGTGCTAGACGTGCCGACGGTGTATTATGCGGTGCTCTTCGAGGATCCCGACGGGATGAAGCTCGACGTGGTGCATGCGCCGGGCTGGATCTGATGACCGGCCTGGAGGAAGATCGCTTTCCCCGCCAGTCCGTCGAGGACATTGTGATGAGCGCGCCGTTCCCACCCGCCACGCGATCGCTCGGCATCGTCGCGGCGGCGATCATCCTGCCGACCGCACTGGCCTATGCGGTCACGCTTGCGCTCGGTCTGGCGGCGCTGACCTCGCCCGCGCAGCCCATCGCCGATCCCTATTTCACGATCCTCGAGCTGCTCATTCTTGTGCTCGCCCCGGCGATGGTAGCGCTGATGGTCGCGGTGCATGGCTGGGCGCTGGCGCGGTGGCGCGCCTTCACCCTGACCGCCGTCTGCTTCATGGCCATGCTCGCGGTCATCACGTGCAGCGTGCATTTCGTGATCGTGACGCTGAGTCGGCAGCCCGGCTTCGTCGATAATCCCGCGCTGGCGCCGCTCATCGCGTTCAGGTGGCCCTCGCTGGTCTATGCGCTCGATATCCTCGCCTGGGACGTCTTCTTCGCGCTCGCGATGCTGTTCGCGGCGCCGGCCTTTGCGGGCGCGGGTCTGCGCGCGGCGATCCGTCTCGCGATGCGGACCAGCGCGGTGCTGGCGCTCGCCGGACTGGGCGGTGTCGCGCTGGGCAACATGGCGCTGCGCAATATCGGGATTGCGGGTTATCTCGGCGTGTTTCTGGTCGTCGATGCGTTGTTGCTGGTGCTCTTTCTCCGTTCCGATGCATCGCCGGCCTGAGCGTTGCGTTGCGGTCAGAGAAGTTTATCCTTCTCGTCCTTCTCGTCCTTCTCGTCCTTCTTGACCAACGGTGGTGGGCTCTTCCTGGCGAACCCCTCGCGGACGAATTTCTTGAGCTCCGACAGCGAAAAGGCACCGCCGAACACGCCCAGCCCCTTGTCGAACGGCATGATCGAGGTCGGGAAGCCCTGCTCGAGCAGGAACCGGTTGAGCAGCAGCTGAACATGCAGCCGGCCGTTGGCATCCTTGAACGGGTGGGTGACGTGTAGCGCGCGGATCACCTTGACGATTGCGGTCAGCTTGATTTCCTCTTTTTCTTCCCGCGATTCCGCGTGCTGTGCGGCGGCGATCTCGCGATAATAGCGGTCGAGGATCTGCTCGACGATCGCAACGCCCTCTTTTTCCGAATAGCGCACGAGGAAGGCGCCGCCATTCTCCTGGTCGTACATCGTTACCGACGGCTGGCGATCTTGCTCGCGCGCCTGCTCATTGCTTGGCGCTTTTACGTCGAGCGGCGTCACCATCGGCAGCCCTCCGATCGTCTCGTGCTGGAGATCCTCGGCGGGATCGGTTGGCTTCTCGTCCCAGTCGTTGATCGGAAACTCGGTCCCCTGATCGAAGGACGAAGGCGTGCGGATGCTCTTCAACGACGTGCTGTTGAACTTTTCATCCACTTCCAGTTTCGACGTCACGACATTGTGGAGCCGTTCATATTCGGCATAGTCGACGCGCCCGCCAAGCTTCGCGCCGAACAGCTCGTCCTGGAGCGCCTTGACCATCGACGCCTGGTAACCCTTCGACTGCTCCTTGTCGTACATCAGGCCCGGTTCGCGCAGTTCGACCGCCTTAGCGAAGTCCTTGGGATTGATGTAGAAGATCCACGGCACAGCGGGCTTGCGGACGAGCCGGTTGTAGACATAGCCACCAAGGATGCCGATCAGGCCGCCGATCCCGGCGCCGATGATCGTACCGAGCCCGGGATTGACGATCGTCCCGATCAGGAGTCCCACGCCGCCAACGACGGCGCCGCCGCCGATCAGCGTGCCGTTGCCTTCGCGCTGCACGACCGTGATGCGCTGGTCGACTCCCGTGAACGGCATGGCATGAAGCTGGACGGGTGCGACGGCAGCATGGCGGGTGGGGCTCGGTTGGCGGTCGAGCAACGACCGCAACTGGGTCGGCGCGGTGAGCGCCAGCGCACCCATCCGGTCAGCCTCGCGCTCGAGTGCGGCATCGTCATTGACCGGCACGCCGGTCTTCATCTGTACCACGGGTCTGTAGCGTTCTTGCAGGTTGGCCTGCTGGCCAACAGGGCGCTGGGCCAGGCCAGCGCCGAGCGACGTCAGCTTGTTGACCGCTGCCCCGGCATTGAGCTGCGAGGATTGTGCCGCAAGCCGAAGCTGGTGCGACCCGTTACCGCGTCGGACAGGCGCAGTGAGCGGCATGGCGGGGTGGCGCGGCTTGGTCGCATATTCGCCCATCGCGGTCTCCACTGCGAACGGCTGCCGATCACCGCTGTAGCGTGCGAGCGCCGTCCGTTGTTCGCTTGCCACAATCAATCATTACGACGAGGGCAAGTCAATCGTGGCCATATTGGCGACGGATATTTGGTCGGGCGAAGACGGCGCGCACGGTGATCACGTAAGACAGAGTGAAAGCCGCCAAAATCTTCCGAGCGGCGCGTGACGCGTTCGTGAAACAGGCAGGCAGGGCGACCGAGGCGCGGTCATCCTGCGCAACGCTGACCCGAGCGCAGCGCCGTGCGGCGAGCGGAACAGCTTCCTTACGCCTCCGCGGCAATGCTGCGCAGCGCGCGCTCGAAGGCGGCGGCGGGCTGGCCACCGGAGATGAGATATTTGCGGTCGATGATCACGGCCGGGACGGCGCTGATCCCCTCCGACTGCCACAGTCGTTCCTCGGCGCGAACTTCCTCGGCATAGCGGCCCGAGGCGATCACCTCGCGCGCGCTATCGCGGTCGAGCCCGGCCGTGCCGGCTGCCGCGACCAGCACGTCAGGGTCGCCGGGGCTAAGGCCGTCGGTGAAATAGGCGGCAAAAAGCGCATGCTTCAGCGCGCGCTGCTTGTCGGCATCCTCCAGTCCCGCCCAATGCAGCAGGCGGTGCGCGTCGAAGGTGTTGTAGATCCGGCTGCCCTCGGCCATCTTCATCGTGAAGCCGAGTTCGGCGGCGCGGTCGCGGATCATCGTCCGGTTGGCGGCGGATTGTTCGGGTGTCGCGCCATATTTCTCGCGGACATGCTCGCCGATTTCCTGGCCTTCGGCCGGCATCCGGGGGTTGAGCTCGAACGGCTGGAACCGAATCTCCGCCTCGACCAGGTCCCCGACGGCGGCGAGCGCCTGTTCGAGGCCGCGCAAGCCGATCACGCACCACGGGCACGACACGTCGAAAACGAAATCGATCTGCATCTGCCTGGTCATGTCGCGGTGCCTCTTCGCGGGGTTGGGCGCCTTATGTAGGGCATTTTGCCGGTGCTTCCATGACCTCGCGCGCTGGGGCAGCCGGCACCGACGAAAAAGGCCCCGCCTTTTCAGGCGGGGCCAGTCTTTCCATCCGGCATCAGTCAAAACGCACGAAGCGCGGTTCGTATCCGCCCCTGACGCCAGGTTAGCGCGATGGGTCGATGAGATATTTCTCGCCGGTCGCCTTGCGCTCATAGGCGCGCAGCACGTCGGGGCTGAGCGCCTCGGCGAGGCCGATCGTCGCGCTATAATGGCTGGCGAAGGTCGTGGTCAGTTCGTCGAGGACGCGCTGGCGCATCGCGGCGACGGTTTCCTTGGGCGCCTGTTGCAGGAAAGGCGTCAACAGGAAGCCGCCGACGCTCCACTGGAAACCGAAGGCGAGCCGGTTGAGCACCGTCGGCGAGAGGTCGAGCGCGCCGTAGATGTAGAGCTGCTTGAAGGTGTTCGAGCCATAGCGGCTATATTCGCCCGGCGCGCGGCTCGCCGCCTGCTCCATCGCCTGGACAATGTCGCTGCCGAGCGCGCCGCCGCCGATCGCGTCGAAGGCGATCGTCGCACCGGTCTCGGCGATCGCATCGACCAGCCGGGCGCGGAAATCGGGCGCACTGCTGTCGAGCACATGCGTCGCGCCGATGCCCGCCAGGATCTCGGCCTGTGCGGCGCTGCGCACGATGTTGACCAGCGGCACACCGTCGGCGAGGCAGATCTTCTGCAGCATCTGGCCGAGATTGGAGGCGGCGGCGGTGTGGACGATCGCCTTGTGACCTTCCATCCGCATTGTCTCGACAAAGCTCAGCGCGGTCAGCGGGTTGACGAACAGCGCCGCGCCGTCGGCCGCGCTGGTCCCTTCGGGCAGCGGCACCACGTCGCGCATCTTGAGCTTGCGATACTGGGTGTACATCGCGCCGCCGAGCATGCCGACCTTGCGACCGATCAGTGCCTTGGCGCTGTCGCCGGCCGCGATCACCGTGCCGGCGCCTTCGTTGCCGACCGGCAGCGACTGGCCGATGCGGGCGCGGACGCCGCCGAGCCGTTCGCGCGGAATGGTGAAGGTTGCGGTCGGCCGTGCGGCGCTCCCCGTGGTGGCGATGGTCGAAACGTCGGCCGGGCCGAGTAGCAGCCCGAGATCGGACGGATTGATCGGCGCTGCCTCGACGCGGACGATCACCTCGTCATCGGCCGGCGCGGACAGCGTGACCTCCTCGAGGCTCAGCGTCAGCGTGCCCGCGTCGTCCACCGTCGATCGCAGTTCAAGTCCTGTCACGTCGCTCATCCTCGCCTCCTGCTCTTGTCGTCGGCGCAGAGATGGCGATGCGCGAAGCGGCGGTCAAACGAGATCGGACATGGGCGCGGGGGAAGCGGTCGGCACGAAACTTTTGGACGGAGCGCAGCGACGCGCGATCGCGGCAAGGCGGTGACGCTACGCTGCCGGTTCGGCGACGAGCACGCGGTTTCGTCCGCCCTGCTTGGCGGCGTAAAGCGCCTTGTCGGCGCGTTTCAACGAGGTCGTGCCATTGGCGACCGGCTCGAGCGCGGCGATTCCGGCCGAGAAGGTGACATGGCCAATCGGCTCGTGCGTCGCCTGGTTGATCAGTCGACGTGCCGCGAGCGCGCAGCGCAGTTCGTCGACGATCGCCACGGCGGCGGGCACCGCGCAATCCTCGAAGATCAGCGCGAATTCCTCGCCGCCATGGCGTGCGACGTAGAAGCTGTCGCCCGCGGCCTTTTTCAGCGCCGATGCGACCAGGATCAGCACCCGGTCGCCGGTATCATGGCCGTGCGCGTCATTGACCGCCTTGAAATGATCGATGTCGCACAAGGCGACGACCGCGGGACGGCCGTCGCGCGCGGCGGTGTCGGCAACCTGCCGCAGGCGCGCGTCGAAGTCGCGGCGGTTGGGCAGGCCGGTGAGATGGTCGACATGCGCCTCGCGCTGCGCGCTCTGCAGGGTGGTGCGCAACTGGGTCGTCTCGATCGCGCGCTGGCGCAACTCCTCCTGGATGTCGCGTGTCTGGTCGAGCATCGCCTGGGTCAGGCCGATCAGCCGCTCGACCGCGGGCAGCGCCTCGGCCGAGGTCAGCTCTTCCGCCTCGGCCTGCAGCGCGTTGCTATAGACATGCGCCGAGCCGCGCGAGCGCTCGACCAGTTCGACACACTGTGTCAGCACCACCTCGACCTGCTCGGTCGTCGAGGCGATCGATGCGGCGCGACGTTCGGTGGCCGGACATGCCGCATAGAAGCTCTCGACCCAGTCGTTCGACAAGGCGGCGCGGCTCGCCAACACTTCCTCGACCGCCAGTTCGAGCTTGCGGTTCGAGCGCGACAGATAGTCATGCGCGCACATCAGATTCAGCGCCGTCAGGTCCAGGCCGTTGGAGAACAGAAAGATCCCGATCTCGTCGAACAGCAGATGCGACTGGACCATGCGCCCGCCCGCATCGAGCGACGCCGAGCCCGCGCTGCGGCCGAGGGCGGCATGCGCCAGCTGCGGGCGCTCAAAGGATCGGTGCATGACGATGGCTCACGATGACGATAGGCACGGTGCCGGAAAACCGGGTCGGCGAAACGTACGATCCGGCGATGGCAATCAACATGAACCCTCCCATCGACCGGCATAACGGCGGTAGGTAAATTTTGCGCTTACCTTGCCGGCGGAGCACAGAATTCGCTTACGTCCCTATAGTACGGACGACTCCCGCTTTTCTTGCGGGTGAACCGGCAGGGCCGGGGTCGTCGCGAGTAGGTTCAGCTACTCATTCCGGGTGATCGTTATGAGATTGTGCGGGATCATGCGCGCTTCGACGCGAGAATGCGCGCAGCGGATTGGCCACGGCCTCGCCGACCCGGAGCAATGTGTTCTAGTCGCGATGCGCGAACGGCGCGTTTTGGCCGCGAACCGTCAGCACCGTGTCGGTGACATAGTGCCATGAGCCGTCGGCATTGAAATCCACCTCGATGCGGTAACTGTCGGTGCGGAAAGCATGTTCGAGAAAGGCGGCCGAGCAGATGCCATATTCGGTCTGGCCGCGCATCGCGGTCAGCACCAGCCGGTCGGCGTCGGGCGCGGCGTGGCCGGCCGCGATCGCGACCTGGCCGCGCGGGATCGCGACGGTCTGCAGCACCAGCCCCGTCGCCGGCTCCCACAGCCAGTAGCCGACCTGGTCGTGGAAGGCGATGTCCTCCTCCTCGGTGGTTATGGTGCTATGATAGCGCAGGCCGTAGAAGAACTGCGGGCCATTGGCCTGCGGTCGATCGGTTCCATGTCGACGCGCTCGATATGGACGCGGCGTTCGGGGCCACCGGGCTTGGGCGCGAGGTCGACGCCGCTGCGCGCTTCCCAGCTACCGGCGAGCCGACGCAGCGGGCCGAGATTGGCGAGCGTGTCGGGGGCGACATCGCGCCGCTCGGTGAAAATGTCGGCGGGGAAAATCGGCATGGGTCCCTCTTCTTTCGGGATTCGCGATGCGGTCGCAGACTCGCCGCCGCGCCGACTGGCGTCAAGCCGCGGTTTGCGTCGCGCATGCATCTGCGCGCGCCGCTCAATCGTGCGTCAGGCGCAGCGCGGCGGCCGGCAAGCCGAAGGTCCGTCGGAATGTGCGGCTGAAATGCGCCGAGTCGGCAAAGCCGGCCTGGTGCGCCGCCTCGGTCAGCGACCTGCCGCCGGCGTAGAGTTGCACGGCGCGCTCGATCCGCAATGATGCTGCGACCGAGCGCGCGCAACGCCGCATCGCTCGTGCCGTGTTCGATACAAGACTGCAACGCGGCACGCGCCGCCAGCGCTTGCGGACTCGCCAGCCGTGCCAGCGGCGCCTGACGGAACAGGTCAGCGGCGAGCGCGATGCCGGCGGCGCTCTCCGGCGCGATGAACAGGAAGGCGACCGCGTCGCTGGCGCGAAAAGGTGGCGGGTGTCGCTGGCAATGGCGGCAATCGGACCGCTTTGGCAATCGCGGTCGGTCGACAGCGCGAACGTGCCCTGCAGCCCGAAGGTGATCTGCCCCCCGCCACTTCGCTCAGGCGAGCATGCGCAACGCCGGCTCGCGCGCGTAGAAGCGCTTCGCCGCCGCGGTGACGAACGCGGCGTCGAGCTTGGTCACGCCCTCGTCCGGCGTGACGCCGGCCTTGTCGAGCAGGGGCTTCGCCGCGTCGCTCGCCCCGATCGCCTTGAGATGACCGAACGCATTCATCACCCATTCGACCGCCGCGCCCTCCTTGAGCAACGCTGCGCAACCGTCGTCGGACAGGACAACCGCGACCGCGTCGAACAATTGCGACGGTGTTCCGGCGAGCTGACCATCGGCCTTCTGCGTGGTACCGTCGGACAATGTCGCGCCACCGACCTTGGGCGCGACGATCACCGCCTTGGCCTTTGCCTTGGTTATCGCGTCGACCATCTTCTTCAGCTCGGCGGCATCGGTGCCATCGGCGATCAGCAGGCCAACCGCGCGGCCTTCCAGCGTGTCCTTCATGTTCTTGTGGATCGACAGAGCGTCGGACGGCGGCATGTCGACGGGTTCGCGCGCAGCCTTGGCCTTTTTCGGCAGCGCGATGCCGAGGCCGTTGGCGACGCGCCTGGCGAAGTCCTCATCGACGTTGCGCAGGTTGGCGACCATGCGCGGCGGTACCTGATCGAGCATCCCGACCTTGGACAATTCGAACACGAAGGATGACGCGATATGCGCTTTTTCGCTTTCGGTCTGCGAGGCGAGAAACAGCCGCGCCTGGCTGTAATGATCGGCGAACAATTCGCTGCGCACGCGCAGCTTGTTGCCGCTTTCGTCGGCACCGGTCGGCGCAGTGGTGGTAGTGAAGCCCCTGACCGGGCACTCGCGCGGGCCGCCTTCCTCGCCATGCGCGGCGAGGCTGTTGGGCTCGTAATTGGCGCGGCCCTTGGGCACCGCCATCTGCATCATACCGTCGCGCTGAAAATTCATCACCGGGCAGCGCGGCGCGTTGATCGGGATCTGGTGGAAATTGGCCGTGCCAAGTCGCGACTTCTGCGTGTCGAGATAGCTGAACAGCCGCCCCTGCAGCAGCGGATCGTTGGAGAAGTCGATACCGGGGACGATGTTGCCCGGGCAGAAAGCGGCCTGCTCGGTCTCGGCGAAGAAATTGTCGACATTGCGGTCGAGCACCATGCGGCCGATGATCCGTACCGGAATGTCGTCCTCGGGGATCAATTTGGTCGAATCGAGTACGTCATAGGGCTGCGCGTCGGCAAATGCCTGGTCGAACACCTGGATGCCGAGCTCCCATTCGGGAAAACTGCCGGTGTCGATCGCCTCGAACAGGTCGCGGCGATGATAGTCGTTGTCGGCCGCCTGCAGCTTCAGCGCCTCGTCCCAGATCGTCGACTGGATGCCGAGCCTGGGCTTCCAGTGGAACTTGACGAAGCTCGCCTTGCCGGCGTCATTGACGAGCAGGAAGGTGTGGATGCCGAACCCTTCCATCATGCGCAGCGAGCGCGGCAGGGCGCGGTCGGACATCGCCCAGAACAGCATGTGCGTCGTCTCGGGCGTCAGCGACGCGAAGTCCCAGAAGGTGTCATGCGCGCTGCCGGCCTGGGGATAGCCGCTGTTCGCCTCCATCTTGACCGAATGGATCAGGTCGGGGAACTTGATCGCGTCCTGGATGAAGAACACCGGGATGTTGTTGCCGACCAGATCCCAATTTCCCTCGCGGGTGTAGAATTTGACCGAGAATCCGCGCACGTCGCGCGGCGTGTCGACCGATCCGGCGCCGCCGGCGACGGTCGAGAAGCGCGCGAAAACCTCGGTCTTCTCGCCTTTGGTGAACAGCGCCGCCTTGGTAAGGTCGGAAATGTCATCAGTCGCCTCGAAATAGCCATGCGCGCCCGAGCCGCGGGCGTGGACGATACGCTCGGGAATGCGCTCATGGTCGAAGTGGAAGATCTTCTCGCGCAACACGAAGTCCTCGAGCAGCGTCGGTCCGCGCGCGCCAGACTTGAGGCTGTTCTGGTTGTCGGAAACCGCGATGCCCTGATTGGTGGTGAGCACGGCATCGTCGACGGCTTGCTGGTGGGGTTCGCCACCCTTTCCCGTAACTTGCTTGAGATCGTCGGCCATGCGCATTTCTCTCCTCGCCGCAAATTCGGCATTGGGGTGCTCAACGCGCGTTCACGCCACCGTGTCCGCGCGCCGGCAAATTTTCGTGGCGGGTCGCTGGCACGCCCGAATGGCCGGGATTTGCCAAGCCACTCCGGACTTGCGACAAACGTCGGCAACGAGAGAGGGTGGCCGGGCGATGACCTATATCCTGGGCGGATGGCAGAGCGATTTCGCGCAAGTGTGGAGCCGGCAGGGCATGGACCTGGCCGACGCCTTTGCCGAAGCGGTGAACCATGGCTTGGCCGCGACCGCACTCGACGCGTCGGAGATCGAGACCGGCCATGTCGGCAATTTCGCCGCCGAACTGTTCGCCGGGCAGGGGTTGCTCGGCGGGTTCTTCGGATTGGCCGATCCGGCGTTCGACGGCATGCCCGCGGTGCGTCATGAGGCGGCGTGCGCTTCGGGCAGCGTCGCGCTACTCGCCGCAACGGCCGAGATTGAGGCGGGGCGCTACGATCTCGCCTGCGTGATCGGGATCGAGCAGATGCGCAACGTGCCCGGCCAGACCGCCGCCGGGCATCTCGGCGCGGCGGTGTGGCACGGCCATGAATATGGCGATGCGGCGTTCGTCTGGCCGGCCGCTTTTTCCGATCTCGCCGAGGAATATGACCAGCGCTACGGCCTGCGCTACGAACATCTGATGCGCATATCCGAGATCAATTTCGGCAATGCGCAGCGCAACCCCAATGCGCAGACGCGCGGCTACCGCTTCGCGCCGGAGAATTTCACCGCCGATGACGATGCCAATCCGGTGGTCGAGGGGCGGACACGCAAGATGGATTGCGGGCAGGTCACCGACGGGACGGCGGTGGTGTTCCTCGCCTCGCCGCGGCGCGCGAAGGAATATGCCGACAGGCGCGGTATCCCGGTCGAACGGCTGGCGCGGATCAGCGGCTGGGGGCATCGCAATGCGCCGATTCCCTATGCCACCAAGGTCGCGAGCAGCGCCGGCACACCCTTTGTTTTCCCGCAGGTGCGCCGCGCGATCGACGATGCGCGCCAGCGCGCCGGGGTGGCCGACATCGCCCAGCTTGACGTGGTCGAGACGCATGACTGCTTCACCGCGACCGAATATATGGCGATCGACCATCTCGGCCTGACCGCGCCGGGCCAGTCGTGGCAGGCGATCGAGGATGGATCGATCGAAGCCGGCGGGCGGCTGCCGATCAACCCGTCTGGCGGCCTGATCGGTGCGGGCCATCCGGTTGGTGCGACGGGGGTGCGGATGCTGCTCGACGGCTACAAGCAGGTCACCGACCAGGCCGGGAACTATCAGGTCGAGGGTGCGGAGCGGGTTCAGACGCTCAACATCGGCGGATCGACCACGACGACGGTCAGCTTCATCGTCGAGCGCGCGGCATGAATGTCGGCGTGGTGCTGGCGACCAATGCGGCGGTGCTGGTCGCGCTGTTCGTCGCGCTGTGGCTGCTGTGCCTCAAGACGCGCGACGTGACACCGGTCGACAGCCTGTGGGCGCTCGGCATGGTGGTGATGGCCGCAACGAGCTTCGCGCTGACCGGCGGCGATCCGACACGCAAGGCATTGCTGCTCGGGCTTTGCGCGCTGTGGGGCGTGCGGCTCGGCGGCTATCTGCTGTGGCGCTGGCGCGATCATGGACCGGACCGGCGTTACCAGACGATGTTCGCCCGGGCGCAGGAGGCGAAGGGCTGGGGCTTTGCCACCGCCTCGCTGCTGCTGGTGTTCGCGCTCCAGGCGCCGCTGCTGTTCATCGTCTGCCTGCCCGTGCAACTCGGCCAGATCGACGCCGCACCGGCTGTCGGGGCGATCGGCTGGTTTGGCGCGGGGCTGGCGCTGATCGGCATCGCCTTTGAGAGTATCGGCGATGCGCAACTGGTCCGCTTTCGCCGCGATCCGGCCAATGCCGGCAAGGTGATGGATCGTGGCCTGTGGCGCTATACGCGTCACCCCAATTATTTCGGCGACGCCTGTACCTGGTGGGGCCTCTACCTGATCGCCGCGGAAACGCGCACCGGGCTCCTGGCGCTTCCGGGTCCGGTGCTGCTGACCTGGACGCTGATGAAATGGTCCGGCGCGCCGACGATCGAGGGACGGCTCAAGCGCAAGAAGCCGGGTTATGAAGCCTATATGCGGCGAACGAGCGGATTCGTGCCGTGGTGGCCGAAGCGAACATAAGATCCTTGCCTTCGGGGGAGCGGCTTCAAACTACCGCAACGCGGCGCGCTCGACCCAGTGCGCATGCGTACCGCTGGAAATCTTGTGCGGCAGTGCGATGCGGCACACCGGGCCGTCGGCGAAGCGCTTGCAGTCGATCAGCACGCACTCGCTGGTGCCTGCCAGTTCGTCGATGATGAAGCTGACCAGATAGCCGTCATCCTCGTCGACCGCATTGGACCGTGGCGCGAACGGCGCCTCGCTGGCGTAGCGCCCTTCCGGCAGCATCACCTCCCATGACTCGCCTGTGTCGAGGTCGTGCTTGACGAAGCCATTGAACAGGAACCAGCCGGGCTTGGTGGTGGTCGAATAGACATAGCGGTGCCTGTGCCCGGCGACGCGCTGATTGATCATGCCGAATTCGAGCACACGGTCGTCGAGCCGCTCCTCACGCGTCGTGCCGTCGGCGAGGTTGAAGCGCCAGCGGTGCAGCTTGGGGCGGAAGCTGTGCTCGTCGACATAGGCCATCAGATGGCCATAGCCGTCGGGGTTCTCGAGCGGCGCGGGGGTTGGGTTCTCCTGGAAGTAACCGTCCATCACCACTTCCTCGCCTTCCTCATAGGCGTTGAGGAAGTGCAGGACATAGGTTGGTGTGGCCTCGAACCAGCGGATCTCCTCGGGACCGCCGTGGCGCGGGATCAGCGCGAAGCGCGCCGGCAGGCCTTCGTGCAACCGCGCGGCGTGGATATTGCGCTTGAGCAACTCGGCATCCCAGAACACCGGCAGGTCGTTGACGATCGACCAATGTTCGCTGAACGTCATGTCATGCGGCAGGCGCGGGCCGGGCAGCGGCACCGGGATGTAATGCGTCAGCGTGCCTGAACGATCGACCACGCCATAATGCATGTAGGGCGCGTGCTTGGCATAGTTGAAGAACAGCAGTTCGCCGGTCCGTTCATCGACCTTGGGGTGCGCCGAGATGCCGTCGAGCGGCACCCAGGGCGCGAGACCGAGCGGCTCCAGCGTCTCTGGATCGAGCATATAGCCCTCGCCGCACTGATAGAAGGTCGAGATCGCCTTGCCGGCATGAACGATGATGTCGGTGCTCGATGAGTCCTTGAGGCTGCCATGCGCGCCGAAACCGGGCCGCTTCGAGGTGCCCGGGCGATCGGCGAGCCCGCCCCATAAAGATTCACCCGCCTCCTGCTCGGCCTGAAAGCAGCGCGTCCGCACCCAGCGATTGCGGTACGACGCGGTCCCGCCGTGGAAATCGATCTGGTGGATCATCCCGTCGCCATCGAACGGGTGATAGCGGCCGAGCGGTTGATGCAACTGGTTCTCGGTGTTGCGCAGGTAAATGCCGTCGATGTCGTCGGGGATCGCGCCCTCGATCACGTCGAGTTGGGTGGCCGTCACCTCTTCATGTTGTGGCGTCCACGCGCCGTTGAGATAGGGGTGGTTGCTCGGACGAAGCGAGGAGACGACAGGGGGAAGGCGGTCGATCTGCACGTAACTCTCCCGACACGGTATTTTATCGGCAGACTAGGGCGACGCGCGCGAAACCGCCATGCCCTGCAAGACTTCGACGACATCGCGCAATGTGGCGAGCGTGACGCGGTCATCGAGATCGCGCCGCACCAACGCCGCGCCGGTAAAATCCTCATGGGCGGTGTAGCGCGACGGCGTCACCAGCGTGCCGAGACCGGCGCCTCGCGCGGCGTCGAGGCCGTTGCGCGAATCCTCGATCGCGACGCATGCCGACGCTGGCAATTCCAGGTCGATCAGGGCGAGTTGGTAGACCTCCGGATCGGGCTTCTTCGCCGCGACCATCTCGCCTGTGATCGTTGCTGCGAACCAGTGCGCCGCATCGCCGCCCAAGACATGGTCGAGCAGCACGGCGAGATTGCGGGCGCTGGTCGTCGTGGCGATCGCCAGCGCGACGCCGTGCCGGCGCGCCTCGTCGATCAATCGCACCACGCCGGGGCGGGCGGTCACCGCGCCGCCAGCGACGAGCTCGGCGTAGAGCGCGTTCTTGCGCGCATGCAGCGCGGCAATCAGTGCCGGGTCGGCCGCGACGCCGCATTCTTCGAGGTATCGCGCGATGCGCTCCTTGCCCCCGGTGGTCGTGAGCAGCGTGCGATAATCGTCTTGTGACCAGAACCATGGCTGGCCAGCCTCGGCAAAGGCGCTGTTGAACGCCGTGCGATGTGCTTCCTCGGTTTCGGCGAGGGTGCCATCGACGTCGAAAATGACCGCGCGAAGCGCCACGCACTACCCCGCCGCGTCCGCCGGCGCGAAGACCCGGCTGGCGCGGATATCCTCGGGCTCGATCGTCGATAGCTGCGCCGCGGTGACCGATCCGCCGGCATCGAACAATCGCGTCGCTTGGCGTAGCCGCGCACGATCGAGCGCATTGCGGATCGAGCGGGCATTGGCGAAATGCGGCTGGGCGCGGCGCAGCGCGACATAGTCGCCGAGCGTCGCGCGCGCGCCATCCGACAAGGAATAACCTTGTTCGGCGAGCAAATTGTCGGCGATCGCCACCAGCTCGTCATCGCCGTAATCGGGGAAGTCGATATGGTGCGCGATGCGGCTGCGAAAGCCGGGATTGGAGGTGAAGAAGGTGTCCATCCGCTCGGCATAGCCGGCGAGAATCACCACCAGATCGTCGCGCTGATTTTCCATCACCTGAAGCAGTATCTCGATCGCCTCCTGGCCGTAATCGCGCTCGTTTTCGGGTCGATAGAGATAATAGGCCTCGTCGATGAACAGCACGCCGCCCATCGCCTTCTTCAGCACATCCTTGGTCTTGGGCGCGGTGTGGCCGATATATTGCCCGACCAGATCGTCACGCGTCACCGAGACGAGATGACCCTTTCGCACATAGCCGAGCTTGTGGAGAATCCCGGCCATGCGCAGCGCGACGGTGGTCTTGCCGGTACCGGGATTTCCGGTGAAACTCATGTGCAACGTTGGCGGCTGGCTGACCAGCCCGAGGCGCTGGCGCACGCGATCGACCAGCAGCAACGCCGCGATCTCGCGAATGCGCTGCTTGACCGGGGCGAGACCGACCAGTTCACGGCCGAGCTGGTCGAGATCCTCGGCAAGGCCGGAGTCGGCGAACTCGCGTTGCAGGTCGATCGCGGTCTCGGTCACCTAGGCACCGTAACGCTGGCCCTCGGGCCGGGCAGCGGCATAACCACGCGTCGTGTAGGACACGCGCCGGCCGGCCTGTTCCTGTCGTTCGAGCGCGAAGCCCGGCTCCTCAGCCGGGCGATCGGTGATAAACGACAGGCGCAGCGACTCCCAGCCATGGCTGGCATCGAACGCCGAGAGGCGGATATAGTGCGTGCCGGCATGTGCCTTGCGGCACGCCGCCAGCTCGAGCATCACGCCGGCGGCGTCGGGCACGTCGAACATCGGGATGCCCCACATTTCCCAATAGGTGTTCCGCGGGTGCGGGTCGTCGCTATACTCCAGGTTCACCGCCCAACCATGGTCGAGGCAATATTGCACCTGGGCGGTGATCTGTTCGTCGGTCAGGTCGGGCAGGAACGAAAATGTGCCTTGGGTGATGCGCATCGATCTGCTCCTCAGGCGGCGGTCAGGGTGGGCACGAAATCGGCAGTATCGGTCGAGGCGTAATTGAAACTCACGTCCTTCCACGTCTCGATCGCTGCCTTGAGCGGCATGCACCAGCGCGCCGCGGCGGCAAGGATATCCGGCCCTTCGGCGAGATAGTCGCGGCCTTCGTTGCGCGCCTGGATCATTGCCTCGAGCGCGACGCGGTTGGCGGTCGCGCCGGCCTGGATACCCATCGGATGACCTATCGTCCCGCCGCCGAATTGAAGGATGACGTCCTCACCGAGAAAATGGATCAACTGGTGCATCTGCCCGGCATGGATACCGCCCGACGCCACCGGCATGACCTTGTTGAGCGACGCCCAGTCCTGGTCGAAGAAGATGCCATGTTCGAGATTCTGCGCGACATGATCCTCGCGGAGCGTGTCGTAAAAGCCGGCGATCATCAGTGGATCGCCCTCCAGCTTGCCGACCACCGTGCCGGCATGGATGTGGTCGACACCCGCCATGCGCATCCATTTGCAGATCACGCGGAAGTTCAT
Organism: Sphingomonadales bacterium; assembly: GCA_038245375.1. GTDB lineage: Bacteria > Pseudomonadota > Alphaproteobacteria > Sphingomonadales > Sphingomonadaceae > Sphingomonas. Next base: position 70,579 of record JBBRSN010000009.1, on the reverse strand, counting down.
CCCGTGGTTCTTCTGGCGCGAATAGGTCGAGTTGCCGGCACGGTGAAGGTGCAAGATCATGTCGTTGCGCCGCGCCCATTTGGCCATCGACTGGATCGCGGTGTAGCCGATCACGAGGTCGATCATGATGATGCACGAGCCGAGATCCCGGGCGAACTCGGCGCGCTCGTACATCTCCTCCATCGTGCCGGCGGTGACGTTGAGGTAATGGCCCTTGACCTCGCCGGTCGCGGCCTGCGCCTTGTTCACCGCCTCCATGCAATGGAGGAAGCGGTCGCGCCAATGCATGAAGGGCTGCGAATTGATGTTCTCGTCGTCCTTGACGAAATCAAGCCCGCCCTTGAGCGCCTCATAGACGACGCGGCCATAATTGCGGCCGGACAGGCCGAGCTTGGGCTTGGTCGTTGCGCCGAGCAGCGGCCGGCCGAACTTGTCCATTCGCTCGCGCTCGACGACGATGCCGGTGGCAGGTCCCTGGAAGGTCTTGAGATAGGCGACCGGGATGCGCATGTCCTCGAGCCGCAGCGCCTTGAGCGCCTTGAAGCCGAACACATTGCCGATGATCGATGCGGTCAGATTGGCGATCGAGCCGCCTTCGAACAGGTCGAGATCATAGGCGATGTAGGCGAAATACTGGTTCTCGCCATTGGGCACCGCATCGACGCGATAGGCCTTGGCGCGGTATTTCTCGCACGCCGTCAGCCGATCGGTCCATACCACCGTCCAGGTCGCAGTCGAGCTTTCGCCCGCTACCGCCGCCGCCGCCTCGATCGCATCGACGCCGTCCTGCGGCGTGATGCGGAACAGTGCAATGACGTCGGTGTCCTTGGGGACGTAATCGGGCTCCCAATAGCCCATCTTGGCATATTCCATGACGCCGGCGGCGTAGCGCTCCTTGCCGGTGACGGTGCTGTGCTCGTTCATCCTGCTTACTCCTCAAGCGGCGGCGTGGGCGATGGTGCGGTGCGAATCGAGTGACCCGGCGGCGTAGCGGCGCGCCATGTCGGCCATCGGCACGACCTTGATCTTGCCGGCCTGGCCGGCGGTGCCGAACGCCTCGAAGCGCGCGCGGCAGATCGAGGCCATCGCGTCCATCGAGGGTTTCAGGAACTTGCGCGGATCGAACTCGGCCGGCTGGGTCTGCGCGATGCGGCGGAATTCGGCCGCCGCGACCAGCCGCAGATCTGTGTCTATATTGACCTTGCGCACGCCCATCCTGATGCCGCGCACGATCTCGTCGACCGGTACGCCATAGGTCTCGCGCATTTCGCCGCCATGGCGGTTGAAGATTTCCTGCCATTCCTCGGGCACCGAGGACGAGCCGTGCATCACGATATGCGTGTTGGGCAGCCGGGCATGGATGCGTTCGATCACGTCCATGGCGAGTATATCGCCGGTCGGCTTGCGGCTGAACTTGTACGCGCCGTGGCTGGTGCCGAGCGCGACCGCGAGCGCATCGACCTGTGTCTCGGCGACGAAGCGCTCGGCCTCGTCCGGATCGGTCAACAGCATGGCGTGATCGAGCGCGCCCTCGAAACCGTGCCCGTCCTCGGCCTCGCCCTTGCCGGTCTCGAGGCTGCCGAGACAGCCCAGCTCACCCTCGACCGAGGCGCCGACCATATGCGCCAGCCGCGAGACCTCGGCGGTGATCGCGACATTATAGTCGTAATCGGCCGGCGTCCTGGCGTCCTCCTCGAGCGACCCGTCCATCATCACGCTGGTGAAGCCGTGCTGGATCGCGGTCATGCAGGTCGCGACATTGTTGCCGTGATCCTGATGGATGACGATCGGGATCTGCGGGAACATCTGCTCCAGCGCCTCCATCATCTTCGCCAGCATGATGTCGCCGGCATAGGAGCGCGCCCCGCGGCTGGCCTGCAAGATGACCGGGGCGTCGCACGCTGCCGCCGCCTGGCAGATCGCCAGCCCCTGCTCCATATTATTGATGTTGAATGCCGGCACGCCATAGCCTTGTTCGGCGGCGTGATCGAGCAACTGGCGCAGCGTGATGCGGGCCATCGGGTCAGTCCTCCATCATCATGACATGCGCCGCTTGCGCTCGATGAGCTGCAGGATCAGCGGGGTGAGGATCAGCTGCATCGCGATGTCGAGCTTGTTACCCGGCATCACGATCGAGTTGGGCCGCGACATGAAGGACTGCGGCACCATCGAAAGCAGATAGGGAAAATCGATCCCGCGCGGATTGGCGAAGCGGATCACCAGCATCGATTCGTCAGGGGTCGGGATCCATCTTGCGACAAACGGATTCGACGTGTCGACGATCGGCACGCGCTGGAAATTGATTTTGGTCTCGGAAAATTGCGGTGTGATGTACCTGACATAATCGGGCATCCGCCGCAGGATCACGTCCATCACCGCCTCGGCCGAATAGCCGCGCGTCGCACGGTCGCGGTGGATCTTCTGGATCCATTCGAGGTTGATAACCGGCACGACGCCGATCCTGAGGTCGGCATGCCGCGCGACGTTGACCGTCTCGGTCACCGCACAGCCGTGCAGCCCCTCGTAAAACAGCAGGTCGCTCGGCGGGAAATCGACCCATGGCGTGAAGGTGCCCGGCGCCGCGCCGCGCGCCTCGGCTTCGTCGTCGTCATGGATATAGGTCCGCGTCTGCCCGGTGCCGGTCTCGCCATATTGGGCGAACACCGCCTCGAGCCGCTCGAGTTCATTGGCGTCGGGGTGGAAATGGGTGAAATTGGGATTGCCGGCCTCGCGTTCGGCGGTCACCTTGGCCGCCATGTCGGCACGGTTGAAGCGGTGGAACGCATCGCCCTCGATGAACGCTGCCTCGACCTTCTCGCGGCGGAAAATCTGTTCGAAGATGCGCTTGACCGAGGTCGTTCCCGCGCCCGACGAGCCGGTGATCGAGATGATCGGATGGCGTGCCGACATCGCGCTACCCCTCAGGCCCGGAACAGGCCGCGCTTGCCGAACAGCGGCGCGCGGTCGGCCATCTGGCTCGGCATGCTGTGATAGCGGCCGATGCGCGTGACCTCGGCAGTCGAGCCGAACACCAGCGGCGTGCGCTGGTGCAACTCGGTGGCGGCGATGTCGAGGATCGGGTCGAGCGTGTCGGTCGCCATGCCGCCGGCCTGCTCGACCAGCATCGCGATCGGATGCGCTTCGTAGACCAGCCGCAGGCGGCCCTGAGCATAGCCGCGTCGCCGGTCGCCCGGGTAAAGGAACGCGCCGCCGCGCGACAAGATGCGATATGTCTCAGCGACCAGTGACGCGAGCCAGCGCATGTTGAATTCGGCTTCGCGCGGGCCGTGGCCCCCCTTGATACAATCGTCGAAATACAGCCGCACCGCTTCATCCCACTGACGATAATTCGACGCATTGATGGCGAACTCGCGCGTCTTGGGCGGGATCTGCTGGTTGGCGCGAGCGAGCCTGAACACGCCGTCGCGCCGCGAATGGATGAAGAGATGCGTGCCTTCGCCGACCGTCAGCACCAGCGCCGTCTGCGGACCATAGATCAGGAAGCCGGCGGCGAGCTGATCGCGCCCGGGCTGCAGGAAGCTCGCCAGCGGATCGACCGCCGGATCGCCCTGCACGGCGCGAAGCGAAAAGATCGTGCCGATCGAGATATTGGTGTCGATGTTCGATGAACCGTCGAGCGGGTCGATCGCCAGCGCCAGCGGGCGGTCGGGGGCGATGAGCACCGGCTCGGCCAGTTCCTCCGACGCATAGAGCGCCACCGGGGAATCCGCGATCACGCCGAGAAAGCGCTCGTCGGCCAGAATATCGAGTCCGCGCTGCTCGTCACCGTCACTGTTTGCGGTACCGCCGGTTTCGGCGAAGGTCGCACCCAGCGGTCCCTCGGCAATCGTCGCGGCGATACCGACACCCGCGTCGGCGATCAGCCGGATGGTCGTCGCGACCGCTGCGGCATGTGGTAACGATGCCGCGGCATGGTGCGACAGCCAGGTGTCGAGGTCATGTCCGGCCATGGCGGTCGCGCTCGGTCATGCCACTCTCCCGCGCCGCGCACCGGCTCCGGCATCGCGACGACCTGAGAAAGCCATCGAACCACGATTCAGTAAAGTTCGTTATATTTACAGATTACGTAAGTTTTGCTTATTATTGCCGGTGCGCAACCTTACCCTTCGCCAGCTCCACGCGATGACCACGGTCGATCGCCTGGGCAAAATCAATCTCGCGGCGCGCGAAATCGGGCTGACTGCCCCGGCAGTCACGTTGCAGATTCAGCAGGCCGAGGCCGAGGCCGGTACTGTGCTGTTCGACCGCACCGCCGACGGACTGCGCGCCACCGATGCCGGCCGCGCGGTGATCGCCGCCGCGCAGACGATCGAGGAGCGGCTAGCCCAGCTCGGCGACGAACTGGCCGCGATTCGTGGCGCCGGGCGCGGAACATTGCGGCTCGGCGCGGTATCGACCGCGAAATATTTCGCGCCCAAAATGGTTGCCGCCTTCATGGCGGCGTTTCCCGGCATCGAGGTGCGGCTGATCATCGGCAACCGCGCGGCGACGATCGCGGCGATCGAGAATCACGAGGTCGATTTCGCGCTGATGGGTCGGCCGCCGCGGCAGGTGCCGCTGCGCTCCTATTTGATGGGTGATCATCCGCTGGTGATCATCGCCGCGCCCGATCATCCGCTGGCCGGCGCGCGCCGCATCGCGCGGAGCCGCATCGCCGACGAGACCTTCCTGATCCGCGAGCCGGGGTCGGGCACGCGCATGTCGCTCGAGCTTTTTCTCGGCGAGATTCCCGGCAGGCTCGACAATCTCGGGGTCGAATTCGGTTCGAACGAATCGATCAAGCAGGCGGTGATGGCCGGGCTCGGCGTCGGCTTCATCTCGGCGCACACCATCGCAATGGAGGTCGAGCTCGGCCGGCTCGCGATCCTCGATGTGGCCGACACGCCGATTCGGCGGCAATGGTTCGCGGTTAGTCGCAGCGATCGCTCGCTGTCGCCGGCGATGGCGGCGTTCAAGGACTTCATCATCGGCCGGGGCCGCAGCTTCCTGCCCGAGCTGGCGGGGATGGCAGCATGACGGCTCTGCGGTTCAGGACGATCGCATTCGATCTCGACGGTACCATTGCCGACACCGCGCCAGATCTGGCGGCGGCGCTGAATCATACACTGGCCTTTCTCGGTCGCCCTACTATCGCGCCGAGTGACGTGCGCGGCATGATCGGGCACGGTGTTCGCGCGTTGCTCCGCAATGGCCTCGTCGCGACCGGACGGGCCGACGAGGCGGCGCTCGAGGCGGGGTTACCCGAGCTGATGCGCTTCTATGAAGCGCATATCTGCGTGCTGACCGTACCCTATCCCGGCGTGACCGAGGCGTTCGATGCGCTGGCCGATCGCGGTGTCGCGCTGGCATTGTGCACCAACAAGACCGAGCACCTTGCCTTTCGCCTCATCGAAGCGCTGGGCTGGCGCGAACGTTTCGCCGCGATCGTCGGCGGCGACACGGCGGCAACGACCAAGCCCGACCCGGCGATGCTCCATCTCGCCATCGAACGCGCTGGCGGCGGTCCAGCGGCAATGATCGGCGATTCGATCGTCGACGTGCAGACCGCGCGTGCGGCCGGCGTGCCGTGTATCGCGGTCAGTTTCGGCTTTGCCGACCGGCCGGCGGACCAGCTCGGCGCCGATGCGGTGATCGATGGCTACGGCGTGCTGTTGCGGACGCTGGGCCTTCTGTAGCGATTCGGCATTTTCGGATGGCGCCGACTCCTCTCTGGCATCGTCCCGCGCGTCGGTGCAAAGCCGCGCCGCAACCCATTGCAGGATAACCAGCCATGAGCTTCACTCTCTACGATTCTTCGGTGCCGGTCTTCATCAACATACTGGGTAACATGCGCGCCTGGCTCGACAAGGCGGCGGCCGAGAAGCCCGAGGCGGAGCTGCTTGAGGCGCGGCTCGCGCCCGACATGCGCCCGCTGCCGGCGCAATATCAGATGGCGTCCGACAGCGCGAAGAACGCGATCGCGCGGCTGCGCGGGATCGAGGCGCCGGCCATGCCCGACACCGAGGCAAGCTTAGCCGAATTGAAGGAGCGCTGTGACAAGACCATCGCCTTCCTTAAGGAAGCCGATGCCGCGTCGCTGGTCGGGGCGGAAGATCGCACGGTCGAACTACGCTTCCCCAACGGCATGGGCTATCGCTTCACCGGCTCGCACTATCTGACCGGCTTCGCGCTGCCGAACTTCTTTTTCCATGCGACCAGCGCCTACGCGATCTTACGCGCGGCCGGGGTGTCGGTCGGTAAGCCTGACTTCCTCCAGCATCTTGGCACTCCCGTCCGTTTCGACGAGGTCTGATTTGCACGCACGATCTCGGGAGCCTTGGGGGTCGTAACACCCCCCGAGGCTCGCCGTTTCGTTGCGCCCGTCAAAATCCGCTTGATCGATAGCGCCATCGACGCTCCACTGCGGCTAGCCCGGTAAAGACCGGCGATGGGAGAGCGATGTGCTGACCAGAGGTGATGACTATCCGCTCCACCAGACGGCGGAACCGATCGCCTATGCCGGCACCGATCGCAATTTCTACGATCGCTATTTCTTCAACGGTTATCCGGCCGCCCCCGCCGACACGCGGATGTTTGCCGTCGCTTTTGGTGTCTATCCGCAGCTCGACATTGCCGATGCCTCCTTCTCCTGGATGGCTGGTGGGCGTCAGGTCAACCTCCACGCCTCATGCTGGCTGGGCATGGAGCGTATGGCGCTCCGCGTCGGGCCGATCGCGATCGAGGTGGTCGAGCCGCTCCATGCGCTGCGCGTCACGATCGATGCGACGGAACAGGGCATTTGTGCCGACCTGTTGTTCACCGGCCATTCCTTCCCGATCGAGGAGCCGCGCTTCACCCGGCGAATCGGGCCGCGGACCTTGCTTGACTATACCCGGCTGACACAGAACGGATTCTATCGCGGCTCGCTGGAAATTGATGGCCGGCGCGAGGACGTTGCCGGTTTTGTCGGCACGCGCGACCGCAGCTGGGGGGTGCGGCCGATCGGCGCACGCGACGCGCAACTGCCCGCGCCACCGGTAGCACCGCAGTTCTTCTGGCTGTGGAGCCCCTGTGTGTTCGACGACGGCGACCTGTTCTTTCACACCAATGACGACGAACATGGCCGCGCGTGGAACCGGCGCGCGCTATGGTTGCCGCGTGGCGCAGGGCCGGGGGAGGAGACGCATCTGCAGGCCAGCGCGGATATCACCTGGCGGCAAGGCACCCGCAACGCCGCCGCCGCGCGGCTCACCCTCGATGGGGGGACGCTTGATTTCGCGCCCGCGGCAAATTTCTTCATGCTCGGTCTCGGCTATGGCCACCCGCAATGGGGCCACGGCCTCAACCATGGTGCGCTTGCCGTGGAACGCGAAGATCTGGTCGACGCCGACGTCGACCGCACGGCACCGCAACACTTTCACGTCCAGGCGCTGTCCGATGTCATCTGGCGCGATGCTGATGGGCGTGAACGGCGCGGCCGCGGCGTATTGGAGCAACTCGCGATCGGCGCCCACGCACCGTCGGGCTTTGCCGGCTTGATGGATCTCGCCCGGTGATGCTGGCCGGAGCACTGCGAACCTATTTGTCGCGCAATTGGGATACCGCGGTCGAGATTGTCGGGCTGGCGCGGATCGCCGGCGGTGCGAGCCGCGAGACCTGGCGATTCGACGCGCTGGTCGATGGTGCCGTTCGTCCGTTGATCCTGCGGCGCGATCCCGGCGGGAGTTTGATCGAAACCGAACGGGCGCTTGAATTTTCCGCCTTGAAGACCGTGTATGGCCGATTGCCGGTGCCGGAGCCGTTGATTCTGGAATCGGGCGGGCGCGAACTCGAACGCCCCTTTTTCATCATGGCGCGCATCGATGGCGGACTGGTACCGTCGCCGATCCAGCCCGACCCCTATGGCGAACACGCTGCGGCGATTGGCGCGCAGTTCTTCGGTCGTCTCGGTGATCTTGCCGCAATCGCCCTCGCCGGAACGGCGATCGCCGCGGTGGCGCCCCGTCCCGGACCGGATGAATGCTGGCGTGTCGCGCTTGACCATTGGGCCGGCGTGATCGACGCCGATGAGCGCCATCCCCAACCGGTCGTGCGCGCAGCGATCCGCCGGCTGCGTGCGAATCCACCGCCCCGGGCAGGACGGGTTGCCATCGTCCATGGCGATTATCGCAGCGGCAATTTCCTGCATGATGGCACCGGCAATATTCTCGCGCTGCTCGATTGGGAGATGGCGCATCTCGGCGACCCGCTGGAAGATCTTGCCTGGGCGATCGACCCTTTATGGGGGCACGACGACCCCGATCGCGTCGCCGGGATGCTCCCACGCGCGTCGGCGATTGCCGTCTGGGAGCGTCACAGCGGCCTGAACGCGGACCCTTTAGCGCTTGCGTGGTGGTCACTGTTCGCCGCGGTCAAGGGAATGGCGATCTGGACGTCGGCGGCGCGCGAGTTCGTCGATGGTGGGCTGTCAGATCCGGTACTCGCCTTTTCGGGCTGGTATATCGCGCGGCGCCACGAGGAAATCCTTGCGGACGCACTTCAACGATTCGCGGTGGCGGCATGACGCCGACGCTTGGAGAAATCCTCACTGGCAATGCGCGGGTGATCGCTGGTCTCGCTACGGAGGATGGCGGCGTCACCTATGCCTCGGCGCGGCTCGGGGTGGTCGCCATGTTGAGCATTCTTGCCGCACAGGAAGCCGAAGCCGGGGTAGCCGTACGGGTGCGGGAAAACCGTACCATCAGCGCGCTGCTCACCGATGCGGCTGCGGATTATCCCATTGTCACGAGCGGGGAAGCAGAGGCGGGTGATCTGACACTCGCTGCGCTGGACGCCATCAATGCCACGCTACGCCGCCACCTGATGGCGCTGCACGAAGCGGTCGAGGCCGCCGGAGACACGCGACGCGACCGAGCGATCCTCGCACTGTATTGCGACATGGCACGCGCTCACCGACTCACCTTGCCCGGCTGAACACGCAGAAACCCCGGTGGCCGTGCGGCCACCGGGGTCCCGTGCGCCCATCCCGTTAGGGCGGACTGTTCGGCCCCGACACCCTTGGGGGGGCGGCGCCAGGACCGTTTCCCTGGTCCTTATTTCAGGAGCGAGAGAACGCCCTGCTGGCTCTGGTTCGCCTGGGCGAGCATCGCGGTCGACGCCTGACTGAGGATCTGCGCCTTGGCGAGGTTCGCCGTTTCGGTCGAGAAGTCGGCGTCCTGGATGCCGCTGCGTGCCTGGCTGAGACTCTCGACGTTGCTCGTCAGGTTGTTGACCGCCGATTGCAGCTGGCTCGACGCCGCACCAAAGGTAGCGCGCTTCGTGCTGACCGTCGAGAGCGCGGTATCGATGGTGGTCAGCGCGCTCGTCGCACCAGCGGCGGTTGATAGATTCACCGACGTAGCCGCTGATAGATCGACCTTCGCGAAGTCGACCGAAACAGTATCGGCCGCAGTCGCGCCGGTCTGGATCGTGACGCTGCCGCTGGTACCGGCCGTGCCGTCGAACAACCCAACATTGTTGAACTTGGTGTTGTTCAGGATGCTGGTGATCTGGCCCGTCAGCGCGGTAACTTCGGTCTGCAGGTTGGTGCGGTCGCTGCTGCTATAGGTGCCCGATGCCGACTGCACGGCCAGTTCGCGAACGCGCTGCAGCATGTTGGTGACTTCGTTGAGCGCGCCGTCGGCGGTTTGCGACATCGCCATGCCGTCATTGGCGTTGCGGATGCCCTGATTCATGCCGCGGATCGACGAGGTCATCGACGAGGCGATGGCGATGCCGGCGGCATCGTCCTTCGACGCGTTGATGCGCGAGCCGGTCGACAGGCGCTGCATGGCCTGCTGCAGCATGCCGCTGGCCGCGGTCGAGGCGTTGCCCGCCCGCAGCGATGCGATATTTGTTCCGATAACAGTCATCTGTGTATCTCCGTTTTGCTCCGACGATCCCCGCCGCCCCCAAGCGGAGGGCTGAGCCGTCACCAGCACAGAACGGCAGAGTCTTTTCGGGCTTAAGCATTTTTGTTGGGCAGCCTTCGAAGCCGCTACGTGCGTGCGCGGGGGAGCGTGCGCCCGGAAATAATTTGCCGGGGGCGGCAATGCTTAACCGTTGGTTTACCCTCTTTGCCGCATTTCCCACATGTCCAAGGGGGAATTTCATGCGCACCATCGTTCCGTCGGCCGCTTTGCTCCGTGATCGCTATGCGCTGGTGTCGCATCTGCGTGCGCAGGGTTTCGCCATCGGCACCGCCGGCAATCGCCCGCAGGCCGGCGAACTCTATCTCGTCGCAGAGGGCGAAACCCCGCCCGCCGCGGCCCGCACGATCATCGTCGGAGACACTGGTCGCCGCATCGTGCCGTCGCGCGACGGCAGCCCGGCGCACGTCGATTTCGACCGCAACGATAGCGCCGTTGGCCACGGTTTCGTGGCGGCGCTCGCCGCCGAGCCGGGTGCGCCGACCGCCGCCGACCCCGAGAGTCTCGCGCTGCTCGCGCTCGCCGAGCGTGTCGCCCAGGCGGACATCACGGTGCTGATCAACGGCCCGACCGGCACTGGCAAGGAAGTGCTGGCCCGCGCGATCCACCGGGGCTCGATCCGCCGTGATGGCCCATTCGTCGCGATCAACTGTGCCGCGTTGCCCGAGACCATGCTCGAGGCGCTGCTGTTCGGCCACCAGAAGGGGGCCTTCACCGGCGCGTCTTCGGGCGGCGAGGGCTTTTTTCGCGCCGCCAATGGCGGCACCCTGCTGCTCGACGAGATCGCCGAGATGCCGCTGACGCTGCAGGCCAAGCTGCTCCGCGTGCTGCAGGAGCGCGAGGTGATCCCGATCGGCGCGACGACCGCCGAAAAGATCGATGTGCGCATCATCGCCTGCGCCAATCGCGACCTGCAGGCCGAAGTTGCCGCCGGCCGGTTTCGCCCCGATCTCTACTACCGCCTGTCGGTATTCCCGCTTACCACCAAGCCGCTTGCCGAGCGCCGTCAAGATATCCCGGTGCTCGCTGCTACGCTGCTCCTGCGTCATGCCGCCAATCGCGCGATCGTGCCGTGGCCCGATGCCAGCGCGATCAACGCATTGATGACGCATGACTGGCCCGGCAACGTCCGTGAAATGGAAAATGTCCTGCAGCGCGCTTTGCTGTTCGCGGCCGGCGATACCATTTCCGCCGAGCATATCCTGTTCGATCGCCTCGCGCCGACGATGGTGGTCGCCAACGATCAGCCTTCGACGCTCGGCAACATCGTCCAGATGAGCGAGTTCGCCGCGATCCGCGAGACGCTGCGCCAGTGCGGCGGCAGCCGCATCGAGACGGCGCGGCGGCTCGGGATTTCCGAGCGCACGCTGCGCTACCGCCTCGCCAAGGCACGCGAGCAGGGTGACGATATCGGTCGGGTGATGTCGGCATGAGCGGCATCGGCGACATCGGCGGCGCGATGAGCGTCGACCGGGTGATGCAGCTTCGCGCGCAGATCCTCGAACGCAACCAGGCGCTGAGCCGTGCAAGCGAGGGAGCCGGTGTCGCGGCGCCCGCGACCACGGGGACGCAACCCAACAGCTTCGCCCGGTCGATGACCGACGCACTGAATGCGGTCAACACCGGCCAGCAAAAGGCCGCCGACCTCTCCGCCTCATACGAGCGCGGCGAGACGATCGACATCGCCAAGGTCATGCTCGCTCGCCAGGAAGCCTCGGTCGGCTTCGAGGCAACGCTGCAGGTCCGCAACAAGATCCTGTCCGCCTACAAGGACATCATGAGCATGCCGGTGTAATGCGATGAGCAACGCCCTCACGCCCACCACGCCCGCGCAATTGCCCGAGCGTTTCGCCAACCCACTGCGCCAGATCGGCGATCTGCTGGGCCAGCCTGCGGTACGCCGTGCGCTGCCCATGATGCTGATGATCGGCCTGATCGCCGCCGCCGCCTTTGCCTGGATGACGCTGTCGACGCCGACGCAGAAGATCCTGTTCGCCAACTTGCCCGACAGCGACAAGGCGGCGGTCACCGCCGCACTCGAGCAGGGCAATATCAAGGCGCGGATTGACAGCGGCACCGGTGCGCTGACCGTCGGCGAGGACGATTTTTCCCGCGCGCGGATGCTGCTGGCGGGTCAGGGTCTGCCCAAGGGCACACCGGCTGGTTACCAGATTCTCGACCAGCTGCCGATGGGCGTGTCACGTGCGGTCGAGGGTGAGCGACTGCGCCAGGCGCGCGAGACCGAACTCGCCCGTTCGATCGAGGAGATCGACGCGGTTGGCGAGGCGCGCGTGCATCTCGCCGTGCCCGAGGCCAGCGTGTTCGTGCGCGATAATGCCTCGCCGTCCGCCTCGGTGATCCTCAAGCTGCAGGGCGGGCGTTCGCTGAGCGACGCGCAGGTCTCATCGATCGTCAACCTGGTCGCCTCGTCGGTGCCGGGGATGAAGCCCGACGCCGTCACCATCGTCGACCAGCTTGGTGCGTTGCTGAGCAAGGCTGGCGGCCAGTCGGGCCTCGGCGCCTCGGGCGATCAGCGCATCGCCTTCCAGCGCCAGATCGAAAGCAAATATCGCTCTCAGATCATGCAGTTGCTGACGCCGCTGGTCGGCGCGGGCAATTTCTCGACCGAGATCCAGGCCGACGTCAATCTCGATGAAACCCAGGCCACCCGCGAGACCTATGACAAGCAAGGTACGCTACGCGCCGAACAGGGTAACTGGACTGGCAATCAGCCGGCCGGCCAGGCCGGCGCGCCCGGCGGCATCCCCGGCGCGCTGTCCAACACGCCGCCCGCTGCCTCGACGCTGAGCGCGCCGACACCCGCTACCACGCCGACGCCCGTCGCGACATCAGCGCCCGGCTCGACCGCCGGCGCGGTCGCCGCCGTCGCCGGTGCCGTGGGTGACGCGATGAAGCAGAGCGACCAGTTCGCCCGCGCCTATGATACCGGCAAGGAAGTCTCGGTCACCCGCAACGCGCCGGGCTCGATCAAGCGGCTGTCCGTTGCGGTGCTGCTGCGTGATCCGGAAACGGGCAAGCCGCGCAGCCCGGTCGAGATCCAGCAGATCACCCAGCTCGTCCAGTCGGCGGTCGGCTACGACCCGGGCCGCAACGACCAGGTCACGGTCATCAGTCGCAAGTTCGCTGCCGCCACCCTCGCCGACGACAAGCAGCCCTGGTACGAATCCGGCTGGGTCGCGGTCATCGCGCGCAACGTGACCGCCCTGGTCATCGCGCTGCTTGTGCTGATGATCGGGGTCCGTCCGCTCGCCAAGGCGCTGATGAAGCGCCGCGACGACGCTGGCCCGCGGCTTGCGCTGGGCCGCGAAATGGGCGGCGGTGTTGGTGGCGGTGATCCCGGCGGCGCGCCGGTGAGTGTCGACGCGATGGCCGGCGCGCGCAACTATGACGACCGCATCGGTATGGTACGCGGCTTCACCCGCGACAACCCGGCACGCGCCGCGCTGGCGGTGCGCGACATGATCAAGGCCGACGCCAAATGAACGCGCCCCCTCGCAACTATACCGGCGTCGAACGCGCCGCCGTGCTGATGATGCTGGTCGGCGAGGAGGAAGCCGCGGCGATCCTCCAGAAGCTCGATCCCGAAGAGGTGCGCCAGCTCGGCAAGGCGATGTTCGCCGTTGCCGATGTCAGCGAGAGCGATGTCGAGTTCGTGCTCGACGATTTTGTCGGCAAGGCGCGCGAACGGACCGGCATCACGTTCGATCCGCGACCGCAGATCGAGGCCGTGATGACGCGCGCGCTCGGGCAGGAAAAGGCCGATTCGGTGCTCGCGCGCATCGTGCCCGCCCAGGACGCGTGCCAGATCGAGTTGCTCGACTGGCTTGAGCCCGAGGAAATCGCCGGGTTGATCGAAAAGGAACATCCGCAGATTGCCGCAGTGATGATCGCCAATCTCGATCCACTGGTCGGCAGCAAGGTGCTCGAACTGCTGCCCGACGGCAGCCAGCCCGATATTCTCCACCGCATCGCGCGGCTCGGGCCGGTCACGCCCGAGGCGATCGAAACATTGCGGATCGTGCTGGCCGGGCGCGTCAACAAGGGGCAAAAGCCAGCCGGCGTGATGATGGGCGGCACGCGCGAGGCGGCCCGGATCCTGTCGGGCGCGCGCAAGTCGACCGAACAGCGCGTCATGCCCAAGCTGTTCAAGATCGACCGCGAAACCGCCAAGGCGATCGAGGAGGCGATGTTCGTGTTCGACAACCTGCTTGACCTCGACGAAAAGAATCTCGGCACGCTGATCCGCAACGTCGACAGCGATATTCTCGTGCGTTCGCTCAAGGGCGTCGACGAGACCGTTCGCAGCCGCTTCCTCGGCTGCATGTCGAGCCGCGCGGCGGACGGCATTCGCGACGAGATCGCATCGCGCGGGCCGATGAAGCTCAGCGAGGTCCTCGAGGCGCAGAAGGTGATGATCCAGATCGCGCGGAACCTCGCCAAGGACGGCACGATCATGCTCGGCGGCGGTGGGGGCGACGAAGACTATGTCTGACTTCGTCGTCGGCTTCACCACCAGAAACGAAGGCGTCGCTCAGGCGCTGCAAGCCGCGTTTGCGATCACGCCCCAGGGGTTCGCGCCGGCCGATCTGCTCGATCGGGTGACCGGTGGGCCGACCTCCTATGCGCCGCGAGCGGGCGAGCCGAAGCATTTTCATCCCGCTGACCCGGCGAGCAATCCAACTGCCGGATGGGATCCGTTCACGGCGACCGCCGATGCCTCGCCCGGTTTCGCTGATCCGGTCAGCGCGGCGCATGCCCGCGGCTATGCCGAGGGTCGCGTCGCCGGGCTGACCGAGGCGGGCGACGAGGTCGGCCGTGACGCGGCGTTGCTGACGCAACTCGCCGAGGCGCTACGCGCTGACGACCGGCTCGATCGCGCTGATCTCGCGCGCAGGCTGCGCCAGACGGTATTGTATCTCGTCACCAAGCTGGTCGGCGAGTCGGGCATCGCGCCCGACCTGCTCGCCGGCCGCATCGAGGCGGCCACCGCCATTCTTGCCGATAGCGCCGAATCCGCGATGTTGCGGGTTCACCCCGACGACGTCGCGCTGCTGGAGGGCAAGCTGCCCAAGACGGTGTTCGCGGTCGGCGACGCCAGTGTTGCGCGCGGCGGCTTTGTACTCGAATCCGCCTCGACCATCGTCGAGGATGGCCCGCATCTGTGGCTCGAGCAACTCGCCCAGGCGATCGACCGCGTCGCATTGCCGCAGGGCTGACCCGGGACATGCTCAACCGCTTCACTGGCGACTATCTTGAATCGCTCGGCCGCTTCGACTTTGCCCCCAAGCCGAAGATTTCAGGCCGGCTCGCCTCGTTCGACGGGCTGCTGATGGAAGCGATCGGGCTGACCCTGCCGGTCGGCACGGTCTGCCAGGTCGGGGACGGTGTCGGCATGGTCGAGGCCGAGGTGATCGGCTTCCGCAACGGCCGTACGCTGCTGATGAATCTCGGTGGCCCCGCGCCGTTGCTGCCGCGCGCGCCGGTGCGCCCGCTCGGCCCGCCGGGCGAGGCGGAAGTCGGCGCGGCGCTGCTCGGTCGTGTCGTCGATGGCGCGGGCAAGCCGATCGACGGGCTCGGCCCGATCCGCGGCGCAGGGCGCTGGCCGCTCGCCGGCAAGCTGCAGTCGCCGCTCGACCGTGGCCGCGTGCGCGAGCCGCTCGATGTCGGCGTGCGCGCGATCAATGGCCTGCTCACCGTGGGCCAGGGCCAGCGCATCGGCATCATGGCCGGTTCGGGCGTTGGCAAGTCGGTGCTGCTCGGCATGATCGTCCGCGCGGCCCAGGCCGACGTCATTGTCATCGGGCTGATCGGCGAGCGCAGCCGCGAGGTCGCAGACTTTCTCGAAACCAAGGTCGCGGGTGCGGCGCGCGCGCGTTCGGTCGTGGTCGCCGTGCCGGCCAATCATTCGCCGGTGCTGCGTATCCGCGGCGCGCTGCGCGCCACCGCCATCGCCGAAGGGTTTCGCGCCGAGGGCAAGAAGGTGCTGCTGATCATGGACAGCCTGACCCGCGTCGCCCATGCCGGCCGCGAAATCGGCCTCGCGCTCGGCGAACCGGCTTCGGCACGCGGCTATCCACCGTCAGCCATCGCCATGCTGCCCAATTTGATCGAGCGCGCCGGTACTTGCGTGTCATCGGGCGGCTCAATCACCGCGATCTATACCGTGCTCGCCGATGGTGACGACGGCAACGATCCCGTGGTCGATTCGGCCCGCTCGATCCTCGATGGTCACATCGTGCTCAACCGTCAGCTCGCCGAGCGCGGCGTATATCCCGCGATCGATCTCGGCCCGTCGGTCAGCCGGGTGATGACCGATATCGTCGACAAGCCGCACATGCAGGCCGCCCAGATCCTCCGCCGCCACCTCTCCACATACGAGGAGAACCGCGATCTCGTGCTGATGGGGGCCTATCGCCCCGGTGCCGACCCGGCGATCGACGCCGCGATCGCGTGCCATTCGGCGGTGATGGAATATATCCGCCAGGATGCCGATTCGATGGTGTCGCTCGACGATGCGGTGGCCGAGTTGATCGGTGTGTTCGGCCCGCAACCGCATGGCGGGTAATCGCGACAAGACGCTGGCGCGGCTGCTCCGCGTCCGCACGCTGCAACTCGGCCTGAGCCGCGCCGAGGAGGTGCGGGCGCATCAACGATTTGCCGGCGAGGCCGCGCTCAGGACGCGCATTGGCCAGCTTGCCGAGGCGGTCGCGCCCGCTTCGACCGAGACCGCGGCCTTCTCGCTCGTCGCCGCGGCGCATTTCCGCGATCGACTCCAGCAGTCCGCCGAGGCGGCGGAAGCACGATTAAATGCTGCCCAGGCGGTGGTCGAGCGTGCTGCCGAAGCGACGCGCTCGGCGAAGCGCGATCAGACCGCGATCGAGAAGCTGATCGAGCGCGCTGACGCCGATGCGGCGATCAAGGCGATCCGTGAACTCGAAAAGGCGCCATCGGTTCGAAAGATTCGGCACGATCCTTGCTAAACCTCTGATGCGCGCAAGCGCTCTGGGTACGAGGGGCCATGATCGAACTGTCCATCACGGCAAAATCAGCGACGATCGCATCGCCGTCTACGCCTGTAGCCGGCGTGGCGGCAGGCGGATTCGCGCTCGCGCTCGGCGCTCTGACCGACGCCCCGCCGAACCCGCCCGCCACCACCAACGCGCGGCAACACGACGCCGATGGCGGCAAGAAATTGCCGCCACAAACACCCGATACGGCGCAGGATCCGATCGCGACACCATCCGTGCCGAACGCGAAATCGCCAGCGACGCGGCGTCTCGCCAATATCGATATCGAGATGGTGCAGGCGCCGCCGGTGCCGGTCCTCGCGCATCCAACCGCCCCTGTCTCGAGCGACGCAGCGTCAGCAAAGGAAACCAGCGACGCCAAGCCCGGCGACGACGCCAAGACGCTGGCAGCACCGGTGATCGCCATTTTCGCGCCGCCTCCGCCGATCCTGATCGAGCCGTCGGTTGTGCCAGTATCGGCCGGCGACGCAAAGCCTGACCAGCCGAGCGCTGACAAGTATGGGGTAGCGCCTGTCGGGCTGACTGGCATGGTCGGAGGTGCGGCGTCCGTAACGCCAGCGACCGTGCTTGCCGCGTCGGGACCGCCGGCCGTCACGCCCGCCGTGCCGCCGACCGGTGCAACTGCCCTTCCCGGTGGAGTCGAATTGCTCGATCCGGGTGCGGCTGCGGTGGTCGCCACCTCTGCGACCGACCTTTCGCCCGCGAACGCGCTGCGCATGGCGGCGTCGGTCGGGACGCCGCGCTTCAACCTTGCCGCCACGTTGACGCCGCCCGTCGACCCTGCGCCCGCGACGGTGCGGCCGGCGCGCCAGGCGTTCGCCGCCGCGCTCGCCGCGTTATCGGCGCGGGCCCCCAAGCGCGACGACGACGTAACGGACCCGCAGTCGCTGACCGCTGCTAGTGTCGCGCCGACTGGCGATACGCAGATCCCGGCAGCCGTGCCGCAGGTTGCCGACGGGCAGGGAGCGGCGCTCGACCTGCGCCATGACCGCGGGCTGCGGGGCATGATCGATCATATCGATGCGCTGCGTGACGACGCCAATGCGCGCGATACCCGCATCCGCCTCGTGCCGGATGCGCTGGGCACCGTCGATGTCGCCGTGCGCCGAGACGGTGACGCGGTACATGTCCGCTTTTCCTCGGCCAATGAGGCGACCCGCGTCGTGCTGAACGATGCCCAGCCGCGCCTGGCCCAGCTCGCCGAGGCGAGCGGCCTGCGCATCGCCGGCAGCAGTGTCGACAGCGGTGCCGGCGGCGGCCAGCCACGGCCCCAGACACCGAACCCAACGCCGCGTCGCGTCCGTATGTCGCGAATCGACGCGTCGCGCGCAGCCGACACCGCAACCGATCAACGCCTCGCATGACATTTGAAGGAGCCAACCGATGAGCGATATCTTGGATGATGACGACGCCCCGAAGAAGAAGGGCAAGAAGAAGGGCAAAGGCAAGATGATACTGTTCATCCTGCTCGGCCTGGTCCTGGTTGGCGGCGGCACGGCCGGCGGGCTCTTCGCCGCCGGCGTGGGTCCGTTCGCCCACCCCGGCGAAGCGGTGGCGGCGTTCGTCGGACCGCGCCTGGTGCCCAAGAGCGAGCAAAAGCGCATCGGTCTCGGCACCGGCGAAGGTGGCGGCGCGGGCATCAAGGGCAGCACGACCGGCGCGGGCGGCGAAAAATACGCCTCCAACTATTACGCGATGGAGAAGGAGTTCACTTCCAACCTGCAGGACAGCGTCCATTTCATCCAGGTCGGTCTCGCCATCTCGACACCCTATGACGACACGGTCATCGAGAACATCAAGACCAACGAGATCGCGGTGCGTTCCGCGGTGCTGCTCGCGCTCAGCGATACGACCGAGGAGCAGGTGTTTTCGACCGACGGGAAGAAGCAATTGCAGGTCCGGCTGGTCAAGGCCATCAATGACGTGCTGAAGGAAAAAGAAGGTTTTGGCGGCGTTGGTAACGTCTACTTTACCAATTTCATCGTTCAGTGACCGGGCATGGTTAACGGCCCTTCATCTGATGCGCCCGAGCGGCGCGAGCGAACCCGGCAGGCGGAGCACGT
This sequence comes from Sphingomonadales bacterium, assembly GCA_038245375.1. Lineage (GTDB taxonomy): Bacteria > Pseudomonadota > Alphaproteobacteria > Sphingomonadales > Sphingomonadaceae > Sphingomonas. The sequence goes on along the minus strand of JBBRSN010000009.1, from coordinate 51,499 downwards.
CGCGCTGGGTATCGCCAATCTCAATCCGTTCGGCGATCTGCATACCGTGCAGCATCTCTCGGCACGTCTCGCGCGCTCGTTGCGCGGCGTGTTCGAGCCGTTGCTGCGCCAGGAGGTCCGTACCTTTGCCGAGCCGCTCGCGGTGCAGCGCTTCGCCGATTATCGCGCCGAGCGCGCCGACACGCTGACCGCGTGGTTGCCGCTCGCCATCGCGCCGGGCAACGGTGCCGCGCTGGCGGTGTTCGACGGGCGCTTCGTGATGGAGATGCTCGACCTGTTCTTCGGCGGCACCGGCGCCGCGCCGCACGACCTCCCGGGCGAATTCTCGCCCTCGGCCGAGGCGATCGCCAACCGGCTCGGCGGCATGCTCGCCGAGCCGATGCGCGTCGCGTGGGAGCCGCTGGCCCGGCTGACGTTCACACCGGGGCGGGTCGAATCCAACCCCGCGCTGCTCGGCGGGCTCGATGGCGACGACGCGTTGGTCGTGACCCGGATCGGTGTCGCCGCCGGCACCGCCAAGCCAATCTTCATCGACCTGGTCTATCCCGTCGCCGCGCTAAAACCTTATGCTCCGTCGCTGACCGGCAAGGTGCTCGCCAAATCGGCCGAGCAGGATCCGGCTTGGCGCACCGGCCTGACCCGCGCCGTGATGGACGTGCGCTTCCCGATCCGTTCCGTCCTTGCCGAGCCGGTCATCCCGCTTGCCATGCTGATGGAGCTCAAGGCCGGCGACGTTATCCCGATCAACGTCGACAAGGACGTGCCGGTGATGGTCGGCGGCGACCGGCTCGGTTCTGGTGCCGTCGGTACCTCGAACGGCAAGGCCGCGATCCGTCTCACTTCGATAACCGCATTCGGCACCCGAAAAACTGGGGAATTGCAATGAACGACATGACCGGCGGATTCCCCGTCGATGCCAGCCTGGCGGCGAACTTTCGCCTGCTCCAGGACGTCGACGTCAAGCTGACCGTTGAGATCGGCTCGACCAGCCTCACGCTGCGCGAGCTGCTCGCGCTCGGCGAATCAAGCGTCATAGAACTCGACCGGCTGGCCAACGAACTGCTCGACGTGCTGGTCAACGGCACGCTGATCGGCCGTGGCGAGGTGGTGATGGTCGGCGAGCGCTTCGGCGTGCGCATGACCGAGCTCGTCTCGCCCGACAAGCGGGCCTGACGCGCCATGATGTGGTCCTATGTGCTCAAGCTGGTCGTGCTGCTGCCACTGGTCTGCGGCCTGATGATTGGCTGCCTGTGGCTGTGGCGCAAACTCGAGAGCCGCATGCCCGGCCAGCCCGCCAACCGCATGCTCAAGGTGGTCGAGACGATGATGATCTCGCCCGGCCTGCGCCTCGCCGTGCTCGAGTTCGAGGGGCGCAAACTGCTCGTCTCGGTTGGCCGTGGTGGCGTGACCCTGGTCGACAAGCAGGATCTGCCGAAATGATCTTCACCGTGACGCGCAAGGGCACGGGTCCCGCGCTGATCAAGGCGCCTGCGACGAAGCGCTTTCCCTGGGGCAAGGTCGCGCTGGTCGTGCTGGCGATCGTCTTCATGCTGATCGCCGCGCATCCCGCACTGGCCCAGGCAGCGCCGACGGCGGCATCGGCCGCCCCGGCGGTTGCGCCGGTCGCCGCGCCCGGGGCGGGCGACGCGGTCGATCGCGCGCTCGGCGATCTCGGCGGCGGCAAGGCGCCGCTCGCGCTGTCGTTGCAGATCCTCATCATCATGGGGCTGCTCACGATCCTGCCGGGCATTCTGCTGATGATGACCAGTTTTACGCGGATCATCATCGTGTTGTCGATCGTCCGCCAGGCGCTGGGGCTGCAGAATTCGCCGCCCAACCAGGTGCTGATCGGCCTGTCGCTGTTCCTGTCCTTCTTCGTGATGGCGCCGGTGATCAACCAGATCAACGCCCAGGCGATCCAGCCCTATGCCGCCGGCAAGATGCCCGCGACCGACATGATCAAGACCGCCGCCGTGCCGCTGCACAGCTTCATGGCCAAACAGACGCGCAAGGCCGACATCACGCTGTTCGCCGGGCTCGCCAAGAGCGGCCCCTATGCCAATGCCGACGAAATTCCCTTCTCGGTGCTGCTGCCGGCATTCGTCACCAGCGAGCTCAAGACCGCGTTCCAGATCGGCTTTCTCGTGTTCCTGCCCTTCATCGTCATCGATCTCGTCGTGGCGACGGTGCTGATGTCGCTCGGCATGATGATGATGTCGCCGACGATCATCTCGCTGCCATTCAAATTGCTGTTGTTCGTGCTGGTCGATGGATGGGCGCTGACGATGGGCAGCCTCGCCAACAGTTTCGTGAGTTAGCGCGGCATGGACGCGGACTATTTCCTCACCATCGCCAATCAGACGATGTGGGTGCTCGCGCTTGCCGCGGCACCGATCCTGATCCCGGCGTTGCTGTCGGGGTTGATCATCGGGATGATCCAGGCGGCGACCTCGATCAACGAACAGACCCTGTCGTTCATTCCCAAGCTGATCGTCGTGGCGATCTCGATCATGGTGTTCGGCAGCATGATCCTCGGTCTACTCAGCGATTTCACGCTCGGCATCTTCGAGCGCATTCCCGACCTGGTGAAATAGGCAAAAGTGGGGATGCTCGGCTTCGGCCTCTCGATCGAGCCGCAGCTCTGGGCGCTCGTCTTCGTGATGGTTCGAATCAGTGCGGCGTTCATCGCCGCGCCTGTGTTCAGCCAGATATCGGTGCCGGTAACGGTTCGGATCGCGCTGTCGGGCGCGATCGGCGTGCTGGTGCTGACGGTCCATCCAATCATCCCCCCGGCGCAGATCTTCTCGCTCGAAACAATCCTGTCAGTCGCGGCCGAAGCACTGGTCGGCTTCGCGATCGGTTTAGTGCTGCAGATCGCCTTTGCTGCGCCGCTGCTGGCGAGCGAGGTGATCGGCACATCGATGGGTATCGGGTTCGCCTCGGCGATCGACCCGCAGAACGGCCATAGCTCGACCGCGCTCGGCCAGTTCTTCTCGATGCTGCTGACTTTGCTGTTTCTCAGTGTCAACGGCCATCTGATGCTCGTCGAGATGATCGTCAAAAGCTATGACGCGATGCCGCCGGGCCAGGCCTGGCTCGGCGCGGCCAAGCTCGAGAATATCGCGATGTTCGGTGGTTACACCTTCCTTGCCGGGCTGTTGCTGGCGTTGCCGGTCGGCTTTCTGCTGCTGTGCCTCAATATCGTCGTCGGGATGATCTCGCGGGCGGCGCCGGCGCTCAACCTGTTCGCGGTCGGCTTGCCGGTCAGCCTCGCGGTCGGGGTGATCGCGCTCGCCGTGTCCTTCCCGGCGATGGGCGATTACATGCTCGTCATCATCAACGAGGGGCTCCAGGCGACCCAGCGGCTGGTGCTTGGCTGATGGCGGACGAATTCGGCGAAAAGACCGAAGCCCCAACACCCAAGAGGCGCAAGGATGCCGCCGAGAAGGGCGACGTCCTTCGAAGCCGCGAGTTCGCCACAGCATTGGTTGTGATGGCCGGGTGTGCCTGGATGGCGCTGTTCGGACCGTCGCTGATGGCGGCGTGCAAGGCCGTGATGGCCGCCGGCTTCCAGTTCAACCGCGGCGATATCGAGGATTTCTCGCCCTTTCGCCCGCTCGCCGAAGCCGGGTGGAAGCTCGTCACGCCGATCGCCTCGCTGTTCGTCGTCGCGATCGTCGCCGCAATCCTCAGCCAGGCCGGGCTTGGTGCGCTGCAGTTCAACGGGTCGCTGCTCGCGCCCAAGGCGTCGCGGATCAATCCCGCCGCGGGCCTGAAGCGCATTTTCGGGCCGCAGGGCTGGATCGAGCTCGGCAAGTCGCTGCTCAAGGTCATGCTGCTCGGCTGCATCGGCAGCTATATGCTGTGGACGTCGTCGCGCAGCACGCTCGGGCTGATGTCGTCGGACATCAACAGCGTGGTCGGCGCGCTTGGCGGCACGCTGGTCGGGATCGTGTTCGCGATGGCGTTCGGGCTGATGCTGATCGCCGGTGTCGACGTGCCGGTGCAGATCATCCGCCTGCTCGCCAAGCTGCGCATGTCGAAGCAGGAGATCAAGGACGAGCACAAGGAAAGCGAAGGCTCGCCCGAGGCCAAAGGCGCGATGCGCGCGCGCCAGCACGCCATGGCCAAGCGCAACATGCGCAAGGCAGTGGCAGAGGCGCATGTCATTCTCACCAACCCGACGCATTTCGCCGTCGCGCTGCGCTACGACCGCGACAACGACCAGGTGCCGGTGGTCGTCGCCAAGGGGCGGGGCGTCGTCGCCGAGGCGATCCGTGAGCTCGCCGGCGAGGGCCGCGTGCCGATCCTCGAATATCCTGCCATCGCCCGCGCGCTCTACTACACCAGCCGTGAGGGGCAGGAGATTCGCGATGACCTCTACGTCGCGATCGCGACGATCCTCGCCTTCGTCTTCGGGCTCAATGCCGAGGCCGGCGGGACCGCGCCCGACGTGCCGGTGCCGGCGAGTGCGCGCTTCGACGAAAACGGTGTGAAGGGGTAAAGATCATGCGCACGCGGCCGTTCTATTCGATGATGACTTTGCCGGGACTCCCGCGATGACCACAACGACACCCACGGCGAGCTCCGCATCGCAAATCGCGCTCGCGCTCGGCGCCGGTTCCGGCATCGACACGGCGGCGATCGTCACCTCGCTGGTCAATGCCCAGTTCGCTGGCAAGACCGCCGCGCTGACCGGCAAGACCACCGCCGTCACCGCGCAGATTTCCGAGGTCGCCAAGCTGCAGAGCGGCATCACCGGCTTCGCCTCGGCGCTGACCTCGCTGATCAAGGGCGGCACACTACTCAACCAGCCGACCAGTTCCAACGCTGCCGTCGCCGGCGTGGCAACGGCGCCCAGCGGCAAGGTCGGCGCGCTCGATGCGACGCTGACCGTTTCGCATCTCGCCGCCGCACAGACCGCCACCACCGCGACCCCGGTTGCCAGCCGCACTACCGCCATCGGTACCGGCAACCTCACGCTCACCTTCGGCACCGCGACGGTTGCCGACGGCGCGATGACCGGCTTCATTGCCGGCGGCGCGGCGCCGGTATCGATCGCGATCGATTCGACGCACCAGTCGCTCGACGGCATCGCCAGCGCGATCAACGCCGCGAAGGCCGGCGTCACCGCCTCGGTCGTCACCGATGTCGATGGCACTGCGCGCCTCACGCTCAAGGGCGCGACGGGCAGCGCGCAGGCCTTCACCTTGTCGGGTGACACAACGGAGCTTTCGGCACTCAACATCGGCGTCGGCGAGAGTGCGACGACGATCGGGTCGGCCGCGACCAATGCCGCGTTGAGTCTCGACGGCGTGGCGGTCGAGCGCGCTACCAACAGTTTTTCCGATCTGGTCGACGGTGTGCAATTCACCCTCACCGGGACCGGCACAACGACGCTCGGCGCGAGTCGGCCGACCAGCGCGCTGACCCAGGCGGTCAACGACTATATCGATACCTTTAATCAGCTCCACGCGATCGTCGTCGAGGCGACCGACCCGGTCAACGGCACGCTGAAACAGGACAGCGCGACCGCGGCGCTGGCCAAGTCTCTGACGGCGTTGCCGCTGACCAACCTCGTTACCGGCGGCGCCACCGGCGCGCCGGCGACGCTGGCCGAGATCGGGGTGGCGACCAACCGTGATGGCACGCTCAGCGTGCGCGCCGATGTGCTGTCGAAGGCGCTCGCCACCTGGCCAGACGCGGTCGAGGCGATGTTCGCCGACGGCACCGGGGCGAGCGGCAACGGGATCGGCGCCGCGCTGACCGCCATTTCGACCAGCGCAACAAGCGCTACGATCGGCCTCGCCGCCAGCACTAGCCGCTATACCGCAGTCCAGTCCGACATTGCCGACCAGCAGGACAAGATAAATACGCTGCAGGACGCGACCAAGACCCGGCTGACCCAGCAATATTCGGCGATGGATGCACAGGTCGCGGCGTATAAATCGACGCAGAGCTTCCTGACGGCGCAGATCGCCGCCTGGAATAAGCCGACCAACTGATCATGGCCGCTTACGCCACAGCGCTCGGGCGCAATCCCGAAGAAACCTATCGTCAGATCGACGCCACCGGCCGCACGGCCGAGGCCGATGGTCCGGCGCTGGTGCAGCTGCTCTATGAAGAGGCGATCCGCACGCTGCGCACCGCTGCCTGGGCAACCGAGAACCGCCAATATGCGGTCAAGAGTGACAAGCTGACCCGCGCCACCGCGATCCTCTTCGCGCTTGAGGCGGGGCTGGATTTCGAGGCTGGCGGCGACGTCGCCGTCACGCTCGCGCGGCTCTACGCCGGCGCGCGCAACACCATCGTCGCGGCGAGCATCGACGATGATCCTGCGCCGTTTCGGCATGTCGCTGCGACGCTGGGCGAGATCGCCGAAGCCTGGCGCACCGTCCGCGCAGCCTGACGTAGTCGCCGGCGCGTTAACCATTCGGTGATGGTGGCGGGCGTAAAATCCCCCATGTGAAACCCATGGGATCTGACGCGATGGAGCTTTTCGGCGAGCAATGCCCGGCCACCCCGAAGCGCGGGCCGGTGCGCACCGTTCTGGTCGTCGACGACAGCCGCACCAATCTCGCGGTATTCGGCAAACGCCTCGGGCATCTTGGCTATCTCGCCGTGCTGAGCGACAATGGCGCCGAGGCGCTCGACCTGATCACCGCGCGCGGATTCGACCTGGTTTTGCTCGACATGGTCATGCCGGCAATGTCAGGCCTGCAAGTACTACGCGAGATTCGCGGCAGCCGCGATACCGCTGATCTGCCCGTGATCATGCTGACCGGGCGCAGCGACCCGGCCGCGGCGGTCGAGGCGCTCGCCGCCGGCGCCGACGACCATCTCGCCAAGCCGTTCGCCTTCGAGGTGCTCAATGCGCGGATCGAACGCGTGCTGATGCGCGCCCGCCGCATCGCCGACCTGAAGCGCTCCAATGCCACGCTCGATGCGCGCATCGCCACGCGCGCGATGGAACTGGGCGAGGCCAAGACTGAACTCGCCGCGAACCGCGCCGATCGCCAGCGCCTCGTCGCTTCGATCCAGGCGCTCAACGACCAGATCGAGCGGTTGAAAGTCTGATACGCTGACGTGGAAGCGAGGGCTGGCGCCGCCCCCGCAGCGCCGAACGGAGGTCAGCCCCGGAACCAGCGCCGCTGCATGAAATAGATGATGATCGCGACGCTGGTCAGCAGGCAGATGCCGCCGATCGCGTCGAATGCCCATGGCTCCTCGGCATAGGGTAGTCCCTTGACGTTCATGCCGTAGAGACCGGTGAGAAAGGTCAGCGGCAGGAAGATCATTGCCGCGATCGAGATCAACAGCGCGCGTGAATCGATCTGTTCGGCGCGCAAGTCGGTCAGCGCCTCATGCGCGAGCGCCGAGCGTTCGCGGATGCTCTCCAGCTCCTCGGCCATGCGCGCGGCGCGATCGGCGGCCGAATTGAGGTGCAGACGGTCATCGTCCTGCAGCCAGTCGCACGGCAAGGCGGCAAGCTTCTCGAGCGCGGCGCGTTGCGGCGTCAGGAAACGGCGATAGCCGATCGCCGCGACGCGCACCTGCGTCACGGTGCGGCGCAGCTCGAACACCTTGTCGGCGTCGAGCTCGGCCTCGCAATCGTCGAGCCGGTCGCCGAGATCGGCCACCTCGGGGTCGAGATCGGCGGTGATCGCGCTGGCAAACTCGGCGATCAGGTCACCCGGGTCGAGGATGTGCCCGTGCTCGATCGCCTTGGCGACCTCGTCGATCGCGACCAGCGGTTTGCGCGTCACCGAAATCACCCGCCCCGCCTGCGCCCAGATCCGCACCGAGGCGAGCGGGTCGGACGAGGTCATTGCCTCACTCGATCGGCCGCGCAGGTTGAGATAGGCGCCATCGCCCAGCGCATCGCAGCGTGGCCGTGTTTCCGCCGCGGTGAGCGGCTCGACGATATGGTCGGGCAGCTTGGCCTCTTCCGTCAGCCATGCCTGGGCCTGCTCGTTGTTGGTCGTGAGGTGGACCCAGACGAGCGCCGCGCCGCACTCAAGCGCGCCCTCGATCGCGACGCGCTCGGCGTGCCCCTTGTCCACGCGATAGGCAAAGCCGCTCATGCCATCTCCATATAGAGCGTAAGTCCCGGTGAAAGCTGTGCGGGCGGCGCGTCGCAGACGACTCGCACCGCATCGGCACGCGCGCGATCGAGCAGCGCCGCCGGGACCGCTGCGCTGTGCAGGATGCGGTCGGCCTGCGACAGCAGCCGTGCCTCGCGCAAGGTAAGATCCTCGGGATCGGCCGAGCGCGGCCGAATAAGGATCAGCGTGTCGCCGGGCGTATCGCTGGCGCCTGTGAGCCAGGCATCGACATCATGGGCCACCGCGAGCGGATCGAGTTTGCCGCCCGGCGCCAGCGCTGCACCGATCGCACGCCGCCGGTCGACGCCATTCGGAAATCGTCTGCGGATCGCCGTCCGCGCCGCATGCAGCGCGCGGGCCAGCGGGCCGATGCTTTGCGGGAGCAGTGCCTCGAGCCGCTGGCGCAGCGCCGCGGCGAGGCCGGCCGAGGCGCCACCGGTGCCGATCGCGACCAGCACCGGTTCGCGGTCGACGATCGCGGGCAAGGTAAAATCGCACAGCGCCGGGCGGTCGACCGCGTTGACCAGCACGCCGCGCGCCTTGAGCCGCGCCACCGCTGCGACTGCCTCAGCCTCGTCGTCGAGCGCAACGATGGCAAAAGCCGCGGCAGCCTCTTCCCCGACGATCACCGCGCCGGCGCGGTCGAGCAGGCGGCGCTTGGCATCGGCCGCGTCCCCCTCGCCAAGCAGGATCACCGGCCGACCCGCCACCGTCACGAACAGCGGCAGGCTGTGCCAGGTCACTCGGCGAGCCAGTCGGGCAGCCGCTCCGCCGCGAGGATCGTCGCCGGGTCGATGCGGTCGGCAACCACGGCATAGCGGTCGCCATCGACGAGCACCTCGGGTACCAGCGCACGGCTGTTGTAGGTCGAGGCCATCGTCGCGCCATAGGCGCCGGCGGTGCGGAAGATCGCCAGATCGCCCGACTTCACCGCATCGATGTCGCGCCCCATCGCGAAGGTATCGCCGCTTTCGCACACGGGCCCGGCGATATTGGCAACCATGCGCTCGCCCGATGGCCGGACGGCAGCGAAATCGTGCCACGCGTCGTAGAGCGCCGGTCGCGCCAGGTCGTTCATCGCCGCGTCGACGATGATATAGGGGTTTACGGCACCGGGCTTGACCCAGATCACCCGCGTCAGCAGCACCCCGGCATTGCCGGCGATGAAGCGGCCTGGCTCGAACATCAACTGGACGTTCCAGCCGTTGGTCACCCGGGCGACCATTGCCCCATAGGCTTGGGTGGTGGGCGGTACGTCGCCGTCCTTGTAGGGCACGCCGAGGCCACCGCCGAGATCGACGCGCTCGATGGTGTGGCCCGCCGCGCGCAGTTCGGCAACGAGTTGGCCGATCCGCGTATAGGCGGCCTCAAGCGGGGCGAGGTCGAGCAACTGGCTGCCGATATGGATTGCCACGCCGCGCATGTTGAGCCCCGCCAGCGCGGCGAGCCGGCCGTACATCGCCACCGACTGGTCGATCGCCACGCCGAACTTGTTCTCGCGCTTGCCGGTCGAGATCTTGGCGTGCGTGCCGGCATCGACGTCCGGGTTGACGCGCAAGGTCGCATCGGCGCGCGTGCCGCCAGCCGCAGCGATGGCGGCGAGCACTTCGCCCTCTTCCTCGAGCTCGAGGTTGAACTGGCCGATGCCGACATCGAGCGCCCCGGCGAGTTCGCCGCGGGTCTTGCCGACGCCGGAAAAGACGATGTCGCGCGGCGGCATGCCCGCCGCGAGCGCGCGCTGCATTTCGCCGCCCGACACGACGTCGGCACCATAGCCGCACCGCGCGAGCACCGCGAGCACCGCGCGATTGGGGTTGGCCTTGATCGCATAGGCGAAATGCGCGTCGTCGATCCCGGCATCGACCAGCCCGGCACGAAACGCGTCGGCCTGGTGCTCGAACATGGCGCGCGAATAGACATAGACCGGCGTACCGACTTCGGCGGCAATCCGTTCCAGCGGGACGCTCTCGGCGTGGAGCGACCCGTCGATCAGCGTGAAATGATCCATCAGCGGGCGGGGGGCAGGTCGAATTCGTCGCTGCGCCGCTGCTCGGAGTCAGTCAGCAGTTCGTCGCTGCGCGCTGGTCGCGCCTGGTTGGACGGCGTCAGCAGTTGCGTCGCGCTTGGCGTCGCGTGCGCGCCATAGGGTGCGATGGGGAGCGCTTCGCCCTTGGCGGGTTTCAGGCCCGACATCGATCCGCATGCCGCCAGCAGCAGCGCAAGGGCCAGTCCGATCACCGCTTTCATCGCCCGTCTCCTTCGCGCGCGGCATGGATCGCCGCGCGCACATTGGCCGGCGCCGTGCCGCCAAAGCTGGTCCGGCTGGCGACCGACGCATCGACCGTCAACACACCATAGACGCGTTGGTCGATTCGCGCATCGATGGCAATCAGCTCGTCGAGCGGCACGCGGTCGAGCGGTACGCCCAGTTCCTCGGCGCGCTTGACCGCGCGGCCGGTGATGTGATGCGCCTCGCGGAACGGGATGCCGCCCTCGCGCACCAGCCAGTCGGCCAGATCGGTGGCGGTGGCGAAGCCGGCTTCCGCCGCGCCGCGCATGCGGTCGGTGCGGAAGGTCGCGCTCTCGACCATTCCCGTCATCGCCGCGATCGACAGGCCGAGCAGGTCATGGGCCTCGAACACCGGCGGTTTGTCGTCCTGCATGTCCTTCGAATAGGCCAGCGGCAGGCCCTTCATGGTGATCATCAGCGCGGTGAGGCAGCCGATGATCCGGCCCGAATGGCCACGCACCAGCTCGGCCGCATCGGGGTTGCGCTTCTGCGGCATGATCGACGAACCGGTCGACCATTGGTCCGACAGCGATACGAAACCGAACGGTTGCGATGCCCACAGGATAAACTCCTCGGCCAGCCGGCTGAGATGCAACGCGCACTGCGCGGCGGCGGTGAGATATTCGATCGCGAAGTCGCGGTCCGATACGCCGTCGAGCGAGTTGCGCGTCGGCCCGTCGAAGCCGAGCGCCGTTGCCGTGGCGGTGCGGTCGATCGGGAAGCCTGTCCCGGCCAGCGCGGCCGACCCGAGCGGGCAGCGATTGAGCCGCGCGCGCGCATCGCCGAAGCGCCCGCGATCGCGCGCGATCATCTCCCAATAGGCCATCAGATGATGCCCGAGCGTTACCGGCTGCGCGCTCTGCAGATGCGTGAAGCCGGGCATCACGCTGTCGGCATGTTCCTCGGCGCGCGCCAGCAGTGCGTGCTGGAATCCCTTCAATGCCGCCGCAACCTGGTCGATCGCGTCGCGCACCCACAGTTTGAAATCGGTCGCGACCTGATCGTTGCGCGAGCGCGCGGTATGCAGCCGTCCGGCGACCGGGCCGATCTTCTCCGCCAGCCGCGCCTCGGTCTGCATATGGATGTCTTCGAGGCTCAGATCCTCCGCGACGCCATGCGCCTCATAGTCCGCCGCGACCTGCGCCAGCCCGGCGCCGATCGTCGCGGCGTCCTCCGGCGACACGATGCCCTGCACGCCCAGCATCGCGACATGCGCCTGCGAGCCGGCCACGTCCTGGCGCCACAAGCGCTTGTCGAACGGGATCGAGGCATTTATCTCGCGCATCACCGCTGCCGGACCTTCGGCGAAGCGGCCGCCCCACATCGCATTGGATGCGTGCCCCATGGCTTCCTTCTCGTCCTTACGCTCGGTGATCGTGCCGCTCCTGTTGCTGGGCGCTGTCGCGGGGTGCGATAAGCAGAACGCGGGCGCCCCGCAAGCGATGCCGAGCAAGCTGCCGGTCGAGAATAGCGGCACCCCGGCCGATGCGCCGCCGGCCAAGGGCGACAAGGTCGCGGTCGATATCATCGGCACGCTCGACCGCAGCCACAAGGGCGAGCTCGCCCCGGCGATCGGCTTCACCGACGCCGCGGGCAAGCCGGGTTCGATCAAGGCGTTCGCCGGCAAGCCCGTCTTGCTCAACCTGTGGGCGACATGGTGCGCGCCGTGCGTTGCCGAGATGCCGACGCTCGACAAGGCGGCAGCGAGCATGGTGATCGTCGCGGTCAGCCAGGACATCGGCGCCGACGGCGCGGCCAAGGCGGCGAAGTTCCTGCGCGACCATGGTGTGACGCATCTGCAATCCTTTGCCGATCCGGAGACCAAATTGAGCGTCGCCTACAATGCCAGCCTGCCGACCAGCATCCTCTATGATTCGACCGGTCATGAGGTGTGGCGCATGACCGGGGGAATGGACTGGACGAGCGAAACCGCAAAACAGCTGCTGGCCGAGGCGAAATGAGCATGAGCGAGCCGATTCTGACGAGCCACGACGGCGCGATCCTCACCGTGACGCTCAATCTGCCCGACAAGCGCAACCCGGTCTCCGACAATGGCCTGATCGACGCGCTGATCGCCACGATGCACGAGGCCGATGCCGATATCGGCGTGCGCTGCGTCATCCTGACCGGTGCGGGCAGCGCCTTTTCGGCCGGCGGCGACCTCAAGGCGATGAAGGCCGGCAGCGGCTTGCGCGCGTCGCTCCCGGCGCAGACGCGCCGCAATTACCGCGAGGGCATCCAGCGCCTGCCGCTGATGTTCCACGCGCTGGAAGTGCCGGTGATCGCGGCGATCAACGGGCCCGCGATCGGCGCAGGGCTCGACCTTGCCTGCATGTGCGACATCCGCGTCGCCGCCGACACCGCGGTGTTCGCCGAGAGTTTCGTGAAGCTGGGCATCGTCCCCGGTGATGGCGGCGCATGGTTGCTGCCGCGCGTGATAGGCTTCAGCCGCGCGGTCGAACTGACGCTGACCGGCGAGACGATCGACGCCGCGACCGCGCTGCAGATCGGGCTGGTCAGCCGCGTCGTCCCGGCGGCCGACCTGCTCGCCGCCGCGCGCACCATCGCTGACAAGATCGCCGCCAACCCGCCGCATGCCGTGCGCATGACGCGCCGCCTGCTGCGCGAGGCGCAGACCGCAACGCTTGCCAATACGCTCGAACTGTCGGCCGCGATGCAGAGCCTCGCCCATGCGACGCGCGACAATGAGGAGGCGATCGATGCCTTCATCGAGCGTCGCGCGCCAAACTTCACCGGGCAGTAGCCAGCAGCGTCGCGGTATCCGGCTCGCTCGGCGCGATCGGGGTGCGCTGATGGCGCCGTCCCGCAGCGCCGAAGACCTTCGGTGCGCTTCGTTGCGGCGGCGCCTCAGCGCTTCAGGCGGTGCAGCTTGTGCCACACGAAGAATGTCACCGCCGCGACCAGCACGACCGCGACCGCCACATCGGCGGAATGGAACGCCGCCTTGATGCGTGGGTCGCTGTTCCACTTGTCGCCGAGCTTAAGGCCGACCCACGCCAGCCCGAAGCACCACGGCCACGATCCGATGAAGGTGTAGAGGTGGAACGGCACCAGCTTCATCCGCGCCACGCCGGCGGGGAAGGCGATGAACGAGCGGATCACCGGCAGCAAGCGGCCAATCAGCACCGCGATGCCACCGAAGCGTTCGAAGAAGCGGTCGGCCATGTCGAGTTCGCCGGGCCCGACCAGCACATATCGGCCCCAACGCTCGGCCAGCGGCCGCCCGCCGCGCTTGCCGATCTCATAGGCGACGATCGATCCGAGGTTGCAGCCGATCGCCCCGGCGGTCGCGGCGAGATACAGGTCGAAGCGCCCGGTCGAGACGAGATAGCCGGCGAACGGCATGATGATTTCCGACGGCAGCGGGATGCACGCGCTCTCGATCGCCATCAGCAGGACGATGCCGAGATAGCCGCCACCGGAGATGACCGCGATGGCGAAGCTGGCGAGCAGGGTGAGCAGTTTCTCGATCATGTCGCGCCCTTGCCCCGAAGCCACCGCTCCTCGCCAGTGAAATATGCTAGCGAGGTGGCATGACACAGGACGATGAGAAGAGGTTGGCCGCCGACGCGGCGGTCGAGGAAGTCGAGAGCGGCATGCTCGTTGGCCTCGGTACTGGCTCGACCGCGGCGCACGCCATCGCCCGACTCGGCGAGAAGGTACGCGCCGGGCTTGATGTCCGCGCCGTCGTCACCTCGCTGGCAAGCGAGGCGCTGGCTCGTGCCGCCGGCATCCCGCTGCTCGACTTCGCCGATGTCGCGACGCTGGATCTCACGATCGACGGTGCCGACGAGATTGATCCCGGTCTGCGCGCGATCAAGGGCGCGGGCGGCGCGATGCTGCGCGAGAAGGTCGTTGCCGCCGCCGCACGCCGCATGATCGTCATCGCCGATGGCTCGAAACGCGTCGCCCGACTCGGTGCGGCCAAGGTACCGGTGGAGGTGCTGCCCTTCGCGCGCAGCTTCGTTGCGGCGCGGCTTGTCGCGCTGGGCGCGCTAGTCGTGCCGCGCGACGGCGGCGTCTATCGCACCGACCAGGGCAATGTGGTGCTCGACTGCCATTTTGCCGCGCTCGATCCCGTCGCCGACGCGGCACGGATCGCCGCGATTCCCGGCGCGCTGGGCCACGGGCTCTTCCTCGACGAGGTGGATGCGGCCTATATTGCCGCGCATGGCGTCGTTACGCGGCTGGAACGCGAGGCCATGAGCGACTAAGGCGCCCGAGTCACCGAAACCCGATCGGATGCGCGCGCGTTCGGTCGATCTCCAAGCAAGGCGATCTCTTCCGATGTCCGACACCGCAACCCAGCTTTCCGCTCCAGCCCCGGTCGGCATCCATGAGGATGGCTCGATCGCGCGGCTGACGATCGATACGATCCGCACGCTTTCGATGGATGCGGTGCAGAAGGCCAATTCGGGCCATCCCGGCACGCCGATGGCGCTCGCCCCGGTCGGCTATGCGCTGTGGGCCAAGTTCCTGCGCACCGATCCGGCCAGGCCCGACTGGCCCAATCGCGACCGTTTCGTGCTGTCGGTCGGCCACGCCTCGATGCTGCTCTACAGCCTGATCCACCTCGCCAGCGTGCGCGAGATCGACCGCGACGGGAAGCCGACCGGTAACGAGGCGGTCAGCCTCGACGACATCGAGAATTTCCGCCAGCTCGGCTCCAAGACTCCGGGCCATCCCGAATATCGCCACACTACCGGCGTCGAGACGACGACCGGCCCGCTCGGCGCGGGTTGCAGCAATGCGGTCGGCATGGCGATGGCCGAGCGCTGGCTCGCCGCGCGCTATAATCGTGAAGGCTTCGACCTGTTCGATCATGACGTCTATGCATTGTGCGGCGATGGCGACATGATGGAAGGCGTCTCGGCCGAGGCCGCGAGCCTGGCCGGCCACCTCAAGCTCTCCAACCTGTGCTGGATTTACGACAGCAACCATATCTCGATCGAGGGCGATACCGCGCTGGCGTTCGACGAGGATGTCGGCATGCGTTTCCAGGCATATGGCTGGAACGTCATCCATGTCGACGATGCCAATGACGTCGCCGCGCTGTCGGACGCCTTTGCAGCCTTTCGCGCGACGACCGACAAGCCGACCTTCATCGTCGTCCATTCGGTGATCGGCTGGGGCTCGCCGCGCGCGGGCAGCGAAAAGGCGCATGGCGAGCCGCTCGGCGTCGATAACATCAAGGCGACCAAGCGCGCTTATGGCTGGCCCGAGGATGAAAGCTTCCGCGTCCCCGATGGCGTGGTCGATCATTTCCATGGCGAGATCGCCGGGCGCGGCGCACCGTTGCGTGAAGCGTGGGAGGCGATGTTCGCGCGCTACCGCGCCGCCTGGCCCGATCTCGCGACGGAAATCGACCTGATGCTGACCGGCAAGCTGCCCGACGGTTGGGATGCCGACATTCCGGTGTTCGAGGCCGATCCCAAGGGAATCGCCTCGCGCGACGCTGGCGGCAAGGTGCTCAACGCCATCGTCGCCCGGGTGCCGTGGCTGGTCGGCGGTTCGGCCGATCTTTCGCCGTCGACCAAGACGGATATCAAGGCCGCGACCTCGTTCGAGCCCGACAATTATGGCGGCGCCAATATTCACTTCGGCGTGCGCGAACACGGCATGGGCGGGGTGGTCAACGGCATGACGCTGTCGCACCTGCGCGGCTATGGTTCGACCTTCCTGGTGTTCGCCGATTACATGCGCGCGCCGATCCGCCTCTCCGCGATCATGGAACTGCCGGCGACCTGGATATTCACGCATGATTCGATCGGCGTCGGCGAGGACGGCCCGACCCACCAGCCGATCGAACATCTCGCCACGCTGCGTGCGATCCCCGGCCTCGATACGATCCGCCCGTGCGACGCCAATGAAGTCGCCGTGGCGTGGAAGGCGATCGTCGCCGAGCCGACCCATCCGACCGCGCTAATCCTGTCGCGTCAGGCGCTGCCGACGCTCGACCGCAGCATATATGCCTCGGCCGATGGTGTGGCGAAGGGCGGCTATGTGCTCGCCGACAGCGCTACGCCCGAGCTCATCCTGATCGCCACCGGCAGCGAAGTCTCGCTCGCGATCGCCGCTTATGAGCAGCTGAAGGCCGAAGGTATTGCCGTCCGCGTGGTGTCGCTGCCGAGCTGGTACCGCTACGAACGCCAATCCGACGCGTACAAGGAATCGGTGCTGCCAAAAGCGATTTCCGCGCGTTTGGCGATCGAGATGGGCGGTGAGATCGGCTGGGATCGCTATGTCGGGCTGTCTGGCCGGACGATCACCATGTCGACCTTTGGCGCATCGGCGCCGATCGCCAGGCTGCAGGAGAAGTTCGGCTTCACCGTCGACAATGTGGTGAAGCAGGCCAAGGCTATGCTGGAGACGAAGTGATGGGACGGTTGAATGATCTCGCAGGCGCGGGCCAGGCGGTGTGGCTCGATTTCGTCGATCGCAAGTTTCTCGCCGCGGGTGGGCTGCACAAGCTGGTCGACGAGGACGCGCTGACCGGCGTCACCTCCAACCCGTCGATCTTCGAGAAGGCGATGGGACACGGCGACGCCTATGACGTCGCGCTCGCCGAGTTCGACAAGGCGCATCCCGACGCCTCGACGATGGCGCGCTACGAGCATCTCGCGATCCAGGACATCCAGACCGCGGCGGACACGCTGCGCCCGGTCTATGACAGGCTCGACGGCAAGGACGGTTATGTCAGCCTCGAGGTCTCGCCCTATCTCGCCAACGACACCGATGAGACCATTGCCGAAGCCGCGCGGCTCTGGGCTGCGGTCGACCGGCCCAATTTGATGATCAAGATCCCCGGCACGCCGGCCGGCGTCCCTGCGATCGCCGCGACGATCGACGCCGGGATCAACGTCAACGTCACGCTGCTCTTCTCGATCGAGGCCTATAAGGCGGTCGCGCTGGCCTATGTCGCCGGCCTTGAAAAGCGCGCCGCGCGCGGCGAACCGATCGACCGCATCGCCAGCGTCGCGAGCTTCTTCCTCAGCCGCATCGACACGCGGATCGATGATGCGATCGACGCCGGCACCGGCGGCGCCGAGGCAAAGCCGCTGGCGGGCAAGGTCGCGATCGCCAGCGCCAGACTGGCCTATGCCTGGTACGAGGATTTCGTTGCGAGCGAGCGTTGGCAGAAACTCGCCGCCAAGGGCGCGATGCCGCAGCGGCTGCTCTGGGCGTCGACCGGCACCAAGAACCCGGCCTATCCCGACACGCTGTATCTCGACTCGCTGATCGGGTCGGATACCGTCAACACCGTGCCGCCCAAGACGCTCGACGCGTTCCGCGACCACGGCACCGTGGCGCAGACGCTCGGCGCCGATGTCGAGGACGCACGCCATGTGCTGGCCGAGACCGACCGGCTCGGGCTCGATCTGCCCGGCGTCACCGATACGCTGGTCGAGGAAGGTGTCGCTTCCTTTGCCAAAGCATTCGACGACCTGCTCGGCGCGATCGGCGCCAAGCATCCGGTGGCTGCCTAGTCTCTTCCCGTCATGCCGGACTTGTTCCGGCATCCACCCATCCGCGAGAGCTGCATCGACATCAAGCGCGGCACGGTGGACCCCGGAACAAGTCCGGGGTGACGGATTATGAAATGATCTGCGTAAAGGAGCCAGACCATGAAGATCGGCATCATCGGTATGGGCCGGATGGGCGCGAACATCGCGCGGCGGCTGATGCGCGCCGGGCATGAGACGGTGGTGTACGACCGCTCCGCCGAGGCTGTCGCCGCCGTCGTCGGCGACGGCGCTATCGCCGCGACGGACCTCGCCGACCTCAAGACCAAACTCGACAGCCCGGCGATCTATTGGGTGATGCTCCCGGCCGGTGACCCGACCGAGCAGACCGTCGCGACGCTTGCCGACAGCTGCGCCGACGGCGACATCGTCATCGATGGCGGCAACACCTTCTACAAGGACGACATCCGCCGCGCCAAGGCGCTCGCCGAAAAGGGTGTTCATTATATCGATGTCGGCACTTCGGGCGGCGTGTGGGGGTTGGAGCGCGGCTATTGCATGATGGTCGGCGGCGACAAACCATCTGTCGATCACATCGACCCGATTCTTGCCGCGCTCGCGCCGGGCCTCGGCACGATCCCGCGCACGCCCGACCGCATGGAACAGGACGGCGAGGATCCGCGCGCCGAGCAGGGCTATATCCATGCCGGACCGGCCGGCGCCGGTCACTTCGTCAAGATGGTCCATAACGGCATCGAGTATGGCCTGATGCAGGCCTATGCCGAGGGCTTCGACATCCTCGCCTCGAAGAATTCCGACAAGCTGCCCGAGGACGAGCGTTTCGACCTCAATCTTACCGACATTGCCGAGGTGTGGCGGCGCGGCAGCGTGATCTCGTCATGGCTGCTCGATCTGTCGGCCTCGGCGTTGGCCAAGGACCAGAAGCTCGACGCGTTCACCGGTGCGGTCGCGGATTCGGGCGAGGGGCATTGGACGATCGAGGCGGCGATGGAAGAAGCGGTGCCGGTCAACGTGCTGTCCGCCGCGCTGTTCGCGCGCTACCGCAGCCGCGTCGATCATACCTTCGGCGACAAGCTGCTGTCGGCCATGCGCTTCGGCTTTGGCGGCCATGTCGAGATGCCGCAATGACGATCCGCTTGCTGGTATGCGATGTCGACGGCACGCTGGTCGATAAGCGGAAGCAACTGACCCCGGCAACGATCGCCGCGGTTGCGCGATTGCACGATGCCGAGATGGGCTTCACCATCATCAGCGCGCGGCCGCGCTCGGGCATGCTGCCGATCGCCGCAGCGCTCGGCATCGACGCCCCGATGGCGGCGTTCAATGGCGGCATCGTCTTTTGCCGCGACGGCAGCGTCGCATCGCACGTGACGATCGATGAAGGCGTCGCGCGCGGCATGTTCGACCTGATCGGCGACGCCGCGGTCGATCGCTGGGTGTTCGCCGACGATCTTTGGTATGCCAGCACAGACCAGGGCGCGCATGTCGATAGCGAGCGCATCGCCTCGGACCAGGCGCCGATCGTCACGAGCGACTTCGCGTCCCTGCTCGACCGCGCCGACAAGATCACGCTGGTCAGCGACGATGCCGCGCTCCTCGCCGGCCTGACCGATCGCGCCGCCGCCGCCTTTGGCGAGCAGGCGACGGTCGCCCAGTCGCAGACCTATTATCTCGATGTCACCGCTCTCGCCGCCAACAAGGGCGATGGCGTCGCCGCACTCGCCGCCGCGTTCGACGTGCCGCTCCAACAGGTCGCCGCGATCGGTGACCAGGCCAACGACCTGCCGATGCTCGCCCGGGTCGGCCTGTCGGTCGCGATGGGCAACGGTCCCGAGGCGGTACGCCATGCTGCGCAGCACGTGACGCTTGCCAATGACCAGGATGGTGTCGCCCACGCCATCGACACGCTGATCGCGCCGCGATTCTAGACTAGAGTCGGTGGCTCAGCGCCACATCCGCTGAAGTCCCTTATGGCCCTCCAGCTGATGCTTCAGCGCGCCCGCGATGTGCAGCACGACCAGAAGATAGACAAGTTTGGCGATCAGCTCATGTGCCTCGCCGAACAGCGTGTGCATCCGTTCGCGCGTATCGGGCGGCAGGTTCATGACAAAGCCCAGCCGCGGCCATTCGAACAGGCCGAACAGCTGCATCGGGTGCGTCGCGGCATCCTTCCACGCCGAGTCCATGATCCAGCCGGTCAGCGGCATGGCGAAGATGACGAGGTAGAGCAGCGCGTGGACGATATGCGCGGTGCGTACTTCCCACGCCTTGTAGCCGTGCGCCATTGCCGGCGGCTTGTGCGTCACACGCCACAACAGGCGCATGATCGCGAGACCGAGGACGGTGATGCCGAGCGACTTGTGCAGGTCAATCATCGGCCGAACGCGCGCGTCGGCGACATAAGGCCAGATCCAAGCCAGCGCGATATTGCCGATCACGCCGATCGCGATCAGCCAGTGCAGGACGATGGCGGGACGGGAATAGCGTTCGGGCATCGGCAACCTCATGCACATTGGTGCACCCTCCCTAGCGTTGCGGCAAGGCAAGGGCTAGGCGGGCGGGCAATCGCAGGTTCATCTCGATTCGGTAACGAATTCCCCGCACCATGACCTTTCTCCAGCAAACCTTCGTGGCCGAGTCGCCACGCCTGACGCCGCGCCCGATCCCGCGCGCGAGCCGTCTGATCGGGTTGATCGGGCCGCTGCTGTTCGTGGTGCTGACCGCGCAGGCATTTTTCCGCCAGGGACTGGTCGTGTGGTCGATCGGCATCGCCTACATCCTCTATGACACCGTGCTGCTCGGTTTCACGGCATGGAACATCCGGCACCTGTGCGCCGCGCCCGTCGACGCGCCGACCGATGGTGTAACCTTCGGGGTGATCGTCGCGGCGCACAACGAGGCGACGGTGATCGTCAGCACGATCGAGCGGCTCGCCGCACAGGCGGCACCGCCCGAGGTCATCCTGATCGCCGATGATGGATCGAGCGACGACACCGCCGCCGTGCTTGCGCGGCGCTACGGGCTCGAACTGCCCGCGCTCGGCGCGATGGCGACCGGCTCGACCAACCTGCCGTCGCTGCGCTGGCTGCGACTGCCGCATGGCGGCAAGGCGGTCGCGCTCAATGCCGCGATCGCGGCGATCGATACCGAAGTGGTGCTGACGGTCGACGCCGATACCTTGCTCGAACCCGGCGCGATCCGCGCGATGCGCGCCGCCTTCGCCGCCGAGCCGGAGTTGGTCGCCGCGACCGGCGTGTTGGCGCCGATCTGCGGGCCGAACGTGCAGGCACGGCTGTTCCAGTGGTTCCAGTCCTACGAATATGTCCGCAACTTCCTGTCGCGCCATGCCTGGGAACAGGTCCACAGCCTGCTGCTTATCTCGGGGGCATTCGCTGCGTTCCGCCGAGCGCCGGTGATCGAGGTCGGCGGTTTCGACCCCGACTGCATGGTCGAGGATTATGAACTGATCCACCGGCTTTACCGCCACGCCGCCGATCATCGCCGCGACTGGCGCGTGCGCGTCGTCGGCGCGGCGCTGGCCAGCACCGACGCGCCGGCGAGCCCGCTCGCCTTCCTCAAGCAGCGGCGACGCTGGTTCGGCGGCTTCCTCCAGACGCAATATTGGAACCGCGACATGGTCGGCAATAGCCGCTTCGGGATGCTCGGGCGCTGGATGCTACCGGTCAAGGCGCTCGACACGCTCCAGCCGGTCTATGGTCTCGCCGCCTTCGTCATCCTGATCGTCATCGTCGCGACCGGGCGCTTCGTGGTTGCGCTGCCGATCCTGTTGATCATGATCGCCAAGATCGTCATCGACCTCAGCTTCCATCTCTGGTCGCTCGGCATCTACAAGCGCTGGACCGGCCAGCGCGAGGGGCTCGGCATCGGGCCGGCGATCGTTGCCGCGATCGCCGAGCCGTTCACCTTCCAGCTGCTCCGCCACACCGGCGCGGTGTGGGGCTGGGTCGCCTTCCTTACGGGGCGCGGCGGCTGGGGCCGGCAGCATCGTACCGCCATCCCCGACATCTCACAGGTATAGGGATTCACCGAAGAAACCCGTTCGCCCTGAGCTTGTCGAAGGGCCGTCCTTCTTGGCTCGAAGAAAGAACGGTGCTTCGACAAGCTCAGCATGAACGGTGAAGATCGAGCGAGCCCCGTCGATCAAAGGTCCAGTCTGGGCTCCGAATCGCCGGGCTGGTCGAAGGTCGACAGCGTCACACCGAGCAGCCGGATGCCCGCGCGAAGCGGAAACAGCGTGCGCACCAGCGTGAGCGAAACCGCGTCCAGCGTCGCACGGTCGTCGATCAGCCCGCCCGGGGTGCGGCTGCGCGTCACGGTGCGAAAGTCGTCGTAGCGCGCCTTGACCGTGACGGTGCGCCCGCGTCCGCCGGTCTTGTCGCACCACGCCCAGACATCGCCCGCGAGCGGCAGCAGCGCCGCCTCGACGGCCTCGGGTGTGGCAAGGTCGATCGCGAAGGTCGTCTCCGACCCCGACGACTTGCGCGGCTGGTTGGGTTCGACCGGTCGCTCGTCCTGCCCGCGCGCCAGGCCATGGTACCAGGCGCCGGCCTTGCCGAAGGCGCGTTGCAGCGCGGGCAGTTCCCAGGTGCGGAGATCGGCGCCGGTCATGATGCCGAGCCGGTTCATCTTCTCGGCGGTCTTGGGACCGATGCCATGGAAGCGGCCGACCGGCAGCCCAGCGACGAACGCCTCGCCCTGTTCGGGGGTGATGACGCACTGGCCATTGGGCTTGTTCTGGTCGGAGGCGAGCTTGGCGAGAAACTTGTTGTAGGAGATACCGGCCGAGGCGGTGAGCTGTGTTTCGTCATGGATGCGTTGGCGAATCTCGCGCGCAGTTGCGGTCGCCGAGGGCAGGCCCTTCAGATTTTCGGTAACATCGAGATAGGCCTCGTCGAGCGACAGCGGCTCGACCAGCGGGGTATAGTCGCGGAAGATCGCGCGGATTTGCTGCGAGACCGCGCGATAGACTTCGAAGCGGTGTGGCACGAAGATCAGGTCGGGGCAGCGTCGCCGCGCGGTGACCGAAGGTATTGCCGAGCGGACACCGAAGGTCCGTGCCTCATAGCTCGCCGCCGCGACCACGCCGCGCCCACTCGCGCTGCCGACCGCGACGGGCTTGCCGCGCAGCGCCGGATTGTCGCGCTGTTCGACCGCCGCGAAGAACGCGTCCATGTCGATATGGATGATCTTGCGCGTCATCTTGCGCAGTGTAGCGCGACGATGCGATGAGGGGAACGATGAGGGAACAAATTTCGCCAAGCGAGGCGCGTCGCATTGCGCTGGCGGCGCAAGGGTTCGGCGCCCGGTTGCCGGCGACGGTGACGACGCGGCATCTCGACCGGACGCTCGACGAGCTCGCGCTGCACCAGATCGACAGCGTCAACGTGCTGTCGCGCGCGCATTATCTACCGGCCTTTTCGCGGCTCGGCAGTTACGATCGCGCACTGTTCGACCGCGCCGCCTGGGGGCCGAAGCGTGCGCGGCGGCGGTTCGAATACTGGGCACATGAGGCTTCGTTGCTGCCGCTCGACCTGTATCCGCTCCTGCGCTGGCGGATGGCGCAGGCCGATCGCGGCGAGCGCGGCTGGACCAGTCTCAAGCTGTTCGCGAACGAGCGGCGCGGTGAGGCGATGGCACTGCTCGACCGCATTCGCGGCGAGGGGCCGCTCGCCGCGTCGGACTTCGCCGGGAGTAAGGGCAGCGGCGGCTGGTGGGGCTGGAGCGATACCAAGGCGACGCTCGAATGGCTGTTCTGGGCCGGCCATGTCACGACGGCGACGCGGCGGAACAGTTTCGAGCGGGTCTATGACCTGCCCGAGCGCGTGATCCCGTCGGCGATCCTCGCGCTGCCTACCCCGGACGTGGCGACCGCGCACCGTGGCCTGGTCGAGCGGTCGGCGCGCGCGATGGGAGTGGCGACCGCGATCGACCTGCGCGACTATTTCCGGCTCGCGCCCGACGAGACGCGCGCTGCGATCAGCGCGCTGGAGGAGGAGGGTGTATTGTTGCCGGTGACGGTGACGGACTGGGACAAACCGGCATGGCTGCATCGCGATGTGCGCGTGCCGCGCCGCGTAGCGGGCGCGGCGCTGCTTGCGCCGTTCGATCCGCTGATCTGGGAACGCGCCCGTGCCGAGCGCATCTTCGGTTTCCGCTTTCGCATCGAAATCTATGTCCCCGCCGCAAAGCGCGTGCACGGCTATTACGTCCTGCCGCTGCTGCTTGATGACCGCATCGTCGCGCGGGTCGATCTCAAGGCCGATCGACAGGGCGGTCGGCTGCTGGCGCACAGCATCCATCTCGAACCCGGCGCGCCAGCCGAAACGCGCGAGCGGCTGGCGCTCGAGTTGCGGCGCATGGCCGACTGGCTCGGGCTGGGCGAGGTAGTAACCGGGCCGGTCTACCCGCCGGCATAACCGCCGATGATCGGCAGCACCTCGCCGGTAATGTAGCTCGAGCATTGCTTCGAGGCGAGGAAGACATAGGCGGGGGCGATCTCCTCCGGCTGGGCCGGGCGCTTCATCGGCGTGTCCGCACCGAACTGTGCCACATCTCCGGCTTCCTTGTCGCTCGGGTTGAGCGGTGTCCACACCGGGCCCGGCGCGACCGCGTTGACGCGGATGCCTTTGGGAATGAGGTTGGTCGACAGGCTCTTGGTGAAGGCATGGATGCCGCCCTTGGTCATCGAATAGTCGAGCAGATCCTTGTTGCCGACCAGACCGGTGATCGAGCCGGTGTTGATGATCGCGCTGCCCGGCTTGAGGTGCGGCACCGCTGCCTGCGCCATGAAGAAATAGCCGTAGAGATTGGTCTTCAGGGTCTGGTCGAAATGCTCGGGGGTCAGCTCCTCGAAACTCGGCGCGTGGACCTGGAAGGCCGCGTTGTTGACCAGGATGTCGAGCTTGCCGAATGCCTTCACTGTCCGCGCAACCGCATCAATGCAGAAGTCCCGATCGCGTACGTCGCCGGGGATCAGCAGGCAGCGCCGGCCTTCGGCCTCGACCGCCTTGCGCGTGTCCTCGGCGTCGCCCTGTTCCTCGCCAAGATAGATGATCGCGACATCGGCACCCTCGCGCGCGAACAGCACCGCGACCGACCGGCCGATTCCCGAATCGCCGCCGGTGATGATGGCGGCGCAGCCGTCGAGCTTGCCCGATCCCTTGTAGAAGGGCGCGTCGTACATCGGTGCCGGGTCGAGCGCAGCTTCGTTGCCGGGCTTGGCCTGATGCTGCTGTGGCAGCGGCGGTTCGGGGTAGCGCCGCGCGCCGGCCTGCATCGCGCCGGCCTTGGCCTCCGGCGTCGCTTCGTCGGCCCGGGCGACCTGCGCCTGGATCGCGCGCTGCTCGTCTTCGGCCTTGGTCAAGGTGTCGGTCTGGTCAGTCATGGGTGCCTCGCTGGGGTCGGGGTCTCCCATAACCGCCGAGCGCGCGCCGCTGTTCCGCGTCGACGGCGATGTTCGGCCGCGGGCCCATTGCGGCGATCGCGCCCGGGTTCTAAGCGCAGGCGATGCCGAGCCCGAAAGACGATCTTTGAGCGCCATTGCCGGCATTCTGCACGTCGATGGCCGCACCGTGTCCGACCGGACGCTCGCCGCGATGGAAGCGGCCGCACCGCCGCGTGGCTTTGACGGCACGACGCGCTGGCATGACGGGCCGATCGGTTTCATCCGTACCGCCCATGCCACCACGCCCGAAGCGGTCGGCGAGGTCCAGCCGCTGGTCGGCGCCGGATCGGGTATCGCGATCCTGTTCGACGGGCGGCTCGACAATCGCGGCGAGTTGCTCGACCTGCTCGGTTGGCACGGCCCGGGACTGGCGACCGCGCCTGATTGCGCCATCGCCCTGGCCTTGTTCGAGCGGCTTGGTGACGGCTTCGTGCGACGGCTGGTCGGTGATTTCGCCGTCGCCCTGTGGCAGCCGCGCGATCAGCGGTTGCTGCTGCTGCGCTCGCCATTCGGCTGGCGGCCGCTGCTATGGACTTTCGATGGTCACACCTTCGCGTTCTCGACCGAGCCGCGCGGGCTGGTGCTCGGTCTCGGGCTGGAGCGTCGCCTTAACGAAGCCGCGATCGGCGAGTTTATCAGCGCGCGCTTCGCCACCCAGGAAGAGACCTTCTGGCACGGCATTCAACGGCTCCGGCCGGGCTCGGCGCTGGCGGTCGAGCAGGGTCGCGTGCGCCAATGGTATTGGCATGACGAGCCGTTCGAGGATCTGTCGCATCTTTCGGTGGCTGAGCATGTCGAGCGTTTTCGCGACCTGTTCGACCAGTCGCTGATCGCCACCACGCGGAGCAGCGGACCGATCGCCGGGCATTTGTCGGGCGGGCATGATTCCTCGTCGGTGGTGGCGCGCGCAACCGAGTTGCATCGTGCCGGGCGGATCGACCGGCAGATCGAGGCGATCAGCGCGCGTTTCCCCGGCGAGCCACAGGACGAGACCGAATATAGCAGCGCGGTCGAGGCGCATCTCGGCATCACCGCGACAGTGATCGGCGCGCGCCGTTTCGACCTCGAAACCGCGCGCGCATGGTGCGCCGCGACCTATCAATTGCCGTTGCGGCCTAACGTGCTCGATACGCTGCCCAACGCCTGCGCGCATCTTGAGGCCGGGAACGGCCGTGTCCTGCTGACCGGGGAGGGCGGCGACGACTGGCTCAATGGCTCGCAAGCGCATTGGCCTGATCTGCTGCTGCACGGCCGCTGGGCCGCGCTCCTCCGCGATGGTCTGCGGCGCTGGCCGGACCAGCCCGGCTATGTCGCCGCGCGCCGTGTTTTCTATCACAGCGGCATGCCGCTGGTCAGCCGGCGCTATCGCGCTCAGCTGTTCCATCCCCAACTGGCCTATGGTGCCGAGGCGCCCCCCTGGGTGCGCGCCGACTGGGCCGAGCGTATCGGCTTGCGCGACCGCTGGCACGACAACCATCTGCCCGTCAGGTTGAAGGGCTTTGCGCAAAAGAATCGCTTCGCGGTGTTCACGACGGCGCGCCGCCACGTCAATGCCGACAACATGCTGGCCTATGCGGAGAGTCGCGGGGTTGAGATCCGCCACCCTTTGCACGACCTGCGCCTGACGCGCTTCTATATGGGTGCGGACGGCACCGCGATGCGCGCCGATGGCGAGCGTAAATATCTCCTGCGTGAGGCGATGCGCGGCACCCTGCCGGAGAAGGTGCGTCAGCGTCGTGACAAGGCGCTTTTCGCGACGCACCTGGTCGACGCCGTTGCCGACATTCTCCGGGAACGTCCGATCGAAAAGATGCGGTGTGTCGAGCTCGGCTGGGTCGAGCCGGATGCGCTGCGACAACTGCTCGAGCCGCATCTCGCCTGGCGTGCGGCCGGTGCGCGCGGGCCGCTGAGGTCCTCGCTCAGCCCGTTGTGGTTTGCTTTGGCGAGCGATATCTGGCTCGAAAATGCGTTCCAACTCTAGCGCCAGCCATAGCGACAAGGCAGTAATGCAGCATGAATGACACCGCAGCGATCATGGACGAGTCGATCTTGCGCCGCCGCAAGGATCTGATCGCAGCCGAAACCGATGGTGAGATGGTGGTGCTGGATGCCGATCGAGGTGATTTCCTGCAGTTGAACAGCAGCGCCGCGCGCATCTGGGCGTTGCTGGAGGAACCGCTCACCTTGGCGGCATTGTGCGGGCGACTGGCGGAACAGTTCGCCACCGGTGCGGCCGAGTGCCGCGCCGATGTGATTGCCTTTGTCGGCTTGCTGCGTGAGCGCGGTATGATCGAGATCGCCGCGCCGCACGCCGGCTGAGCGAAGCGCCGCGTCAGCCTATCCGGCCACCGCGCGGCCAGCCCGTTCGCGCAGATATTGCAGGACGACCGCTTCGCTGCGGTCGGTCGACTGACGTCGCATCCGTACGGGAGGCGGTGCCGCGTCGCAGCCAAGAAAACGCAGCGCATCGGCAACGGTGGGCTGATAGTCCGCAGCAAGCTCTTCATAGCTCACAAGGTGCGGCGCCACGCCGAGCGCCGCGAAGAAATTGGTCCAGTGGCCGTGACAATAATCGGAATAGCCGATCAGTCGCTCGATCCGGTCGAGGTCGAACTGCGGCTCGGCGCGCGGTTCCTGCTCGCCGACATTGGGTATCGAGCGCCACAGCCCCGAATCATTCGCCGTCACCGCCGAGATAGCCTGACGCAGCCGATCGCGGCGCGACAGGTGTAGGTAGGCAGGGTCCGGGAAGATCGGGGCGAGCAGTGCGGCGAGCGCGCGGTAGGTGTCGGGGTCGGTGTCGGCGGGCGCGCTGTCGGCAAGGTCGGCAAATCGTACCGGATCCAGTTCGTTCGCGAGCTCGATCATATCGCGCCAGAAAAGCTTGACCGACAAGGTGCCGCCCGGATCGGTGCGAAATCGCGTCACGGCAGCAATATAGCCGGCCAGATCGGGGGTGTCCCAGCGGTCGGCGAGCGATGGGCGGAAACCGCCGTGAAAATATTCCAGCGGGCAGCCCAGGCCGCCGGCAAAATGGATCGCTTCGCCCAGCAAGGTGCTGCCCGAACGCTGGTGGGTACAGATCAGGACGGTTCTGCGCGGGGGACCGTGCCATGCGGCATAGTCATGGCGCGCCGTCGCCAGATCATAGAGTTTGCGACCGGCAAAGGTCGCGCCATCAACTTTCACGCCTGTGCTCGTATCGCCGGTCATCGAATCGACTCGCGGATCGCGACGCCACAAAAAGGGCTGGGCGCACAGCACCCAGCCCAATTCCATAGCAATGAACCGCCCAGTGTCAGCTGGCGTTGTTAAGCGCTTCGCCCGTCAACGCGCCGCTGCCCTGTGCCGCCGAGACGGGCTCGAACGACACGATCTCGGGCTTCACCCACGCATCACGGGCAGCAGACGATTCGCCATTATTCGCAGCAATGCCAGCGTCTTTGTCGAAAGTCATGATCAGTCCCCTTGAATCGGTTCACCCTTGTACCAGCCTGCGCTAACACAAGCCTAATGCACTATCAATCCGGTCGCGGGGAATTGATGGTGCATTGCGGCATAACGTTCGAAATTGCGATTCGATCCGCAGATGACGCGTTCAAGGGCTTCGATCTGGCACGAGTACGTGCCAAATCATTGATTCAGCGGTACAAGTGATGCGTCATCGACTGGTACTCCTCGGCGATCCGCTACTCGCCCGGCTTGTATCGCCGCTCGACATGACCCGCGAGCTGTTCGGGATAAAAATAGACCGGGCGTAGGGCGCCAGCAGCATAGCGCACGGCCTGGTCGTTGAAATGCTTCGCGGTGGGGTCGCCGCTCTCGCCACCCGCCGTCACTGCCCAGGCGCGGAGTCGCGGGCCGAATTCGACCACCGCCACGAAGCTGTTGCCGCTCGTGCCGTAATAGTTCTTCGTATTCGCATAGGCATGCGCACCGAACGAGGCGAGGCTGCCCCATTGCGCCGAGGTGAAGCCGACCGGAATGCTCGGCAGCGCGTCGTCGAAATGCGCGACGATCGAATCATCGAGCCGCTGGAAGCGGTTGATCCTGCCCCATGGCACGCGCCAGCCGCCAAAGTCGCTGGTCAAGCGCGCCACCGCCTTGTCGAGTGCGCCTAGCCGCGCATCGGCGCCGGCGTGTAGCCTGATATAGTCGGGCACGTTCATCCGCTCGTCGCGGGCGAAATTGCCGACCTCGCGCCACAGACCGTCGCCCCAGAAGACCGCGAGCGAGGTTGCTTCCGACCCGACACCCCAACGGTCGTCCCATGCCTTGAGCAATGCGATCGGCTCGGCCAGCCGCGCCCGGCGCGGGTCGGCTGGCGGCAAGGCGTCGAAGTCTGCGGTCAGCGTGGGGATCAGCGCGGCGAAGGCGGGAAGGTAGCTGTCGTACGCCGCGGCGATCAGTCGTTCGGGGGTGAAATCGTGCCGTCCGGTCAACAGCAGGTCGGCATGCGTGCCGCGCGCATTGGGCCCGGCCTGGTCCATATAGCGCGGATAGTCCTTTGCCTTGGGGCTGTCGGATCCAGCCGCCTGCCACGGCCAGTCATTGGTGTTCTTGGCCCAGCCAATCCCGGGATTGATCGCATTGGGCAGGCTGGCGATGTTGTGCAGCCCGTGCCAGTCAGTCGCCGGGTCGCTGCCGTCGACCGGCCGGGAATAGTCGAAGCGGTCGTTGCGGATCGGCACGAATTGCGGGTGGAGATAGGCGATCTCGCCCTTGCTGTCGGCGAACAGCGTGTCGTTCGACGAATTGGCCTGGCGCGATGCGACCTGGAGATAGGAGGCGAGGTCGTGCGTGCGGGTGCGTAGCCAGCTCTGTTCGAGCGCCGGGATCGGCCGCCACATCAGCGCCTCTGTAATCCACTTCGCGCCGCGCGACGCGACGACGGGGCCGTGATGCGTGCGCCAGGTCGTGAAATCGCGCCGGCCGATCGTGCCGTCGGGCTGGCGGAAGGCGATCGTCACCTTGCGCTCGATGACCGGGCGGCGCTCGGCGCCGTAACGATACCAATGCTTGCCGTCGCGCGCTTCGATGGTTTCTTCGAACTGGTCGACATTGTCGACGCCCGACGAGGTGTGCATCCAGCCCGCATACTCGTTGAAACCCTGGTAGATGAAGAACTGTCCCCAGGTGGAGGCGCCATAGGCGTTGAGCCCGGTATCGCTGGTCATCTGCAATTCGGCGCGGAAGTAGAAGCTGGTGTGGGGATTGATCAGCAGCAGCGCGTGGCCATCGACGGTGTTCTTCGGCGCGATAGCGATGCCGTTGGAACCGCGCGGCTCGCGCGGGCGGCGGCCGCTTTCCTCGTCGTTCAAGGCGATGTGCTCGCCATAAAAGGCGGCGAGATCTGCCGTCGAGATGTGCTCGATATCGCCGCCGATGCTGCCCTCGGTGAAGGACAGCGCCATCCATGGTTCGAAGCGCGTCAGCACCTTCGGGTGCACGGCCGGGTGGGTGGCGAGATAATAGTTCAGCCCATCGGCCCAGCCATCCATCAGTCCGCGCAGCCATGCCGGGCTGGCGCGATACTGCGCCTGGAGTTCGGTCGGCTCGACATAGAGCCGCTGGCGCAGGTCGTTCCAGATCGCGCCGGGGCCTTCCGCCTCGGCGGTGCGGCCGAGCGCGGTCAGGTAATTGGCTTCGATGCGTCCGAAATCATCCTCGGCCTGGGCATAGATCGCGCCGAACACGGCATCGGCGTCGCTCTTGCCATGGACGTGCGCGATGCCCCAGTCGTCGCGCGTGATGGTGACGCGGGCTGCCTCTGCCCGCCAGCCTGCCAGGTCGTCGGCATGGGCGGCGGCCGGGAAGGCTAGGGTGAGGGCGAGCAGCAACTTGCGTGCGGCGTGGTGACGGCTATCCATAACGCCGACGCTACCGGGCGCGGGCGCGGGCGACAAGCATGGGGATGACGGGTATGAAGATCTGGGCGTTGCTGGTCATGCTCGTTGCCGCCCCGGCGCTGGCCGATACGCCGCCGGCGACGCTGTTGCGCCCGGCTGCGGTGTTCGATGGTGTCGATCCGGTGGCGCATCCGGGCTGGCAGGTGCTGGTCGCCGGCGACAGGATTGTGGCGGTCGGCCCCAACCTCACCGCCCCGGCCGGCGCGCACATCGTCGACCTGCCCGACGACACGCTGATGCCCGGGATGATCGAGGGGCACGGCCACCTGTTCCTCCATCCCTATGACGAGACCAGTTGGGACGATCAGGTGTTGCACGAGCCGCTCGCGCTGCGCACCGCGCGCGCGGTGGTGCAGGCACGGGCGACCTTGATGGCCGGCTTCACGACCGAGCGCGATCTCGGCACCGAGGGGGCGGGCTATGCCGATGTCGGGCTCAAGGCGGCGATCGAACAGGGCGTCGTGCCGGGGCCGCGCCTGCTCGTGGCGACGCGCGCGATCGTCGCGCTCGGCGCCTATGGCCCGAAGGGCTTCGAGCCAGGCGTGGCGATTCCGCAGGGTGCCGAGGAAGTCAGCGGGGTCGATTCGATCGTTGCGGCGGTGCGTCGGCAGATCGCCGGCGGGGCGGATGTGGTGAAGCTCTATGGCGATTATCGCTGGCGTCCAGGTGAGCCGAGCATGCCGACCCTGTCGCTCGACGAAATGAAGGCGGCAGTGGCGACGGCACATGATGCCGGCCGGATTGTCGCGGTACACACCTCGACGCCCGAAGGCATGCGGCGTGCAATCGCCGCCGGGGCCGATACGATTGAGCATGGCTATGGCGGCACGCGCGAGATTTTCGCAGCGATGGCGGCCAAGCATATCGCGCTGTGCCCGACGCTTGCAGCGTCCGATGCGGTGTCGCGTTATCGCGGCTGGAAGGGTGGCGATCCGGTGCCTGAGGCGGTGGCGCAGAACCGGGCCAGCTTCGCGTTGGCGCGCGCCGCCGGCGTGCCGATGTGCATGGGTGGGGATGTCGGGGTGTTCGCGCATGGCGACAATGCCCGCGAGATGCTGCTGATGGTCGCGGCTGGCATGCCGGCGCCTCAGGTGCTGATTGCGGCGACGTCGGGCAATGCACGCTATTTTCACCTCGAAGACCGGGTCGGTGCGGTGAAAGCCGGCTTGTTCGCCGATCTCATCGCGGTACAAGGTGATCCAACACGCGACATTGCCGCTGTCCGGGCGGTGAGATGGGTAATGAAGGGAGGCCAGATTGTCCGCCAGCCATGATGATAGCGCGCAGCAGGTGATGCTGACAGTCGATGACTTCGCCCCGCATGTCGGCACCGAGTTCGTTGCCCGGTCCGGCGACTTCGAGGACCGGCTGACGCTGATCGAGGCGACATCGTCGCGCCGCGCGCCGCCAGAGGGTTTTCGCCACGCCTTCAGCCTGATCTTCGACGGCATTCGCGACGATGCGATGATCACCAACATGATCGAGTTCGATCATCCGGTGATGGGGTCGCAATTGATGACGCCGTCGGCGATCGGCCACAGTCCGACCGGCGGTTTCCGTTATGAGGTGCTTTTCAACTAGCCGAGGGCGCCGTCCAGCGCATCAGCGCGTCGAGCCCTAGATCCTCGACCTCGACAAAGCCCTTGCGCTGGTAGAGCCGTTTCGCGGGGTTGAAGTGGTCGACCCGCAACGTGACCGGCGTGCGCGCGCGAGCCGCTTCGGCGAGCATGATATCGAGCAACGCTGCGCCGATGCCTCGTCCGTGATGCTCGGGCAGGATCGCGATATCGACCAGACGGTGCTCGCGCTTGCCGCGTTGGACGTAGAATCGGCCGACCGGCGTGCCGCCGCGCTCGACGACCTGAAAATCGGCATTGGGGTAATCCGCGCGATAGCCCGCATGGCGCGCGTCATATTGCTGCTGCAACAGCGCGACCTTCTGGTGCGTCGGCAGCGGCAGCGCCGCGAACTCGTTCCAGCGTACGGCAATGTTGAGACGGCGGAGGAATGCTTCGTCCTCCGCCGTCTCCGGTCTCAGTCTGATGTCGTCGGGCGTCAGTTGCGCGCCGGAAAGACGCCCTGGGTACAGATGCAATAGTTGATCGCCAGGATGGGCTGGATGTTGGGGTGCGTCTGGTTGCCGCCAGCAAGACCGATGAAGCTGGGGTGCAGCGTCGTGGCATTTTGCAGCGGCGGGTTGTTCCAGGTCTTGTTTACGACGGTGGCGGTCCCGTTGTACCGGCTGAGGTAATCGCCAGCCTGCGGAACGGTGTGCATATTGCTCCCCTGTCCCGCCAGCGGCTGTAGCTTGGTGTCGGGCGTATGGCTGTGCGCGGCCATCTCGGTCGACAGCAGGAGATGATTCTCCTCACCCGTCTCCTCGCCGATTACATAGGTACTCAGCCCCGATCCGGTGCCCATGCCGAGCGCGAGGCGGCTCTGCAGGTTGGGCAGTGCGAAATTCGACGTGCCGTTCCCGCCATAATAGGTCCCGATGATCGAGAACAGCGCGGTGTTCGACGAGATGGCCAGGAGCTGCCCGCGGCAGAACATCCAGTTGCGTGGTGCGAAGTTGAACCCGAAGGGGCGGATTTCGCCGATATATGGATCTGACATGGGTTTTCTCCCCCTTACGAGCCTAGTTTTGCTGCGGGTACACGCCCTCGAGCGCGATGAGATAGTTCAGCGCGAGAATCGGCATGATGTTGTTGTGCGGCACGCTGCCACCCGCGGATGACACTGTCGCCGCATTGGGCGGCGCGTCGGTGTTGCCCGACGAACTGCCGCTCAGGTAAAGCAGCGCCGGCGCCGCCGGTGCTGCCGGCAGTGTATTGGCCGGCGTCGTGGAGGTTGCCGCCCCGGTCAGCGCGATCGTCTGGTGCGTGTGGTTCGGCAGCTGGGCTTGCGACACCGAGGCGTTCTCCACACCGGACGATTCGCCCAACACCCGGGTGGTCAGACCGCCGCCGGTGCCCTGGTGAAGCGCGACGCGGCTCTGCAGATTCGGCAGTGCAAAAGTGTTGACGCCATCGCCGCCATAGGTCGTCCCGAGCAGCGTGTAGAGCGCGTCATTCTGTGCGATCGAGAGCAGTTGGCCGTTGCAATATGCCCAGCCGCGAATCTGGAAATTGCCGGCGAACAGCTTGATCTCGCCAAGAAAAGGTTGAGCCATTATCCAATCCTTCGAATAAGCAGTTTCGGGCGATCAGTTGCGCGACGGGAAGATTCCCTGCAGCGCAATGCAGTAATTCACCACGAGATAGGGCTGCATGTTCTGGTGCCCGACATTGCTACCGGTCGCTGTCAACATGGTCGCCGCGAGCGGCACCGTCGCGCCGCCGGCGGCGCCATAGGTCTGTTGTGCCAGACCGGCCGTATCAATCGCGCCGGCAAGGAAATTGCCCGACGGCGTGACGACATCGCCCGCCGCCGAATTGGCGGCCCACAAATGGGTGTGCTGCGGGATCTGTGTCGACAGCAATGTCACGGTCTCGGTGCCGGTCGGCTCGCCGATGACATAGGTGGACAACCCCGGCCCTTGGCCGAAACTCAGCGCCGCGCGACCGCGCAGGTCGGGCAACTGGAAGTTGGTCGTGCCGTTGCCGCCGTAATTGGTGCCGAGCAGCGAGAACAGCGCCTGGTTCTGCTGAATCGACAGCAGCTGGCCATTGCACATTGCCCAGGCCTTTGGCGCGAAACCAAAGCCGAAGGCGCGAATTTCTCCCATAAACGGTTGTGACATCGGCTCTCCCCCACAATCAGATGTGCAGGCGTTCAGCGGAACGACGTGCACGGCTTGCTTCGTAGCTTATCATCGCGTCTGAAAACGACAAAAGGCGCACGAAAGCGGCAAATCAGAAAAAACTATGGAATCACAGGCGTTGCGATGCACACACGGAAATACCGACACCCACCACGCTCCATGATTTAGCCACCGGCCCGGGGGGTGCGTCAAGCATTTTATTAGATCCGTTTCGCTAGTGATCCAAAGTGTGAATTTGCGATTGTTTCGGGCAAGATATTCCGTCATATCAGCGATGTTCGACTACGTCGCTCAGGCCACGAAACGGCTATGGCGAAGCATTCTGGGGGGTAATAATGACTGACAATCGTGAGGGGATCGACGCTCTAGCTCAGCGACCGGTATGGCGCACGCCAACCCTGAGTGACGCAGGAATCCCCGAAGTGACTTTTGGTACCTACCAGGCGGCCGGCAGCGACGGAGTTGATCCCACCCATCCTACCACTGGCGTGAGCTGATCGCACGCACCTGCAATGCGGGTCCGGCGCGCTGGTCTTCTTGCATGGAAGCGCGCGATGTTTGGGAATGATGGGGCGAGAGACGCTCGCTTGGCGTGGGGTGAAACCCGCGCCCTGATGCTTGTGGTCGAGCTGCCGGTAGATCGGTGAGCGAGTTTGTCGGGGTTCTCCCTTGGGACCGCGGGGCAGTAGATCCTGCGATCATCGCGCGCCTCGGGGGCAATCTTGCCGGCGGTGGCGCGGGACGGTGCGTCGTTTCCGGCCGTCTCGCATTGCGCCATTTGCCGCTGCGGCACGATGACCGGCGTCTTGCAACGCAACCGCTGAGGACTGCCGGCGGCGCACTGGTCGTTGCCGATTGCCGGTTGGATGAGCCCGGCGAGATCGCCGCCGCGCTGGGGCTCGATGGTCAGCGGCGCGACGATGCTTTCCTGGTGGCAGCAGCATGCCACCACTGGGGTCTGGCGGCCGCCGAGCGGCTAAACGGCAGCTTCGCCTTCGCGCATTGGGACGAAGCCGCGGATCGCCTCGTGCTTGCGCGTGACGGATTGGGCACGCGCTCGCTCTTTTATGTCGAGCATCCGCACTATCTGATCTTTGCGTCGGCGCTGCAGACGTTGCTCGCGCTCCCCGAGGTGTCGCGCGAGATCGACGACGTCGTTCTGGCGCAATATCTCACGATCGAGCTGCCCGACAACGAAACCACGATCTATCGCCACATCCGCCGGGTGCCGCCAGGGGGCATGGTGGTGGTCGAGCGCGGGCGATTGCGCAAATCGCTGTACTGGACGGTGGATCACATCGCGCCGGTACGGTTCAGGCGCGACGACGACTATGTCGAGGCGGGGCGCGCGTTGCTTGACCAAGCCGTCGCGTGCCGTCTGCCGGCTGACGGTCGCCTTGGCGTGCAATTGTCGGGCGGGCTCGATTCGGCGGGCCTCGCCGCGACGGCCGCGCGCCTGCTGGGCGATACGGGGCTCAATGCTTTCCACCGCGCGCCGGGCGCGCCGCATCTTTATGAGACGATGGACGAGCGCACGCTCGTCGATGCCGTGGTGGCGCTTTACCCGAGCATCGCGCTGACCGTGATCGACGGCGACCGGCAATATGCCGCTGACGTCGAGCCGGAAATCGATGCCGCGAAATATGTCGTGCCGCGGGCGCGGGGTCTCAACGCCAGCTGGTTCGAGCCGATACAGGAAGCCGCGCGCGCTACGGGCGTGTCGGTCATGTTTTCCGGCGGCTGCGGCAACGGAACGCTCTCCTGGGGCGGGCGACCGCACTTTGCCGCTGATATGCTGACGGGACACTGGGGTCGCGCATGGCGCGGTGCGACGGTGACGGCGGCGCGGCGGAGTCAGCCGTTGCATCGTTTTCTTGCGGGGCACTGCATCAAGCCGTTGGTCCCGCGCTCGCTGATGGTCCGTCGTGCGCAACGCGCTGCCGGGGATCGCTCGCCCTGGGCGCTCTACAGCGTGGTATCCGACGATTTCCTGGCGTCGATCGACTATGCGGCGCGGACCCGCGGGACCGATCACGACGTGCCGTTCCAGGGCAAGGTCGACAAGGCGGCCCGGTTTCGCGGGCTTCAGGACCAGCGCAATCGTGACAAGCGTGCCGCAAATCGCCGCGCCGGCGATGTCGCGACCGTCGATCCCTATGCCGATCGGCGGCTGGTCGAGTTTACCCTCGGTATCCCCGAAACGCAGTTCTGGAACGCCGGAGAAGATCGCTGGCTTGCTCGGCGGGTACTGGCCGATCGGCTGCCGGCGCAGCTGGTCGCGGAGCAGCGGCGTGGCGTGCAATGCCCGGAATGGTACGAAATGGTGTCGCGGCGTCGCGACGGGATGGCGGAAGCGATCGAGCGGATCGGGCGCTCGCCGCTCGCCAGCCGGGTGGTCGATGTGCCCCGCATGAAGGCGCTGATCGACGACTGGCCGGATGCCGAAGCGGCGATGTCGCAAAAGCAGGTTTATGGCTATGCGCTGGCGCGGGGCATTTCGATTGGCGGGTTCCTGCGCTGGTATGAGGGTGGCAATGAATAACCGCAACGGCGATTACGACCTGTGCGGCTGGCGGGTCCTGAGCGCGATCCCTTTGCCCGATCTGCCTTTGTGGGCCGGCGACGATCGCAGCGCCGATATCGTCGTCGACATTGGGGACGTTGCGCCGCTGGATTCGCCCACCATGGTAACGCCGCTGGTTTCGATCGACGCGGACGGTTCGGCGCATTTCAGCGTCACCGGGGTGGCCGATTACCTGGTAACAGGTGGCCGTCGGATTACCGTCGCACCGGTGCTCCCCCATGACGCGCCCGACATCAGGCTGTTCCTGCTCGGCAGCGGCCTCGGCTTTCTGTGCCATCAGCGCGGGGTGCTGCCGATCCACGGCGCGGCGGTCGAGATCGACGGCGAAGCGGTCATTTTCGCCGGTGCTTCGGGTGCGGGCAAGTCGACCCTGGCCGACGCGTTCGCGCGGCGCGGCCATGTCGTCCTTTCCGACGATGTTTCGCCGATCCAACTCACAGCCGAGGGCCCCCTTATCCTGCCGAGCCTGCGCCGCATCCGCTTGTGGAAGGATGCGGTCGACAATGCCGGCTGGAATGCCGGCGATCTGGAACGCTGCCGGAGCGGGCTCGAGAAATTCAGCAGGTCGCTTCATGGTGAACCGGCGGTCAAGCCACTGCCCCCGCGCGCCATCTTCCATCTGCGTCGCCAGTGGGTGAAGCTGGGCGGCGCGCGCTTTCGGCGGCTTCGCGGACGTCCTGCCGTGGACGAACTCCAGCGCCAGGTCTTTCGCTGGAAGTCCCTGGTGGGGGTGGCAGGTCCAATGGGCGCGCTCGCGCGCACGGCGATCGCTGCCAGTAACATTCCCGGTCATTTCATCCTCGAACGACCCATCGCGTTCGACCGCCTCGATGAATCGGTCGAGGAGATTGTGATGACGGTGCGAGCTGCGCGATGACGGCAGGGCAACGGGGTGGCGTGCTCTGGCTCGCTTCCTATCCCAAGTCCGGCAACACCTGGGCGCGCATCGCACTCCTTTCGCTGCGCGAAGGCGGCGCCCATCTCGATCTCAATGAGGTCGTCGGCTTTTTCAAGATGCCGACCACGCGACTCCTGTTCGACAAGATTCTCGAAGTCGAGGCCGGTAATTTGCGACTGGACGAACTTGAGTTCCTTCGCCCGGCCTTGCACGATGCCATTGCCGCGTTGGACGATGAGCCCCAGCTGCTCAAGGTCCACGATCACTGGTTTCGCAACACTGCAGGACGGCCAATCTTCGATCGCTCCCATACTTATGGTGCGATCTACATCATCCGTGATCCCCGCGACGTTGCCATTTCCTGGGCGCGCTTTTCCAGTAGATCGATCGATTGGGGTATCGGCAATCTCGCCGATCCGACCTCGCAAATGGCCAGCAGCCGTATAAAGAGCGTAAGCAGTATCGCACAGCGATTGGGCCATTGGTCGGCGCATGTCACCAGCTGGGTCGACGATTCGGGCCTCGCGCCGTTGGTGGTACGCTATGAGGATATGCACGCCGACCTCGCGGGCACCTTGGCGCGTATGGCAGCCTATATCGGGTGGACGACCTCGCCCGAGGCGATTGCCGGCGCGATCGAGGCGTCGCGCTTCGACCGGCTGGCCGCGCAGGAGCGGCAGATCAGCTTTTCCGAGATGCCCGACACTGCCTCGCAATTCTTCGTCTCGGGCCGCGCCGGCGGCTGGCGCGACATCCTCACGCCCGAACAGGCCGCGACGATCGAGCGCGATCACGGAGCGGTGATGCGCCGCTTCGGCTATCTCTGAGGAAAGCCGCTTTCAGGATCGCATCGACATGGCCTCTCACGCCAGGCCTTCGGGCAGTGCCACCGTTCGATGCGCGGCGCGCAGTTCGGCCAGCGACAGCCGCTCGATCCGTTCGAGCAACTGTTGCCTGAGCGCCGCTTCCAATGCGGCGTCCATGTCGGCATCCCCACGGATCGGGTGCCGCGCCGCGGGGGATTCGAACATAGCGCGCATCATCAGGTCCAGAACACGCGGCGCGGTCAGCGGATAGAAGAATAGTCCGACATGCAACGATCGCTCGGCCGCTACCATGCAGTGATGGCGATAGCCCGCCGGGAGCAGCAGCATGTCGCCCGGCGCGAGCATGGTGTCGAGCAACGGCACGGGTGCCGCGTCGGACCGTACCTGCGGTGCACCGACGACCGGGTCGATCATCGGATCGGCGTGGACGACCCAACGCTTTCTGCCGGCAATCTGGATGATCAGCAGGTCGCCATCGTCATAGTGGGCGGGCAATGCGCCATGTTCGCCGGTGCCGGCGATGGCCGCGCCAACGATATGCTCGCCGATCTCGGCCTCTGCCGACGCAACCAGTCGCGCCAACGCCGGCACGAAGCGATGCAAATCATAGGCGATCACGCTGCCGCCGGCCTCCATTACCTTGGCGATGGCATCGCGTTTTACCCGCCCGCGGTGACGATAGAAAACGGTTGGCAGTTGACGCGCCTCCTTGGTCACGCGCAGGCGCCGGGCAGGGAAGTCGTCGCCGAGCGCGGCATCGAAAAAGCTATCCCAGTCGAGCAACGTCGCGACATCGCCGTCGCTGCGCAGCAGCAGCGGCACACGCTGCGCGAGATGCTCGCGAAACGCGCCTACCGACAGCGGTGCAATCAATCCTGCCAGGTCTGCAATCATTATCCCTCGCCTCCGCTGTCGAGCCTAAGGTGCGTGTTTGACAGCGGCAATGGCCGCGATCTCGCCTTGGCCGATCGCACATTCCCGCCGACCCCACCAAGCTCAATGGTCCATACCGCTGGCTGCTTACTCGCTTTGGCGCGGCGCTCAGCCCTTTGGTGGCAAAGGCAAGCCGGTGCGACAGCACCCCTGCCGCTGAGGTGAGGTTGATATTGTCCCGTCCGGCACTTTCGGCGAGTATACCACGCACCGCAGGACGATCGTGCTGCGTGAAATGGCAGAGACCGCCTGGAGGATCGTGCAGAAAATGCTGAAGCCATCTCCGCGGGAACAGGCCCATCTGGCGCTGCTGCGGGAGGCGGTGAGCCAGCGGCCAAATTCACCCGAGCTTCTGTACGCGCTTGCCGATGCGCTGGCGGAACGCGGTGTCTATGACGAATATGCGGACGTCTTTCGTCGGGCCTATCAGGCAAGACCCTGCGCGCATCCGGATTTGATCTGTCAAAATGGGGAATCGCAGCATGAAGCGGCAATTGCGCTGCGCGCGCGTAGCAATGCCCTTCTCGCACGCGGTGTCTTGTTTTCCCAGGTAATCGCGGCCCAGGTGGTTGCCGATGCCATTTTGGGTAACAGTGGCGATGTCGCGTACCTGATGGATTACGACTCGTTCCTGCGCTGTGAAACCTTGGAACCACCGGCGGGATGCGATCACGGCACATTCCACGCCAACCTCGTCGACGAGATCAAGTCCGGCATGACGTATTTCGGACGGAAGAAGAACGCAGCGATGAACGATGCGTGGTGGCACGCCGATCTCCTGCGTCCGGAGCGACCGACAGCATGGCAATTGCGAGAGATTATTCGTTGTCGGGTCGAGCGCTACATCGCGGAGCTTCCCACGTGCTCCGATCATCCGTTCGTTCGGTCTGCGCCGCGCGCGTTCAAGATTGCTGGTTGGGCGCTCGTGTCCAATGGAACCTCCTATCACACGCCGCACATCCATCCCGAGGCATGGCTGAGCGGGGTCTATTATGTCGTTCGCCCCCCGCGTCTCGCCAGCGGGGCAATGTCGGATGGCTGCGGCTGGGACCCCGGGCCTCGCTCGGGCTAACCCCGGCCGATGGCTGGCAGGAGCGTTTTGTCGAGCCCGAGCCTGGAACGCTCGTTCTGATGCCGGGCTATTTCGTCCACGATACCGAGCCGATGGGCGTAGACGAGGAACGGATCTGCATTGCCTTCGACATTTTGCCGCTCGAACTCGCGGGGCTGGCTTCGGAATCCGGTAGCGAATAGATCGCGGTGCCAACGACGTTCTCGCCCGTCTCGGGCTCGGCCGAAGCGCATAACCGCGCAAGCGCCGCGCGGGAAATTCGTTGCCCAGCACGGCATCGACAAAGCTATCCCAATCGAGCAAGACCGCGACATCGCCAGAGATCAGCCGAAATGCGGCATCTTTTCGTGCACCGCCGTGAACATCCAAGGCGGCAAAAAGCGCCTGGGTTTGGTCGAAGAATTAGCGGGTCCGCCGTGGCGCGCGGTGAACGCTAATAAGCCCGCGCCACCGCGAATTCGACCGCCTCGACCATCGCGTCCTTGGCCTGGCCCGCGGGGAAGGGGCCGAGCGCGTCGATCGCGCGCTGGCCGTAATGGCGCGCGCGGGCGAGCGTGTCGTCGACCGCGCGGCTGCTGCGGATCAGCGACACGGCGTGGGTGAAATCCTCGTCGCGGGCGCGGTGGCCTTCCATCGCTGCCTTCCAGAAGACGCGGTCCTCGGCGCTGCCCCGGGCATAAGCGAGGATGACCGGCAGCGTCGCCTTGCCCTCGCGGAAATCGTCGCCGGCGTCCTTGCCCATCGTGCCGGCGTCGGAGACGTAATCGATCGCATCGTCGACCAGCTGGAAGGCGATGCCGAGATTGCGGCCATAGGAATCGAGCGCCAGCTCCTCGTTTTCGGGGCGTTCGGCGACCACGGCGGCGATGCGGCACGCGGCGGCAAACAGCGCGGCGGTCTTGGCGCCGATGATGTCGAGATAACGCTCCTCGCCGATGTCGACGCGCCGCGCCGCCGTCAACTGGTTGACCTCGCCCTCGGCGATGATCGCGCTGGCGCCCGACAGGATCTTCAAGACCTTGAGGCTGCCATCCTCGACCATCAGCTCGAACGAGCGGCTGAACAGAAAGTCGCCGACCAGCACGCTTGCCGGATTGCCCCAGATCAGGTTGGCGGTGCGCTTGCCGCGGCGCAGGTCCGATCCGTCGACGACGTCGTCGTGGAGCAGCGTGGCGGTGTGAATGAACTCGACCGCCGCGGCGAGCCGGTGGTGGCGCGCACCGGTATAACCGAGCAGCCGCGCGCTCGCCAGCGTCAGCATCGGGCGCATGCGCTTGCCGCCGCCGGCGATGAGATGACCGGCCAGTTCGGGGATCAGTGGGATGTCCGACTGCATGCGACCGAGGATCACGGCGTTGACCAGATTGAGGTCGCCGGCGACCAGCTGAACCATCGGTTCGAGCGAGGGGGTACGCGACGCGTCGAGGCGGTGGATCGTGGCGCTCATGGTGCAGTGCGATGTGGCGACAAGACAGCATAAAGGCAAGCCCAACCGGGCTTGCGCCGCATCGTGGCGCACCGCAAAGGGGACGCGGTGAAACACGGAGGCCGAGGTGACCGACGACACGCTGCGCGGCTATCGCCAGAGCATCGACAATATCGACGCCGCGCTGGTCCACATGCTGGCCGAGCGCTTCAAGGTGACGCAGGCGGTCGGGCGCTACAAGGCGACCTCGGGTTTGCCGCCAGCCGATCCCGGGCGCGAGGAACGGCAGATCGCGCGGCTGCGGCGACTCGCCGAGGAAGCCGATCTCGACCCCGAGTTCAGCGAGAAATTCCTCCGCTTCATCATCGAAGAGGTGATTCGGCATCACCAGCATCTGCGCGAGACCGTGCCGCCGGCAACGCAGTCGTGAACGCGCTGGCCGCGTTGCTGATTGTATCGGTCGGTCGCGAGACATCGCGCCGTGACCCGCGTTCGCTTGACGGCGAAGCCGCGCCGGCGGGATGACCGAGGCGGGAATTTCCGTTCGGCCACTGCGCACGCTGCCGGCGGTGCTCGGTGCGGCGCTGCTGCTGGTCGCGCTGCTCGACGCGGCGGCCTATTGGCCCGGGATCATGACGTGGGATGCGGTCCGCCAATATGGCGAGGCGCTCGATGGCCGGTACGACGACTGGCATCCTCCGGCGATGGACTGGCTGTGGCGCCAGTTGCTCGCTTTCCATAGCGGACCGTCGCCGATGCTGGTGCTCCAGCTCGGCCTCTACTGGAGCGGCTTTGCCGGCCTGACGGCATGGGCGTTGCACGAGCGTCGCCGCGCGCTGGCGATCGCGCTCACGCTTGCGGCGATGATGCCGATCCCGCTCGCGCTAATGGGCGCGGTGCTCAAGGATTGCCTGATGGCCGGCGCGCTCGTCGCGGTGACCGCGCTGCTTGCTTGGCTGCCGGAACGGCGCGGCTGGGCGCTGCGTTGCCTCGCGATGGTGCTGCTGGTCGGGGCGGCGACGTTGCGTTTCAATGCGCTGCCGGCGTGCCTGCCGCTGATGATCGCGGTGCTGCCGCACGGCTGGTGGTCGCGGCGCTGGCGTTTCGCGGCGATGATGATCGGCTGCGCGGCGATCCTCGCGCTGGCGATGCCGGTGGCCAATCGCCTGCTGCGCGCCGAGCCGAGCGGGGTCGGGTTGTCGCTGGTGATCTTCGATCTTGCCGGCATCACCTATCACAGCGGCGTCGATGTGTTTCCCGACATCGACGTGCAGAACCGCGTCGCGGTGAATGCGAAATGCTACACGCCGGTGCAATGGGATCACTATGCCTGGTGGTCGCCCGAGGCGTGCCCGATCCAGTTCGAGGATATCGGCGATGCCTTCGACGATGCGCATGAAAGCCCGTATCGCCACTGGCTCGGCGCGGTTGTCGCCCATCCCTTTGCTTATGCCGAACATCGCCTGGCGCATTTCAACATCAACACCCGCTTCCTCGTCCATGACGAGGTCGAGCGCGCCGCGCAGATCGAGTCGGCACCGAACCAGTGGCATTTCAATATCGTGCCCAACCCGCTGCTGACCG
Organism: Sphingomonadales bacterium; assembly: GCA_038245375.1. GTDB lineage: Bacteria > Pseudomonadota > Alphaproteobacteria > Sphingomonadales > Sphingomonadaceae > Sphingomonas. The sequence continues at coordinate 7,138 of JBBRSN010000009.1, read as the reverse complement.
TGATCGATGCGCTCGCGCTGTGGAGCGGGCGCACGCCGCTGGGCTGGCCGATCTGCTGGATGGCGCTGGCGCTGGGTACGCTGATGCTGGCGCCCGGCTTGCCGTCGCGGCGGATTATCGTGCCGGTCGCCCTGTCGGCGCTGCTGTACGGCCTGGGTTATCTTCCTGCGAGCGTCGCGTCGGAACTGCGCTATCACCTCTGGACGATGCTCGGCGCGCTGGTCGCCGCGTCGATCGCAGCGGCCGATATCGGTGCCACCGGGACCATCCCGCGCGCGCGCCTCGCGGTCGCCGCGACGCCCTTGATCGTCGTGTCGTTGCTCTGCGTGATCTGGCGCCTGACCTGACGGCCGCGCGGCGGGGTTGCATCGCCGGCGCGAAAAGCTCAACGGCGATAGCACTCCCCATGCGATGTCCATGACAGTGAACCCGTTCAACGCGCCCGCGCTCCGCCTGTCTTCTGCCTGGCTGCGCCGCCGCGTGCGCGCAAGCGAGGCGGCGTTCATCGTGCTGGCGATCGGGGTGGGTGCCGCCTCGGGCCTGCTCAGCATCGTGCAGGGCGCGCTGGCGCGCACGCTCCAGCATCTGCTCTTCGCGCTCCCCCGCGCCGTCCGGTTGAGCGACAGCGGGTCGCTTGCCGGGCCGGTCCTGCTCGTTCTGCCGGTGGGCGGGGCGATCCTGGCGTTGTTCTCCTACGCGGTGCGGTCGCGGCGCCGGCGGCTGGTCGATCCGGTCGAGGCCAATGCGCTGCATGGCGGCCGCATGTCGGTCGGCGACAGCCTCGTCATTTCCGGCCAGACGATCCTGTCGAACGGCTTCGGTGCCTCGGTCGGGCTGGAGGCCGCCTATACCCAGCTCGGCGGTGCGCTCGGCGCGTGGGTCGGCAGCGCGCTCGCGCTGCGCCGCGCTGACCTGCGCAACCTGGTCGGGGCGGGGGCGGGGGCGGCGATCGGCGCGGCGTTCGGCGCACCGCTGACCGGCGCCTTCTACGCCTTCGAGATCGTCATCGGCGCCTATACGCCGTCGGCGATCGCGCCGGTGGCGGCCGCGGCGCTCGCCGGGGCACTGGTTGTGCAGATGCTGGGCGTGCAACCCTATGTCATCAACGCCGTCGCCGGCGCCCCCGTCGAGACGCATCACTATATGATCTATGCGCTGCTCGGCGCGATCTGCGCCGGCTATGGCATCCTGCTGATGCGCGCAGTCGCACTGGCCGAGCGCGGGGTACGGCGCGTCGCGCTGCCGGATTGGGCGCGCCCGGCGATCGGCGGCATGCTGCTCATCCCGGTCGCGTTGATCTCGCCCCAGGCGCTGTCGGCCGGGCACGGTGCACTCCATGCCGATCTCGCGGTCGGCGCGTCGCTCGGCTTCATCGTCACGGTGCTGCTGGCCAAGTCGGCCGCATCGATCATCTCGCTCGGTTTCGGCTTTCGTGGCGGGCTGTTCTTTGCGTCGCTGTTCCTCGGCACGCTGCTTGGCCACCTGTTCGCGGTGATCTTGAATATGGCCGTCGGCCATCAGGTGGTCGATCCGCACAATGCCGCGCTGGTCGGCATGGCCGCGCTGGCTGTGTCGGTGGTTGGCGGCCCGATGACGATGGCGATGCTGGTGCTGCAGGCAACCAACAACTTCGCGCTGACCGGCGCGGTGATCGCCGCCGCGCTGGTCGCCTCGACCATCGTGCGCGAGACCTTCGGCTATTCCTTCTCGACCTGGCGACTGCATCTGCGCGGCGAGACGATCAAGAGCGCGCGCGACGTCGGCTGGGTCAGGATGCTGACCGCCGGACGGATGATGCGGCGCGAGACGCGGGCAACGCCCGATGGGTTGACCATCGCCGAATTTCGCCATCGCTTCCCGCTCGGCTCGACCAGCCGGGTCGTGCTGTGCGACGGCGAGGGGCATTATGCCGGGGTGGTGCAGACGGCGTCAGCCTATGCCGAAGGCCGCGACCCGGCCGCTGCGATCGCGACGCTCGCGGTCAATCGCGACGTTGCCATCGGGCCCGAGGCCAATGTCGTCGACGTGATGGCGACGTTCGACCGCGCCGGTAGCGACGAACTCGCGGTCGTCGCCGCGGACCGACACGTCCTCGGCATCCTCTCCGAAACCTTTGTCCGCCGCCGCTATGCCGAGGAGCTCGAAAAAACCCAGCGCGACCTGTTCGGCGAGTAATACCAAATTGCAGCGCGTAGCGACGCTCTCAGCCCCACCCCTTCAGGCTATCAGATTCACTCAGGGTGGCTGCCGCGAATCTCCCTCTTCCTTTGGGAGAGGGACGGGGCCCGCGCCGCAGGCGCGGGAAGGGTGAGGGCAGCAACGAAATGCTGCGCTGGCGGCTGCCCTCATCCGGCGCTTCGCGCCACCTTCTCCCCACGGGAGAAGGATTTTGCCGTCGCGCTCGGGGCTTCTCCCCAAGCGCGGCGCCTTGCGCCTATTGGCGCGACGCCGCGCGGATCGGCGCGAACTCCGATCCGGCCTTCCACCCGGGCCAGCGCGTGCTGTTGGCGAGGTCGCGCCCCATCCGGTAGACCAGCGCGACATCCTGCGCCGCGCCGGTCAGGTCCCAGTCGGCGCGCCAGTCGTCGCAGGTCTGGTGATAGCAATGCGCGGTATAGTCGCTGACCCATTGGTCGCCCGCCGCGCGGCCGCCCTTGACCAGATCGGCCCCGCCGCCGATCCCCATCAGCAGCAAGGTCGGCACGCCGCGCCGCGCGAGCGAGAAATGGTCGGCGCGGTAGAACAGCCCGCGCTCGGGCTTCGCATCGGGCGTCACCGTGCGGCCCTGCGTCGCCGCTGCCTTGGCGAGATCGTCCTCGAGCTCGTTCTGCCCGGCGCCGACCAGCACCACGTCATGCGCCGCACCTGCGGTCTGCAGCACGTCCATCGTGAAGTTCGCTACCGTGTCGCGGGCGTGGAAGAGGTTCGACTGGGCGTAGGTCTCCGAGCCGAGCAGGCCGCGCTCCTCGGCGGTCCAGGCGGCGAACAGCAACGTGCGCTTGGTGCGCGGCGCGGCAGCGAAGTCGCGCGCCAGTTCGAGCACCGCGGCGACGCCGATCGCATCGTCGGCGGCGCCCGCCCGGATCAGGCGACCGTTGGCGCCGGGCACCTTGCCGACGCCATAAGCATCCCAGTGCGCCGCAAAGGAGATCGTTTCCTGCGGGCGCGTGGTGCCGGTCAACTTGGCCAGCACGTTGCGGCTGGCGACGCGGTCGCGCGTCACCGATATGTCGGCCGACAGCGTCGCGCCGGGCAGCGCCACCGGCTGGAAATCGCGGCGCCGCGCGGCACGGCTCAGTTCAGTCAGATCGAGGCCAGAGGCGGAAAACAGGCGCGTCGCGGCGTCGGCCGACAGCCAGCCCTGCAGCATCGTCGGCTCGGTCGCGCCGGGCTTGCGCACGACCGCGAAGCTCTCGCCGCCGGGCGCGATGACGGTGTTCCAGCCATAGCCGGCGCCGGCAGTGTCATGGACGATCAGCACGGCGACCGCGCCGCGCTTCGCCGCCTCGTCGAACTTGTAGGTCCAGCGGCCATAATAGGTCATCGCCTGGCCCCCGAACACGCCAGTCACAGGGTCACCCGCCGGCGCGTCGAAATCGGGATCGTTGACGAGGAACACCGCGACCTTGCCCTTCAGGTCGACCTGCTTGAAGTCGTTCCACTGCCGCTCGGGCGCGTCGACGCCATAGCCGACGAACACCATCGGCGCGGCGGCGATCGTAGCGCGATCCACGTCGCGCACGGTGCCGACATAGATGTCCTTGCCCTGCGCCAGCGTCAGGTCGGCCGAGCCGGTATGGACGGTGACCGGCACTGTCGTGTCGAGCCGGGTGTGGAGCAGCGGCACGGCCTGGGTCCAGCCGCCATTGTCGCCGGCGGGTTGCAGCCCAAGCGCCTTGAAGCGATCGACGATCCAGGTGACGGCACGCTCCTCGCCCGGCGTACCGGGTGCGCGGCCCTCGAATGCGTCGCTGGCGAGGATCCGCGTGGTGTCGGACAGGCGCGCCTTGTCGATTGGCGCAGCGCTGGCGACGGGTGGAGCGGTTTGCGCGAAAGTGGGCGCCGCTACACAGCTCGCGAGAAGGGCCGGTAGGAGGAAATGGTTGCGCATGCTGTTGTCCCGATATTGTCAGGTCGCTGGCATATGACTCGTCGCGCCATGCGGCAACCACCGGGAGCGGGCGGAGGTTGCGGCGTCGGCTGCCAGGAGCGATGACGCGTTGACGACCGGATCATTGTCGTCGCGGGCATGTGTGTCATCGATAACACCTGCAGCGATGCAAGGGTCTGGATCGCCGAGCTGGCCTATCTGCTGGGGGGATTGTCGGAAAGCTATGGGCGGTGGTGCTGTGCCGGGGTGGCGGCGGCATAGCAGTCCTCCAGCCAATTGGCATGATTTCGGCTGGAGCCGACCAGTTCAAGTCGTTCAGGCGGACTCACGCCGCCCCCGATAGCCGACCGGCAGCTCTTCCTTCGCTCTGCATTCAGCCGGCTTGGGCGGAATGACTTTGCCTGGTGGGAAGCAGTTCGTCCGTTTTTGAGCGTTATTAGACGCTAGGCGGGGCGTGATTCTGCCCTGACCGAGGCAGCCAGCGGTCAGTGGCGCAGGGTCGCCGACCAGCTCCGTCCCACCGTCCCCAAACTCGCGACATTGATGGACAGCGCCGAGGAGGACGTCCTCGCCTATATGAGCTTCCCGCCGCAGCATCGCACCAAGCTGCACAGCAACAATCCCATCGAGCGACTCAACGGCGAGATCAAACGACGCACCAACGTCGTCGGCATCTTCCCCAACGAAGAGGCCATCATCCGTCTCGTTGGCGCTATCCTGCTCGAGCAGAACGACGAATGGGCGGTGCAGCGCGCCCGCTACATGACGCTGGAAAGTGTCGTGCCGTTGAGCGATAATCCACTCGTTACCCTGTCCGCTGTGGCAGCTTGACCAATCCGGCCAAAAGCCGGAGATCGTCGTGCCAACGCCGGCGACGCTACACCACGCGGTGGGACACGATCCAGTTACGCCTTGCAAAAGAGCGGATGCAGTGATCCCTTTGATCGCGTAGGATCTTTTCTAAAAGGGTTAGGACACGGCGGGAAGAGTCATATGTTGAAAACAACGTTGGGCTTTGCTCTCGTCCTCTCGATCGGCATCGGCTCGGTTTCTCCGGCAAGCGGTCAGGACACATCGCCGCCAAAGGTGCCGGATTCAGCGACGGCAGTGCCAAGCAGCAGGGAGCTGATGAAGATGGCGAGTGCGCTGGCCGACCAGCACCGTTTTGACGAGTCTATCGTAACGTTGAACCTGGCTCTTAAACAGGAGCCGGAGAACGGTGAGATATTCGCGAACCGAGCGCTGGCATATGCTTGGGTCAACCGCGTGGATGAAGCGTCGAGTGACCTCAGGCAAGCTGAACAACTGCTGCCGGATTGTGCAATTCTCCACCGGGTTCGCGCGATCATCGCCAACCGGCATAGTGACGAAAACACAGAGCTGGACGAACTCAGCAAGTCGCTCGAGTTCGAGCCATCCAACCCGTTCGCACTTCGGTTCAGAGCTTCGATTTACCAGCGGCGGCATCTCTACCAAGCTGCTCTGGCTGACGCCGACATGTATATCCGATCGGCGCCAGCCGAGCCAGCAGCTTATCAGATGAAAGCCCAGTTGCTGGGCGCCCAGCGCCGGTGGCCGGAGGCTCGCGCGGTAGCGGAGCTTCTGGAGCTGCGATTTTCGGAGCAGCCTCGCGCATTGGCATCCGCTGCAAAGATTGACAGCGACTCCGGCGACCGCGCCGAAGCGCTCGCAACCATCGATCGAGCCCTGCAACTGGACGGCGGATCATATCATTTTTGGGACATGAAGTCCGGGATGCGGCGTTGGGACGATTTCAACGGTCGCCAGGCAGATCTCGATAAAGCGATTAAGCTTGCACCTGGTGACCTCGGTTTGATCACAAAATTGGGGCTACTGGCATTTAGCCGAGCTAGATGGGCCGATGCGAAGGATCAGTTCACTCAGGTCCTCGATCAGGACTCAAAGGACTTTGGCGTTCTCACCTATCGGGCCATGGCTTTTCTCCAACTGGGAGAGCGCGCACGCGCTCTCGCGGACTATAATTCGGCTCTTGCTGTCGCCTCGGGACCCGATGATTTAAGCATGAGTTGTCGCCTCTTCGCCATGGAGGGCCTTGCCCTGGATTGGGGCCTCGCAGCCTGCGAACGCGCATTGACGGCTAAGCCCGGCGAACCGTCATATTTGGTGAACCGGGGCTTGACCCGGCTTCGGCTGGGTGATGTGACGGGAGCCTATACAGATTTTGATCAAGCCATCTTGAAAGACCCGGATAGCGGCGAAGCCTATTATGGCCGAGCGATCACCGATCATCGGATGGGAAAGGCTGCAAAGGCTGCCGAGGACCGGCAAACCGCTTTGGCGATCACTCCGACAATCGAGGAAGATTTTTGCGCTCACGGAATGTCCGAACTTCTCCCGCAAGGCTATATTACGAAAAAGCCGGGGATTGCGGGGACATGAATTACGGGGACATGGCGAAGGCTTCGACGATCTGCACGTCGATCTTGCGGCCGACGAATTTGCACTCGATCGCGGCCGGCTTGACGGCGTGCGCGAGGATGTGGATCTCTCGCGCCGCGCCGCTATTTTCCCCGGGAGATGGTATCATTTTCGAACCAGATACGCATCATGATGAGCACCCGCGCCGGATATCGTGACCACCTGCGTGAGGAGATTTGCAAGGCCAAAGCCGCTGACACAATTGACGCTCGTAATTTCCGCGTAGAGCGGGCGGGCGAATACGCCGATCTTCTCGCCGGGTCCGAAGCGCCGGAGGGCATTGAGCACTGGAAGTCGCCCGAATATCTGGAGCAAGGGTTGGTCGATGCCGACTGTCGATCGAATGGAAGATCCCGCTCTGATGACAGTTGCACGCCTCATCGGCCGCTCCCGGGGCGCGTCGGTGAGTGCCTGAATGACTTAGTTTGTGAAGGATATCGGATGCCGGCAGGCGTACGATATCCTCCAAAGCAGGAAGCCGCGGGCCACGCGTACTGACCTATGGGGATTTCGGTTTTGGACCCGTTGTGGGGCGGGCACGCCGGTTGGCGGAACGCGCATGGGCGG
>JBBRSN010000008.1:0-90779 GCA_038245375.1 Sphingomonadales bacterium | reverse complement strand
GTCGAGCTGTGCGCCGCGCCGAACGGATCGTAGTCGCTCTCGCTGCGCTTGGTGAAGCAAGAGAGCCCCCCGCCCATGCGCAGCGTGCGGATGCGGTCCCTGCGCCCGGTCAGGATCTTGTGCGGATAACATTGGTGCCCGACGTCCCACACCAGCCGGTCATTGGGCGTGTCGAAGACATAATGGATCGCGGTGGTCAGCTCGACCACGCCGAGACCCGATCCCAAATGACCCCCGGTCGTCCCGACCGCCGAAATCGTCTCCGCGCGCAGCTCGTCGGCCAGCTGACGCAGCTGATCGGCATTGAGCTTGCGAAGGTCGGCGGGCGCGTGAACCGTGTCGAGCAACGGTGTGTGTGGAACATCAGCCATCGACCCAGTCTAGCGAAGCCGATGAAGGGTGTCGATTGGTGCTGGAGACGACACGTCCCTTCTTGACGCGGCATGCACCGGATGAGGACAAGGGGCGATGGACACGCTCACCCACCGCATTGCCACGCGCGACGACGTGCCCGCGATCCGCGCGCTGATGGAACGCGCAATCAACGAGCTGCAACGCGGCTTCCTGACGCCGGGCGAGATCGCCGCGAGCCGCGCGGTGATGGGGCTCGACACGCAGCTGATCGATGATGGCAGCTATTTCCTGGTCGAGCAGGCTGGCCGGCTCGCCAGCTGCGGCGGATGGAGCCACCGCGCGACGCTCTATGGCGGTGACCACAGCGCCGCGCTGCGCGACGCGCGGCTGCTCGACCCGGCAACCGACCCGGCGCGCGTCCGCGCGATGTTCACCGACCCCGACTTCGCCCGCCGCGGCGTCGGCCGCCTGATCCTCGCTTTGTGCGAAGCCGCCGCCCGCGCCGCCGGCTTCACCCGCGCCGAGATGATGGCGACGCTCGCCGGCCAGCCGCTCTATGCGGCATGCGGCTATACAGCCATCGAAGCCGTCTGCGCGGCGCCGGTCGATGGCGTGGCGGTGCCGCTGGTGCGGATGGGGAAACGGCTGAACTGACAATCACGCCAATCATTTTGTAAATGACACTTGACTGACAAGCACGCTTGCCTGTAAAGCTTCCTTCACTGATTCGAAAGGAAGCTTTCCATGCTCAAGAACCCCGCGATCCGGCGCTACAACCGGCGTGTCATCATTCTCAGCCTGATTTACGCAATCGTGCTGATCGCCGTTGTGTCGCTGTTCAACCGACATCTGCTCAGCGGCCCGCTCGCCTATCTCGCGGCAATCCTGCCGGCGCTGCCGATCATCGGCATCTTCGCCGCGATCGGGCTCTATCTCGTCGAGGAAACCGACGAATATGTCCGCATGGGGATGGTCCGCCAGTCGCTGTGGGCAAGCGGCTTTGCGCTCAGCATCGCGACGATCTGGGGCTTTCTCGAAAGCTTCGAACTCGTCGCCCATGTCGAATCCTATTATGTCGCGGTGCTGTGGTTCGGCGGGCTCGGGCTCGGCGCCTGCGCCAACAAGCTGACAATCGGGCGCGACGCATGAAGAACCGTCTCAAGGTACTGCGCGCCGAACGCGACTGGAGCCAGGGCGATCTCGCCGACGCACTCCAGGTCTCGCGGCAGAGCGTCAACGCGATCGAGACCGGCCGCTACGACCCCTCGCTCCCGCTCGCCTTCAGGATCGCCGAACTGTTCGGCCTGACGATCGAGCAGATTTTCACCAGCCCTTCCGCGGAGTCGGACCAATGACCAACCACAAGCTCAACCTGTTGTTCGCCTTCGCCTCCTTGTCCTTCGTGCTGCCGCCGAGCGCCGGAAACTGCGCCGCACCCGCCGCGCCGGCCGCCACCGCGATCCCCGCGCCGGAAGAGCGCATGGACCATATCTCGATCACCAGCGTCGGCAGCGGCAGTCCGGTGATCCTGATCCCCGGCCTGTCGAGCCCGCGCGCCGTGTGGGACGGCGTGGTGCCGGATCTGGCCAGAGGCCACCGCGTGATCCTCGTGCAGATCAACGGCTTTGGCGGCGATGCGCCGGGCAAGAACATTTCGCCCGGCATTCTCGCCGGAATCATCGCCGAACTCGACGGCTATATCGTGCGCGAGAAGCTCGGCCAGCCGGCGATCGTCGGCCATTCATTGGGTGGCCTCGCCGCGCTGATGTTCGCCAAGGCGCATCCCGACCATGTCTCGCGCGTGATGGTGGTCGACTCGCTGCCGTTCATCGCGGTGCTGTTCTTCCCCGCCGCAACCGTGCCGCTGGTCGAGCCGCAGGCCAGCGCGATCCGTGCACAGATGATGGCCAGCTACGGCAAGCCGGCCGACACGGCCACCGCCGAGGCCACGGCCAATCGCCTCGCGCTGAAGCCGGAATCGCGGGCGAAGGTAAAGGCCTGGGTGTTGGCCGCAGACCCGCGCGTATCGGGTGAGGCGCTCTATGAGGACATGACCACCGATCTGCGCCCCGACCTCGCCGGGATCACGACGCCGATCACCCTGGTCTATCCTTGGGCGGCAACCGGCGCGACCAGGGAAAGGGCCGACCCGCTCTATCACGGCGCCTATGCCACCGCGCCGCATGTCAGCTTTGTCGATATCGGCGACAGCGCGCATTTCGTGATGCTCGACCAGCCGGCCGCGTTTCAGGCGGCGCTGGCGGGGTTTGTGAACGGGAAGTGACCTGAATTCCCTCTCCCTTTGGGAGAGGAGTGCTGGGTCGGCCATGCCCCCGGCATGGCCTGGACAGCGCGGGGCGCTGTCCACCCAGCGCTGGGCCCGCCCGGCGCAGCGGGGCGGGACGGGTGAGGGCAGGTTTGACGAATACACTCTGCCCTCACCCTTCCGCGCCTTCGGCACTCCCTCCAGCATCGGGTCGATCGTGCCCCCCGCACGATCTAAACAGCGCGGGGCGCTGTTTACCCGATGCTCCCAACGGGAGAGGGAAATGCGGATGACCGCACGCTAAGGTTGTCGTAAACGCCCCCTATGACGTCTCCCCGCCCCGCGCTCGCCTATCACCACACCCCCGGCACCGGGCCGACCATCGTCTTCCTGCCCGGCTATGCCTCGGACATGGCCGGCACCAAGGCGGTCGCGCTCGAAGCCTGGGCCAAGGCGCAGGGCCGCGCCTTTCTGCGCTTCGACTATGGCGGATGCGGGCAGAGCGAGGGCTTGTTCGAGGAGCAGACCTTCGCCGGGTGGCGCGACGATGTGGTCGAAATGCTCGACCAGCTGGTCGAGGGGCCGGCGGTGCTGGTCGGATCGTCGCTGGGTGGCTGGCTGATGCTGGTCGTGGCGCGTGACCGGCCCGAGAAAGTCGTCGCGCTGGTCGGCATCGCGCCGGCGCCCGACTTCACCGACTGGGGCTTTACCACCGACGAGAAGCTCGCGCTGTTGCAGGAGGGGCGGATCGAACGCCCATCGCCGTACAGCGACAGCCCGACGGTCTATACCAAGGCGTTCTGGCAATCGGGCGAGGCGCACCGGCTGATGTTCGGCGAGATCGCGATCGACGTGCCGGTGCGGCTGCTGCAGGGCATGAAGGACAAGGACGTGCCGTGGCACCGCACCGCCCGGCTGACCGAGCTGCTTCGTTCAGCCGATGTGCAGACGCTGCTGATCAAGGATGGCGACCACCGCCTGTCGCGCGACCAAGACATCGCGCGGCTGATTCGCGCCGTCGAGGAAGTGTTGCCCCGCCGATGATCATCCTGCCGCTGCTGCTCGCCACCGCCGCCCAGGCCCGCCCGGCACCGGCGCCAACGCCGCCGCCGCGTACGCTGTCGCCGATCGAACAGCGCTTCGACCGCTGCGTCGAGCTCGCCACCAGCGACCCGGCCGGCGCCGAGCGCGAGGCGAGCACCTGGCAGCTGCAAGGTGGCGGCTATCTCGCGCGGCAGTGCCTCGGCATCGCCTATGCGACCGAACTGCGCTGGACCGCCGCCGCCGCCGAGTTCGAAGCCGCCGCCAACGCCGCCGAGATCGCCAAGGACGTGCGCGCGCCCAATTACTGGGCGCAGGCCGGCAACGCCTGGCTCGCCGGCGGCAACGCGGCCAAGGCGCTGTCGGCGCTCAACGCAGCGCTGGCACCGGCGACCTTGGTCGGGCTGGAACGCGGCGAGGCCGAACTCGACCGCGCGCGCGCCGCGGTGGCAGTCGGCGACACCCAGTCCGCGCGGCGCGACATCGACCGCGCGCTGGTCGATGCGATCGATGATCCGCTCGCCTGGCTGCTCTCGGCGACGCTGGCGCGGCGGATGAGCGACCTGCCGCGCGCGAAGCACGACATCGCCGAAACGCTGCGCCGCGCCGGCGACGACGCCTCGGCCCAGCTCGAGGCGGGCAACATCGCCGCGCTGTCGGGCGACGAAGCCGCCGCCAGGGCCGCCTGGACGCGCGCCGCCCGGCTCCGCCCCGACAGCGACGCCGGCCGCGCGGCAATGGCGGCGCTCAGGCAGTTCGATACGCCGGCCCCGGCCAAGGCAACGCCCTAGGCATTTGTCGTCCCCCGGTTTTTTTCGCGAAGACCGGCAACCATTTTTCCGCTCGTGGCGTTGGCGCCCGTGAACCAGCTTGATCGCAAACCGAAGACGCATGTTTAACGTCGATTATGATCGCCGCGCCAATTGCGTGAACCTGAGGGTCGCGGGTTTCTGGAAACACGAGGACGTGACCGCGCTGGCAAGGGCGGTGGGCGAGAAGCTGCGCGAAGCGCACGCGATCCGCGAGGATTTCAACGTGATCGTCGAGTCGTTCGACTTCCCCGTCCAGGCGATGGATGTTGCCGATCTGCTAACCAACATCATGCACGGCGGCATGGCGCAGACCAGCGGCCGCGCCGCCGTGGTGGTAGGCAGCCAGCTCAACAAGGCACAGGCCGAGCGGACGCTGGTGCACCCGAGGGTGTGCGTGTTCCTGACGCTCGAGAAGGCTCGGGACTGGCTGGCTGGGGAGGACTGATCGATTGTCGGCCACCCAGCGGAGGATATCCGGCTGGAGCGCGAGGGAAGGTTAGCTGCCGGGCGAGAGGCGCCCCAGTAGCGGCCATCACCGAACCAGAGTCTTGCTACTGAACCTCGCCATAGATTTGTCGGCGAAGTTCAGCTGCACAAACCGAGGCAGGCAATCGTCGCTATCGGGTGGGTGGCACGGCACCAGTGGATCGTCTCTGGGGAGTTCCCCTCACGATTAGACTAGCGCACCGGATAAATACAGGGGGCGAGGCAAAGCTTTTCGCAATCCTCCACTGCTACGCGCGCATCAGGAATTCACTGGGATTGAAGGATAGTGCCGTGTCGAAAGCGACCATGATCAACGAAATTGACAACGCCATTGGAGCTCACGGCATGTGGAAAATGCGCCTGAACAGCGCTATCAAGTCAGGAAAGTGCGATGAACAATCCGGCCAGGCCTGCCGCGACGATCTGTGCGCTTTCGGCAAATGGCTTTGCGGGCCATCGATCGATGCAAGCACGAAAGCGGGCATGCCCTTTCAGGTCGTCAAGCGCGTGCATGCCGACTTTCATAAGGCGGCCGGCAGCGTTCTTGCCAATGTCGAGCGCGGAGACTTGGCCGCAGCGAGAACGATTATGGCGGGCGCATATAACGAGCACACCGAAAAGCTGGTACGCGCACTGATGAAGTGGAAGCGCGAGCTGGTAGACCAGACCCACACCGCGACAGCCTGACACGGAGGATAGATTTCGGACAGTTGCCCGGCGAAGCAGGGTTCAAGGATGTCGAGAACTTCTATGTCGGCATGGCGTGGCGGGGATGGATTGCATAGGCTTGAGCAACGTCCGGTTTCCTGAATAATGTTCTCGAAATCGGACTATCGGCAGTCCATAAATCCAGGACACTCGCAATCTCCGCTGCTCCACTGGCACCGCCGCCCGCCTGCGCCTATCTCCCCAGCGAAACCCCAGGAGGCGCCCGATGAAATATCTCCACACCATGATCCGCGTCAGCGACCCCGATGCGACGCTCAAATTCTTCGACCTGCTCGGGCTGAAGGAACTGCGCCGTTTCGATAACGAGAAGGGGCGCTTCACGCTGATCTTCCTCGCGGCGCCGGGCGACGAGGATGCGCAGGTCGAGCTGACGCATAACTGGGACCCGGAGTCCTATGGCGAAGGCCGCAATTTCGGCCACCTCGCCTACCGCGTCGACAATATCTACGAGACCTGCCAGCGGCTGATGGATGGCGGCGTGACAATCAACCGCCCGCCGCGCGACGGGCACATGGCGTTCGTCCGCACCCCCGACAATATCTCGGTCGAGCTGCTCCAGGACGGCCTGCTCGACCCCGCCGAGCCGTGGGCATCGATGCCCAACACGGGAATATGGTGAGGCGATGACTGACCTCGACATCATCCGCATCCCCGCGCTGAGCGACAATTATATCTGGCTGGTGCATGATCCGGCGTCGGGGGAGACGGTGGTGGTTGACCCGGCCGAAGCCGAGCCGGTGCTGGCCGAGGCGACGCGGCGCGGCTGGACGATCAGCCAGATCTGGAACACGCACTGGCACCCCGACCACACCGGCGGCAATGCGGCGATCAAGGCGGCGACCGGCGCGACGATCAGCGGCCCGGCGGCCGAGGCGGCGCGGATTCCCACGCTCGACATCGCCTTGTCCGAGGGCGACACGCTACGCCTCGGCGCGCATGTCGCGCACGTGATCGAGACGCCGGGACACACCGCCGGCCACATCGTCTTTATTCTGCCCGAGGATGCCGCGGCGTTCACCGGCGATACTTTGTTCGCGATGGGCTGCGGTCGGCTGTTCGAGGGCAATGCCGCGCAGATGTTCGACAATATGGCCAAGCTTGCCGCGCTGCCCGACGCGACGGTGGTTTATTGCGCGCATGAATATACCCAGGCCAATGGCCGCTATGCGTTGGTCGCCGAACCCGACAATGCGGCGATCGTCGCGCGGATGCGGCATGTCGATGCCGCCCGCGCCAATGGCGAGGCGACGGTACCGACGACCATCGGCGAGGAGCGTGCGACCAACCCGTTCCTGCGCGCGACATCGGCCGAACAGCTGGCGGAACGGCGTGCGGCGAAGGATGCATTTCGCGGCTGAAGGCGCTATAAGCCATTGTGGGGGCGCAAGGAGTCGATCATGTACCGCTTCATCTTACCCGTTGCCCTGCTGCTCGCCGGTTCCGCCGCCGTGTCGAAGGACAGCTATCGCGAACGCCAGGCGGCGCATGACCGCGTCGAGCTGGCCAAGGCGCTTGACGGCTACACCGCCGGCAAGCCGACCACGTGCATCGATCCGCGACGCATCACCGAAACGCAGCGCGTCGGCGACACGATCATCTACAAATATTCGCGCCGCGAAATGTACGTGACCGACACCGGCGGCGGCTGTTTCGGACTGCGCAACGGCGACGCGATCGTCACCAAATCTTACAGCGGACAATTCTGCCGCGGCGATATCGTGACGACGGTCGATCTGCCGGCGCATATCCCGAGCGGCAGCTGCGCGTTCGGCGATTTCGTTCCCTGGCGCAAATGATCCCCCGGCCGGCGTTGCTGCTCGCCGCCGGGCTTGCCGCGGCGGCACCGGCGGCGACGCATGACAACGCGGTCGCCACGACCTTTGACGGGCGCGTCGCCGGCGCACCGGTCAACTGCCTCAGCGCCGATCGCGCCGGCAATATCGTCGCGCTCGACGCGCGCACGCTGGTCTATCGCGAATCCGCGCGGCGCGTGTGGCGCAACGACCTGCCCGATGCCTGCCCCGGGCTTGATGACGATTCGATCCTCGTGTTCGAGCTGTTCGGCGGCGGGCCGTGCAAGGGCGACCATTTCCGCACCATCGAGCGGAGCGGCGGGAGCATCCCCGGGCCAATCTGCCGGCTCGGCAGCTTCGTGCCGTATGATCGGCCCCGACCTTAGCCAAAGCGACTCATGGGTTGTCGAGGCGGAGGATACAGAAATCAGTTCCCCGGCGAAGGCCGGGGTCCAGGTGGAGTGGCGGAGGTAATTTCCCACCGCGCCAATTTATTGATGTTCTCCAACTGGGCCCCGGCCTTCGCCGGGGAACGACGCTTGTTCGGGCGGAGCATTCCAAACAACGTGCGAGACGCGGGCGGACCGTCTGGCTAGAAGCGGCCAGTGAGCGAACCCGACACGACCCCCTTCTGGCATTTCTGGATCGATCGCGGCGGCACCTTCACCGATGTCGTCGCGCGGGCGCCCGATGGCACCGCGACGGTGGTCAAGCTGCTGTCGGTCGACCCGGAACATTACGACGATGCCGCCGTCGCCGCGATCCGCCGGCTGACGGGGATCGCCGCCGGGCCGTTGCCGCGGGCCGATATCCGCATCGGCACGACGATTGCCACCAACGCCCTGCTCGAACGCGCCGGCGCGCCGACCCTGCTCGCCATCACGCGCGGCTTTGGCGACGCGCTGCGCATCGGCTACCAGCACCGGCCCGATATCTTCGCGCGCCACATCGTCCTGCCACCGCCACTCTATGCCGACGTCGTCGAGATCGACGAGCGCGTCGATATCGACGGCGCCGTCACGATTCCGCTCGACCGCACCGCCGCCGAGGCCGGCTTGCGCGCCGCGTACCACAACGGGCTGCGCGCCATCGCGATCGTGCTGGTGCACGGCTATCGCTACCCAGAGCATGAAGACGTGCTGGCCGAGATCGCCGCGCGGATCGGCTTCACGCAGATTTCGGTCAGCCACCGCGTCGCGCCGCTCAACCGGCTGATCGCGCGTGGCGACACCAATGTGGTCGACGCCTATCTCTCGCCGGTGCTACGACATTATGTCGCCGGGCTGGAAAGCGCGCTCGGCGCGGGGCAGCGCCCGTTGTTCATGCAATCGCATGGCGGGCTGGCCGACGCGCAGCATTTCCACGGCAAGGACGCGCTGCTGTCGGGGCCGGCTGGCGGCATCGTCGGCATGGCGCGCACCGCCGCGCGCGCCGGGTTCGACCATGTCATCGGCTTCGACATGGGCGGCACCTCGACCGATATCTCGCTCTATGCCGGGCGCTTCGAGCGGCACAGTGACGCCAGCATCGCCGGGGTGCGCGTCAACACGCCGATGATGCGCATCGATACCGTCGCGGCGGGCGGCGGTTCGATCTGCCGCTTCGAGCGCGGGCGCTTCGTCGTCGGCCCGGAATCGGCCGGCGCGGTGCCGGGGCCGGCCTGCTACCGGCGCGGCGGGCCGCTGACCGTCACCGACTGCAACCTCGTGCTCGGCAAGATCCAGCCGGCGCATTTCCCCAGCCTGTTCGGCCCCGGCGGCGATCAGCCGCTCGACGCCGTCGCCGCCGGCGCGCGGCTCGATGAGCTGATCAACGCAGCGGCGACGACGACGGGAACGCGGCTCGACCGCCATGCCGCCGCCGAAGGGCTGATCGCGATCGCGGTGGCCAATATGGCGCGCGCGATCAAGGCGATCTCGGTCGCGCGCGGGCATGATCCGGCGCGCTATGTGCTCGCCTGTTTCGGCGGCGCCGGCGGGCAGCATGCCTGCCTCGTCGCCGATGCGCTGGGCATGGACAAGGTGATGATCCATCCGCTCGCCGGCGTGCTTTCGGCCTATGGCATGGGCCTGGCCGAGCGCCGCGTGCTGCGCGCGGCGAGCGTCGCACTCGCGGTCGACGACCATGATGCGCTGGCGGAAACCGTCGCCACGCTCGACGACGAGGCGCGCGCCGGGCTGATCGCGCAGGGCGTCGCCGCCGCCGCCATCCGCAGCGAGACGCTGGTGGCGCTGCGCTATGCCCGCACCGACGCGACGGTCGATGTGACGCTGGACACGCCCGCGGCGATGCGCGCCGCGTTCGAAGCAGCCTTTCGCCAGCGCTTCGGCTTTCTCGGCGACGATGCGCTGGTGATCGAGGCGGTGCGCGTCGAGGCGATCGCCTGCGGCGCGATCGACACGGCGCCGATCATCGCGCTGCCGACCGAGAACGCGCCGCCGCTGTCAACGGTCGACCTGTATCTTGCCGGCGCGCCGCATCACGCGCCGCTCCACGACCGCGCCGGGTTGGCGCCGGGCAGCAACGTCGCCGGGCCGGCTCTGATCATCGATACGGTCTCAACTACCGTCGTCGAGCCCGGCTGGACCGCGGCGATCGACGCCGATGGCGCGATCGTCATGACGCGCCACGCCCCGCGCGACACGGTACTGCGAGAAACCGGCGCAGCCGATCCGGTGCGGCTCGAGATCTTCGCCGGCATGTTCATGGGGCTGGCCGAGGAAATGGGCGCCGCACTCCAGCGCAGCGCCGCTTCGGTCAACATCCGCGAGCGGCTCGATTTCTCCTGCGCGCTGTTCGATCGCCACGGCAACCTCATCGCCAATGCACCGCACATCCCGGTCCATCTCGGCTCGATGGGCGAGAGCATCCGCACCGTGATCGAGGCGCGTGGGCACGGCGCCGACGGGCGCGGCATGCTGCCGGGCGACGTATATGCGCTCAACGCGCCCTATCGCGGCGGCACGCACCTGCCCGACATCACCGTGATCATGCCGGTGTTCGTCGATGGCAACGAAACGCCCGCCTTCTTCGTCGCGGCGCGCGGCCACCATGCCGATGTCGGCGGGATCAGCCCCGGCTCGATGCCGCCCGCCAGCACCGACATCCGCGAAGAGGGTGTGCTGATCGACAATGTGCTGGTGGTCGATGCCGGCTGCTTCCTGCGCGACGAACTGCGCGACCTGTTCGGCGGCGGGGAATGGCCGGCGCGCAATATCGAGCAGAATCTCGCCGACCTCGCCGCGCAGGTCGCCGCCTGCGCGCGCGGTGCCGAGGGCCTGCGCGCGATGGCCGCCGACTACGGCCTCGCCACGGTCAGCGCCTATATGGAGCATGTCCAGCAACATGCCGAGGCGGCGGTGCGGACGCTCTTGGCCGACCTGCCCGATGGCAGTTTCGCCTATGAAATGGATGACGGCGCGGTGGTGCGCGTGGCGGTGTCAGTCGATCGCGCGGCGCGCACCGCGACGGTCGATTTCACCGGCACGAGTCCACAGCGCCCGAACAACTTCAACGCGCCCTTCGCGGTGGTGCGCGCAGCGGTGCTTTACGTCCTGCGCACGCTGATCGACGCCGATATCCCGCTCAACGACGGATTCCTGCGCCCGGTGACGATCATCGTGCCCGAGGGAACGATGCTGCGGCCGCGCTTCCCCGCGGCGGTCGTCGCGGGCAATGTCGAGACCAGTCAGGTCGTTACCGACACCCTATTCGGGGCGCTCGGCGCGATGGCGGCGTCGCAGGGCACGATGAACAACTTTACCTTCGGCGACGCCGACAACCAATATTATGAGACGATCGCCGGCGGGTCGGGCGCCGGGCCCGATTTCGACGGCACCGCGGTGGTCCAGACGCACATGACCAACAGCCGGCTGACCGACCCCGAGATATTGGAGGCACGCTTCCCGGTGCTGCTCGAATGCTTCGCCATCCGGCACGGCTCGGGCGGAGCCGGCGCGCATATCGGCGGCGATGGCGGGCTACGGCGCATCCGCTTCCGCCGCGCCATGCATGCCGGGATATTGTCGAACCGCCGCCGCGTCGCGCCGTTCGGGCTGGCGGGCGGCGGCGACGGCGCGGTCGGCGAGAACCGCGTGGAGCGGGTCGACGGGACGGTCGAGGAACTTGCCGCCACGGCGTCGGTCGAGATGCAGCCGGGCGACGTGTTCGTCATCGCGACGCCGGGCGGCGGGGGATTTGGGAGATCGAGCCGATGAAAGCGACCGTGCTCCTGCGCACGCAGGAGCCCAGGGCCACAAGCGCCACGCCCCGAACCCTGGGTTCCTGCCTGCGCAGGAACACGGTACCGCAAGGCTTGGGACGGAAACGCTAGATGCTCGTCCTGCTCGGCATCGCCGTCATCGCCGCCGGCTTCCTGCTGCGCTTCAACCCGCTGATCGTCGTCGCCGTCTCGGCGCTGGTCACCGGGCTGTGCGCCGGGATCGATCCGCTCCATATCCTCGCCGCGTTCGGCAAGGCGTATAACGACAGCCGCTTCGTCACCGTGGTCTATATCGTCCTGCCGGTGATCGGCATCCTCGAACGCTATGGCCTGCAACGGCGCGCGCGTGAGCTGATCACGCGGCTGCGCGGCGCGACCACCGGGCGGTTGCTGCTCGGTTACCTGATCTTTCGCCAGGTCACCGCCGCGCTCGGGCTGACCTCGATCGCCGGCCACCCCCAGACCGTCCGCCCGCTGATCGCACCGATGGCCGAGGCCGCCGCGCCCGAAGGATCGACCCCCGAGCATGACGAACGCGTTCGCGCGCTGAGTGCGGCGACCGACAATATCGGGCTGTTCTTCGGCGAGGATATCTTCATCGCGATCGGCTCGATCCTGCTGATGAAGGGCGTGCTCGAGGGCTATGGTATCAGGCTTGAGCCGCTCCAGCTGTCGGTCTGGGCGATCCCGACCGCGATCGCGGCGCTGGTGATCCACGGCACCCGCCTGCTGCTATTCGATCGCGCGACGCGGCGGGCGGCCAGATGATCGGCCTCAACCTCGTCTATCCGGTCGCCGGGCTGACCTTCACCGCGTTCGCGCTGCTCGCGCTACGCGATCGCCGCTTCGGCAGCGCCGCCTTTTATGCGCTGATCGCGCTGAGCTTCTTTGTCGGCGACCTGATCGGCGACATCGGCAACGGTGTGCTGGTGCTCGCACTGGTCGCGCTCGGCGGCAGCGGCGCGCTGCGCAAAGCGGAGCCAAGTGCCGATAAGCCCGCGCCGCGCGGCAATGGGCTGTTCGTGCCGGCACTGGTCATCCCGGTCACTGCGCTGATGGGCACGCTGCTGTTCAAGCAATTGCCCGGGCTGGTCGACCCCAAGCAGGCGACGCTCGTCGCGCTCACGCTCGGCGTGATCGTCGCGCTCGCCATCTGTCTCGCCTGGCTTCGACCCGCTCTCGTCACGCCCTTCGCGGAAGGGCGGCGGCTGATGGATGATATCGGCTGGGCCGCGATCCTGCCGCAGATGCTGGCGAGCCTCGGCGCGGTGTTCGCGCTCGCCGGGGTCGGCAATGCGGTCGGCGGCATCGTCGGCCATCTCATCCCCGGCGACAGCCTGTTCGGCGCGGTGCTGGTCTATTGCCTCGGCATGGCGCTGTTCACCATGGCGATGGGCAACGCCTTTGCCGCCTTCCCGGTGATGGCGGCAGCGATCGGATTACCGCTGCTGATCGGCGCGCATCACGGCGACCCGGCGCGGATCGCGGCGATCGGCATGCTCGCCGGCTTTTGCGGCACGCTGATGACGCCGATGGCGGCCAACTTCAATCTCGTGCCGGCGGTGCTGCTCGATCTCAAGGACAGCAACGCCGTGATCAAGGCGCAGATCCCGACGGCGCTGGCGCTGCTCGCCTTCAACATCCTCCTGCTATGGGCGGTACTGCGATGACACGTCTCGACGAAGCGACCGCGGCGCGGTTCGCCACCCTCACGCTGAGCCATATCGGGCAGGAATATCCCCACAAGCTCGACCATGTGCTGAACGGCGACGCCGACGCCGCGCCGCCGCGCGTGCTGCACCCGATCTTCCATGGCAGCTTCGACTGGCACAGCTGCGTCCATGGCTGGTGGCAGTTGCTGACGCTGTTGCGGCTTTACCCCGCTGCGCCCGCCGCCGACGCGATCCGCACCCATGCCGACAGGATGCTGGTGCCCGACAAGGTCGCCGGCGAGCTCGCCTATCTCGCGCGGCCGGGCACGGCGGGGTTCGAGCGTCCCTATGGCTGGGCGTGGCTGCTCGCGCTGCACGGCGAGGCGGCGCGGCACGACGCAACGTGGGGCGCGGCGCTCGACCCGCTGGCGCGTGCCTTTGCGGCGCGCTTCCGCGATTTCCTGCCCAGGCTGACCTATCCGATGCGCGTCGGCACGCACTTCAACATCGCCTTCGCCATGGTGCTGGCGCACGACTGGGCGCGCGCCCGCGACGCCGACCTAGCCGCGCTGATCGCCGCGCGTGCGAGCGACTGGTTCGGCGCCGACCGCGCCTGCCAGGCATGGGAGCCGGGCGGCGACGAGTTCCTTTCACCCGCGCTGACCGAGGCGCTGCTCATGAGCCGCCTGCTTGCGACCGCCGAGTTTGCCGAATGGTTCGGGGCATTCCTGCCCGATCTCGCCAACGGCCAGCCCGAGACGCTGTTCGTGCCCGCCACGGTGTCCGATCGCAGCGACGGCAAGATCGCGCATCTCGACGGCCTCAACCTCAGCCGCGCCTGGTGCTGGCGCGGTATCGCGCGGACATTGGGCAACGATCATCCGATCGCACCGCGCGCCGAGCGCGCCGCCGCAGCGCACATCGCCGCCAGCCTGCCGCACATCGCCGACGACTATATGGGCACGCACTGGCTCGCGACCTATGCGTTGCTGGCGATGGGGTGACCTTGTGCTCCTGCGAAAGCAGGAGCCCAGAGCCACGGGCGCTTCCCTTCAGAACCCTGGGCTCCTGCTTTCGCAGGAGCACAAGATCTACAACACGTAGCGGCTCAGATCCGTGTTACGCGCGATCGTCTCCAGTTGCGATTCGACATAGGCCGCGTCGATCGTCAGCGTCTCGCCGGTACGATCCTCCGCCTCGAAGCTGACCTCTTCGAGCAGCTTCTCCATCACCGTCTGCAAGCGCCGCGCGCCGATATTCTCGATCTCGCCATTCACCTGCGCGGCGATCCGCGCGACGGCGGCGATGCCGTCCTCGGTGAAATCGATCGTCACGCCTTCGGTGCCGATCAGCGCCTTGTACTGCTGCGGCAGCGAGGCCTTGGTGTCGCTGAGGATGGCGACGAAATCCGCCTCGGTCAGCGCCTTGAGCTCGACGCGGATCGGCAGGCGACCCTGCAACTCGGGCAGCAGGTCGCTCGGCTTGGCGACGTGGAACGCGCCCGACGCAATGAACAGGATATGGTCGGTCTTCATCGGCCCATATTTGGTCGCGACCGTCGTGCCCTCGATCAGCGGCAACAGGTCGCGCTGCACACCCTCGCGGCTGACCGAGCCACCGCGCACGTCGCTCACCGCGATCTTGTCGATCTCATCGAGGAAGACGATCCCGTTTGCCTCGGCATCGGCGAGCGCGGCGCGGCTGACCTCGTCCTGGTCGAGCCGCTTGTCGGCCTCTTCGTCGACCAGCTTCTCCCATGCCGCCGGCACGGTGAGCTTGCGGCGCTTGAGCTGGCCGCCGCCGCCGAATGCCTTGCCCATCATCTCGCTGAGATTGATCATCTGCGCGCCGCCGCCGGGAATCTCGAACGGCATGTTGGGCTGCGCCTCGAGCTCGATTTCGATCTCGGTCGTGTCGAGATGGCCGTCGCGGAAACGCTGGCGGAACGCCTCGCGCGTCGCCTCGCTCGCGCCCTTGCCGGTCAGCGCGTCGAGCAGCCGCGCCATAGCGGCCTCCTCGGCCTTGTCCTTGACCGCGACGCGGCGCCGCTCCTTCTCCAGCCGCACCGCTTCCTCGACCAGGTCGCGCGCGATCTGCTCGACGTCGCGGCCGACATAGCCGACCTCGGTGAACTTGGTCGCCTCGACCTTGATGAACGGCGCATCGGCCAGCTTGGCGAGGCGGCGACTGATCTCGGTCTTGCCGCAACCGGTCGGCCCGATCATCAGGATGTTCTTGGGGCTGACCTCGTCGCGGAGGTCGGCGCCGAGCCGCTGGCGGCGCCAGCGATTGCGCATCGCGACCGCGACCGCCTTCTTGGCGTCGGTCTGGCCGATGATGTGCGCGTCGAGTGCGCGGACGATGGCTTTGGGGGTGAGGCTGTCGTTGTTCATTTCAATCTCTTCTCCCCTCCCGCTTGCGGGAGGGGTCGGGGGAGGGCGTTAGCAACTGGCGGGCGGCGCGAAGGAGGCACTCCCCTCCCCCAGCCACTCCCGCAAGCGGGAGGGGAGCTAGGTCGCGCTGTCGAGCGTTTCCACGGTGAGGCGTTCGTTGGTGTAGACGCAGACATCGGCGGCGATCTTCATCGCCTTGCGGCAGATCGTCTCGGCATCTTCCTCATAATCGACCAGCGCACGCGCCGCGGCGAGGGCGAAATTACCGCCCGAACCGATCGCGGCCACACCCGCTTCTGGCTCCAGCACATCGCCATTGCCGGTGAGGATGAGCGTAACGTCCTTGTCGGCGACGATCATCATCGCCTCGAGGTTGCGCAGATATTTGTCGGTGCGCCAGTCCTTGGCCAACTCGACCGCCGCGCGCAGCAAGGCGCCGCGATGCTGTTCGAGCTTGCGTTCCAGCCGTTCGAATAGCGTGAAGGCATCGGCGGTCGCGCCGGCGAAACCGGCGATCACCGATCCGTCGCCGAGCCGCCGCACCTTCTTGGCGTTGGGTTTCATCACTGTCTGGCCCTGCGTCACCTGGCCGTCTCCGGCGATGACCACATGGCCGTTCCTGCGCACGGAGAGTATCGTGGTGCCGTGCCACACCAGTTCGCTTTTACCACTCATGGCGGCGATATGGGTGGCGGATCGGCAGCGGGCAAGGCGCCGCCCTTGCACACCGGCGCGGCGATGCGGAATAAGGACGCTACGCAGCGGGGGGCGTGAGGCAATGAGGGCATCGAAGAAGACGTGCGGCGGGGACCGACCGGATCACGCGCTGGAGCGGCTGATCTTCTTTTCCGACGCCGTGTTCGCCATCGCCATCACGTTGCTGGTAATCGAACTACATCCGCCGCACGTCGATCGTGCGCTCGGCCACGCGGCCTTCATCACGGCACTTTACGGCATGATCCCGAACTTCTTCGGGTTCTTCGTGTCGTTCTGGGTAATTGCCGCTTTCTGGTCGGGACACCACCGCGCCTTTGCGCTGACCGGCCACTATGCGCCCAAGCTTATCGTCCCCAATCTCGCGGTGCTGTGCTCGATCGCCTTCATGCCCTTCACCACGGCGTTCATGGCCGAGTATCTCGGAGCGATCGTGCCGACCGCGCTGTACAATCTGTCGCTGATCGTCACGGGCGTACTCAATCTGCGGCTGGTCCGCATCGCGACCTCGCCGCCGGTCGTCTCGCACGAAGCCGATCGCGAGACGATCTTGGTGACGCGCTCGCGCGGCTGGGGAGTGACGCTCGGCGCCGTGCTGGCACTCGCCCTGTCGCTGGTCGACGCGCGGTTCAGTCAGCTGGCGTTGCTGACGATCCCGATCTGGATCCGCCTCGCCGCTGCGCGGGCGCGGCGGCGACTGGCGGCGGAGCGGATCAGCTCCTGAGCTGATCCATCACGGCCTTGTGCAGCCAGATGTTCATTTCCGCCGAGCCGTCGAGCGCGCCGGTATAGCCAAGTTCGGTGGCGAGCGTCTTGCGATTGTCGAGGCTCGAATCCATGCCGAGCAGCTTCATCAGATCAACGATCGAGCTCTTGTAATTGAGGTTCGGCTTGCCGTTCATTTCCCACAACGCCGCGATCTTGGCATCGACATCGACCGGCGCGGGGGGTGGCGCCTCAGGGACGGGTGCGGGGGCTTGCGCCACTGAAGCGGCCGGCTCGGGGATCGGCGCGGGCGCAGGTACTACCGGTGCGCCGAAAATCGCATCCTTGATCATGCCGAAAATGCTCACGCGCCTGTTCCTTTTGCGATCGATTAACCTTGCGAGGCAACATAGGACAAAGCCCGGAGCACGTGAAGTAAGCTCGTGCGGCCGCCGGCCGAATTGGGTAGAACGCGCCGACCCGATTATGCGGGCCGGCGCCGTCTCATTGGCCGCCTAGCGGCATTTCACATTGTTGCGGTCGATCGCACGACCGGCAACGGCGCCACCGGCCGCACCGAGCAACGCACCGAGCGTCTCGGACCCACCTGGTGCGATGATGCTGCCGAGCACGCCGCCAGCGATGCCGCCCACGATCAGCCCGGTAGTGCCGTCGTTGCGGCGGCAATAATAGCGGCCGTCCTGACCGACATAGACGCGGTCGTTCTGGCTCAGCTGGCGGTTGCGGTAGCGCGGACCGTCGCGATAATATTTGTCGGCATAATAGCCGTTATAGCTCGGGTCGGGATGGTTATAGTCATACTGGCTGTAGCCGTTGTTGCTGCTATAGCCGGGGCGATCATTGCCGTAAGTGTCGCAACCGGCGACCAGTGTGGCGGCGGCGAGCGCGCCGAGCATTGCGATACGCATATTTCATGACTCCCAGAACGTGACGGGAGTGTAATGCTTGAGCGACGCAATGGTTGCGTCGGCGGAAATAATGAGCCGACCCGGACCGCTGCGGGATCGGCGCGGCTCTCGCCGAAAGGCGATAGAGCCGCGCCCGCCAACCGGCGGGCGCGACAGGAGGGATCAGTCCGCAGGCTGCAAATTGACGGCGGAGACCTTGCCGTTCTTGCCGGTTTCGAGCTCGTACGAAACCTTCTGGTCGCGATCGAGCGTGTTCATGCCGGCGCGCTCGACGGCGGTGATGTGGACGAAGGCATCGGTGCCGCCATCGTCAGGCGAGATAAAGCCATAGCCCTTGTCGGCGTTGAAGAATTTTACGGTGCCGATGGTCATTGGAGTAGTCCTTCCGTTCCGGGGCGAGCCGACTGCCGGACCGCCGCGAGGCCGAGCAGCAGGGAAAGAAGGAGCAAGGTGCCGCGAAGCGCCGAAGACCGTCGATGTGCGACTGAAGCGCTTGCAGTTTAACCGAAACGCGGCGCGAAGGCGAATCCCCCCGCGCGTCTATCGCTCGACTGCGTCCCGCGGCAGCCACCAGCCGAGCGACAGGTTCGCGGCGACGACGATCGCGGCGGCGGCGAGGGTCGCGACGAGCCGGTCGACGAGCAGAGCGGGATCGAGTGGCTTACCGATATCGAGGACGATCAGGATCACCGGCGTCGCGAGTACGGCATAAGCGAGATAGTTGCGCGGCCGGGCGATCGCGGCACCGGTGGCGAAGACGCAGATCGCCGCCGCGAGCGCGAGCGGCGCAGCGAGCCCGGTGAGGATGGCCCAGGTCAGCGCGACGCCGAGCGCGGTGCCCGCCGCGCGCTGGATCGTCTTGACCGGGAGCGGCTCGAGCGGACGCTGGGTGAGCAGCGCGACGGTGAGCACGATCCAGCCATAATGATGCGTCGGCCACAGCTGCCGCAGCACGCTGGCGATGGCGAGCCCCGTTGCGAGGCGGATCGGGAATTGCCAGCCCGCGAGCGAGCGCATCGTGCGCCGCCAATGGGCGATGCGTTGCGCGGTGGTGACGACACGGGCCGCCGTGGCGGGCGGCGCATTCGGACGACGGCGCGCGAGCGCCAGGCGGAGCGCGACGTTCCACAAGGCGCCAAGACCGAAGATCAGTGCCGCCGCGCAGCGATGATCGACAGCGGCGTCGATCAGGCTGATGCCGAGCACGAAGTAGATGATGAAGCGGATCACGGCGACACCGACCGGGCGGCTGTAACCGCTGATCGCCGCCGCCACGCCGGCCAGCGCCATGACCGCGATGTCGGTCCACGTCGCGCCGGCGATGGCGGCGGCGGTGGCGGCGATCACCGCCATCGCCGGCGGGGAGGATCGCCGATCCGGGTGACGGCGCTTCGGTCGCGCCACCCGCCGGCGCCGTCGCGCCGGCAAGCAGCATCGCGCCGAGGCCGATGGTGAAGCCGGCCTCCGCGCGACCCAGGGCTACGCCAAGGAGCGCCGGAACGGCCATGCCGAGCGCGGCGATGGCGACGGTGCGCGCATCGATCGGCTCGCCGGTTTTTTCCCAGCGCAGGGCTTCGACGATGGTCGGGTGGCGGAGCGCGGCGCGGAGCATGCGATAGTGTAGCGCACCATCGCATCGCCGCCAGCCGGGTTGAAACAAGCATGACGTTTCGCTTGCCAGCGGGCGCGGCCCGCGCCAGCGTGGCGACATGGATGCAGGTCAGTTCGTCGAGCGGGTGCGGGACCAGTATCTCGTGCAGTTCCGCTCCTTTATCGAGTCGATGCGCGACGACGGCGCGCCCGGCGCGGGCGAGGTGGTGCTGCCGCTGAGCGCGGAGAGCGGGGTGTTCGGGCGGCGCTACCGCATCGACTATGTCCGCCAGGGCGAGCGGCCCGAGATCAAGGAATTCTACCCCGGCCGCTTCGTCGCGTTCGGACCCTTCACGATCGAATTCGGGGGCGCCAAGGCAAGCTTCGAGCAGCTTTTCTGGAACGACGTAGCGATCCGCCACGATTTGCTGATGCCGCCCGAGGCCGAACTGGAGGCGTGGTTCGAACGCTGGTTCGACCCCGAGGAGGAACGCCGTGTCCCCGACCCGGCTCCGGCCGAGGCGGTACATTCGGTAATCGTGCGGCCCGGGATGATCACGGTCGACTTCGGCACGGCCGAGGCGGAGGCGCTGTGGGCGCTGCTCGCGGTGCTGGAGGGCGCGGGCGCAACGGCGATCACGATCGGCGGGTCGGTGGCGGAGGTCGGCGCATGAAGCTCATCATGGGAACGTCAGTGGGCCTGGCGATGCTGGCACTGGCCGTGCCGCTGGCGATGGCGCGCCCCAAGGCAGCGCCGCTGCGCTCGAACGATATCAGCGTGATCGGCACGCACAACAGCTACAAGCAGGCGATGCCGGCCGCGACGATGAAGGCGATCCGCGCGATGAGCGTGCCGATCGCCGAGTCGCTCGACTATGCCCACCGCCCGCTGACCGAGCAGCTCGACGCCGGCGCGCGACAGCTCGAGATCGACGTCAATTACGACCCGGCCGGCGGGCATTATACCAAGGGATCGACCGACCCCAAGCTGCTGCTGCCGGGGTTCAAGGTGCTGCACATCGCCGGCATCGACAATGCCAGCAGCTGCGTATTGCTGCGCGAATGCCTGGGCATCATCGCGCGCTGGTCGGCGCGGCACCCGCGCCACGTGCCGATCATGCTGCTGTTCAACGCCAAGGACGAGCAATATGCCGCGCGCGGCGGGATCGACGCGCTGCGCTTCGACGCGGCGGCGTGGGACGCGCTCGATGCCGAGATCCGCGCGGCGATGCCGGTGGGCACGATCATCACCCCCGACGAGGTGCAGGGGCGCTATCCGACGCTGCGCGACGCGGTGCGGGCCGACCATTGGCCGACGCTCGCCAAAGCGCGCGGGCGCTTCCTGTTCGTGCTCGACGAGACGCCGGACAAGGTCGCGGCGTATCGCGGGGAGCGCCGCTCGCTGGAAGGGCGCGTGTTCTTCATCAACACCGATGAGGACTCGCCGGCAGCCGCCTATCTGACGCTCAACGATCCGATCGCCGAGGGCGCGCGGATCGCGCGCGACGTGGCGGCGGGCTATCTGGTGCGCACGCGCGCCGATGCCGATACGCGGGAAGCGCGCGCCAATGATCCGCGCCGCCGCGTGGCAGCGCTGGCGAGCGGCGCGCAATATGTCTCGACCGATTATCTGTGGCCCGACCCGCGCTTCGCGGGAGGCTACCATGTGACGTTGCCGGGCGGCGGCGCGGCGCGCTGCAACCCGGTGCGCAAGCCGGCCGGCTGCCGCGACGCGGCGGTGGAGCACCGCGCCAGATGAGCTTGTGCTCCTGCGTAGGCAGGAGGCCAGGGCCATGAGCGTTGCATTGCGTAACCCTGGGCTCCTGCCTGCGCAGGAGCACAAAATTTCCTTCTGCCGCCGAGGAGACCGCCATGACCCGCCTGCCCGTTCGCATCCTTGGTATCGTCGCCGCGCTGTTCGCGCTGTCCCCTGCCCTCGCCGCGCCGGCTGGCGACCTGACCGACAGCTATGGCGGGCGCGCGATGATCGTGCATGTCCCAGAGAAAATGCCCGCGTCGGGCGCGCGGGCGCTGGTGATCGTGCTGCACGGCGGGCTCGGCAATGCCGACCGCATCGCCGGCCAGCAGGCCGAGAGCGGGCTCAACATGGATGCGATCGCGGACAAAGATGGGTTCGTCGTCGCCTATCTCAACGGCACCCCGGTGACGCGCTTCCTGGGGGCGAAGTTCCTCGGCTGGAATGCCGGCGGCGGATGCTGCGGCCAGCCGGCGCAGAACGGCACCGACGACGTGGCCTATATCGGCGGGGCGGTCGGTTATCTGGCGGGCAAATACGGCGTCGATCGCAGCAGGGTGTTCGCGATCGGCCATTCCAACGGGGCGATGATGGCGCAGCGGATGATCTGCGAGACACGGGTGTTCGCCGGCGCGGTGGCGATCTCCGGGCCGCTCAATCTCGACACGACGCATTGCCCGTCGGCCAAGGGGCTGAGCGTGCTGGCGATCCACGGCGCCGACGACGCGAACGTGCCGATCGCCGGCGGCACGGGCAGCAAGGGACTGGCGCGCGTGGCGTTCAAGTCGGAGGCGCAGTCGCAGGTGGTGATGACCGCGTCGGTCGCGCGCTACACGCTGCAGGTCGTGCCGGGCGCAGACCATTATCTCGATCATATCGGGGCGCGGATCCAGCAGAGCGAGGGCGTCTCGATCGGCGAGAAGGCGGCGCGGGCATTCGGGATCGACGGCGGCCAGTAGCGACGCGTCGCGGGTGCCGGGGCGAGATGCAATCGGTGCGCTGGCGTCCCGACGCGACACCTTCGTTGCGCGGGCGTATCGCAATCGGCGTGGCGGGTTCCTAACTGTTGGCCACGACACTTCCCCGACCGGAGCAATGCGCATGACCGACGCGACCGACTATACCCCGCCCAAGGTGTGGACCTGGAACAAGGAGAATGGCGGGCGCTTCGCCAACATCAACCGTCCCGTTGCCGGCGCGACGCACGACAAGGAGCTGCCGGTCGGCAAGCACCCGTTCCAGCTCTATTCGCTCGGCACTCCAAACGGCGTGAAGGTGACGATCATGTTCGAGGAGCTGCTCGAACTGGGCCATAAAGGCGCCGAATATGACGCCTGGCTGATCAACATCGGCGAGGGCGACCAGTTCGGCAGCGGCTTTGTCGCGATCAACCCCAATTCGAAGATCCCAGCGCTGATGGACCGCAGCGGCGCCGAGCCGCAGCGGCTGTTCGAATCCGGCGCGATGCTGCTCCACCTCGCCGAGAAGTTCAGTGCCTTCCTGCCGACCGACCCCGCGACGCGCACCGAGGCGCTGTCATGGCTGTTCTGGCAGATGGGCAGCGCACCGTTCCTTGGCGGCGGCTTCGGGCATTTCTACGCCTATGCGCCGTTCAAGATCGAATATGCCATCGACCGCTTTGCGATGGAGGTGAAGCGCCAGCTCGACGTGCTCGACCGGCGGCTGGCCGACAACGCCTATCTGGCGGGCGACGAATATACGATCGCCGATATCGCGGTGTGGCCGTGGTACGGCGCGCTGGTGAAGGGCCTGGCCTATGATGCCGGCGAGTTCCTGCAGGTGCAGGACTACAGGAATGTGCTGCGCTGGGCCGATGCGATCGCGGCGCGGCCGGCGGTGCAGCGCGGACGGATGGTCAACCGCGTGATGGGCGAACCGTCGAGCCAGCTACGCGAGCGGCATGACGCCGGCGACTTCGCAACCAGGACGCAGGACAAGCTGGAAGCTGCCGAAGCGGCGGCGGCTGAGTGAGATAGCACCCCTCCCGGCGGGACGGGCGAAAAAGGATCAGGGAACGACCCGCGCCGCACAGAGTTGATGACGCCGCGGGGGTTCGATGGCGCCCGCGTCAGGCGGCGCCCTGTATCAGGAGTAGCTGTCATGAGCTCATCACGAATATCACCCACGGTCCGCGCGTTGCTGGCCGGCGTCGCGCTGGCCGGCGCGGCCGGCGCCTTGCCGGCGCAGGCGCAGGACTATCAGGCCGACCCGGTCTATTATCCCGACACGCAGGAGGACATCGTCGTCGAGGGGCGCTGGGGCCGTACGCTCGACGATGTCGATGCCTTGTCGCAGCGGGTGAGCTATGCCGATCTCGACCTGCGCTATGCCGAGGACCGGCGCGAGCTGCGCCACCGGGTCGACCAGACGGCGCGCTATCTGTGCGACCGGCTCGGCGAGAACGACACCGGTTCGTCGATCGTACCGTCATGCCGCGAGGCGGCGGTGCGCGACGCGATGCGGCGGGTCGGCACGGTCGAGGCGGACTGGGCGCCGCGCGGCACAGGCTGGGTGCGCCCGGCGCGCTGGCAAGCGCCATATCGCGATGGATGGAACAACTAAATCTCGCCGGGGAGAACGGCGCCGTCGCCGTTCGCCTCAGTGCCACGTGCGGATCATGTCGGCGACGTTGGGCAGCGCATCGATCGCGCCATGGACGAGCGCGACGAGCAGCAGGCTGCGCGTGCGTTCCCATAACACGCCCATCATCACCGCGATCGGCGAAAGCGTGGCGATGGTGAAGGCAGCAACCTGCAACGGGTCGGTCGACCAGCCATCGACATCGGGCCCGCCGCGCAGATAGAGGCCGGGCCAGTGCGCCAGCGCGAAGAGCAGCGCGGCGATCGCGATGGCGGCGACGGGCGAGCGCAACCAGGCGGAGAGGCGCGACTGGAGCAGCGCGCGGAACAGAAATTCCTCGCACAACCCGGCCTCGACCGAGATCCACAGCCACTTCGCGACAGTGTCGGGCTCGGCAACCGTGCGGTGCGCGCCTGGGCGATGATCGACCTGGAGCGCAGGGACGCGGCGGTGAAGGAGATCGAGGCGATCGAGGCGGCGCGGCCCGATGCGCCGTCGATGCTGTCGCTCGCCGACCGATTGCGGCTGCGGCTCGACAGCGGGCTGACGGCGCATCTCGCGCTGCTCCGGCAGCGGGCGGTGCGCGATCCGGCGGCGCCGATCCGCTTCTTCGTCACCGCGCTGGAAGCGGGCAAATATGAGGCGGTGGCGGCGGTTGGCGGCGCGCTGGCGCTCGATATCCCGCGCAACCATGGCGGCTGGACCGTGTCGGCCGACGCCGACATGCAGTATGAACTGATCGCGGGGCGCGCGGAATTCGCCGGCGCCTACGCCTATGCGCTGGCCGCGACCGGCAAGCCGGAGCGCGCCGCGGCGGCGATCGCGCGGGCGCGGCAGGAGCTGAGCGAGGCGATGACCCCGCCGCCACCGCCCGAGCCGGGCCGCTCGCTGTCGAAATCGGTGGTGCGCGATTTCGAGCAGCGCAGCGCGCAGGGCCGCGCGGGCGGCACCGCGCTCGACCTGTGGAGCCGCGCGATCGAGATCAGGCAGAAGGCGCCCGGCCAGACGCCCGAGCAGGCACTGCAGGCGGTGCGCACCCTGCCGATGGGCCGGCTGCCGATCATGGGCGATCTGTTGCGCCTGCTGAAACCGGCGAACCCGGCCGAGGCGACAGCGCTACGCGACATTCTCGCCAACACCGAGGCCGGGGTGGACCGGCGACGCGTGGCCGACCTCAAGCTCGATCTCGCGGCCTTGCGCGCCGCGCTGCCCCGCCCCGAGACGGCGGCGATGCAGCCGCGCTTCAAGCATGCCGGCGACGGCTATTTTCTCAGCGACAACGGCTTTTCGCGCCGCCGGCTGGAGGATCCGAACAGCTGGACGGTACGCTTCACGCACGACCTGGCGAGCAAGGCGACGGTCGAGGAGCTGGCGCTGCTCAGCGCGGCGACGCTGGCACGCCGGGAAGGCTTTGACGGCCTGCTCGTCCAGTCGCGGCGCACGCTGGTGCGGACCACCCATGTCTCCGGGCCCTATGGCGGCTCGAACGACATTCCGTCGGGCAACGAGGCGCAGATGAACGTGCTGCTGGTGAAGGGTGGCGCGCTGCCTGAGGAATTCAGCGACGCGTGGTAGCGGGTGTTGAGCGCCGACGCGATTATCGGGGAGTTGTCGGGGCGGTATGCGGAGGTGGGAGCGGTGAAGGCGCTATAGTTGGGTGGACGTCGGTTTCATTGGATATAGAAAGCTATCAGCAATCCCGTGCGACCTGACGCCCCCAGCCTTCAACGACAGGAAAAGCCGGGTGTACGCGGTTACATCGCCTCATGCACCAGGCCCCTCCGGCCAGCGACGCGTCTCGACGGTGCGGCAACGTGATGACGCTCCTCATCGCCCGTTCCCGTTCGTACGGACGCTTATAGCGCGTGATGCCATAGTTGCGGACGCGGCAGCGATGCGACGACCTACGCTATCCGGCTCTTCATCGCCGCCTCGTACAAATGCGCGAAAGGCGGCAGATCACTGGCGTCAAAATTCTCCCGCGCCTGTGCGGGCGTCTTGATACCGACGATCGTCGTCGAGACGCCTGGTTCGTCGAGCGTGAACCGCAGCGCGGCTTGCGCCAGGGTGACATCGGTCCTTTCGATGAAGCGCATCGCCTCGGCCAGCGCGGCCAGCGTCTCGCGTCGCCGCTCCGTCCAGTTCGACCGGATATCCCCCGATCCATAGGCGCTGGTCGCGCCGTGCCGACCGGACAGGAAGCCGGCATTCAGCGGCTCGCGGATGATGACGCCGATTCCGGCCGCGAACGCTTGAGCGATCACGGCGTCGCAGGTTTCCAGCGTCTCGAGCACGGCAAGCAGATTGTACGGCAACTGGATCGTGGCGGCGCGGCCGTCCGCGATCACCGCCCTGCCTTCCGCCGGGGTGTGGATCGAAACGCCAAAGTGGCGGATCTTTCCCGCCGCCTGCAACGCCTCCATCACCGCGAACACCTCGCCGCGCGCGATCGTGGCCTGATCGGGATTGTGCAGTTGATAGAGGTCGATGCAGTCGCGGTTCAGGCGACGCAGGCTGGCATCGACGGCGCGCAGGATGTGATCCCGGGAAAAATCGACATGGGTCGTCCCGTCGTCGAAATTGCCCCCCACCTTGGTCGCGACCACGACATCATGGCGCAGCGACGATTTCCCCAGCACCTGCCCGAACAGCGTCTCGCTGTGGCCGTAGCCATAGACGTCGGCGGTGTCGAAGAAGGTGCAGCCACAGTTCAGCGCCTCCCCGATCGCGGCGATCGACGTCGCGTCGTCGGTCGGACCGTAACTGTTGCCCGAGCGATTGCCGCCAATCGCGAAGCCGCCGAAGCCCAGCTCGGAGACGGTGAGGCCGGTACGACCGAGCGGGCGGTATTGCATCGCGCTACCAGTTCGGATTGGCGGGCAGCGCGAGGCCGAAATACCGTCCGTTCTCGGTCACCATCAGTCGCGCCTGGCAAAATGCGTCCAGCGCATCGGTCACTTCGGCGGCGTCGAAGATCTGCGGCTCGGGCAGGTCGGCCAGCCAGCGACACACCTGATCAGCGGTGCGCGGCACGTGCGAGCAGTAATCGTAAATCAGCGAATTGGCCCCGGTGATGCGGTAGGTGCCGCTTTCCTCCGCCGACCGGACGAAGTCGATCAGGATCGACGTGCCGGTGCGGCGATAGGCGAGAATCGGGCGGGGACCTTCCTCCCAACTCTTGCGCCAGGCGTCGAGATGTTCGCAGGTCGCGCGGTGGACGTCGGCGGGAACCGTGCCATCAACGCGGTAATCGAAGAAATAGGCGATCCTGGGCAGATCGACCGCCGCCGGATAGACGTAGCGATAACTTTCTTCCGGGCGAATGTCGGAGGCCGGGAAGACCGTGCGATCTTCGTAATTGGGGGAGAAACGTTCGAGCCAGATGCGACCTCCACCGACCGGCGGATCGAAATGGGTGATCGATTTCAGCACGTCGAGTTCCTGGGCGAAATCTTCCTCGCGCTCGCCGGGGAAGCCCCATAGCAGGTTCCAGTTCACGCCGATCCCGTAATAGCGGCACCATTTCAGGCAGGCGATGTTCTGCAACATCGAGCAGCCCTTGTTCATCAGCTTCAGAACGTGGCTGTTGAGACTCTCGATGCCGGGCTGGACGCGGCGAACGCCGCCGTCGAACATGGTCTTGATCTGCGCGCGGGTCAGGTTGGCCTTGGTCTCGTAGAAGAAGCTGAAATCGACGCGCTCCTCGGCCAGGCGGCCGAACAGGCTGTCGATATATTTGAGGTCGAGGATGTTATCGACCGCCATGAACGAACAGATGCCGTGCTCCTCGGCGAGCTCGCCCAGTTCGGCCAGGGTGCGATCGGCCGACTTCGCCCGAAACCCCATGCCGAGACCGTTGAGGCCACAGAAGGTGCAATGGTGCTTCTGTCCCCACCAGCATCCGCGCGAACTTTCAAACGGCAGGACCCAGGTTTCCTTATAGGCATCGACCAACCCCAGTTCGCGCGCGCGCTCGAAATAGGGGCGGTAATTGGGCGTCGGCAAGGCATCGAGATCGGCGATCGGCCCGCCATGGCCGCCGCCGACGCGGCCGTCGGTCCGGTTCGAGATCAGCCCGGGGATCGCCGGCGGCGGAACACCCCCGGCGATGCTGTGAAGCAAGGCGGGAAACACCTTGTCGCCTTCGCCCGATACGACATGGTCGATGAACGGGAAGGCGCGGGCGCACTCCTCCCCCATTTCGCCTTCCATGTTGGCGCCGCCGAACACGATACGGATTGCCGGATGGCGCGCCTTGATGCGGCTGGCCAGCGCCAACGACGCCGCATTCTGCTGGAAAAGCGAGCTGAACCCGACCACGCCATAGGCATCCCAATCGACGCTGGCAGCGCAGCGATCGACGAAGGCGGGGAGGATCCGGTGGCGCAGGTCGCGGACAAAGGCACGATCGCAACCGATCGACTCGAACCACGCCGCGTCGGCCGGGAAGGCATCGAGATAACAATCGTCGTCGAGATTGATCGCATCGCCGAACGCGGCCGGGGCGAACAGCCACTCGCCCGTCATGTGCGCGCGAATCTGGCACAATTGCTCGTAGCGCAACGGCGACAGTTCGGCGGCGAGATCGAGGTTAAAGTGATGCAGGTCGACGGAGAAACCGGCGGCTTCGGTGATCGCGCCGATCAGGCCGAGCTGGATCGACGGGCGATCCGCCGATGCGAACGGCATGCACACCAGAGCGACCCGCAGCGCCGCAGGATCGGCCAGCACCGGCGGCTGCGCGGCGTCGCCAGGCTCAAGCGCAAGCGCGAAGCTGATCATGAAGCGGCCTCCAGAGCGATTGACCCAACGGGGTGAGCGTGGAATTCGAGCGCAGCGTCGGCTCGATGACCGCGAGTTGGCGCGCGAGGACGCCCTCGCGATCGGCCAGCATCTGAAATGCTGCGGGCGTGTCGGGTCGATACCCTTTCGACCGCGCCGATCGGTAGAACAGCAGCACGTTCGCGAACGCATGATAGGCGGCGACGATAAAGAAGATCGGGCGATCCTTGCCGCGGAACGGCGAGAAATGAAGCTCGGGGTCGCTACCGTCGTCCAACGGCCCCAACCGCGAGGCAATGTGCAGATATTGGTGGGTCGCTTCGTGCACGAGGATTTCCGCGGTCATCCAGGCGAAGTCATGATCCGACAGGCACACTACGCCGGGTGAAAACCGCTCGCTGCCGCTGTTGAACAAGCCAGGTTTGCCCTCAAGCGGCACCAGGTCGGTTACGACGCGACCGATCCAGGGCGCATATTCGGGCGCGACCGTCTCGATGATCTCCATCGCCTCGCGGCAGACCGGCGACCAGGTCTCGATTCTGCCGAGCGAACCATTGTCGAAACTATAGGCATCGGCCTGCAACAGGCGGCGCAGCGCACCCGTCGACAAGGCGCTCGCGTTCAGCAGATCGAACGACAAGCTGTCGGACGCGACATGGTGCAGGCCCGCGGCACGCGATGCCGTGGCGGCGTCGAGCTGGCGGCAGTTGCCGAACGCGTACGCTTCCCCGCTGTCGCTGTCGTGTACCGTAAAACCTGAACTAAGGCTCTCCACCGTCATCCGCTCCATCGGTGGCAATACCCACCGACCGACACGGAACCGGGTCGGTGACGCCAGCCGGGCCGACCATGCCCCGGCACGACCGAGCGCCGCGAGATGAATGCCGACGCGTACCGCCACCGTGACCGGACAGCCCGGTTCGTCGAGCAGGGCGGCGTGCAGGTCGCCGAACGAAATGTCCCAGACGTTTTTGGCGGCCAGTTCGTCGATCGCACCGTCGCGCAGAAAATCGACCAGATCCGGTGCATCCTTTTGAAGCACGTCGGCGTGCTTGTCGAGAAAGGTCCGCAAAACCTCGTCGGCATGCCCGCACAGCAGCGCATCGAGAAAGCTCGAATCAAGTCCAATTTGCGGGCAGGACAGGCCATCTAGCGTCGCGGAGTCCAACACTCGCGCCCCCAATCTGAGTGAAAGGCGCAGAACCGAAATCGACAATCCACGCGACGATGCAATGCGTGCCCCGGCCGATGCCAGCGCAAATCAGCGCGTGCGACTGCAAATATCAGATCTGCGCCTGATAACGACTGTCAGAACGAAATCGATTGCCCGACCGAACTGCTGATGGCGACGGTATCACCTGGCTTGAGACCAAGAGAATGACCGTGTGCGGTTAGTTCCTTGTTAAGAGTATCCCTCAGGCTTGCCTTCATCGATGAGCTCATGGCCGGCGTCAATTTCACGGCGGCGCGACTGGTCGGTGGAACGCTCATTGGATCTTCCTCCATATAGTTGCCACATTTTATCTTTTATCGCGACTCGCGGCGATGTTGCTAACATACATTTTTGGAAATCGCACATGGATTCGCTTCAATTGTCGCCATGCGCGACGCGTCCTGATCTATTGGCAATGCTACTGCCAATTATCGATCCATTTTGGGCCGGTACAGCGGTTGCTACTATCCGTTATCGCGGCGATTACGCCAATCCCCGATTGTCAGGAGCTCGCGTCGCTTGCTCGGCAATCAATCGACGACGCGGCAACTATTCCATCGCGAACACGCTTTTGTTGTTCGAGGCCGGGCGAACGAAACACCCGGTCAGCACAAAGCCTTCAGGCAAATGCGCCGCTCGTCAGTGGCACCGTCGCTGACAAGCACAGCCGCGACACTCGCTGCCGCAGCCTCGAAGCGCTCTTTCCCTGTGGCATCAACAGCTTCTGCGAATCACCGGAACAGGCACGCGGCGCAGTCGTTGAGCGCCTACTTAACGTGACGAGAGTGGAGAGACACAATGAAGGGTTTGGCATTTTTCGCGCGCGGGGTCGCTATCACGGCGCTCGTCGCATTGCCGGCGTCGGCCTTTGCCGAGGGCAAGACCGACCAGGCGCAGAAGGCGATCGCCGCGGCGCAGGCCAAGATCGAGGCGAGCAACACCGTCGGCGCCGCCGGCGATGCGCCGCGTTTCCAGGCGCAGGCCGTCGCCGCGCTGCAATTGGCGCGTGACGAACTGGCGCATCACCAAAAGGACGCCGCGATCCGCGATGCGGCGCATGCGTCCGAGCTCGCCGACATGGCGCTCTCCGCCTCGTCGCGTGCGCGGCTGAACGACCAGCAGGCCGCGACCGAGACGGCGCAGCGCCAGGCCGCCGCCGCCAATGCGCGCGCTGCCGATGCCCAGGCGACCGCCGCCGCGGCACAGGCCGATGCCGCTGCTGCGCGATCGGTGCCGCCGATCGTGATCGCAGCACCCGCGCCTGCACCGGCCGCGACGACGGTGACCACCGAGACGACGCAGACCGCCGCCGCGACGACGCGGACGGTCGCCAAGCCGGCCACCAAGCGCCGCGTCGTGCGCCACGTGGTGCGGCATCGGACGACGCATCCGGCGACCGTGACGCGGACCAGGACGACCGTCACCACCGGCTCCAACTGACCGACCGCGCCCGGCGCTGACAGCCGCCGCGCCGGGCGCCACCAACCGCAACGACGAACGAGCGCGCCGCCATGACATCCGACACGACACAGCCGACGATCGACTGCGCCGTGATCGGCGGCGGCCCGGCCGGGCTGACCGCGGCGCTGTACCTCGCGCGTTTTCACCTCGCGGTGGTGGTAGTCAATGGCCGCGACAGCCGCGCGGCGCTGATCCCGCGCAGCCGCAACGTGCCGGGCTTTCCCGGCGGCATTGCCGGCCCGGCGCTGCTGCTGCGGATGGCGCGCCAGGCGAGCGACTATGGCGCGCGGATCGTCAGCGCCACGGCGACCGGACTGACGCATGATGGCACGAACTTCCACATCGCCGCCAGCGCCGGGCCGATCGTCGCGCGCAGCGTGCTGCTTGCGACCGGCGTGCACAATCGCCGCCCGGACATCGCCGATCGCGACCATGCGCCGGCGCTAAAACGCGGCCTGCTGCGCTATTGCCCGATCTGCGACGGCTATGAGGTGACCGATCGCCGCGTCGGTGTGATCGGGACCGACGCGCACGGCATGCGCGAGGCGTTGTTCGTGCGCAGCTTTACCCCCGACGTGACGCTGATTGCGCCCGACGCGCCGCACGCGCTTTCACAGGACGACCGCGCCACGCTCGACCGCGCCGGGGTGGCATTGGTCGATGGGCCGAGCGGCCGGCTTGTGCTCAAGGGCGATCGCATCGCGCTCGATACGGCCGGTGGGCGGCTTGCCTTTGACAGCATCTATCCCGCGCTCGGCTCGACGATCCGCTCCGACCTCGCGCGCGGGCTGCGCGCGACGATGAGCGAGGATGGCTGCCTGCTGGTCGATGCGCACCAGCGCACCAGCGTTGCCGGGCTCTATGCGGCGGGCGACGTGGTGAAGGGGCTCGACCAGATCAGCCATGCCGTGGGCGAAGGCGGCGTCGCGGCGACGACGATCCGCAACGACCTGGCCGAGCGCAGTCCGCTGTTGCGCGAATAACCGGTTAGCGCCGCGCGAGCAGCCGCTCGACGCTCTCCTCGGCATCGGCCGGCATGTCGCTCGTGTGCACTTCCTTTTCCAGCGCGGCGCGGATCGCGCAGATCTGCTTGTCGGTAAGATGCTCGATGCCGACGAATTCGCTGCGCGCATCGCTTTGCGCGCGCAATATCTCGTCGAGCTTGGCCTGGATCGCGGCGCCGTCACGGTTCTGGCTGTTCTGGATCAGGAAGACGGCGAGGAAGGTCAGCACCGTCGTCGCGGTGTTGACGATCAATTGCCATGTGTCGGAATAATGCAGCGCCGGTCCGCTCAACGCCCACAGCACGATCAGCGTGGTCGATCCGATAAAGGCCATCGGATGGCCCAGCAGCGACGCCGCGCGCGACGCGATCCGGGTGAAGAACTGGTCCATGGTGCATGCCTCGTCAGATGCGGGAATGGCAAATCTCGCGAAGCGGTCATTTCGTTCCCCGAACAATGGGCGGAAGGCAGAAAACTTGATCGAGGTTTGGTGAAAATCTCTCCGCGATGGCCGCAACCGGCACGACATCGCCGGCGTTTCGAGATGCAGGATGGAAGGACGATAGCATGCCGCGTGGTGACGAGAGCAGCTACACCGACAAGCAGAAGCGCCAGGCCGAACATATCGAGCAAGGATATGAAGAGCGCGGCGTCTCCGAAAAAGAAGCCAAGGCGCGCGCCTGGGCGACGGTCAACAAGGAAAGCGGCGGCGGCAAGAAATCCGGCTCGGGCCGCGGCCATGAGGTGAGCCACGAGTCGTCACGCAAAGGCGGCCGGATCGGCGGGGCGAGCCAGTCACCCGCCGATCGGTCGGCAGCGGCGAAAAAGGGCTGGGAAACGCGGCGCAAAAACAGCGGCTGACGTCGCAGCAGGCAGCGGCGCGATGTCGCCGCCGACGCTTTTACCGCATCCAGCACTGGACAAGGGCGCCAGCCGGAGCGCTATGACGCCGCATGGGATCGACGACGCACAACAGGCAGGGCGAACGGGCGATGGCGACGGCACGGTGGCGGTGATGGCGCGGCCACGCCGCATGACGCCGCCACCGGACGCGATCCTCGCGCTGAGCGATGGCGAGGGTCGTATCGCGATCCGCGCGACGCCCAATGCGCGGGCCGACGCCATCGCGCTTCCCGCGACCGGCGCGGCGCCGGTCCTCGCCATCCGCACCACCACGACACCCGAAGACGGGCGCGCCAATGACGCGATCCTTACCCTGCTCGCATCCGCGCTGGGCCGGCCGCGCTCGGCGCTGACGCTGCTGCGCGGCGCAACCTCGCGCGACAAGCTGGTCAGGATCGAAC
This sequence comes from Sphingomonadales bacterium, assembly GCA_038245375.1. Taxonomy (GTDB): domain Bacteria; phylum Pseudomonadota; class Alphaproteobacteria; order Sphingomonadales; family Sphingomonadaceae; genus Sphingomonas. The sequence continues at coordinate 56,972 of JBBRSN010000008.1, read as the reverse complement.
CGAGATGATGCCCGAAATGACGATTGCGCGATGAAGCCCAAGATCCTCACCACCCTGCCCGGCTATACGCGCCGCCAGTTTGCCGGCGACGCGGTCGCCGGCGTGACCGTCGCGATGGTCGCGTTGCCGCTGAGCATCGCCATCGCCATCGCCTCGGGCGCGACACCGGCCGCCGGTCTGATCACCGCGGTGGTCGGTGGTTTCCTGATCTCGGCACTCGGCGGCAGTCGCGTCCAGATCGGCGGACCTACGGGAGCATTCATCGTCGTCGTCTATGGCGTGATCGCGCACCACGGCTTCGACGGGCTGTTGCTCGCGACGCTGATGGCCGGCGTAATCCTGCTCGTCGCGGGGCTGTTCCGCGCCGGGCGGCTGATCGCGCACATCCCGGAGCCGGTGATCGAGGGATTCACGCTCGGCATTGCGATCGTCATCGCGACGAGCCAGCTCAAGGACCTGTTCGGGCTGTCGACCGGCGCGCTGCCGGCCGATTTCCTGCCCAAGATCGCGACGCTGTGGGGGGCGCATGCCACGCTCAATCCGGCGGCGCTGGCGATCGGGCTGGCGACGATCGTGTCGATCTTCGCGATGCGCCGCTGGGCGCCGCGCGTGCCGGGACTGGTGGTGGCGGTGACGCTGGCCAGCGTCGCGGTCGCGCTGCTCATGCTGCATGTCGACAGCGTCGGCTCGCGCTACGGCGCGCTGCCCGCCGGCCTTGGCTGGCCGCATCTGCCGCCAATCAGCCGCGATGCGATCGTGACGCTGCTGCCCTCGGCCGCGACGATCGCCTTTCTCGCCGGGATCGAGTCGCTGTTGTCGGCGGTGGTCGCCGATCGCATGATCGGCGGCGCACACCGCTCCAACGCCGAATTGCTCGCGCAGGGTGCGGCCAATCTCGTGGCGCCGCTGTTCGGCGGGCTGCCGGCGACCGGCGCGATTGCGCGCACCGCGACCAATGTCCGCGCCGGCGGGCGCACGCCCGTCGCCGGCATGATCCACGCCCTCGTCATCCTCGCGGTGATGATGGTGGCGGCGCCGCTCGCCGCCTATCTCGCCATGCCCGCGCTGGCCGGGCTGCTCATCGTCACCGCCTGGACGATGAGCGAGCCGCATCGTTGGCCCGAGCGGCTGCGCGCACCGCTCGCCGATCGCGCGTTGCTGTTCCTGACCATGACGCTGACCGTGCTCGCCGACCTGAGCGTGGCGATCGCCATCGGCACCGCCTGCGGCCTGGCCCTACGCTTTTTCCGCCGCCGCGTCAGTTAGAGTCAGGACCTGGATCAGGCGGCGGCGCTGACGTGGCGCGCGATGGTGCCGAACCGCCGGCGCGTCGCCGCCGCCGCAATGGTGATCGCGGCAATCGCCGGCTCGGCTTCGGCGCGCGTCATGTCGCGCCGCACGAGCCGCAACGCCGCGATGAGGGCGGTCGCGCCGACATTGGCAAGCGCGCCGATGCTGCGATGGGCAAGGCCGTACGCGACAGCGACGTCGCCGTCGCGCAGCACGCCGATGATCACGTCGGGCGCCGTGGACAGTTCGCCCTCGACCATCGCGATGAAGCGGCGGGCGGCGCTCGTACCGACCTGGTCGAGCAGCGTGGCGAGCGGCACCGGGTCGATCACCTCGCGCGGTGCCGCGGCACTGCCCGGCAGCGTCGCCAGGCAGTGTCCAAGGCGCGCGAAATCTATCGGCTTGGCCAGCCGCTCGGCGATACCCGCGGCACGCATGTCCTGCGCCATGTCGCTCAGGACGTCCGCCGACAGCAGGATGATCGGGGTCAGCGCCGCGGCACCGGGCAGATCGCGGATCGCACCGCTCGCGGCAAAGCCGTCCATCCCCGGCATCTGCCGGTCCATCAGGATCACGTCGAAGGCCATCGACGCTGCCGCCGCCACCGCACCGCACCCATCATCGACGCAGAGAACGCGGTGACCCTGTCGCGCCAGCCATGTTTCGAGCAGCAGCCGGTTGGCGGGATGATCCTCGGCCACGAGGATGTCACGAATAACGATCGCGGAAGCGGGGCGCGCGGCGATGGCGACCACATCGTCGGCGATGGCCAGCGGCAGCACCAGCTTCAGGCACGACCCAGGCCCCGCGATCGACGCGACGCGCAGCGTGCCGCCCATCGCCTCGGCCAGCGTGCGACTGATGGCGAGCCCGAGCCCGGTGCCGCCGAAGCGCCGCGCGATCGTCGGGTCGCCCTGCATGAACGGCCGGAACAGCAGCGCGTCCGCATCGGGTGGTAAGCCAAGGCCGGTGTCGCGCACCGCGAACGCCCAGTCGTTGCCGTGCGACGGCGGTGCCACGTGCAATGTCACGGTGCCGCGCGCAGTGAACTTGATCGCGTTGCCGAGCAAATTGAACAGGATCTGCTGGAGCCGCTCGCCATCGCCGACCACGCGAGGCGGCCCGGCCCGGAAATCCAGCACCAGGTCGAGCCCCTTGGCGCGCGCGGCATGGCGAAACAAATCGACGCTTGCCTCGACCGTGGCGCGGATGTCGAATGGTGCCGGGCAGATGCCGAGCTCCTTGGCCTGGATCCTCGAATAGTCGAGCACGTCGTCGAGAATGCGCATCAGCGTGCGGGTAGAGCGATCGAGGCTCGCGAATAGCGCCTCGCGGGCCTGTGCCGACGGCTCGGTGCGGAGCAGCTCGATCATACCCATCACCCCGGTCATCGGAGTGCGGATTTCATGGCTCATCGTGGCGAGGAAATCGGCCTTGGCGCGCTCGGCGACCTCCGCCTCGTCGAGTGCGGCGGACAGCCTTGCCTCGGCCGCGACATGCTCGCTGATATCCTGGAAGGTGCCGAACAAGCCGAGCACGGTGCCGTCGGGGGCGCGAATCGTCTGGCCCTGCGAAGATACGTGCACGATCGTGCCGTCGTGCCGCGACAGCCGCGCGCGATAGGCAATGGACGTTCCTTCGCGCAGCGCGACCCCAAAGGCATCGCTGACCATCGCCTGGTCCTCGGGATGATAAGCGGCGAGCGCCGCGCCGAGGTCGGGCAGCGCGCCGGGCTCCATGCCATGGATGCGGAACACCTGATCGGACCAGAACATCTTGCCGTCACGCGGGTCGAAGCGCCAGTGACCGAGCTGGGCGGCGCGTTCGGCCAGCTGCAGCAGCCGGACATGTTCCTGCAACCGTGCTTCGGTCGCCGCCGCGTCGAGCTCGGCCGCGCGGTGGCGCGAGATATCGCGCGCCACCGAAATCAATTCGACCGGCGCGTTGGTCGCCGGATCGCGCAGCAGCGTGTACGACGTCTCCATCCACACATAATGACCGTCACGGTGACGCTGGCGATAGCGCAGCATGGTGCCGGCATCGGACGATAGCAGCGCGCGAAGACCCTCCTCGACCCGTGCACAATCGTCGGGGTGCACCTGGGCGAGCGGGGCCCGCCCGACCAGTTCCTCGGGCTCGAAGCCGAAAATCGCGCGGCATGCCGGCGATACGTATCGCCGCACGCCGTCCAGATCCATGCGCGCGATGATGTCGCTGGCATGATCGGCCAGCAGGCGATAGGCGCGCTCGCTCTCGGCGAGCCGTTGCTCGGCGGCGCGGCGCTCGCTGACGTCGCGCGTGATCGTGGCGAAGCCGATTACCCCGCCCTCGTCGTCGCGAACGGCATGGACGGTGAAGCTCGCGAGGAAGCGCGTGCCGTCCTTGCGCAAACGCCAGCCCTCGCCCCGATAACGACCCTGTGCCGCCGCGGTGGCGAGGATTTCGTCTGCCCCCGCGCCTTCGACGTCCGGCGCGAACAACCGGCCATAGCGCGCGCCGATGATCTCCTCGGGCGTGTAGCCCTTGATACGCTGCGCGCCGCTGTTCCAGGTCAGGATGGTGCCGTCGCACGCAATCATGAAGATGGCATGGTCTTCGATTGCGTCAGCCACCAGCGCGAACCCACGTTCCGCCTCGCGGAGCGCGGGAATCAACGCCGCGTGCCGGCGCGGTGGCGCAACATTCATGCCAGCACGGCACCCACGAGATGTTCCGGCATCAGCTCGGCATCGATATCAAGCTGCCGGACGAGCAGCACCGCCTGGGTGCGGTTGGACACGCCGAGCTTGCGGAACGCCGCCGCGAGATGGGTCTTCACCGTAGCCTCGCCCAGGCCGAGATCATGCGCGATCTGCTTGTTGAGTTGGCCGGCCCGGAGCGCCATCACGACGCGCAACTGGCCGGCGGTGAGCGTATCGATGCGGTTGCGCAGCGCGCGCAGCGCGCCGGTTGCCGGATCGCCCGCCGGCGGCGGCTGGCGTTCGCCGGCGGCGAGGCGGACGATCGCGGCCGACAGTTCGGCGAAGGGCAGCGCCTTGGACAGGAACGCCGCCGCGCCGAGATGCAGCGCCTTGGCCGCCACGGACGCGTCCTCGAGGCTGGAAATGATCGCGATCGGCGCGTGCGGCAACAGCTGCTGGAGCCGCAGCAAGCCGGAAAAACCGAGCGCATCGGGCAACATCAGGTCGAGCACGACACAACGATAGTGCGGATAGCGCCGCGCCGCCTGCTCGGCGAGTTGCAACGTCGCCACCTGGTCGGCCACGATGTCGGTCAGGGCGCCGCGCGCGGCCTGGGCAACGGCCTCGCTGCAAATCGGATGGTCGTCGGCAATCAGGATTCTATCGACCAACTAAATCCCCCTCCCCGCGCTATCCTGGACACGGCCGGCTAAGACATTGGGTGAACAACCTCAACCCGCCCCATCGGGCAATTTTTTCCTCCGTCTCAGCGAGTAATACGCCGGTGCCAATCCATTGCAACGCCCGTTGTGAATCGCACGCGGCAGTTGCGCACATTCTTGTCGCGGACACTATCAGTGGCAATCGTCGCGGTCGCCGTTAGGCTTGCCGCGATGGCCGCAATGGAGTTCTTGACGTGCCGGACTGGTTCTTCGCTATCCTGAAGCCGCGGGGCGTCACGGCGAATTTCGCGTAGCGACAAGCTGCACGTGGCGCGCCCTATCGCCCCGATCGCGACAGCCGACGACCTGGTAGCGGTGCGCGCACTTTTCCAAGCCTATGCCGACGGCATCGGCGTCGATCTCGGCTATCAGGATTTCGCCGGCGAACTGGCCGGCCTGCCCGGCAATTACGCGCCGCCACGCGGCGTACTGCTGCTCGCGCGCGATGTTGACGGCGCACCGCTTGGCTGCATCGCGCTGCGCCCGCTGGGCGACTCGGGGGGAGATGAAGCGACTCTATGTGGCACCGGCTGCACGCGGCACAGGGCTTGGCGCCGCGCTGATGCGCACGATCGTCCGCGAAGCGCGGCGGATCGGCTATCGCGCGGTGCGGCTCGATACGCTGCCCGACATGGCCGCCGCGCAGGCGATGTACGCCGCCGCCGGTTTCCGCCCGATCGCGCCATATTATGACGGCGCCGCCGCTGGGAAGATCTTCCTCGAGTTACTGCTCGCCTGAGCCGCGGCGACCGGCGGCGACCGATCAGCACCGACGCAACCGCCCTGTCATCAGGCGCTCTTGACTTATCGTCTCCTCGGGCACCGGCGCCACCGGCTGGGCGCGCTCGATCATGCAGGCGACCCATGCCAAGCTCGCGCTCGGCGCGAAGGAGCGCGCAGTCGGCTATTTCGTGCGCGAGCCCTTTCCGAGCATCGCCACCGGCACGACGCTGACCAGCGGCCGTATCGCCGCTGCACCGCTCCACGTCACGTCGCGCATGAACGATGGCGGGGTGATCTTCGCCGACGGCATCGAACAGGACTTCCTCTCGTTCGACGGGGTCGCGACGTCGCGATCGGCCCTGCGGCACAAGCGCTGGTGCTGGTGGCGGGTTGAGGTGGGCCGCCTACCCCGCCGTGATGGGCTCATCGAACGACGGGGTCGCGCTGCCGATCACCAGCCGCCGCGCGCGCAGCGCGGCGTCGCGATACGGCGAGTCATGCGCGATGAACCGGCGCGGCGTCATGCCGAGAAAGCGTCTGGCGTCGCGCAGGAAGTGCGACCGATCGTGATAGCCGCGCGGCACAGCGCCATGATCGGCCCTGCTGCCCTGGGCGAGCAACGGCAGGAACGTGCGGATGAAGCGCGTGCGCATCATCAGCAACTTGGGCGGGAAGCCGAAATAGCGCTTCGACAGCCGGCGTACGGTGCGCTGATCGATACCGCGTGCGTCCGCGGCGGCGGCCAGATCGGCGATCTCATCGTCGGCGATCAGCGCCATGATCTGCGCGATCATCGCCTCGTCGGGATGCGGCACTGCCATATGCTTGGCGAAGAACGTATCCAGCACACCTTTCACGTCGCGCGCGCGGTCCGACTGGGCCAGCGCCGACGCCAGCTCGGCCACCAGCGCCGGTTTCATCACCGCGCCGAGCGGCGTAACCTGGTCGCGCAACTTCTCCGCCGATAGCCGGAACAGCCGCGCCCAGCCGAGCGGGCTGACATCGATGCCGATCGTCACGCCACCCTGCGCCATCACGGGCATCGCGCGGCTCGTCACGCCATACAGCACGGCGGCGGGCAGCGGGTCATATTCGCGACGGCCGATCGTCACGCTGATCGGCGCCCGAGTCATGATAATCCAGATCTGCGCCCAGCCGGGCAGCATCCATTCGACCGAACCCGGCCACCGGCCGGGTTCGGAATCGAGTACGGCATAGCTGGTCAAATGGCGGCACAGTGCCGGCGCGGGCCGCTCGTAGCGCAGCGCGGTATGCGCCGGCAGGCCGAAATCATCCGGCGACACGCCGGGCGTGTGCGTTCCGCTCTCGATCATCGCGCGCGCGACACTGCTTGGCTTGAGGTGATCGCCCGTCTTTCCGTCGACGCCGTGCTGCGCATATGTTCCCAATCCCCGATCCAGCGAATCAATTGCGTTTACGGTGGCGGCGTGGCCGCGTCTTTTGCTACAAACAATTTCTAAAATGTCGCGCGCCACACCATTTTGAGACGCTTTTTCAAAGATTTCGTTGCTTAACCGAAATGACGATGATCCTCGCGGCGCAGGGGTGCGACAGCCCGCGATATCGCAGCGCCGGCGCGCAATTTTCGGGCAATGTGATTGGCTCGTCCAGGTTGCGCGCCGCGTCCTGCGGAAACATAGATTAATAATTATGGTAAAAATCGGAACATTCACGACCATCCACCGTTAATCGTGCGGACGGCCGACTTGCGTTCAGCCGCGGAGCGACACTTCAATGAAGAAGACTTTAACCGCGCTGAGTCTCGCCGCGATGGCGCTCGTCCCGGCGACGGCGCTCGCGCAGACAACGTGCGAGCAGCAGCGCAGCACCCGCGTGGTCGCCACCGTCGGCGGCGCCGGCGTCGGCGCGCTGCTCGGCAGCAGCGTCGCGGGGCGTGGCGACCGCACGCTTGGCGCGATCATCGGCGGCATTGGCGGCGCGCTGCTCGGCAATCAGGTCGCCAAGCCCAATAATGAATGCGCGCACGCTTATGGATATTACGACCGCGACGCGCGCTGGCATGCCAGCGCCAACCCCCGTGGCAGCGTCTCCGGCTATATCGACCGCGACGGCCAGTGGGTCGATGGTGCACCCAACGGCTATTATGGCAGCGACGGGCACTGGCAACCCAATGCCGACAATATTGGCGAGCGCGGCTACTACGACGCGTCGGACCGGTGGGTCCCGGCCGGCGCGAGCGGTTATTACGGCAGCGGCGACCAGTGGATGCCGGCGATGGCACCCGGCCATTACGAGCGCGGCGGCAATTGGGTCGCGGGGCGGGTGTCGGGTCAATATGCGCGCAACGGCGCATGGATCAGCGGTAGCGCGCCAAGTCGCCAGCAGGCCAATGGCAATTGGAGCAACGCCGGCGCGCCGGGCTATTATGACGCGCGCGGCCGTTGGCACGCCGGCACGACCAGTGGCTTCTACGACGGCAATGGCCGCTGGATGTCGACCAACGGCAGCGCGACGCCAAACGAAGACATGCGCGGCCAGGACCACCGCGACGATACGCTGCGCGGTGACCGCCCGGGTGACGTCCGCGGCCAGATCGGCTGGCTCGATCGCAGTATCCGCCATGCCACCGACGACGGTTCGATTGGGCGACGGGACAGCCGGCGCCTGCTTGGCGACCTGCAGTCGATCGATCGGCAGGAGCGCAACATGCGCCATGCTCGCGGCAACCTGTCGCGGCGCGACACGGCAACGATCCGCGCCGGACTCGACCGCGTGTCGGCTGGCCTCGACGCGAGCGTTGCGCGCCGGGCGAACTAACCGACGAGACCGGTATGCCCCCCCGCGTGGCCGGTCTGTCGGGAGTGGGAAGGTCCGGGTGCGGTGGCTGTCGCAATACAGTACATCGTGCCTGGGCCTTTTCGCCGTTATCAGGGGTGCGTCACCGTCACGCGGGTGCCGGAATTGACCGAAGTCACCGCGACATGTGCGCCAAGCTTGTCGGCCAGCGCGCTGACGATGCTGGTGCCGAGGCCTGGCTTGACCCTCGATGCAGGCGGCATACCGATCCCGTCGTCGGTGACGGTCAGCACCCAGTCGGCGCCGCTGGCGCGATAATCGACCTCGATCGTACCCGACGGGTTATCGCCGGGAAAGGCGTGCTTGATCGCGTTGATCGTCAGTTCGGTGACGATCAGGCCGATACTGATAGACCGGTCGGCGCCGATCACACTGCCGTCGCCGCTCGCGCTGATGGACAATTGTTCGGCATCGTAGATCATTGCCGCAGCGATGCTCGCGCACAGATCGCGCAAATAGGGCACCATCGCAACCTCGTGCTTGGCGCTGGTCGCGAGCTGGCGCTGCAGCGCAGCGATGGCGATGACACGGTGATGCGCTTCGACGAGATGCGTACGGCTTTCGTCGGTAGAGACGCGCCGCGCGCTCTGCATCAGGATGCTGGCGATGATCTGCAGGCTGTTGGCGACACGGTGCTGCAATTCCTGGTGCAACACCTCCTTTTCGCGCACCAGCGCCTCGAGCCGGTGCTGCGCGTCGCGCGTCGCGGTGATGTCGGTGAGTTGCAGCATGAGCCGCACCGGCGGCAGCACATCGAGCTGCTGGGCATGCGCTATCAGCCGGCACGCGTCGTGCCCTGGGCGGACGAGATCGAGCGCAACGTCGTCGCCGTCATCGCCGGCGAGCGCGGTGTCCAGCAGGCCGTGCAACGGCACGAGATCCCATGCGCCCTCGTCGAGCGCGAACAGGCAGGCACCGACAATCTGATCGGGTGCGAGGTCGAAAGAGCGGCAAAAGGACAAGCTTGCCGCCGCGATGCGCATATCGCCGTCGAGCACCAGTAGCGGCGTTCGCGCCGCCTGGATCAGGGCAGTCCCCAGGTCGGGTGACGCGGCAGGCGGCAGCGTTGTGGATGATGCCATAGCAAGAGCCTTCCCAGCCGGAGACTCACGGAATGAAAATCCATACCCGGCTGCTTCGCGTCGCGTTCGATCCACCAGAACAACGACACGGAGACTTTGCTAGCACGCCGGCACACGCGACCCAAATGGCATCTGCACTATAGCGCGCAGCAACGCGAGGGCGCTCGTCAGCCGAGGATCAACGCATCGGCATTGACGTGGTAACCGGCCAGCGCGGCGTGCCCACCGTCGATGCGGTAGACGAAATTTTCCGCCGCCGGCCCGTGCTCATAGGTCGCTTCGTAACTGATCGTGACGAAGTGGCCGGCAGGATTGACGTTGTCGTTCCAACCCATCGACTTGCCCGATTTGAAGGTCCCAAGCTTGCGATGGACTGCCGCGAGCAGGGCGACAAGGCGCGACTGCGGCGTGGTATCCTTCATGTCTTTTGCCGCGCCGGCATAGATCGGCTCGAACTGGCCGGCGTTGAGCGCAGCGTGGAAACGATCGATCGCCTTGTTCGCCACGGGCACATCGTCGCCGATCGAGCAGCCGGCCAGCGCCATGATGCCAAGCATCATCTTTACCCTATGCCGCATCCTCGCCACCCCTTTTTCCGATCGCTGAAAGACGACCGACACCAAGACTGGCATGGACCAGCCGGTCCGGCAATTGCCGAAAGCGCCGCGGCGCAACCGCCGGCAAGGTTCGCGCGTTGACGATGTAACAGACGGGAAGGAAACGGGGATGTTCGCACGCGCTGCGCGCCGCGGGCCGGCGCGCGCGGAATGCGCGTGAGGCTGCACGGCGTCACCGACTGGATCGCCGCAACGGCGCGACGCCGACGTGCGCGGGCGACACCCGTCGCGCATGAGGGTGCGACACCACCGGCACCGCCGCCACCCGACGCCGAGAAGGTGACGATCGTCGGAGACATGCTGCAAGCCAGCTTTCCCGATCCCGACGAACCGCTCGACGACCACCTCACCGCGCTGATGCTGCGGCTGACGATCGAACCGGTCGCGCCGCCGAAACCGCCACCACGCAAGCGCTGATCGCTTCGCCGCCGACGATGCGGGAGAGCGGAGGCGACCGCCACGCATCGCTAAAGCGATCCGGGGCGCCGCCGCGCAGGGCTCAGGCCCAGCCGAGCGCCGCGCGGATCACGCCGCCGATCGCCAGCGCCAGCAGCGCGACAGTCGCGAGGCCGCTGATCATCGCGCCGGTGCCGCGCGACTTCGGGTCGCGCATGTAGCCGCGCAGATAGAGGATGCGGCCAACGACCCAGGCGAGGCCGACCAGCGGCGCGATCCAGATCCCCGGCATCGGGAACAGCGCGGTGAGCCACAGCAGCGGCAGGAACGCCGCCAGTTGCTCGAGCGTGTTCATCTGGACGCGAAAGGCGCGCTCGAAGGACGGATGGCCGACCGTGGCGGGCGCCGCGACATTGAACCGCGAACGATAGGTGCCGACGCGAGCGGCGGCGTAGAAATAAAACATCACCGCCAGGATGGTGACGATCGCCGACAGGAGCGGCGCGGTGAAATGTGTCATGGCATGCTTCCCCCCGCACCCTGTCCCCGGTGCACGCGGCGGGTGTAGCAGGTCCGGATGGGGGTGTCGCGGCTGCGGGGATCAAGCCGCGGCGCGGCGCTGGTTCTCGTCGTCGTTGCCGGCAACCGGCCGAGCCAGCCGCCGGGGACGACGCCCGCGGCGCGTGCCGGCGGCGCGGCAGGCCGGGCGGCGAACCGATGCACGCCACCGGCTGGCGATGCTCCGCACGCGGACGGTCGCGGCGACGGACACCACCGCCGCCAGCACGTCAAGATAGCTGCTTGCTTCAAAGGTGATGAGCCAGCTGCTCGCCTCGGGCGCGGCCATGCCGAGCAACGCGAGGCCGTCGCCCTGCATGAGCCATACGACGAAAGCGACGACGCCGCACAGCGCCAATGCAAGCGGGATGTGCCCCGGGGCTACCCGGTTGAGCCGCGCCGCCGCGGCGACAACGAGATGGCGATGAAGGAAGCGGCCGACCGGCGTGGCGGGCGCGACCAGCAGGGCGAAGGTCACAAGGAGCATCAGGATCGTCACCACGGCTTCTCCCGGTTGTCAGGCACTGCGACGATAAGCTGTCCCTGCGGCGATACAATCGCGCGACATCATGTCGTGGCGGGGCGACCCGGCAGGCGTCGCGAACGGCGCGCGCAGTGGGTGACGACGATCGCGTGATGCCGCACCCGCAACAGCGTCAGCGGCGGGTACGGAAACCGAACAGATGATAAGCGGGGCAATAGCCCGACAGGCCGGTGGCCAGCGGGACGATGCCGATCAGGCCCCACGGGGTGTGCGGTCCGAAGAACACCAGCGACAACAGCAGCAGGCCGACGACGACGCGCACGGCACGGTCCAGGCGGTGTTCGTTGACCATGACGATGACTCCCCAATGCCGGCAAGACGACCGGACATGGCGAATCTGCGCCGCGCCGCGCGCGCACGCCATGAGGGAAACTCCGTAGTTCGCGGCGGCCTTCGGCGGGCTCAATCTTTACCATTTGTTAACGATTGGGACGTTAACCATTCGGTAACTCCGGGAATCGGAAGAAACGCCATGTACCGCCTAGCTCTCGCCCTCGCCTTGGGCGGCGTGCTGTCCGGCTGTGCCGCGACACAGCACCGACCACGCCCGATGGGGATCGTCGAACAATCGACCAGCACGTGGCGCGGGACGGCCAATGTTGCCGATGCCGCGGCGATCGACGCAATGGCGGCGCGCTGGAAGGCCGCGCGTGACCGCGCCGGTGTGCGCGCAGCGCGGGCGATCGCCGCGGAGGGCGTCCTGCTCGCCGGCCCCGCGCTCGACCACCCCGCGCCTTCGCCCGGCCCCTATCGTTGCCGGCTGGTGCGGATCGGCTCGGCGGCGGGCCGCGCCGGACTGCGCAGCTACCCGGCAGCGGCATGCTTTGTCGGCGGCGATGCCGGCAGCCCGTTGAGTTTCAGCAAGCCGGGCAGCGACGCGCCGAGCGGCTGGTTCTTCCCCGACGACGTGACGACGCGCTATGTCTTTCTCGGCGCGCGCCAGCACCGCGCGGCCGGCGACGGGCTGGCCTATGGCAGCGACCCAACGCGCAATCTCGCAGGGGTGATTGAGCGAGTCGGCAATTTCCGCTGGCGCCTCGTCATTGCGGGCGCCGCGCCGGACACGCTCGACGTCTATGATCTGACGCCGATCGCGGGCGTGCCGGCAAGATGAAAGCATCGGCGGCGGACGAACTCCGCCGCCGATATTCGAGCTAGACGACGCGGCGGCCCTGGATCAGGCGCACGACGACGACGATCAGCGCGACCACCAGCAACAGGTGGATGAGCCCACCGCCAATATGAATGGCGAAACCGAGTGCCCACAGCACCAGCAGAACGACGACGATAGTCCAGAGCATGATATTCTCCTCCGCGAACGCGTGCCTCACAAGGCCCCAAGGTACGCCGCAAGGCTAAGGACGCGCCAGACGGCAGGTTGTTCCGGCAGCGACACTTGTTGCGCACTTCCGCCACCACCGAACGGGCTAGACCAGCCGGCGGCCCTGGACAAGGCGCACGACGAGAACGATCGCGGCGGCAACCAGCAAGAGGTGAATGAGAAAGCCACCGACCTTGATCGCGAAGCCGAGCACCCAAAGCGCGAGCAGAACGATGATGATGGTGCGCAGCATGCGATTTCCTCCAGCAAGGTGTAGGTCGGTGCGACGATTCGCGCTGTGCCGCATGGTGGAACGACACAGCGGTCGGCCAGCCTTTTCAATGTGAGCTAACACCGACCGACCGTAAGAGTGTTACTATAACAACACACTTGAGTCCATAGGAGGATGTCGATGCTGCGCTCCACTGTGATGATGTCCGCTCTGATTATCGCCGCGCCGGGATTCGCCCAAAGCGCACCCCCTGCCGCACCGCCCGCCGCGCCCGCGCATGCCTGCGCCGCGCCCGAATTTCGCAGCTTCGATTTCTGGATCGGCCAGTGGGACGTCTACAACCGGGCGGGCAAACTCGTCGCGCACAGCCTGATCGAGCGCGTCTATGATGGCTGCGGCATCCGTGAAAACTGGATGCCGCTCGGCGGCACCGGCGGCGGCAGCCTGTCGACCTATGTCCCGGCAACCAGGAAGTGGGAACAGTTCTGGATCGATTCGAGCAATGCGCGCGTGCTGTTCACCGGCGGCTGGAACGGCACCGCGATGGTCATTGAGGGGGTTTGGGCGAATAAACCGACCGATGCCACCGGCCCGCTCACGCGGATGACATACAGCCGAAACCCCGACGGATCGGTTAGGCAATTCGGCGAATCCTCGCCCGACAACGGCAAAAGCTGGTCCCCGTCGTTCGACTTTACCTATCGCCGGTCAGCAGCGTGAAGCCTGGCGACGGCCGGCCGATCAACCACCGCGCGGCGATTGCGCTGGCCTGACCGGAGCAAAGGTCACTCCGCCCTTGCCCCACCCCACCCGCATCGCGCATGCGGGGTCGATATGACGTTTCAGGTGGATATGGGTGTCGACGGCGCCGGCAAGGCGGTGTGCGTCGATCTGGAGGAGCTGCTTGCCACGCGATTGCTCGTCCAGGGCAATTCGGGATCGGGCAAGTCGCATCTGCTGCGCCGGCTGCTCGAACGCAGCGCCGCGCAGGTACAACAGATCATCATCGATCCGGAGGGCGATTTCGTCACGCTGGCCGGGCCGCATGGCCATGTCGCGATCGAGGCGGTCGATTATGCCGCGGGCGAGATAGCGCGTTTCGCCGCGCGCTGCCGCGAGCATCGCACCTCGGTGGTGCTGAGCCTCGAGGGACTCGAGATGGAGGGGCAGATGCGCTGCGCCGCCTCGTTCCTGTCGGGCCTGTTCGATGCGCCGCGCGAGCACTGGTTCCCGGCGCTGGTGGTGGTCGACGAGGCGCAGATCTTCGCGCCCGCCGCCGGCGCGGAAATCAGCGAGGAAGTGCGGCGCGCCTCATTGGGCGCGATGACCAATTTGATGTCGCGCGGGCGCAAGCGCGGCCTCGCCGGGATCATCGCGACGCAGCGGCTCGCCAAGCTAAGCAAGAATGTCGCCGCCGAGGCGAGCAACTTCCTGATGGGCCGTACCTTTCTCGACATCGACATGGCGCGCGCCGCCGACCTGCTCGGCATGGAGCGGCGCCAGGCCGAGCAGATCCGCGACCTGCAGCGCGGCACCTTTCTCGGGCTCGGCCCGGCGATCGCGCGGCGGCCGATCACGGTGCGGATCGGCCCCGTCGAGACGTCGGCGCGCAGTTCGAGCCCGACGCTCGTCCCGCTGCCCGACGCGCCGGCCGGCGACATGCGGCAGTTCCTGCTCGCCGGCCTCGAGGAGCCGTTGCCGCCGCCGCCCGCCCCAGTCCACCGCCCGCCACCGGCCGCGCAATTGCTGCGCGATCTCGCCGCGACGCCGGTGGCCGAGGGCGAGGAGGTGGAAACCGACCCGGCCGAACTCGACGCCAAGATTGCCGACGTGCTGCGCGACATCGTCGCCGACAGCGACAGCGCGACGCGCGCCGCGGCGGTGCTGTTCCAGGATTTCCAGGTGCGCTGCCGCATGGCCGGGGTGAAGCGCCCGCCGCTCGACAATTCGGGCTTTGCGCGGCGGCTGGCAGCGGCGCGCGCCGGGATCTTCGACGGGCTCGACGCGGAATGGGCGCCGGCGCTGGCCGCGGCGCAAGGGCTGCCCGACGACCTGCTCGGCGTGTTCCTGCTGATCGCGCGCGCCGCGCGCGAGGGGCAGCCCTGCCCCGACGACGAAGCAATCGCGCGGACCTATGGCACCAGCTCGCTCGGCCGTGCGCGACGCGTGGTGGGTTACATGGAGGCGCGCGACATCCTCGTCACGCGCACCGACCTGTCCGGGCGGCGCTCCATCACGCTGCCGGGACTGGGGTGGACGACGGCGGTGAGTGGGTAGCCGCCAAGGTGGCCATTGGTTGATCGCTGCCGCTCGTCAGCCTCGAAGAACTGTTCTTCGATCAGCGCGTAAGGCGTCCATTTCTCTCAAACGATAGCACTCGGCACAAAGAATATCGATGCCGCCCGGCACTTCGACGGCCTTAACATGCCCATCGCATGTAATAGCGAGTTCGGACGTCGACCGCAGTAAATTGTCGGTCAAACCGGTAATAGCCCGCCGCCCCGGCAATCGCGGCGATCGCCATCAATATCCAGCCCGCGCGGGTGAAGGATTTGGTCTCCGCCTTGCGATAGGCCCATTTCGCGCCGCCGATGATGTGCCGGTGCATGATAAGGGGGCGGATCCTGCCGAAGCGCCGGCACGCCCAGCGCTGGCACGACCGGGCGGATGACGCGTCATCCGCCCGGCCTGCCGTTCTTGCTTGTGCCACCGGAAGCGACCCGGGTCGTCTCGGTCGGTACGCAGGCTTTAGGGGCGAGCAGGGCGGAAAGATTCTCCGTAATGATACGACTCGTAGTGATACGTCTCCCCTATGTTACGTAGCGGTGGAGGCGTGACGATGCCGGATCGGGAACGGGGCTCCGGGGTCAGCGCGGACGCGCGCGCCGCCGCCACAGATTGAGGATATGGTCGCCGTCGCTGCCGTCATAGGGGATCAGGTTGGCCAGGCCGAGACCGCCCGACAGTAGGGCAAAGGCGAATAGCAGGATCGGCCAGGGCGACCGCCGGTCTGCGGCGATGGCGGCTTGCAGCGCCGTAAGTTGCGTGTCGTCGAGGATCTCGCCGCCGCGCAGGCCGTGGATGACGGGCGCCGCCGCCGGATGGTCGAGATAGGGCGCCATCGTCGCTGCCAGCAGCGCCAGCACCAGATTGGCGAGCGGTCCGGCGGCGGCGATGATCGCGTGCTTGCGGCGTGCGTCGATGCGGTCGAGCGTATAGCTGACATAGCCGCCAAGATCGCCCCGACCGCCGCGCCCGATCAGGTCGAGGCGCAGCGGGTGCAGGCGCAGGCGGAACGGCAGCGCGACGATCGCGCGAATCCGCGCGCCGACGAAATGCGCCGCGGCGGCATGCGCCAGTTCGTGGCACAGGATCGCGACGAAGGTGAGCAACGCGGCGAGAAGGATGCTGGTCAGCACTTCGCCGCGCGTGTGCAGCGCATTGAGCGCGCCGTACATCGCGACGCTGGTCAGCAGGAGCAGCGCCTTGGCGACGAGGCGCAGGCCGAAGGTCACACCGGGATCTGGCCGCGCGAGCCCATCACGAATCCGGCAGGACCCAGCGCACCGGCACGATCAGATGCGCGGCGACCGGCTGCCCCGCCAGATCGATCGCGGGCGAGAAATGCCCCTGCCCGCGCAAGATTTCGCAGGTCGCCGCGTCGAGCGACGGACTCTTGCTCGTCGCGACGATCGTGCACTTTTCCACCTTGCCCGTCGGCCCGATCGACAGAACCGAGACGACCCTGCCCTGCTGTCGGGCACTCACCGCATCCTGCGGGTAGGCTGACGGGCCGAAAAAGCGGGCAGGATTGCCGCTTGCCGGCTTGGCGAGGTTCGCGCGTTCGCTCATCTCGATTCCCCAGCCCTTGAGCAGATCGGCCTGACACACGGTGAGCGCCTTCATCGCGCCGGCGATGCCGGGCACCGCAAGAAAATGGGTTTCCTTGCCGAGCCGCAGGGCGATCGTCGCCGTCTTGTCGAGGCCGTCGAGCGCGGCACCGTCGAAGTACATCGTTGCAACACGCACTGCCTGCGTTGGCGGCGCAAAGCGCTGATAGGTCCCCGTTGTCGGCTGTCCGTCCGGCATCAGGGTGATTTCGGCCTTGCCCTCCGGCACCAGCGCACCTCTGCCTTGGGTGAACAGCGCGACCTGGGTCTCCGTGCCCATCGGCATCGGGCGTAGCGCCAGCGTGACCTTGTCGGCGCCGCTGCCATAGTCGCGCGCCAGCACGCACATCGTATCGGCATATTCGACCGTCCATTTCCCGGTCGGCGCAAGCGCGGTCGGTTCAGCGGGTGCGGTAACCGCAGCGGCGAGGAGGAGTGCCCACAACATGGTGTAAACCTGGCACGGCGATCGCGCGTTGAAAAGCCAAGATCACCAGAACTGACGAAGGGAATGCGGCATATCGCGGCGCACCACAGTGCGCAAAAAATGCGCGTAGTTGCCCGGGCGGTCGGGGGGCGGCCGCCCGGGCGACTGGCTCGGGAGGGGGGCCCCCGCGCACATTGACAGCGGATTCGAAACCAAATCCGATCTGCCGGTGCAGCGCCACTAGGGCGTCCCGGGAGCCGTTACGCTTCAGGAATAATACGGAGGCACCGCGAGCAGCATACCGGTCGCCCGCGGGAACCAATATCCGCTCCATGCGTCTCATCCACGCCAACCGACTCCGGGCTTCACGCCTTTGGACGGCGTAGAACCAGGCCGGCGCCGGACAGCATCCTGTCGGCCTGGTTTTGCCGGCGCCTTCCCCCGCACAGGTTGCAGCCGTGCGATGAACGGATACTGCAAGGTCCGTTCCGCTACCATACAGCCGGAGCGTCCTATTCCTCCTGTCGTGCTGGAACGAGTGCGCGCCAACCCGGCGCCGAGCGCGCCGGCGAGGAGGAGCAGACCATGACGAGCATTTTCACCAAGGCGACCCTGGCGCTCGCGCTCGGCGCCTCCGCGCTGACCGTCGCCGCGCCGGCCGAGGCACAGCGTTATGGCGGCCACCGCGACCATGACGGCAGCGGTACCGCGATCATCGCCGGCATCGCCGGACTGGCGATCGGCGCCGCGATCATATCGAGCGCGAACCATCGCCGCGATGACCGCGACGCGGCGCGCTATAATGGCAGCGACGGCTATTATGACGACGTCAACGGCTATCGCAGCGAGCAATATCGCGATGGGCCCTATCGCGACGAGCGCGGCTATCGCGACGAGCGCGGCTATCGCGGCAACGGCTATGGCTATGGCTATGGCTATGATGACGATCGTGGCCGCGGACGTTGCTATGTCGAGAGCCGCTGGGACGGTTATTCGGGTCAGCGCGTGATGGTGCGCATCTGCCGCTGAGGCGCCCCACACCACGGTGACCGACGCCGACGCATCGATCGCCGCTTTCCTGCAACGTGGCAACGGGTTACAACGCAATCAGCGTCATCCGATCCGTCGGGTGCGTTAGGGGAATTTGGTGAGATGTCGCTGGAAAATCGAATGGGCGACCCGCGCGGCGCCGGCTTTTTCTGGGGATTGCTTATCAGTCTCGCGGCCGTCGCCGCCATGCTGTTGATCGCCGCGCGACTTTATATCGACCTCAACAATTGAATGCCGCGGCGGCCGGGAGACCGGCCGCCGCGTCGTCATCCTACCAGCACTGCCTGATGCGGTGGTGATGACGCCATACGGTGCGGCAATGGCGCTTGTGGCCCCAGTTGCGACGATCGTGACGCTCGTAATGGCGCACGTCGCGGCGGACATGGACATTGCGGCGCATGTCGTCGTGGCGCATTTGTTCGGTCTGCATCTGCCCCGGATTCATCGAGCCGTCATGATGCATGCGCTGCCCGGTCGGGGGTGGGCCGCGGTCTTGCGCGGACGCAGCGCTACTCAGCCCTGCGATGCCGGCGACGAATGCCAATGCCATGGCGATGGTGGTCAGTTTCATGCTCGCTCTCCTTGTCGTATCGATGGGAGGGCTAACGCCTGCGCGAGGATATCGGGTCCGTAACGGCGCCTGAATTTATCGCCCGGCGAGACTGACGATATGATCGAACACTGCCGGGTAGAGCGGACGATGAAAGCGACAGCCATAATGGCGATCGCGGTGCCACGCGACAACCGCCTCGAGTGCCGCCAGGCTTGGAATCGCCAGCCACACGGTCGAGCCGACCGTGAGGCGATAGACGGTTTCGATCTGGAAGCCGGTTTCCGACAGATCCTTGACCTCGACCGCGAGCCGGTCGCTACCCGGCGGGCGCAATTGCGCGCGAATCGCCACCGGCTTGCGCGCGGCGCGACGAGCCTCCTGCTCCTGGCCCTCGGCGGCACAGCGCGCTTCCTGCGCCTGCGCCTGCGCGGCACGGAATGTCTCGGGCGTCCATTCGAACATGGCCGTGGAAACTAACCCAACGAGGTTAAGGAATCACCACCGGGCACAAGGCAAGCGGCAAAAAAACCATCGTCGCGATCAACCTTTGGTCACCCTGCGGGTGACGGCTACAAACCGCGTGATCGCGGCATGTGCGGCGAGGCAGCCGCGCTATTTCGAGAAGATCGAATCCGTGAAGCTGCTGTCGGTCGCCGAGAAGGATTGCCCGACCGCGTGCACGACGCGCTTCGTCACGCCGCCATGGTTGAACGCGGCATCGACGCTGAGCAGCACGGCGATCGAGATGAGCAGGGCCTTCACGTCACCATGTTGCGGCAAATTTGCTAACGAATGGTTTCTGCGGCGATGGGACGCGCTCGCCAGTATCACGCCGCCGCCCGGGCGGCGCCGCCGCGACGCAGCCCGCGCGCGCCCTCGCCGATCGCACCACGCAGCCACTCGAACGGGCGCATCGACGGAGAGGGTGCCAGCGTGCGATCGGGGAGGCGAAAGCTGCCGTCGAGGATCAGCATCTCGCCCGCCCACAGCGAAGGCCGGTCGGCTGGAACGATGTGCGCCAAGTCGTGCACGACGATCGGCGGCGCATCGGCGGCACGCCGGGCCTCCAAAATCCTCACCGGTGCGGTCGGCGGCGCCCGTCGCGCCATCGCCGCGACGCTCTCAACCGGCAGTGGGGCCGGAACCGGACCGGCAAAGGCTCGCGGTCGCGCGGCGGGCGAAACCGCCTTGGCTGGGGCACGCGTCGGTACGACCAGGCGCGTCGCGGCGATGCCGATCCGGACACAGCCGTTGAGCGTGGCATCGGTCGTCGCACCCCAGACGATCTCCGCGCCCGGTTCGACATGGTCGCGCAGCCACGAAATCGCCTGCTCGACCTCGAACAGCCCGAGATCGTCACCGCCGCTTACGCTGACGATCAGGCGTTGCGCGCTGCCCAGCACCGACTCGATCAACGGGCTGCGCAGCGCCGATTGCGCGGCGTGCAGCGCACGGTCCGCGCCGCTGCGGCGCTCGCCATGGCCGATCACGGTCCTGCCGCCTTCCGCCAGCATGGCGCAGAGGTCGGCCGTCCCGACTCGCTTGAGCGCGGTGCCGGAGGCAAGCCGCACGAAGCACGCCGCGCTTTCGCTGACGATCGCGTTCGATGCCGTCAGCGCTGCGCGCATCGTCATCTCTTGCGACGCGATGCGGAAAAGATGTTCGTTGCACACCGTCACCAGCGCGTCGGTCGCGTCCGCCAGCGCGATGGCGCCGGCATCGGCGACTCGCGCGCGGCGCACGCCCTCGAAGCGGAACGGCTTGATCGCGATGCCGATCGTCACCGCGCCGATCGCGCGCGCGGCGCGGGCGATGACCGGGGCGGCACCCGTCCCGGTACCGCCGCCGAGCCCGGTGGCGACGATGCACAGCCGCGTGCCGGCAAGCGCAGCGACGATCTCGGGCATCGCCTCCTCGGCGGCACGGCGGCCGATATCGGGGTCGGCGCCGGCCCCAAGCCCGCCGGTCAACGCGCAGCCGAGCTGCACGCGATGCCGCGCATCGACGGCGCCGAGCGCCTGCATGTCGGTATTGGCGCACAGCAGCCGCAGCCCGTGCCGGCGGCGCCAGAACAGTTCGGCCACGGCATTGCCACCCGCGCCGCCGACACCGATGATCGTCACGCCGCCATCCTCATCCGTCGCATGCGCCATGCCAGATTGTCCTCGCTCGCACGGCCCGACTCGGCCGTTCGCACAAGGCTAGATTCATTAATGATATCCACCATGCCGTATTTTCACAGTATCGCGCAGTATTCTCCAGTACTCTTCAAAATATCGCCGCGTCACCATGGCGCGCCAAAGAACTCGTTACACCGATGATATCGCGATGCTCGCATAGACGGGCCGAAGTACGGTCAAAAGGGATAGGTAGTCGTACGGTATCGTAGATTCACGAAATGTGATGATTCGGCTCGCCGGCGCTAACCATGTTGCCGGGACGATATTCCGGAGACCGAGAGCATGGACGAACTCTTCATCGGCAGTGCGATCTGCAAGGTTTCCCGCCGGGGCGACCTGATGCTGCCGACGCCGTTCCGCAAAACCGCGCGGGTTCGCTCGGCGACCCCCGACATTCGCCTGTACGTCGACATGGATGAGGAAGCGGGCTGCCTGCGGCTGTTCGATCGCGCCCATATCAACCAGGTCTACCGCCGCGCCGAGGAAGCGGCGGAGCATGCGGCGCTTGGTGCGTTGGCGCGCGACGCGGGACGCCGCCGCCTGCTCGCCTTCGCGGCACAGGTCGATGTGCAGCCGAACGGCCAGATGTTGCTGCCGGCGGTGGCACGGGCGCGCCTGAAGATCAGGGATCGCGCGCTGCTCGTCGCGACCGGCGCGCAGTTCGAAATCTGGGACCTCGCCTATCTGCTCGAATGGGGCAGCGACGACCTTGTGAGGCTCGCCAACCTCCACCTCAACCCGATCCTCAATGACGGAGCCGATCATGAAGTTTGCGTGTCACCTGCTCGGCCACCGCGCTGCGCCGCACGCCGTGGCCAACCGCGGCTTCCAGTTCAGCCGCTGCCGCCGCTGCCGCTGCGACATGGTGCGCTCGAACCAGCCAGCCTCCAGTAACTGGACCGTTGTGCCGCCGACCTTTCGCGTCGCATGGAACGACGTCGATCCGGACGCGATGTTCAGCTGGAACCGGCCGGCACCGTTGCGCCGCGTTCGCGCAATCCTGTGGCGGGGTCGTACGGCGCTATGGCGCATTCGCACTGCCCTGTCGGCGGCCATCGACTGCGTGCTGGTATCAAGCTTCGTGACGCTGCTGATGATGCGCGACCGTCTTCGTCATCTTGTTTCGTCGCACACCCGCAAGAGACCGCGTATATATATGGTAACGTCGGAGAAATTTACTCAGCCCGCCAGAGAGTGGCAATTCAGCGGGACGATCAGTTCCGTACCAACAAATGTCAGTTTCCAGTGCGTAGTACGAAAGGATGATGCTTCCCTGGCTTGCGGTTGACACCCGCCTCGGGCAAGCACAGGATCGGAAATGATATCGTTCAGGCGTTACCGTAGCTTATCGAGTGACAGCGTAATCAAGGCAATTACAACGCAACGTAGCCGCATCTTCCTGCCGGGTCTTGTCGCATTGTCAGCTGCGGGCGGTTTCGCGGTGCTGGCATTCGATGCTGCCGGCCGGGGAATATTTGCGCCGATCGCGCCTCTTTCGGGTGCCGCATTGCTCGCTATGAGCGGCTGGCTCGCGGGTCGCGGCACGGCAACGTCGCGGCTCGCGCCGGCCGAGCTACACGCCGCCCTCGACACGACATCGATCGCGCTGACGCTCTGCGACGGGGTGATCACACACTGGTCGCGCGGTTGCGAGACACTTTACGGCTGGAGCGCGGCGGAGGCAATCGGTCGCGACAAATATCAGCTTCTCAAGTCGCGGCTACGCAAGGGCACGGCACCTACGCCGTTCGAGTTCGCCGGGAGCGAGCGTGAACTGACCGAGCAACGCAAGGACGGCACCACGATCGACGTGATCGAGCGGCGCTCGGTACTGGCAAGCGTCGGCGACGAACGCCGCGTCGCGCTCGCCATGCTCGACATTTCGGATCGCGTCCGCATGGAAGATGCCTTGCGCGAGAGCGAGGCGCGGCTGTCGGCGGCGATGGCGGCGCATGGTATCGTCGTGGCGCACTGGGATATCGCCAGCGGGCCAGACCAATGGTCCGGCGGTTCCGAGCAAACGCGGGACTACCGGGTCGAATGGTCCGATGAAAATGAGACCAGGCTGGGCCATCATGTCGGCAGCGTGTTGACCTACGCCGAGTGGCAGGCGCGGATCGATCCGGAAGATTTCAGCAAGATGTCGGCCGACATCGCCGAGGCTACCGCGCAACAGGCCGCGCGAATGCCGTTCCGCTACCGCATGCGCGGCGCCGACGGCGGGCAGCGCTGGGTCGAAGGGGTGACAAGCTTCTTCTACGATGTCGATGGCAAGATCGATCACGCCGTCCGGGCGAGCGTCGATGTCACCGACCGCGTCGAGCGCGACGCCGCGCTCCAGATGGGCAAGGCGCAGCTCCGCTCGGTGCTCGATGCCGCGCCGTGCGCGATCATCCTCGTCGACAGCGCCGGCACCATCGTCGAATTCAACCCCATGGCCGAACGCTTGTGGGGATTTACCGCCGACGAGATAATCGGCCAGTCGGTACTGCCGCTGATCGCAGCGCAAGACCAGGCTCGCGTCCTCGCGGCGATCAACCGCGACCAGGTGGTCGCGGAACGCGCCGGGACTCATCCTGCGGTGGCGGCCTCGGCGGTGGCGCGCGACGGCCGGCGCTCGACGATCGAGATCGGTTACGGGCATGCCTATACGCCGTCCGGCCATCTCACTACCATGTTCTGCCACGACATCGCCGAACGGCTGGCTGGCGAACACCGGCTCGCCGAACTCAGCGCAGAACTCGCGCACGTTTCGCGACAGAGTGCGATGAGCGAACTCGCCGCCGATCTGGCGCACGAACTTAACCAGCCGCTCAGCGCGACGGTCAATTTTCTCGCCACGGCGCGAATCCTGATCGCGCAGGGCGGCGACGTCGCGCGAATCGCCGATCTGCTGCGCATGGGTGAGCAACAGACGCTTCGCTCCGGCGAGATCATCCGCCGGCTGCGCGATTTCCTGCAGAAGCGCGAGTTCGAGATGCACGCCGAATCGCTCGACAATGTCGTGCGCGAAGCGGTCAGCCTCGTGCTGTTCGGCGCGACGCAATTCGATCTCGATCTGGTCTATGCGCTCGACCCCGGCGTCGACCTAATTCTCGCAGATCGCATCCAGATCCAGCAGGTAGTGGTCAACCTGGTGCGCAATGCCGTCGACGCGCTGCGCAGCCAGCCAAGCAAGACACGCGAGATCGCCATCACGTCGCGCGCCGCCAGCGACGGCATGGTCGAGATCGCGGTGAGCGACACCGGCCCCGGCCTCCCCGACAGCGTCAGCGAACAGATCCATGCACGCTTCGCGACGAGCAAGTCGGGTAGCGCGATGGGCATCGGCCTGTCGATTTCGCGGCGCATCGTCGAAGCGCATGGCGGCACGCTCATCGCCGAAAGCCGTCCGCACGGCGGCGCCACTTTCCGGTTTACTCTACCCCTGTTCGAGGAGGTCGAAGAATGACCCGCAGCATCCATCTCGTCGATGATGACGACGCCGTTCGCGCTTCGCTCCACGCCCTGCTGTCGTTGCGTGGCGACATGATCGTGCGCAGCTTTCGCACCGGCGACCAGTTCCTGGCCGACGCGCCGAATCTGGACCCCGGCGTGGTGCTGCTCGATTTTCACATGCCCGGCACCGATGGTCTCGACGTACTGGCCGCGCTGCGAAAAGGCGGCGACAGCAAGTTCGCCTCGATCATGCTGACCGGCGAAGGCAATGTCGCGCTGGCCGTCGAGGCGATGAAGGCCGGCGCGCTCGATTTCATCGAGAAGCCCTATGATGCCACGACGTTGCTCGATGTGGTCGATGGTGCCTTCGCGCGCCAGGAGCAGGCGAATGTCGCGCAAGGGCATTCCGCCACGGCGCGTGCGAGGATCGGGGCACTCTCCCCACGCGAGCGCGACGTCCTGATGGGGTTGATCGAGGGGCGGGCCAACAAGGTCATCGCCTATGAACTGGACATCAGTCCGCGCACCGTCGAGGTCTACCGCGCCAAGCTGATGACCAAGCTCGACGTGCGCAGCCTGCCGGAGGCGTTGCGGATCGCTTTTGCCGCGGGTCTTATTCCGACGGTGTGACATCACCCGCAGCGTGCGACGCGCGCCGTGCCTGTCGCCATGTCGCGAGCGTGTCACGGACATGTGTGAAAGCGTCGTGGCGGTCGACCCGCGCGAGCTTATCGCCGTGAACCGGGTGGCCAGGACCATCGGCGAGATGGATGAGGCCACGCCAGCGATCACCCACCGCGAAGTTGTCGAACGATGCGCTGAGCGCTTCGTCATCGGTGATGAGGATCGCGGGCGCCCGCGCGGCTCGGTCGAACACGGCATCCTCGACCGGACCATCGAAGCTCACGATCAATTCGCCGTCGAGCGACAATTGCCCGATCAGCATGACGCGCAGCGCCGCTTCGCGTACGATCAGAACCAGTAATTCCTCAATGGGCACATCGATACCGATCTCGAACGAAATTCCGCCCGGGGCTGAGATCAGCCGGATCGGGCGAGCGGGCATATTTGCTAGTTTCTGTCAGAACCAGGATCGCTTGCCCGGCACGACCCCGTCTAATCAGAGATGATTACCGCCGGATTGCACTCGACACCCGTATCTTCCCGCTAGGCGACGTCCGCAGGCAACAATCCGGATGACGACGGTGCGTGCCACGGCGACTCTGTGCCGCTTCCACGGCACGACGCCATGGCTCCTATCACATTTTCCATCCATTATGGTTGTATTTCAAGCGAACTCGCGCGTCCGGGACATGACATGCCGGTAGGCACCATCCGGGTGGCCCCACGATCGCGATTGCTACGCGTTCTTACCAATATCGCGCCGTCGCGCGATCCCGCAGGGATGTCTCGCGGCCCGGGAGTTGCACTTGGTACGAGAAGTGACAGCCGTTCTACGCTCACTTTTCCATCTCCGCCGGTTTCTCCGGCGGGGTCTTCAGCACGACAGGAGCAACGCGATGACCGCCGACCGCACGAGCATGAGCACCGACCTTTCACGCCGCACGCTGCTGCACCTTGCCATCGCCGGGAGCGGTGCGCTGATTGCCGCAACGGTTGCGACAGGCGCCAGCGCCAGCAGCAAGATCGCCAAGAAAGCGGTCAAGTATCAAGACACGCCCAAGGGCAACGCACGCTGCGACAATTGTCGCCAGTGGCAGGCCCCGGCGGCGTGCAAGCTGGTCGATGGCGTGATCAGCCCGAGCGGCTGGTGTTCGATCTATGCGCCGAAGTGAGAAGGAACGGACGATGACCAACACCACCACCCGCCCTGCCGCCCGGCGAACCATCGCCTTGCTCGGCGGCGCGACGCTGCTCGCGCTCGGCATGGCCACCCTGGTCGGCGCGCCGGCGCGCGCCGTGCCGAGCTTCGCGCAACAGACCGGCCAGCCATGCCATTCATGCCATGTCGGCGGCTTCGGACCGCAGCTCACGCCGTTCGGGCGCGCCTTCAAGCTTGGCGGCTATACGCTGCGCAGCAGCGCCAGCGTGCCGATCTCGGCCATGGCCATCGCTTCCTATACCAGCACGAAGAAGCGCCCAGCGGCGCCGCCGGCGGACGGCTTCGCCGCCAACAACAATGTCGCGTTCGACCAGGGGAGCCTGTTCCTGGCGGGCGGCATCGGGTCGCATTTCGGCGGCTTCGTGCAGGGCACCTATGACGGGGTCGGGCGAACGTGGAGCTGGGACAATCTCGATCTCCGCGCGGTCAACACCGGCAAGATCGGCGGCAAGGACGTGACCTACGGCCTCAGCCTCAACAACAGCCCGTCGGTACAGGATGTGTGGAACACGCTGCCCGCATGGGGCTACCCCTATACCAGCTCGGGGCTCGCGCCGGGCCCATCGAACGCACCGCTGATCGCCGGCGGCCTGGCGCAGAACGTGATCGGCGTCACCGCCTATGCCTGGGTCGATTCGAAATTCTACCTTGAGGGCGGCGGCTACAGCACGCCGCGCGCCGGCACGCTGCGCTGGCTCGGCGCCGACCCGCTCTCGCCCGGCGACATCAGCGGGCTGGCGCCCTATGCGCGGGTCGCGTTCGAGGATCAGCTTGGCGGCGGCACCTTCCAGCTCGGCGCGTTCCTGCTCAAGGCCAAGATCTGGCCCGGACGCGACCGGTCGAGCGGCCTGACCGACGATTATGCCGATGTCGGTGCCGATGCGTCATGGTTGCGCACGATCGGCAAGGATACGCTGTCGATCAACGCGCGCTACACCCATGAGCACCGCTCGCTGCGCGCGACCTGTGCGCTGGGCATCGCCGACGGTTCGATCGCGCCGGTGCCGGCCGGCGACTGTGCCGACGCCTCGCTCCACGAACTGCGCGCCGAGGCCTCCTATTACTGGCACGACAAGATCGGCGCGACGATCGGGGCGTTCGATCTCGGCGGTCGCGCCAACCCGTCGCTCTATCCCGACAGCCGCACCGCGCGCCCGGACAGCTCGGGAATCCTGCTCCAGCTCGATGGAACGCCGTTCGGTGGTGACGGCGGATCACCGTTCGGTCCGCGCTTCAACATGCGTGTCGGCGTGCAATATACCGCCTATACCCGCTTCGAGGGTGCGCGGTACAATTATGACGGCGCCGGCAGCAACGCCTCGGACAACAACACGGTGCGGGTGTTTACCTGGGTCGCCTTTTGAGGCCCTGACCGGAACTGCAGTCACACGGTCGCGGGGAGATACATCCATATTTGTTGTATCTCCCCGCGACGATTCCGGCCGATTGAACTTCACGGCGTCTCGTGCGTTGCATGAACCGCTCCGCAGGCTTCATGCCGGTGGGGCGACGGAGTTGGGGGCATGGCTTGAATTTAGCGCAGATCGGCCGGGAGGTATTTGTCGGCTCCGGCGAAATGGCGCGACTGATGCGCGAGCACGACTGGGCGGCGACATCGCTCGGCCCGGTCGAGCGCTGGCCGGGGGCGCTCAAGGTCGCAGTGCGCATCCTGCTGACCAGTCGCTTCGACATGTGGGTCGGCTGGGGTCCCGACGTGGCGTTCCTTTATAACGACGCCTATCGTCCGACGCTCGGCCAGAAGCATCCGGCGGCGCTCGCAACCCCGACCAACGCGTTGTGGGCGGAGATCTGGGATGACGTCGAACCGCTGATCCGCACCGTCTACGAGCGCGGCGAGGCGACGTGGAGCCAGGCGCTGCTGCTGCTGCTCGAGCGCAACGGCTATCCCGAGGAAACCTACCACACCTTTTCGTACAGCCCGATTTTCGACGATGACGGCAGCGTCGGCGGGCTGCTCTGCGCGGTGATCGAGGAAACCGATCGGATCATCACCGGGCGCCGGCTCGACACGTTGCGGGTGCTCGCTTCGGCGCTGAGCGCCGCCGACACGGCTGCGGCGGTGATGGCGGCGGTGGATGACGCGTTGTCCGCCAACGCGCATGACCTGCCATTCACGCTGACCTATCTGTTCGAAGGCGACACGGCGCACCGCGCGGCGCGGACCGGCTTTGCGGCACCGCACCCGGCGGCGCCCGAAGGCATTAAGCGGGACGGTGACGGTGTGTGGACGCTTGGTTCACCGCGCGCCGTGGTACCGCTCGACATCTTCGAAGGCCTGCCATCGGGAGCGTGGCAGCGGGCGCCGGAGGAGGCGGCAATCTTGTGGCTGGATGGCCAGAGAGAGGACATGCCACTGGGCGCGCTGGTCGTCGGGCTCAACCCGCACCGCGTGTACGATGCCGACTATGCCAGTTTTCTCGGCCTGCTTGCCGGGCAGGTATCGGCGGCACTTGCGCGCGTGCAGGCGGCCGAGGCGTTGAGCGCCGAGCGCGACCGATTGCGCACGCTGTTCGAGCGCGCGCCGGGCTTCATGTGCGTGCTGCGAGAGCCCGGGCATGTATTCGAGTTCGTGAACGAAGCCTATCTCCAGCTGATCGGCCACCGCGACCTGATCGGGCTACCCGTCCGCGAGGCGCTGCCCGAGGTCGAGGGCCAGGGGTTTTTCGAGCTGCTCGACCAGGTTTACCTGACCGGCGAGCCCTATGTCGGCGCCGACATGCCGGTCGACCTGCAGCGCGAACCGGGAAGCCCGCTGGAACAGCGTTTCCTCAATCTGGTCTACCAGCCGATCGTCGACGCGGACGGCACCGTCACCGGCATCTTCGCCGAAGGGCATGACGTGACCGATCGCGTGCGGGGCGAGGCGGCACTGCGCGCGCTCAATGTCGAGCTCGAGCGTAAGGTGATCGAACGCACCCAGGCGCGCGGCATGACCTGGCAGGTCAGCCCCGACCTGCTCGGCGCGCTCAATGCCGAGGGCTATTTCGAGACCTCCAACCCGGCCTGGCAGTCCATGCTCGGCTGGAGCGAGGAGGAGGTCGCCAGCATGTCGATCTTCGATCTGCTCCATCCCGACGAGGTCGAGCGCACCCGCGAAGGCTTTGCGCTGACCCAGATCGGCCAGCCGGCGATCCGCTTTCCCAACCGCTATCGTTGCAGGGACGGCAGCTATCGCTGGATCTCGTGGGTCGGCATTCCCGAGGACGGCATCGTCTATTGCAGCGGCCGCGACATTACCGAAGAGAAGGCCGCCGAGGCCGAGTTGCAGGTGGCGCAGGAAGCGCTGCGCCAGAGCCAGAAGATGGAGGCGGTCGGCCAGCTGACCGGCGGCATCGCGCATGATTTCAACAACCTGCTCGCCGGGATCAGCGGCAATCTCGAGCTGCTCGACCTGCATATCGGCAAGGGCCGCGTCACCGGGCTCGATCGCTATATCGGCGGCGCGCAGGACGCGGCGCGACGCGCGGCGGCGCTGACCCAGCGGCTGCTGGCTTTCTCCCGTCGCCAGACGCTCGATCCCAAGCCAACCGACGTCAACCGGCTGATCGCCGGGATGGAGGATCTCATCCGCCGCACCTTCGGGCCGGCGATCGCGGTCGAGGTGGTCGGCGCCGGCGGGCTGTGGCCGACGCGGATCGACCCGTCGCAACTCGAGAACGCGCTGCTCAACCTGTGCATTAACGCGCGCGACGCGATGGTCGATGGCGGGCGCGTGACGATCGAGACGGCCAACAAATGGCTCGCCGATCGCGCCGCGCGGGAACGCGAGCTGCCGCCCGGCCAATATATCTCGCTGTGCGTCACCGACACCGGCACCGGCATGGCGCCCGAGGTGATCGCGCAGGCGTTCGACCCGTTCTTCACGACCAAGCCGCTCGGCCGCGGGACGGGGCTGGGCCTGTCGATGATCCACGGTTTCGTGCGGCAGTCGGGCGGGCAGGTGCGGATCTATTCCGAGCTCGGCGAGGGCACGACGATGTGCCTCTATTTGCCGCGCTACGCCGGGTCGCTGACGGACGACGTCGACGGTGCCGCGGCAAACAGGCTCGACCCGGGGCATGGCGAGGTCGTGCTGGTCATCGACGACGAGCCGGTGGTCCGCGACCTGGTGGTCGAGATCCTCGAGGACGCCGGCTATCATGTACTGCAGGCCGAGGATGGCCCGACCGGCCTCAAGCTGCTGCAAACCGACGCGCGGATCGACCTGCTGATCAGCGATGTCGGCCTGCCCGGCGGGCTCAACGGGCGCCAGGTCGCCGATGCCGCGCGCGCCACGCGGCCCGACCTCAAGGTGCTGTTCATCACCGGCTATGCCGAGAATGCCGCGGTCGGCAACGGCCATCTCGACCCCGGCATGGAAGTGATCACCAAGCCGTTCGCGGTGGCGGCGCTGAGCAACAAGGTAAGGGAAATGCTGGATCGGTGAAAGCCGGCGACGTAGTCCTTGCAGGCGTGGAGGTTGATGTCATGAGCAAGTCGGATCTGGCGGGAAGAATGCGGGCGCTGTTTGGCGCGTCGGATGACGCAAGCCGAAGGTCTTCCGGCCGCTCGCGCCGGCACGACGGAAGCCGGAAACAGCGGACGTCGCGCGCGAGCCAGCCATCGGTTGCCGTCATCACGCTCGGCATCGACGATCTGGCGCGGTCGAAGCGCTTCTATGGCGAGGGTTTCGGCTGGACGCCGGTGTTCGAGGACGCGACGATCGTCTTCTACCAGATGAACGGCTTGATCCTCGGCACATGGCTGCACGATGCGCTGGCTGCGGACATGCAGCGCCCCGGTCACGGCTCGGGCAGCGCGGCGCTCGCGCATAATGTGCGCACGCAGGGCGAGGTCGCGCCGCTGATCGATCGCCTCGTCGCCGCCGGCGGCACCCTGCTCCGCCCGGCCGACGCGCCCGACCATGGCGGCTTTCGCGGCTATGTCGCCGACCCGGACGGCCATGCCTGGGAGATCGCCCATAATCCCGGCTTCGCGATGGACCCGGCGGGCAATGTGACCTTCGGGGTCTGATACCAGGCATCACCGATGGCGCGCCATGCGCTCGCGCCCTTCCCCGGCGGGGTCGCGGCAATTCCCGGGCCGATCCGTGCTATTCGCGGCAGCCATTTTCCAACATATCAGCGCCGTTGCGCCGCGAAAATATTTACGCGCCGGAACTGCAGCGCGCGCCCCGAGATTCTTCTCATGATATCAATGCTTTGGCTCAGCGTGATCGTCGTTCCGGAACAGCGGCGGAACAGCGACGTAACAGCCGCGGAACTGCCGAAAAAACAGCGCAGCGAGCAGCCGGGAACAGCGCCCGGAACAGCCGGCCTGAGCTCCATCATCGACCATGAGAAAGAGCCGCGCCGTGCGCGCTACGGGCGCATTGGCGGCACGATCGCATAACGCCGCCGCGCTCGCGGTTGAATCACGCTGCACGAACGATTCGCCGGGTCAGGAAACTCACGGTCGTGTCGAAGGGCTGTTCTTCTTTTCAACCATAAGCAAGAGCAGTGCTTCGACAAGCTCAGCACGAACGGTTCAGATTTGTCGTTCGATGCGCTATCCCGGCACATGGCGCTCGATCGGCAATCCCTCCTCGGCGCAGGGCGGCTCGAACAAGCGGGCCAGCTCGGCGAACTCGCCGTGGCTCACCGTAAATTCGTGGCCACCGCCGACATTGCGCGCATCGAGCCGGGTCAGGCATTGCCGGTCGGGCAGGTCGAGCCAGTGCAGCCGCGCCGTGGCGCCGGCGGCTTCAGCCACCCCGCGCATCCAGCGGCGGCTCGCCACGGTGTTGGCCGGCCAGTCGAGCACCAGCGACAGCCCGGCGCGCAGCAGATCGACGAGATGCGGGGTGATCGCCATGCGCAACCGCGCCGACAGTCGGAGATAATCGTCGATCGTGCGCAGCTCGGTCGGGTAGAGCCGCGCCATCCACGGATCCTGCGCGATAAGCAGCGCGCCGTCCTCGGCGAGCGTGCGGGCGAGCGTCGATTTGCCGGCGGCGACCTTGCCGCACAACAAGTGCAATGTCGGGGAAAAGGCGGTCATGTTCCTGCCTCGCAACGGCGCCGGCAGTGCCGCCGGGGCCGGATGAACCAATGGACGAGCGGCCGGCCTGACGGGATCAGGCCGGGCGGCTAATTCGCAGGTTCATGGCCAAGCGGAGCATGCCGCGCCTCTAGCGCAAAGCGAAGACCGTCTCAACTGCGGCATTATGTAGCAGCCGCACCAATGGTTAGATGGCTGATATTATTTGCGGTGGTGGGCCTCATAATATGCGGTGCGTCAGCAATTACGACTTTAACTATGGACGATGCCATGGTCCTGGATTTGGGACAGGCTGGCGCTAAAATCGAAATCACACCCGAGATGAGCGAGCGTGCGGCAGAGGCGCTTTACGGTCACCCGTCCCACGATGGTGGTCGTGTAAACATACCGCGTAAAATGTTTAAATAATTAGTTAGTATTATGTTGGAAGCCCTGGGTTAACTGTCCTAAGCGCCGGAGTAATGTTGATTATATCACGCGCCAATTCGGAAAAACAATCGGCATAATAGGCGATATCTTCGGAATTATATTGGTATTTCGCGACGCCATTTTTCCACTTAAAAGGCATCGTGTCGTTAGGAATAATATAAAATCCGAGACTATATATCTCTCTCACAATGCCATGTGCTATTTCGTTACGTCTTGCGCCAAACTTCTGAATTTTGGAAACTATTTCCATGGTCAAGGTGTAGGCACCCCATTTATGATCTAAGGCTTTATCGCATGCCGCTCCGAGTAATTTTGTTCTCGCCGAACTAGACGTGACTGCTATGAACGCCGAAAATGCTGCGCCATTCGACGGTTGCGCTGCAACCAGCGCGTCAAACAATTGCGCAGCTGCTGACTCAGATATTTCCCAGTTTGAGAGAGCGCGCCCTATTTGTAGATAAAGGGCGCTAGCGTCCTTATCTCCGGTTGAGGCGAGGGGCCTCACATCCCAAGGGTTCTGCATTATCGATACCGCTCAGAATAGAGACACCTACTCCGAAGCGGAGACAGAGGCCAGACGCGAGGCGGCGCTACCCTATGCGCTCACCACCCCACCCAAGCTGTACGAAGCTACGCGAAAAGGGCGGCGCGAGTCTCGTAAAAAGGATTAGCGGTGCTTGCGTCGCGCGCAGATCTGGCGCGGGCCCGACGTAGAACTTGGGCAGCGAGTTTGTCAGTCCGCTGATAGGTCAGGCGGCGCCCTTCTCGCGCCCTCAAACTTGAACTCTCGGCTGAACTTCGGTCGTTACATTGTTACCCTCCGGTTCCATAAACACCATATCTCGCCGCCCATAAGACCGGTAGCAGCTCAAACCGCCCCTCCGACGGACGTCGCGATCAACGCTCCCGGCGCAGCGCGATGCCCGATAGATCCTGTGCCGGATCGACGACGACACCCGCCGCCTTGCGCTCCGAATAGCGATCGACCAGCCGTGCCGCGTGCGGCCGCATCAGCACGGTGAAGCGGATCAGTTCCTCCGCCACGTCGACGATGCGGTCATAATAGCTCGACGGCTTCATCCGTCCGTGCTCGTCGAATTCCTTCCATGCCATCGCCACCGACGACTGGTTGGGGATGGTGAACATCCTCATCCACCGCCCCAGCAGACGCAGCGTGTTGACCGCGTTGAACGACTGCGAGCCGCCCGACACCTGCATCACCGCGAGCGTGCGCCCCTGGGTCGGCCGCATGCCCCTCATCTCCAGCGGCAGATGATCGATCTGCGCCTTCATGATGCCGGTGATCTGGCCGTGTCGCTCGGGACTGCACCACAGCTGGCCTTCCGACCATAGCGACAACTGGCGCAGTTCATGGACCGCTGGATGGTCGTCGCCGGCGACCTGGTCGGGCAGTGGCAGATCGGACGGATCGAAGATCCGCGTCTCGGCGCCGAACAGCTCGAGCAGCCGCGCCGCCTCCTCGACCGCGAGCCGCGAAAAGGCGTGCGGGCGCAGCGAGCCGTAGAGCAGCAGGATGCGCGGTGGCGGATCGCCCGCGCCGAGGCCGAGCGCGGGGCGATCGATCACATAGTCGCGGTCGAGCGCCGGCAGATGAGCCGGGTCGGGTAGCGTGCGCAGGCGTGTCATGCCCGTCATCCCAGCGTCAGTCGCAGCGCCAGCGCCGCCAGCGTGACGAGCAGCACGGGCATGGTCAGCACGATGCCGACCCTGAAATAATAGCCCCAGCCGATGCGAATGCCCTTGGCCGCCAGCACGTGCAGCCACAGCAGGGTGGCGAGCGAGCCGATCGGCGTGATCTTCGGTCCCAGGTCGCTGCCGATGACATTGGCATAGACCATCGCCTCCCTGACCGACCCGACGGCATGGCTCGCGTCGATCGACAGCGCGCCGACCAGCACCGTCGGCATGTTGTTCATCACCGACGACAGCAATGCGGTGAGCACGCCGGTGCCGAGCGCCGCGCCCCACACGCCGCCCGCTGCGAAGCGGTCGAGCAGCAGCGCGAGCTGCGCGGTGAGCCCGGCATTTTTCAGCCCATAGACGACGAGGTACATGCCGAGCGAAAAGATCACGACCTGCCACGGCGCGCCCTTCAACACCGCGACCGTGCCGATCTTGCCGCCGCGCGCCGCGACGCCGAGCAGCGCGAGCGTGCCGAGCGCGGCGACCGCGCTGACCGGCACACCGAGCGGGTCGAGCACGAAGAAGCCGAGCAGCAGCAGCGCCAGCACGACCCAGCCGGCGCGGAAGGTTGCGACATCGCGGATCGCGCTAACCGGCGCAGCGAGCTGGCCAACGTCATAGCTGCGCGGGATGTCGCGGCGGAAGAACAGCATCAGCACGCCGAGCGTCGCGGCGATCGACACCAGGTCGACCGGCACCATCACCAGCACATAGCGCCCGAAACCGATGCCGAAGAAATCGGCCGAGACGATGTTGACGAGGTTGGAGACGACCAGCGGCAGGCTGGCGGTATCGGCGATGAAACCCGCCGCCATGACGAAGGCGAGTGTCGCCTTTTCGCGATAGCCGAGCGCGCGCAGCATCGCGATGACGATCGGCGTGAGGATCAGCGCCGCGCCGTCATTGGCGAACAGCGCCGACACCGCCGCGCCGAGCAGCACGACCAGCGCGAACAGCCATCGTCCGTTGCCCCTGCCCCAGCGCGCGACGTGCAGCGCCGCCCATTCGAACAGGCCCGCGCGATCGAGCAGCAGGCTGGTGATGATGATCGCGACGAAGGTTGCGGTGGCGTTCCACACGATGTGCCACACCGCCGGCACGTCGCCGAACGAGACGACGCCGAGCAACAGCGCGACGACCGCGCCGCCCATCGCGCTCCAGCCGATGCCGAGGCCGCGCGGCTGCCAGATGACGAGCGTGATGGTCGCGAGAAAGACCAGCGCGGCGGAGACGATCACGCGAGCCGCGCGCCCTGAGCGTCGACGACCGCCTCACCGTCTTCCTTGGCGAAGGCACCGCGTTGCGGATCGGGCAGGATGTCGAGCACCGCCTCGGACGGGCGGCACAGCTTAACGCCGAGCGGCGTGACGACCAGCGGGCGGTTGATCAATATGGGGTGCGCGATCATCGCATCGACCAGCGCATCGTCCGGCAGCGCCGGATCGTCGAGCCCAAGCTCCGCATAGGGCGTGCCCTTTTCGCGCAGCAGAGCGCGCGGCGCTATCCCTGCGCGCGCAATCATCTCAACCAGCAACGCACGCGCCGGCGGGGTCTTGAGATACTCGACGACGTGCGGCTCGACGCCGCTGTTGCGGATCAGCGCAAGCACGTTGCGCGACGTCCCGCAGGCGGGATTGTGATAGATCACGATGTCGGTCACCAGGGTCTCCGGTCAGCAGCAGGAAAGATCAGCGGGCAGCGGCGCGCAGATTTCGGGCCGGCCGGCGCAACAATCGTCGACCAGAAAGCCGAGCAGCGCGCGCATCGTGTCGTAATCGGCGGCATAGATGATCGAGCGGCCGTCGCGGCGCGAATGCACCAGACCGGCATGGCCGAGGATCGCCAGATGCGACGACAGCGTGTTGGGCCGCGCACCGATCTCGCGCGCGATCTCGCCCGCCGCCATGCCCTCGGCGCCGGCGCGCACCAGCAGCCGGAATACCGCGAGGCGGCTGGCATGCGCCAGTGCCGACAGCGCGTCGACCGCGACCGGGAGTTGCATCAGCAACACGCCGTTGCGCTGGCCGGGGCGGGTGCGCAGCACGCGCTGGCCGTCGCGTTGGTAGCGGGGATGACCTCGTCCTCGCCATAGGAGGTCGCGTCACCGTGCGTGAAGAAGGTCTCCCAGCGCACGCCGGCGGGGTCGGTCACCCAGCTCTTGTCGGATTTCGCGTAGCAACAGGTCGTCGCGTCCTGGTCGAAGGTCTCGTTCCCGGCGGCCTTGAGCCGCGCGGCGAGTTCGCCGAGCTCGGCGGCGCTGTCGACCTGGATTCCGACATGGTCGATACCCGTCGCCCGCGCCCGCGACGAAATGGCGAGGTTGACGCGCGGATCGTCGAGCATCCACTTGGCATAATCGGTCCGAATGACGGTCGGCGCGGCATCGAACAAAATGCTGTAGAAACCGATCGCCCGGTCGAGATCGGGCACGCTGACATGCAGGTGCAAGCGCTTCATCATGGTTCTCCCTCGGGAATATATTTCGATTATCGTCGAAATACCGATGCGTCAAGCGCCGGCCGGTGCTCCGAGCGCGCTGGCAAGTACGTAATATTGCGACCCCGGCTCGTAACTGGGCATTGTCCCTCCCAACCCTAGCGCTCAGCGCGGAAGGACGCGCCATGGTGCAGGGATCCCTGGCCATCGCTGCCAGGCAAGACGAGACATTGCTGGCCGAGCAGGTGCATTCGCTGTCGTCGCAGGCGCCGACGATGTTCCTGTTCGTGATCGCCAATACCATAGTCATGCAGGTCGTCACCGCGACCGAGCGCTGGCAGATGAGTTCCTATCTCGTCTCGATCATCGTCACGGCGGTGTGCGCGGCGCGCATCGTCCACTGGCGTCGGATCAGCGAAGGGCCGCCGCTCGACGTGCGGCAAATGACGGCGGTGATGAACGCCGCGATACGGCCGGCGCTGGTGATCGCGAGCGCGCTCGCCGGCTGGAACATCCACCTGCTGTTCACGGCAAGCGCGGCAACCCAATATTATGTCCCGCAATTCACCGCGCTCAGCATGGTCACCTGCGCCGCCTGCCTGATGGCCCTGCCCGAGGCGGGCTATATCCTGATCTGCCTGGGTGCAGTGCCAATCGGCGTTGCCTTGCTGTTCACGGACAATGCGATGCTGGTCGGCATGGGTGTCAGCCTGTTGGCGATTGCCGCGCTGACGTTCAACTTCATCCGGCGGCAGCATCTACAGCTGCGGCGCATGGTCGCGTCGCATGCCGAAACGCGGCTCGAACAGTCCAAGGTTGCCGAGCTGGCATTCAGCGACCAGCTGACCGGCCTGCCCAACCGCCGCGCTTTTCTCGACCAGCTGACCGCGCTCGGCGCCAGCCACCGCAACGCCACGATCGCCGTCGCGATGCTCGATCTGGACGGGTTCAAGGCGATCAACGACACCTTCGGCCATCTCGCCGGCGACAGCCTTCTCGTCGCCGTCGCGCGACGTCTCGAGGCGCTGCTCGATGCCGGCGACATCATCGTCCGGCTCGGCGGCGACGAGTTCGCGCTGCTGCTGCGCGACGTCGCGACGCTCGATGCGGCCCACACCAGGCTGCTCCCGGTCGCCGCTGCGTTCGAACGTCCGTTCATCGTCGACGGCAAGGACCTGATGGCGAGCACCTCGATCGGCATCGCCCATGGCGGATTCTGCGACTGCTCGGTGGTCGAGCTGATCCACCGCGCCGACCTGGCACTGTACGAAAGCAAGGAATCGGGCGCGCAGCGCATCTGCGGTTTCGAGACGGCGATGGAGGGTCGGGTACGCCGCCGCGTGCTGATCGAGCAGGCAGCAACCGATGCAGCCTCGCTGTCGACCCTGACGCTCAAATACCAGCCGGTCTTCGACACCGCGACGATGACGGTCGACGGGTTCGAGGCACTGGCGCGCTGGCACCACCCGGTGCTCGGCGACATCTCGCCGGCCGAATTCATCGCCGTGGCCGAGCGGCGCGGTATCACCCACCGGCTCACCGCGATCCTGCTGCGCCAGGCGCTCGACGCCGCCACGCGCTGGCCCGACGATATCGGGCTGTCGTTCAACCTCAGCGCGGTCGAACTCAACTCGCCGGCGGTGTGCGCGCTGATCTTCGAGCTGTGCGCCGAGCGCGGCTTCTCGCCGGCGCGGCTGTCGATCGAGATAACCGAAACCGCGCTGCTCAACGACTTTTCCGCCGCGCGCACCGTGATCGAGCGGCTGCGCGAAGGCGGCGTGCGCGTGCTGCTCGACGATTTCGGCGCGGGCTATGCCTCGATCGGTTACCTTCGCCAGATCCGTTTCGACGGGATCAAGCTCGACGGCAGCCTGATCGGCACGATCACGCAAAGCGCGGTGGCGCGCAACCTGCTGATCGGCGTGATGCAATTGTGCCGCGCGATCAGCTGTCCGGTGACCGCGGAGATGGTCGAGACGGCCGAGCATCTCAGTTTGCTGGATACGCTGGGTGTCGACAAGGTGCAGGGCTTTCTGCTCGGCAAGCCGATGGACGCCGGCGACGTCGGCGCGTTCCTCGCCGCGGCGCAGGCGGCGCGACACGACCGCCGAGGGCGACTGACGGTGCGCGCCGGTTAGCCGCGCGGCGGACCCGCCGCCGCGCCTCGATCGTGCCGGCGACGCTCGACCAGGGCGGTCCAGCCCATCCCGGCAAATGCCGTCGCCATCACGGCGAAATCTCCCCGTCCTTCACGCTTCGTCCACCGATGGCGATTAAGACTGGCGCCAACGCGAGCGGCGATGCGGACACGACGACTTGAACGACATGACCCCGATCACTGCCGATACCCTCCCCCCCAGCATGACCGCACGCGTCGTCAAGGCCGTGATGTGGCGCTCGGGCAGCCAGATCGTCGCGCAGCTCAGCATGTGGGCCTCGACCTTCTGGGTACTGCGGCTGCTCGATCCGTCCGATTATGGTCTCTATGCGATGACCTCGGGCGTGATGGTGCTGCTCAGCATGCTCAACGGCCAGGGCTTTGCCGGCGCGCTGATCCGCAGCGAGACGATCAACACCGCGCAGGTGCGGCAGATGTTCGGGCTGCTGCTGATGATGAACGGCGGCATCGCGCTGGTGCAGTTCGCCGTCGCGCCGCTGGTCGCGGCCTATTTCCGCTATCCGCTGGTCGGCACGATGCTGCGCGTGCAGTGCCTGCTCTATCTCGCCACCCCGTTCATCGTGCTGCCCGGCGCGCTGCTGGCGCGCGGGATGGATTTCAGGCGCCAGGCCAAGGTCAACCTGCTCGCCGCCGCGGCGGGCGCGCTGATGGCGCTGGGTGGCGCGCTTGGCGGCCTTGGCGTCTGGACTTTGGTCGCCGCGCCGCTCGTCGCGGTGTGGACGCGCGCGATCGGCATGACGATCGCCGCGCGGATGCTGGTGTGGCCGACCTTCGGGCTGGCCGGCGCAAGCGGTACGGTGCTGTTCGGCGGGGCGATGCTCTTGAGCGACCTGTTCTGGCTGGTGCAGACCCAGGCCGATGTCGCGATCGGCGGCCGCGCGCTCGATCCGCACCAGCTCGGCGTCTACACCACCGCGCTGTTCCTCGCGCAGATCGTCACCAGCAAGTTCATCCCGCCGTTGAACGAGGTCGCCTTCACCGCCTATGCCAGGCTGCAGCACGACCCGGCCGGCGCGGCGCGCGCGTTCGAACGCTCGGTCGGCATCATCATGCTCGTTGCCCTGCCCTTCTATGTCGGACTGGCGGTGACCGCACCCGACTTCGTCGTCACGATGCTCGGGCCGAAATGGCGTGACGCGATTCCCGTGGTGTCGATCCTCGCTTTGGCCATGCCGTTCCTGACGCTGCAGATCCTGTTCGCGCCAGCCACCACCGCGCTGGGCCATACCCGCGTGCAGATATGGTCGGCGGCGGCCGGCGCGGGCCTGATGCCGCTTGGCTTCATCGTCGGCATCCGCTGGGGCGTCGCCGGGCTGGCCTGGTCGTGGCTGGTCGCGATGCCGCTGCTCACCGCCTATACTGCGGCGATCGCGATGCCGGTGCTCGGCACCACGACGCTCCGCCTGTTCGCCGCGATCCGCCCGGCGCTGCTCGCGGCGGTCGGGATGGGCCTGGTCGTTGCGCTGGCCGATCGGGTGCTGCCGATCGCCGATCCGGCGCTGCGCCTCGCCTTGCTGGTCGCGCTGGGCGGCGCAGCCTATGCCGGGCTGGCGTGGTTCACCGCGAGAGAAGTGGTGCGGGAGACGATCGCGATGTTCCGCCATGCGCGCGGCGGGGATGTGGTGGGGGGTTAACCCGGGCACAGCGCCGACAGGCGTTTTGCCGATTGCCCGGTGCAAGGCTTTGTGGTCGAACCGACATACGATTTGCCGGGGGTCGATATGCATTGGAATAGCTGGGGCTATGGCCCTGCGTGCGCGATCGCGATGTCAGTCGTCGCCACCCCCGCCATCGCCGCGCCGCAGTCCCCCGCGCCGGCCGAACTGTTCCAGCGGCTGTGCGTCGCCAACGGCACGCGGATCGATGCGATCGAGGCAAGCGCGCGGGCGATCGGCTTCGTCACCGCGGCCAACCCGGCAACGCTGCCGGCCGGCACCACCGCGATTACGCTGGCGCGCGACACGCCCGGCGGCCGCCAGGCACTGGTCGCCACGGTCGGCGAGGCCGAGATCAGCAAAAAGCTGACGGTCAGGGTGAAGGCGCATGCGTGCAGCGTGACGGTGCCGGCGAGCGATTGGGACGCGCGGGCCTATGCCGCGCAGTGGCTGGGCGTGGCACCGCTGGCCGATGTGAGCGGGACGACGCTCTATTCCTATGGCCAGCGGCCCGCAGGCAATGTCGTCGCCGATGACGCCCGCGACCTTACAGCATTCGTCGACATATTGAACGCGGGTCAGTTGCGTACGCTGGCGGTGATCGAGCGCAGGCCATTGCGCGGCCTGTCCTGGGTGGTGTTCGACGCGCCCGGCCAGCCGGTGGCGGTGCCAGTTGCTGCGGCGCCGGTCGCAAGCGTGTCGCATGATGCCGACCCGTTCGCACCCTGTAGCTGGAAAATGCGCGGCAAAGGCGCGACGGCGCGAAAGATGCTCGACTGCCCCGCGGGCATGAGCGGCTATGCCGGCCGCGGCTTCACCGAAGAGACGCCGGTGCAGGCCGGGCAAGGCGACACCGCCGCGATGCTGCGCATGGCCTATTTCTACCTCGCCGGCCCGAAGGGCGCGCATGATCCGGCGGCTGGTCTGGCCTGGGCACGCCGCGCCGCAGATGCCGGCGCGGTGCAGGGCGCGTTCGACGTCGCGCTGTTTCACGATCTCGGCACGGGCGGCACCCCGGACAAGGCGCAGGCAGGCATCTGGTATCGAAAGGCGGCGGAAGGCGGCGA
Source organism: Sphingomonadales bacterium (assembly GCA_038245375.1). Classification (GTDB taxonomy): domain Bacteria; phylum Pseudomonadota; class Alphaproteobacteria; order Sphingomonadales; family Sphingomonadaceae; genus Sphingomonas. The sequence goes on along the minus strand of JBBRSN010000008.1, from coordinate 15,057 downwards.
TCCATCTTCGATGATCAACCTCGCCGCACTGCAGCTTGCGGGCGACGGTGTCGCCAAGGACGCGGCGGCGGCGGCGGGCTGGGTGACCAGGTCGGCGGACGCGGGATCGATCGACGCGATGGTCGATATGGGGTGGATGAGCGCGCGCGGGATCGGAATGCCGCGCGACGACGCCGCGGCGCTGCGCTGGTATCGGCGCGCGGCGGAGAAGAAGGATGCCGGCGCGAAATATCGCATCGGGGTGATCTACGCCGACGGAACGGGCGTGGCGCGCGACGATGCCGAGGCCTTACGCTGGCTAACCGACAGTGCAACGGGGCTCGTCAATATCGCCGCGATCATCAACAGCCTGACCTTTTCCCTGATGGGTCAGCGCATGTTGGCGACGTACACCGCGCGGGCCGATGCCGGGGATGCCGATGCCGCCATGCGGCTGGGGCTGTTCCTTTGCGACGCCAAGGGCGGCCATTATGATCCGGAAGCAGCAATGCGCCTGCTCAGGATCGCAGCCGATGCGGGCATCCCCGTTGCCATGTCGCGCATCGGCTTGATGTACGCCAAGGGCGAAGGCACGTCGCGCAATGACGCCGAAGCGCTGCGCTGGCTGCGCGCCGGCGGGCGGATGTACGATGCCGAGATCGCGGGCTTTCGCCGGGCCAGCGGCTTTTTCTCGGCGCCCTGATCTTCGGCCGGAGCCGTCGAACGGCGCGTTTGTACCTCCCGCCAGAACCATTCGCGCCACGGTATCTTGAGCGCCGCGATTTGCGTGATGAGGATGTTACAAACATCCGAACCGACCGCGATGCGACCGATCAACAGGCTTGGCGCAGTTCGCTAGGGATGCGACCAGCGCACCGGCAGCACTGCGTAGCTGGCCATGGGCCGCCCATCGGCGTCCGTTGGCGGCGTCGCCCGAATGTTGCGCAGGGCGATGTCGCAGGTCCCGGCATTCAGGCTGACGGCAGCGCTCGCCACCGCCTTGCAATCAGCGATGCTGCCATCGGCCCGGGTAATGAGCAGCAAGACGACGCGGCCCGACGCACCGCTGGCGCGCGCCTCGCGTGGATAGTCATTGCTCGAGAACCAGCGGCCGGGATTGCCCAGATTGGCCATCTTGCCCTGCAGGTAGAGCGTTGGGTCGACGCCCCAAGACGACAGCAGATCGCTGGTACATTTGTCCAGCGCGACCAGCGCCGCCGGCATGCCATCGGCCGGCACCGGCGTACCGCGATCGCCGATCGTGATGGTACTGGCCTGGGTCAATCGCGCCAAGGCCGCTTCGTCGGGGAACAGCTTGACCAGCCTGCGCCGAGGGTCGGCGACCTCGAAGGTGCCATAATGAAGGTCGAGCGGCGCCTCGCCTTCCAGACGTACTGTGACCTCACCCACACCTTTGGGCAACGAGCCGCTGGCGTCCGCAAAGAGCATCGTCCGACGCCGGCCGGTCACTACCGTTTCGAAGCCAAGGTGAACCTGGTGTCCGGCACCATAGCTACGCCCGACCTGACAGCCATCATCCTTGGGTGTCATGACCCAGGGGCCGGTCGGCGCCAGCACAACGGGAAGCGCCTGGGCCGCGAGCAGGCCGAAAAAGCCAATCATCATTTTACCCCTGCATTCAGTCGCCTATTCAATAACGACAATGGCTAACCGCGGCCAGCGCGCCGTCACGCAGGCCCGCATCCTCCGGCGCGATGAATTCGCGCCATAGCATCACCAGCACGGCCATCGTCGCCGGCCCGACGAACAGGCCGAGCAGCCCCAGCGCCTCGACCCCGCCGAGGATGCCGAGCAGCACCCACAAGAACGGCAGGCGGGTCGCGCTGCCGATCATCGCCGGGCGGATGAAGTGATCGGCGATGCCGACGACGACCAGGCCGATCGCGACGACCGCGACCGCGCCGCCGATCGCCCCCTGGGCGAGCAGCAGCAACGCGGCGATCACGAACATCACCGCCGCGCCGAACGGAATCATCGCCGCGATCGCCGTCGCCACGCCGAGCAGCAGCGGGTGCGGCACGCCGAGCAGTTCGTAGACGATCGCCATGGCCGCGCCCTCGCCGATCCCGACCAGCACCAGCCCGTCGATCGTGCCGCGTACCGACAGCACCGCTTGCTGCGCGATCCGCTCGCCGGTCGGGCCGAGCAACCGGTCGCTCATCGTACGACACTGCGCGACCACCGCGTCGCGGTCGCGGATCAGGAAGAACAGCACGAGCAAGGTGAAGGCGAACACCACCGAGCGATGCAGCAGGCCGATCCCGATCAGCCGGCTCTGCGCCGACCACAGGACATCGCGGAGCGAATGAAAATGGGCGTTGGCGTGCGCCGCGTCGGACAGGTTCGCCCGCCACCACGCCGTTGCCTCGCCGCTGCCCCATGGCAGTTGCGCCAGCCACGCCGGTGGCGGCAGGCCATGGTCGCGCGCCACCGCCATCCAGCCCGCCACATCCTGCGCCTCGCGCGCCGCCTGCGCGACGCCGAACGCGAGTGGCACCAGTACCAGCAGCGCCAGCCCAAGCGTGAAGACCAGGGCGATCAGATTGGGGTGCGGCCTGGCGAAGCGCCGTTCGGCCCGCTTGACCAGCGGATCGACCGCCACCGCGATGATCATCGCCCATATCAGCGACGGCAGGAACGGCAGCAGCACCCACAGCGCGAGGACCGCCAGCGCCGCGACCAGCACGCCGCGCGCGATCCGGCTCCGTCGCGACGCGGCGGCAAGTTCGGGGGTGATTTCGCTTGGCATGGTCATGGGCATATCTAGCGACGAATCGATGCTCCTGCCGAACGAAATTTCGCGCCTGCCGGCTTCCGCGCGGCAACCGGTTACATCACCCTCACAAAGCTTCTAGCGTCAGCGCGAACGGCACTTAGGCACGGGCGAGAACGCATATGACCAGTCAGAGCCGGCCGCGCCCGCCGATCCCGCGCACCGTCTGGGCGCTCGGTGCGGTCAGCCTGTTGATGGACCTGTCGTCCGAATCGATCCACGCGCTGCTGCCGTTGTTCCTGACCGGCACGCTTGGCGCGAGCGTTGCGCTGGTCGGCCTGATCGACGGCGTCGCCGAAGCCACTGCATCGATCAGCAAGATCTTCTCGGGCTATCTGTCCGACCGGCTGGGGCGACGCAAAGCGCTGATCCTGATCGGCTATGGCCTTGGCGCGTTGAGCAAGCCCTTGTTCGCGCTGGCCGGATCGGCGTCCCTGGTATTCGGCGCGCGCTTTGCCGATCGCATCGGCAAGGGGCTGCGCGGCGCACCGCGCGATGCGCTCGTCGCCGACGTGACGCCGGCGGAAATACGCGGGCGCGCCTTCGGCCTGCGCCAGTCGCTCGACACGGTCGGTGCCTTTGGCGGACCGCTGATGGCGATCGGGTTGATGGTCGCCTTCGCCAACGACATCAAGGCGGTGTTCTGGGTCGCGGTGATCCCGGCGATGCTGGCAGTGGCGTTCGTGCTGTTCGGCGTCGAGGACGTTCCCGTCGCGCCCGGCACCACCGCGGCGCGCGCGCCGATCCGCCTCGCCGATCTGCGACGGTTGCCGCGCGCCTTCTGGGGTGTGACAGGGGTTGGCGTCGTCTTCACGCTGGCGCGCTTCAGCGAGGCGTTCCTGGTGCTGAAGGCCAGTGCCGAAGGCTTGCCGCTGACGCTCGCGCCGCTGGTGCTGATCGTCATGAACCTGGTCTACGCGCTCGGCGCCTATCCCGCGGGAAGCTGGTCGGATCGGGTCCCGGCACAAAGGCTGCTGCGCGGCGGGCTGGTCGCGCTGATCCTCGCCGACCTGTCGCTCGGCCTGCTGCCCGGGCTCGGCGGGGCGTTTCTCGGTATCGCGTTATGGGGCGTGCACATGGCATTGACCCAGGGGCTGTTCGCCAAGCTGGTCGCCGATCACGCCCCGGCCGAGCTGCGCGGCTCGGCGTTCGGCGCATTCAACCTGGCAACCGGCATCGCCATGCTGCTGGCCAGCGTCACTGCGGGGCTTGTGTGGCAGCGCTTCGGTGCGAACGCGACCTTCCTGGCGGGCGCCGGCTTTGCCGCCGCCGCCTTGCTGCTCGTCGGTGTCGTCAGGCAGCGACGGCGTGCAGCGGATCCGCCAGCGGTTCGATGATCAGCGGCGTACCATCGTCGCGCGCGACGATCGCCGCGGTGAAGCCGGGCGGGGCCGGCGGCGCGGCGATCGCCCAGCCCTCGCCGCCCGACTGCAGGCTGGCCTGCGCGCCGACCGAGACGTCGAACGCGGCGAGCGGATAGGACAGGCCGAGCCCGAGCGCCTTGACGAACGCTTCCTTGCGCGTCCAGCAGGCGAAGAAGCCGCGCCGCGCGGTGGGCGCCACCAACGCCGCCAGCGCGGCGCACTCGCCCGGGGTGAACAGCCCGTCGGCGATCGGCCGCCAGTCGAGTTCGTCGTCGAGCCGCTCAAGGTCGCAGCCGACATCGTCGTCGCTGACGGCGAGCATCATGCGGTCGCCGGCATGCGACAGGCTGAAGTGCGGGCCGCCCGGCAGGATCGGCTTGCCATAGACATTCTCGGTGAAGACCAGCGCCTGCGGCGCCACGCCGAGATACGCGCCGAGCGCGAGCCGCAGCCGCGCGCGGCGCACGATGAAACGGCGGCGGTCGCGCGCGAAGCGATAGCACGCTGCGCGGGTGCGCTCGTCGGCGTCGACGATCAGCGCGAGCGCGGCAAGCGTCGCATCATCGACGTCGAGCGTCTCGAAGCGAACCGCGACGCGCGCCACGGTTCAGGCGACCGCGCGCTTCGGAGCCTCGTCGACCAGCGTCGCATCGAGCGCGTCGCGCAGCAGGTCCGCGAAGTGATCGACATTCGGCGGCTCGAGCATCGTGCGATGCCCACCACTCACGACATGCGCCGCGAAGCCGCCATGCGCCACCGCACGCCAGTCCTCGACGAAATCGAGCACGCCGGGATGGTCGGACGGCTGGAACAGGATCATCTCGCCCTCATAGGGCGGGGTGCTGTACTTCATCGCCGCGCGATCGAGCTGGGTGCGCAGCTTGGGCTGCAGCACTGCTTCGCGGCCACCGCGTAGTGCCGCGGCGTCGGACAGGCCGCGCAGCCGCTGGCGGAAATAGCGCAGCCGCTCGCCCGGTGGCTGTGCCATCGACTGGCCGATGTGGAACTGGAACTTGCTGAGGAAGAAGCGCACCTCGCCGATCGTCCGCGCCTTGCCGGGGTGGAAGGCATGAACCAGCATGAGCAGCTCGACCTCGTCGCCCGCCGCGCGCATTTCCTGCGCGACGGCGTAGGCGAGGATGCCCGAGGTGCACCAGCCGCCGATGCGGTACGGCCCGACCGGCTGCGCCTCGCGCAGTGTGGCCGCGACGAGCACTGCGGCGTCCTCGAGTTTCTTGGGGCAGCCACCGGCCTGTTCGAGGATCGCATCGACCGAGATGCCGAGGAACGGCTGGTCGTTGCCGAGCCTTTCCGACAGCGGGAGGAAGGTCGATCCGCCGTCGAGCCACAGCAGCGGGCGCTGCGTGCCGTGCGGCTGGATCGGTACGATCGGCGAGGCCTTTTCGGCCGCCCGCCCGGTCGCGATCAGCTCGGCCATGTCGGCGAGCCGCGGCGCGCGGAACAGCGCAGCCATCGGCAGGCGGATATTATATTCGGCCTGCACGCGGCGCAGCAGCCGCGCGATCAGCAGCGAGTGGCCGCCGAGATCGAAGAAATCGTCGTAGCGCGCGACCTGCTCGACCTGCAGCACGGCACACCAGATCGCGGCGAGCCGCACTTCCTCGGGCGTGGCGGGCGGCTCGGTGTTGCGGCTCGTCGACACGCCCGGCTCGGGCAGCGCGGCGCGATCGACCTTGCCGTTGGGGGTCAGCGGCAGCGCGTCCATCGCGACGAACCTGGTCGGGATCATGTATTCGGGCAGCGCCACGGCGAGCAGTTCGCGCCAGACATGTGCGTCGCCGGGGCCGACGATATAGCCGGCCAGCGCGCGCTCACCGCTGGCATCGGGCCACGCCTTGACCGCGGCGCCGCTGACACCGGGCAGTTTGGCCAGCGCGCCCTCGACTTCCTCGATCGCGACGCGAAAACCGCGGATCTTTTCTTCGTTATCGGTGCGGCCGAGGCATTCGAGCACGCCATCGGCGCGCCAGCGGCCAAGGTCGCCGGTTCGATAGAGCCGTTCGCCGCGATGCTCGACGAAGCGCTCGTCGGTGAGATCGGGGCGCCCGCGATAACCGACGGCGAGCCCGCGACCGCCGATCAGCAATTCGCCGACCGCGCCGATCGGCAGGTCGTTGCCCGCGCTATCGAGCACGCGCACCACGGTGTTGGCGATCGGGTGGCCGATCGGGATCGCGCCGGTTCCCGCCTCGACCCTGGCCACGGTCGACCAGATCGTCGTTTCGGTCGGGCCGTACATGTTCCATACTTCGCCGACGCGCGGCAACAACTGGTCGGCGAGCGCACGCGGCAGCTTCTCGCCACCGCACAGCACGCGCAGCGAGGGCGCGCCGCGCCAACCGGATTCGATCAGCCCGCGCCATGTCGCCGGCGTCGCCTGGAGGACGTGCGGCTGGACCCGTTCGATCAGCGCGATCAGCTCGGCCATGTCGCTCGCCGCCTCGCGCGAGGCGATCGCGACGGTGCCGCCGGAAACCAGCGGCAGCCACAGTTCGAGCTCGGCGATGTCGAACGACAGCGTCGTCACCGCGAGCAGCGTCTCGCCGCGCGCGAAGCCCGGCGCCTGCTGCATCCCCATCAGCAGATTGACCAGCGCGGCATGCGGGATCTCGACGCCCTTGGGCTTGCCGGTCGAGCCCGAGGTGTAGAGCACATAGGTCAGCGATTCAGGATCGATCGGCGCGCCCGCGAACGGCGTGTCGGGCCAATCGCGCGCCAGCGTCAGCAGCGGCGCGGCGCCGGCGGGCAGCGCATCGGCGGTGTCGGGTTCGACCAGCACCAGTGCCGGCCGCGCATCTTCGGCGATCAGCGCGAGGCGGCTCGGCGGGAAGCCAGGGTCGAGCGGGAGGTAGGCGGCGCCGGCCTTGGCGACGCCGAGCATCGCCGCGACCATCCAGGGCGAACGCCCGAGCGCGAGCCCGACCAGCGCGCCGGGCGTGACGCCTTCCGCGACGAGCCGCGCGGCGATCGTGTCGGAGACATTGGCGAGATGCGCATAGCTCCAGCTCTCATCGTCATGGACGAGCGCGGTGGCATCGGGCTGCGTCGCGGCTTGCGCGGCGAACCACTCGACCACGCTGCCATGCGGCAAGGGCTGCGCGGTGTCGTTCCACGTCGCCGCCAGCGTCTCGCGCTCGTCGGCGTCAAGCATCGGCAGCGCGGCGAGCGGCGTCGCCGGGTCGGCCGCGACGCCTTCGAGCAGCCGCGTCCAGTGGCCGATCATGCGGTGGATCGTCGTCGTGTCGAACAATTCGGTCGAATAGAGGAAGCGCCCGGCCATGCCCTCGGGGCGCTCGTCGAGCTCGAGATAGAGATCGTATTTCGCCGCGCCGACGGTGACGTCCATCTGCGTCAGGTCCCAGCCGTCGGGGAAGGGCTCGACCGGCGGTTCGATCGAGAACAGCGTATTGAACAGCGGGTGGGTGCCGGTACCGCGCTTGATGTCGAGCGCACGGATCAGCCGGTCGAACGGCACGTCGGTCGCGCCGAGCGCGCCGATCACGCTCGCCTTCACCTCGGCGAGATAGGCGCGGAACGGGCGTTCGCCGCTCGGGCGGCTGCGCAGTGCCATGGTGTTGAGGAAATAGCCCATCAGCGGCTGCAACTCGGGCCGCCGCCGCGTGTCGGTGACGCCGCCGACGATGACGTCCTCGTCGCCGGTATAGCGGAACAGCATTGCCTTATAGGCGGCGAGCAGCACCATGTAGAGCGTCGCGCCCTCGGCGCGCGCTAGGTGCTTGAGCTTCTCGATCAGGTCGTCGGGAAGAAGGAACACCTCCATCGAGCCGGCATGCGTCGGCAGCGCCGCGCGCGGGCGATCACCGGCAAGGTCGAGCCGGGGGAGCGGTTCGGCGAGGATCGTGCGCCACGTCTCGACCTGCCGGTCGATCGCGGTCTGGTCGGCCTGGTCGAGCTGCCAGGCGGCGTAATCGGCATATTGCAGCGCGGGTTCGGCGAGCGGCGACGCCTCGCCCTTTTCGTATGCCGAAACCAAGGCGGCAAGTTCGGGCACGAGCGTGCGGTAGATCGACACACCGTCGAAGATGATGTGGTGCAGCGTGAGGTAGAGCCGGTGCTCCTCCTCGCCGAGCTTGACGACGCGGGCGCGGAACAAGGGCGCGGTGTCGAACGCGATCGGCGCGCGCGCATCCTCGGTGGCGAGGCGCACGGCCTCGGCATCGCGCTCGTTTTCGGGGAGGTGGCTGATGTCGATCAAGGCGAGCGTGATCGGCATCGGGTCGGCGATGGTCTGCTGCAGGTCGCCATCGACGTCGAGAAAGGCGGTGCGCCAGATCGCATGGCGCCGCACGATCTCGCTCAGCGCCATTTCGAGCGCGTGGTGATCGTATTTGCCGAGCCGGTGGATCGTGATCGACTCGTTGTAGAGCGGCATGTCCGGCGCCATCTGCGCGTGCAGCCATAGCTGGCTCTGCTCGGCGGTCAGCGGAATGACGCGCGCGGGGTCGCGCGGCGGGATCGGTTCGGGCGCGGGCGCGACCTTGCCGCTGCCGGCATCGCCGCTGAGCATCTTCGCCAGAAGCGCGCGGCGCGCTTCGGCAACGTCGATCTTGCTATGCACCGTCATGCGAAGGTCACCTGCAGCGATTTGAGGCCACGCAGCCCGAGATTCTCGCGCCAGCTGAGCTTGCCCTCGCCGAGCGCGAGCTCGGGCAGGCGGCGCAGCAAGGTCGTGAAGGCGATACGCCCCTCCATCCGCGCGAGCGGCGCGCCGAAGCAGAAATGCGCCGCCCAGCCAAAGGCGAGGTGGCGATTGTCGGTGCGGCGCAGGTCGAGCGCGTCGGGGTCGGCGAAACGGCGCGGGTCGCGATTGCCCGCGGCCATCACCGCCATCACCGCGTCGCCCTTCTTGATCAGCTTGCCGCCCATGATGGTATCCTCCCGGCAGATGCGGCCGGTATGCTGGCTCGGTGTCTCGAAGCGCAGCAGCTCCTCGATCGCGCTCTCGGCGATGTCAGGGTTGTCGCGCAGCTCGGCGAGCTTGTCGGGCTGGCGCAGCAGCGTCAGCAAGCCATTGCCGATCAGGTTGGTGGTGGTCTCTTGCCCGCCGACCATCGTCACGATGGTGTTGGCGATGACCTCTTCCTCGCTTAGCCGGTTGCCGTCGATTTCGGCCTCGACCAGCGAGCGGATCAGCCCCTCGGGCAGCGGCCGTTCTTCCTCGCGCACCGCGCGGCGGAAATAGCCGGTCATGTCGGCGACGCTCTTGAGCACGCGGTCGATGCGTTCGGGGTTGTGCTGGAAATTGCCGAGCATCTCGGCGAAGTCCGACGACCACGCCTTCAACTGCGCATGATCTTCGGCCGGCACGCCGAGCAGGTGCGCGGTGACGATCGCCGGGAAGGGTGCGGCGAAATCGGCCACCACGTCCATGCGCTTGTTGGCGATGACCTTGTCGATCAGGTCGTTGGCGATCGCCTCGACGCGGCCTTCGAGCAGCTCGACGCGGCGCGGGGTGAAGGCGGTCGAGCAAAGCTTGCGCAGCCGCGTATGGTCGGGCGCGTCGAGGAACAGCATCTGCTTGACCATCACCTCGGCGATCGGCTCGATATGGCCAAGCCCCAGCGCGCGCATCGCCTCGGGCGAGGGCGTGCGATCGGCCGAGAAGCTGTGCAGAACCTGGTGGACATCGGCATAGCGCGTGACCACCCAGCAGTGCAGGAACTGGTCCCAGTGCACCGGGTCTTCCTCGCACAGCCGCGCATAGAGCGGGTACGGGTCGGCCAGCACCGCCGGATCGAGCAGGCGGTAGAGGCTGAGCGTCGGGTCCGACTTGGGCTGGGTGGCCATGATGTTCATGCCGTCATCCTGGCAATGTCTTCGTCGCTCATGCCGTCGAGCATTTCCATCACCAGCCCCTCGATGATCGTCGCGAGCGTGGCGACGGTGCGGCCCTCGAACAGATGGAACAGCGTCAGCTCCACCCCGAAGGCGTCGCGCGCACGCACCACGACCTGCGTGCCGAGCAGCGAATGGCCGCCGACGAGGAAGAAATCGTCGTCGACGCCGATGTCGCTGCGCCCGATCACGTCGCTGACGATCTCGAGCAGGCGGCGCTCGGTCGGGCTGTCCGGCGCGCGACCGGCGAGGGATTCGGGCAGGGCGTGGGTCGCGGGATCAGGCAGCGCCGCGACGTCGAGCTTGCCATTGGCATTGAGCGGGAGCGCGGCGAGCGCGACGAAGCGCGACGGCAGCATGTAATCGGGCAGCAGCTCAGTCAGCGGGCCGCGCAACGCGACGACCGCCGGGGTCGAACCCTCGGCCGGCACGACATAGGCGACCAGCTCGCCATCCCGCGCGACGACCGCGCTGGTCGCGACCTCGGGCAGGCGGTTGAGCGCGGCGGCGATTTCGGCCGGCTCGATGCGGTGGCCGCGGATCTTGACCTGGCCATCGGCGCGGCCACGAAAGGCGAGCTCGCCGTTCGGCAGCCACGCGCCGAGATCGCCGGTGCGGTAGAGCAGGCCGTGATCGGGATGCATCAGGAAGCGCGTCGCGGTCAGCGCCGGATCGCCGCGATAGCCGCGCGCGAGCTGCGCGCCGCCGATGAAGATCTCGGCCTCCTCGCCATCGGGCACGGGCTCGCCCTCGCCGTCGAACAGATAGACCTGCGTGCCCGCGATCGGCTTGCCGATCGACGGCAGCCCCTCACCCTCGGGCGAGACGATGCCGGAGGTGGCGACGACGGTCGATTCGGTCGGGCCGTAATTGTTGACGAAGCTGAACGGCAGGCCCGGCGCGGGGCGCACGGTGAGCTTGTCGGCGCCGGTGAGCAGCACGCGCAGCCGGGCGTGGCCGGGCCATGCCATCGCCACCAACGGCTCGGCCAGCGCGGTCGGTGCGAAGGCGACCTCGATTTTCTCGGCGAGCAACCAGATGTGCAACGCATGGGGGTCGCGGCGAACCTTCTCGTCGGCCAGCACCACGGTGCCGCCTGCAGCGAGCGTCGGCCACACTTCCCATGCCGCGGCATCGAAGCCGAGCCCGGCGAGATGGCTGGTGCGCGTTCCCGCGACGACGCCGAACGCGTCATTGTGCCACGCGACCAGCGCGGCGAGATTGGCATGGGTGACCTCGACCGCCTTGGGCGCGCCGGTCGAGCCCGAGGTGTAGATGACATAGGCCAGCGCCGCCGGATCGAGCGGCGCAGCGTCGAGCGGCGGAAAGCCCGCCCCGGCCGCCGGCGAGACCAACGCGGCGGTACCGGCGATCGCGGCGCCAAGATCGGGCGTGGCGATCAGCACGGGGCAGCCGGCGCCGGCGACGAAGGCGGCGCGGCGTGCCTCGGGCCAGGCCGGGTCGAGCGGCAGATAGGCCGCACCGGCACGCCACACCGCGCACATCGCGACGATCTGGTCGATCGAACGCGGCAGGCAGATCGCGACGACATCGCCGGCGCCAACGCCATGGGTGCGCAGCGCCGCCGCAAGGGTGCCGGCGCGCGCGTCGAGCGCGTCATGGCTCAGCGTGGTGCCGGCATCGACGACCGCGATCGATTCGCCGGTGGAAGTTCCCGCGGGAAGGAGATGCATATGATGAGGCCCCGTATTTCGTCGCGGGCACCAAAACAGAAATGCGTGTGATTTTGTTTAACGCCGGATCGATCCGGAAGTGACTCAGGTCAGGAATTCCGCGTCATTGCCGAAACTTCCGCCATCGAGACTGGAAAACGCCGCCGGCTGGCGCATCGCATCGACGAAGGCAAGCAGCGCCGCGCCGACCCGGCGGCGGGCGGGGTAATAGAGATAATGCGCCGGGATCAGCGGGCACCAGTCGGCGAGCAGGGCGACCAGTTTGCCGGCGACGAGATCGGCGGCGACCTGCGACTCGGAGAAGACCGCGATGCCCAACCCGCTCCGCGCCGCGGCGAGGATCACTTCGGCATCGTTGCTGACCAGCGCGGGGGGCGGATCGAAGGTCAGCGTCTGGCCGTCGCGCTCGAAGCGCCAGCGCTGCAGCGCGCCCGATGCGGCGAGACGATAGACGATGCAGCGGTGCGCCAGCAGGTCCTGCGGCGTCGCGGGCACGCCGGCGCGCGCGAGATAATCGGGCGCGGCGGCCACCACCATGCGTTGCGGCTCGCCGATGCGGACCGCGACCATGTTGGCGTCGAGGACATGTTCGTGCCGCACCCCGGCATCGAAACCGGCGGCGACGATGTCGACCAGCCCGTCCTCGATCGACAGCTCGACCTGCACATCGGGACAGACGGCGGCGAAGGCGGCGAGGCGCGGCTGGATGGCATGGATCGCCGCGGTGCGGTTGGCGGCGATGCGCAGCCGCCCGGCGGGCGCCGCGCGTCCGGCCTCGATCCGGTCGAGCGCTTCGTCGAGGCTGGCGATCGCCGGCCGAAGCTGTTCGAGCAGTTGTTCCCCCGCCCGGGTCGGGGCGATGCGGCGCGTCGTGCGCTCGAGCAGCGGTACGCCGAGCCGCGTCTCAAGCGCGCGCAGCGCGTGGCTGAGCGCCGAGGTCGAGACGCCGAGTTCGGCCGCGGCGCGCGTGAAGCTCCCCGCATCGGCGATCGCCGCGAAGGTCGCGAGGTCGGTCCAGGTCTCGCGCCGCATTGTCGAACCGCCGTCATCACGTCATGCCGAGCGCTATCGCTAGCCGCAACCACGCCGCAGGTCCATCACCCGTCGGGATTCCACCTGCGCGGCTGGCCGGCGGGCACGCGAAAAGGGGCGCCGCCCCGGAAGGAGAGAGCGGCGCCGGAGGTTACGCGGTCCGGGAAAGTGAGGGTGTTTACCGCGTTTGGGAATCGTCGCGGTGCCGGACGGCATCCTCGACGCAGACATAGATCATCACGACGGAAAAGACGCTCATCGAGACGATGACCATGTCGACGAAATATTGCGAAACCAAACCGCTCATGTCAGCGCTCCTCACTGGCTGTCGCCATAGCTATCGACTGGCCGGCGCGGCGGCGCCTTGACGATTGTCAAAGCGCGCGGCGCGCTTTCGTCGCGCCGCGCGAAAGACGCGAAAGAGGTGCTTGGGATGGCGATGAAATCAGCATAACGGCGGTAGCGATCGCGCCGCTTGCCTGCCGGCCGAAACGACAAAAGTCGCCCCGTCATGATCGCGACCCTGCTGATCGCCGCCGCACTGCAGAGCGCCGCCGCCCCCGTCCCTGCTCAGGCCCATGTCGCAGCCGCGGCGTGTACGGCCGAGGCGCCGCCGCCGGCCGGATTCGCGGCGTGGCGATCGATCACCGCGGTTACCGCCGGACCGATCGCGATCGGCGCGCGGACCGGGTTGAAGCTGTTGACCGGGCTTTAGCGCCGCCAATGTTCAGCCCGGCGCGGCCGGCGGCGGCATCAGCCCCGCTGCGACCGCCGCGCCATAGGCCTGGGCGATGAAATCCATCATCGCGATCGACGAGGACGAGGCCGCCGCAAAGGCCGGCTCGCCGAGCGTCTCGCGCGCGACCGTCTTCATCTTGCGGGTCAGCGCGGGGTCACCGCCGGTCGCCGCGAACACCTGCCCATCCAGCGCCGCGCAAGATCCATCGCATCGGCCGAGGCGGGATCGCCGGTCGCCATCAGCCGCGCGGCTTCGGCGTGCAGCGCGGGCCAGTCATGGTCGGGCTGGTCCATGCCGGCATAGCCATTCGCCGCCAGCGCCGCCTGGTCGGTCGGGGAAAAGTGCTTCGCGGCAATCGCGGCATAGCTGGCAGCGAGGTCGTCATTGTTGGTCTCGGTCATTATGGTTTCCCTCGTGAGGTTCATCAAATCGTCCGGGGAAAGGGCGCCGTGATCGTCAAGCCGGGCACGCGCCGCCGACAGCAGCCGGAGCGCATGGTCGATCCGCTCGCTTTCCCGGCGCAGCACCTGCTCGTGCAGCGCCAGGAACGGCGCCAGGTCCGGCAGGCCGCCCGACAGCAGGTCGGCGATCCGCCCGAGCGGGAAGCCGAAGCTCCTGAGCGCGAGGATCTGGTGCAGCCGGGCGATCTGATCGGGCCCATAGGCCCGCCACCCGGCCGGCGTCCGCTCGGCCGCGACCAGGCCGTGCGCCTCGTAGAGCCGCAACGCCTTGGGGCGCTGACACCCAGGCGCCGTGCGACCTCGGCAGAGAGCAGATAGGGACCCGAATGCGCCACCATGCCGTCCTTTCTCGAACGAATCGCGCTATCGGGCCTGCCCCAGGGGCAGGTGCAAGCGAAAAGCAGCGCGGGCGCGCTCGCGGTCCAGGCTCCGTACTTCCACTTAATTTACCCAATATGATGGTGACATTAACCATGCCGGAAATCAAAAGAGGGATTGGTTTCGATGGATAGTGCCCTGCATATACTGTCGCCCAATATCGTCGGCGCGCATTATCATTATATCAGCATAACCGACCCAATTCCCGACGAAATCGACGGGAGCTCGGTTATCAACAAGATCTTGCATGAGGTTATTTGCGGCATCATCAGCCTGGACGAGCTGCGCCATTGGGCCGACGAGCTCGAGCGCGAAGGCTTTTGCGAGCTGGCCTATGAAATCCACCATCGTCTGGGCGGTGCCTGATCGATGTCGAGTGCTTCCGAAATGCTCCGCGAACGCGCGCGAGAAGAACAAGATTGTGCCAGCGTCACCCCGCGTGCGAAAATGGTCTTGCTGCATCGCACGCTCGCCCGGCTGTACACCGATCTTGCGCAACGCCATGACGCGCAAAATCTGAATCTATTCCGGTCATCAAGGACAGGCGCGGAGGCGACCGCGCCAAAACAGGCACGCCAGCCTTGACGATGCTGGCGTTTTATACCAACGGGCGAAAGGTGTGACTCGGCGGGGATTCCCAAGGGGCTAATTTTCTGATTCGATGTGGAAGCGTTGGATTGGAGGCGGAGATGTCGGGGATCAGGATTACGCGAGCGGATATGACCGCAGGAGACCTTCG
>JBBRSN010000007.1:0-94219 GCA_038245375.1 Sphingomonadales bacterium | reverse complement strand
CCCCTCATTATCGGTGACGAGATGGCCGCTGCTGACCGCGACCGTCACTCGCGACGACAGCACCCGCGCCAGTTGCAGCCGCCAGCGATATTGCGGCGCCCGCCCCGCCGCGCGCGGCAACCGCGCCAGCGTCTCCACCGTTCCGGCCCATTTACCGCCCAGCCCCACCGTGACCGACAGCGCCGGCCACGGCTGGAGCGGGCCATCCGCCCAGGCCGGCGCGGCGAGCAACAGGCACGGGACGGACAGGAGGGCGAGACGGTGCATCGGGGCAGGCCATAGCCGAACTTGCGGCCGGTGGGGATGGCGTGATTGGTGGGGAGGCGGTGACGACGGCGCGGGCGGACAAGCCCTTTATATTGCAAACCCGCCTGCGCCGACGCTCGTGACGAGTTGGCGGTCCGCACCTTTTCGACGCCGTAGCGCACATTCCAGAGACGTGGCATTCTCCCGAAAATGAACTGCGGTTTGTCCTTCGAATATGAATTCAGCACCGATGACGATGACTTCGGCTGGCTGCTCGGTCGCCTGCAAACGCCTGATTTCACCGGGCGGAACGGGATGTGGGTGCAATGGCAGGATGTCGTGGATTTCGCGGCCTCGCTGTCACGCTTTCCGATCGACGTCGCACATCCGGTAACCTGCGACTGGGGCTTCTGCGAGGGCGGGCAATATACAGCGATCACAAAGCTGAGCGTCGCCGCCGCCGGCGCGACGGGCGCCTTGACCGCGGACGCAACCCTGGCGAATTATTATGAGCCCGAAAACCGGTGCCAAGCCCGTTTCCAAACCGACTATCCTTCGCTGACCCGATTCCAGCACCAGATCGAGTCCATGATGCGGCGGGAAACAAGGTCGGCAACGCTGAGTGGCATAAAGACCAACGATCGCTGACCTCCGCAACGGGTGCCGCTCGCACCGCCTCCACGAGCCTTGAACGCAGGCAAGGCCCGCGAACCTCACCCCCGCAGCTCCGCATACAAATCCCCCTCCTCCCCGCGCGCCGCCGCCCGCCCCGCACCGCCCCACCGCGTCCGGTCCAGATAGGCCGGCTTCTCGCGCGGCGGCACCGGCTCGGCAAAGGTGCAGGCCAGCGCATCGGCATCGTCGGGCGAGGCCAGCCCGCGCGCCTTCATGTGTTTCTTTTCCTCCAGCAGCACGGCCTGGTCGGCGTTGAAGCCGTAGTGCGGGCCGGTCAGGTCGTCGGTCAGGCCTTGATGGTCGGGGATGCAGCCGCCGCCGCCCTCCCGGCCATCCCCCGCGCCCGCCCCGCCGAGCCAGGCGCGCATGTTGGTCCACATCTCGGCGCGCTTGTTGGCGACGCGGATGCGCGTCTCGCCAGCCCAGCGCGCCTCGCGCACCCGCGTGCTGCCGAACCACACCTCGGCGACCAAAGTGTCGGGCAGCAATTGCCGCAACCGGTCGATCACCGCCGCGCCGATATTGCCGGCATCGACGAAGATCGCGTCCGGGTGCCAGCGCGCCGCCTCCAGCGCGACATCGCCGGCCAGCGTCATCGCGTCCTGATGAAACCAGCGCTTCCACGGGCGGGACCGCGCATCACGGCCACAGCGGATCGCCAGCGTCGAATGGTCGTCGCCATAACGCGCGCAATCGACCCCGAACACGACCGGATCGCCCGACAGCCCCGGCGGCGGCTCGCGCGTCCGCGCCGCGCTCACCACGTCCTGCGCGATGAACTGCATAGACGAGGCGCCGGGGAACTGCCCGCGCACGCGCACCCGCACGATGTCGCTGTCCTCGCCGTACGTCGCGACGAGCTCATCGAGATAGGCCTTGTTCGTCCCCTCCACCGTGCGGCTGTCGATCTGCGCGGCGTTCCACAAATGGCGGTGGCGGCCGAAAATCTCGCGGAACGGCCCGGTGTTGATCGTCGGGTTGCCGAAGGCGAGGAAGATGATTTCGGTCTCGACATCGGTCAGCGCGCCCAGCGCCACCTCCCACACCCGCGCGTCGATGCCCGATGCCTCGTCGAAAACCAGCACCAGCCGCCGCCCCTTGTTGTGCAGCCCGGCGAACGCCTCGGTGTTGGTCGCCGACCAGGTGACGAGATCGGCACGCCAGCTCTTGTCGCGGCCCGGCGCGGTGGCGATCAGCGCGGTCGCGGTCGGGCGAAACCACTCGGCGGTGATGGCGAGGTTCGACCATTTCGCCAGTTCGGGCGCGGTCTTGGTGAGCAGCTGGCTCTCGGTATTGGCGGTGATGACGATGCGCGTGTCCTCGCACGTGTCGAGCGCCCATTTGACGATCATCGCGATCAGCGCCGACTTGCCGATGCCGTGGCCGCTGGCGCGCGCGATGCGGCACGGCCGGTGGCGCGTGGCCGGGTCGGCGAGGTGATCGCCGATCGCCGCCAGCACATCGCGCTGCCATTTGCGCGGGCCGTTCTCGCCGGCGAGCGCGCCGACGCCCCAGGGATAGGCGTAGCGCGCATGCCCGAGCGGGTTGTGGGTGTAGCCGGCGATGTCCCGGGTTATCCTGGCGGCGCTGGTCATGCCTCGTCATCCTTCAGCCCGTCCGCGACCTGCCGCCGGCGCTGCGCGACGATCGCGGCGATATCGACCGCCGGCTCGACCTCGACCTCGCCGCGCGGACGCCCCCAGCCACGATCGAGCAGCGCATTGGCCGCCGCGATCCGCGCGGGCGCGGCCACTGATTCCTCGGTCATGATCGTCACCAGCACCCCAACCGCCGCCTCGGTCTGCGCGCGGGCGAGGTCGGTGAGCAGGCGGGCGGAGGGGCGTTTGGTGGTCATGATCGTTGTTCCTCCATTTTTGCTCCCCGGCGAAGGCCGGGGCCCAGTTGGGAAAACTTCGTTGCGGTGTACGGCGCATCATTACCCAGTGCGTCCCAACTGGGCCCCGGCCTTCGCCGGGGAACAAGAAGTGAAGCTGGTGCGAGCTACCCCATCACCGCCCCTTGTTGCGGTGGCGCCAGCCGACCCACACCAGTTCGAGCAGCAATTCGGGCATGCTCATCCCCTCCTCGCGCGCCGCCTTGAGCATCTGGCGCGCCAGATCGGGCTCGCTGCGCCGGAGCGCCTCGGTCGCGAGCGAGGGCAGCCGCTTCGGCGGCTTCACCGTGCGCCAGTGCGGCGTCGTGTTGCGCGGCGGCGCGGTCTTGCGGCCCGTCGCCAGCACGGTGAACTGCCGCCCGCGCTGGAACTTGGTCGTCGCGATCAGCCCGGCGCGTTCGAGCGCGCGGCACGCCGCGGCCTGGGTCGATCCGGCGACATTGTCGCTGCCGATCGCCGCATCGAGCTCGGCGGCGGTGACATAGCACCCGGCATTCGCCGCCGCCTCGATGTAGCGGAACGCCAGGATGTGCGACGGATAGAGCGTGCCGGGCAACGGCACGCGGGCGGGCACCTCGGGAGCCTGGGGATCGCTCATGACGTTGCTCCCGGGGCGAGCGATCGCGGCGTGGCAGCGGCCCAGGGCTGGGCGGCGAGCCGGGCGAGATAGGCCGCGCGATCGTCCGCGCTCATCGCCGGCCGCGCGGGCGCGGCGTCGATCGCCGGCGGCGCGCGACCATATTTCTCGTCGCGCATCACCAGCCCATGGATCGTCACGACGCGATTGGCCCAGGTGGCGTGCCAGTCGGCATTGCGCCCGCGCCGCCCGCGCCAATAGCCGGCGAACGCCTCGCCCTGCGCGGCATAGCTCTCGGCGCTCCACTGCGCGGCACAGGACCGGGCCTTGGGCGGCAGATCGGCAACCGCGGGAATCACCCAATCCCCCGGCAGGAAAATCTTCGCGACCCCACCCGCTGGTTCCAGCGGGGGATTCCCTTTTTTAGATTCTTCCCCTTCTTGTTCTGTGTCGTGCCGCTGTCGTGTCGCTGTCGCGGGCGGTGTCGCGCCAGCGTCGCGATCTGCCTGATAAACGTCGTAATTGCAGATGGTTATGACGAGCACGCCGGTGCTGGACGCGGTCGCGATCATGCGTTCGTTTTTCAGCCGCTTGATCAGGCGTTCGGTCCAGCCGCGATCACGGTCCATCGCGGCGGCAAAGTCGCGCACCGACAGGGCAAGCTGCCCGCGCTGGAGCATGATCGCGCGGTCCTTGTAGCGCACGCGCACCGGCCGCCACGCCGCGCGCAGGACAAGCCATGCGAACGCCATCGCCGCGGCATCGCTGCGGAAGGAAGGATGGTCGAGCAGGGTGCGGTGGATGCGGACATAGCCATGGGGGGAACCCCGGTCGAGCGGAGCGTCGCTGCTTGATTCACTGTTTCGCATCACATCCAGATATTGCGATATTTCTCACATTACAATCTCGAAATGAGAAATATCTCAAATAGCATGGCCGTCAGCGATGTGCGATCCTTCGCACATGCCCGACACGCCCGCCGCCAACATCGTCGCCCTGCTCGAAGCGGCCCGCCCGCATGACGACGCCGGCAAGCCGCTGTCGGACCGGCGCTGGTGCCTCGATGCCGGGGTCAATACCGGCTTCTGGCGTGATCTCAGGAAAGGCACGATGCCGCGCATCGACACGGTCGAGGCACTTGCGCGCACCGCCGGGCTCAGCCTGTCCGCGCTGCTCGCCGGCGACCGCGCCCCGGCCCCGGTCGCGGCGGACACGCTGCCTAGTGAAGCCGAACTCGCGCAAATGCTGGCCGATGCGCAGGGCGAGCTACCGGCCGGCACCGCGCTCGCGGACTATCCGCGATTCGTCGGGCCAGCGCTGCTGACGCGGCTTCGGCAATTTGCAACTGGGGGGCGTAAAGCCGCCGATCCGCCGCCAGCGCCCGCTCGCGATACAGCCGCTCGATCTCGCCGAGCCACCACGCCAACCGCTCGGGCATGACCGCGCATTCGAGCAGGCACGTGCGGCAGCCGACCTCGCATTGCGGTTCCTGAAGCACGATCGGCTCGACTCGCGGGGCGGATGACATGTTCCTGTTGTGTTCTGGAAACTCCTACCTGTCTAGGATTTTTCCTGTCCGTTCTGAATGGAAACGCGCCGTGCATAATTCGCCTGTGTGAGTTCATCGGCGCGGGTTACAAGCAACCATAGTGATTGATCTTCCCGCCTCATTCCATACGTTTCCCGGCGCCGAGGATGAGGCGCTGGAAGCAGCCAAGATGTCGCTGAAGTTCTTTCTTCCTGATGATTATCGCGAATTTTTGTCGGCGTATGACGGAGGCGAAGGATTTGTCGGCGAACATTATTTGATCTTGTGGCAGACGAAGGATCTCAAGGCCTTCAGCGACGACTACGAATTTGCCGAATATGCTCCGTCGCTCGTCCCCTTCGGATCAAATGGCGGCGGCGAGGCTTTCGCTTTCGACCGTCGCACGTTGCCACCTGGCGTGGTGATCGTTCCCTTCATTGGCTTGAGCGAGACGGACGCGACGCCGATCGCTTCGAGCTTTGACGCTTTCCTGACGCGCCTTCGGGATGATCCGCGATCATTCTGGGAAGATGACACTACACTTCCCTAGAGTTACCTTGAGCAGTTTTGGCAATCGAAGGATACTCACAGACAACGCTTCGCCCCGCCACGCGGGCAAGAAGAGAGTCGGTTCGCGCAGAGGCGCAGAGGATCTTGCGGCGCTGTTGCGATCATGACCTTGCGATAGGCGGCGCGGCGAGCAACACCTCGTCTTCGCGCCTTCGCGCCTTCGCGTCTTCGCGCCTTCCCCTGAATCAAAAATTCTCACGCGAAGGCGCGAAGACGCGAAGAAAAAACCGCTCTGCGCCTCTGCGCCTCTGCGCGAACAATTACCCTGTTCGAGCCATCGCCATGTACGGAAACACGCATGACACGCATCATCACGGCGGCGCTCGCCTATTTCCTCACCGTCTTCGGCCTTGGCTTTGCGCTCGGCGCGATGCGGGTGCTGTTCGTCATCCCGCGCATCGGCGAGACGGCGGCGGTGCTGCTCGAGCTGCCGGTGATGCTCGCGGCTAGCTGGGTCGCGGCGGGCTGGTGCGTGCGGCGCTTCGCCGTCCCGCCGCGAATCTCGGCGCGGCTGGCAATGGGTTTGCTCGCCTTCGCGCTGGTGATGGTCGCCGAACTTGGCCTGGCGATATCGCTGTTCGGACAGACCGCCGGCCAGCATTTCGCCGCCTATCGCCACTTCACCGGCGTGGTCGGACTCGCCGCGCAGCTCGGCTATGCGTCGTTCCCGGCGCTGCGGCGTGACGGCACGCGCCAGGATGGCGGGTGAACGGTCCCGACAGGCCAACCGGATGGTCGGCAATCACTGCTGGATCGGGTGACGATTCCCGCTAACCTGCTTCCGGGGAAAACGGAGGGGCACCATCATGGCATTGTCGGTCATCGGCTCGGGCTTCGGCCGGACGGGCACGCGCTCGCTCAAGGACGCGCTCGATCAGCTCGGTTTCGGGCCGTGCCACCATATGGAAGAGGTGTTCCCGAACCCGCGACAGGTCGATTATTGGTGCGCCGTCGCCCGCAATGAGCCGGTCGACTGGGACGATGTCTTTGCCGGCTATGGCGCGCAAATCGACTGGCCGGGTGCGCATGTCTGGCGGGAACTTGCCGCGGCCTATCCCGACGCCAGGGTGATCCATAGCGTGCGCCCGGCCGAGGCGTGGTGGAGCAGCTTTTCGGGCACGATCGGCAAGTTTCTGGCGATTTATCGCGACCTGCCGATGCCGCCACATGTCGCCGCGATGGGCGCGGCGGTCGACACCATCGTTGGCGAGCAAACCTTTGACGGCCGCTTCTCCGACAAGGACCATGCCCTGGCCGCTTATGCCCGGCGCGAGGCCGATGTCCGCGCGGCGATCCCGCCCGAGCGGTTGCTGGTGTTCGACGTGGCGCAAGGGTGGGAACCGCTCTGTGCGTTCCTCGACGTCGCCGTGCCCGCCACGCCGTTTCCGCGCACCAACAGTCGCGACGATTTCTGGGCGAAGCTCGGCGGCGAGCCGGCCTGAGGCCTGCCTGCCGCCGCGCCGTGCCGGATCAGCCCGCGCGCTTGCCGCCCCGCATCGCGTCGACGCTCCACGCCCCCGGCCCTGCCGCGGCGATGTAGAGGAAGACGAAGCAGAACAGGATCGCCGCGTCGCCGCCATTGAGCGCCGGCCAGAAGCCTTTCGAGGCGTGCGCCATGAAATAGCCCACCGCCATCTCACCGGCGCAGACGAACGCGACCAGCCGGGTGAACAGCCCGATGGCGATCAGTGCGCCGCCGACCAGCTCGATCAGCGCTGCGGCGACGAGGATCGCCGGCAGCGGCGACGGTGCGCCCGGCTGCGCGGCCGGAAAGGCGAGCAGCTTCATCAGGCCATGTTCCATGAACAGCAGCGCCGCCATGATCCGCAGCAACGCGCGCAATTGCGCCGCGCGATTGTCGAGAAATGCCATTTCGCCACCCCCAATTTTATTGTTCGCACAGATTGAACCCGCGCGGGCGGCGGGTCAATCGCGGCGCTGGGCCGATCGCCGCGGCTCGCCGATCTCGCCCAGCGCATGCGCCAGCGTCGAATAATGCGACAGCCCGGCCAGCCGGTGAACCGCCGCGACGTTGGGCAGCGCCGCGGCGAGCGCCCCGGCCATCGCGATCGGCGCCCAATTGTCCTCGCTGCCGTGCCACAGCGTAACCGGGGCCGTTACCTTGCCAGGGATTGCCGACCATGGCGCGACATAGGCCAGCAGCTCGCGGCGATAGCCCGGCGCGCCATCGCGCAGCGCATTGGCGAGGATGGTGTGGATGCCGACACGGAAGCGCGGCTGGCCGACCAGCGCCCGGTCGGCACCGGCCGCGCCGGCAAACACGATGCGATACAACAGGCCCGGCGCCACACGGGCAAGCAGTGCCTGAGTCCTGAGCAGAGCCGCGAAGCGCCATGGCGCGCCTTGCGCCGCGCGGAACACCGGTGCGCCCGCCATCGCCCCGAGATAGTCGCCGCTCTCCAGCGGTGCCGCCGCCGCGACAAGATCGATCCGGGTCACCCGATCGCCCAGCCGCGCCGCCAGTTGCAGCGCGACGAAGGCGCCGAGCGAAAAGCCGACCAGCGCGACGGGTTGCCCGGCAAAGCGCGCGTCGATCGCCGCCGCCAGCGCAGCGACGTCGCCCAACGTCGCTGCCGTGCGATCGGGCGCAAACAGATCGCAGCCCGCAAAAGGCGTGCCGCCGAACAGCGCCAGTTCGGCCGGACCACCGGGAACGCCGTGGAGATAGACGATGCGGCGCTTCCCGGTCATGCGCACATTTTGCCCGATCGCGCCGACGGGAAGCAAGCCGGCGCCGGAACTAATCGTGCTGACGGGCAAAGCGATCTGTCAGGAACCTGACAGGCTCGCCAACGATTGCTGATAGGCACCGGCCGTCATCTGATCGAAGCACACGAAAACGATCTTTTCGAGACGCCCGGCTGCTTGATCAAGATAATCAACCACGCTTTGCACGGCGATCGCTGCCGCCTCCGCAACGGGAAATTTGTAGATCCCTGTCGAAATTGCCGGGAATGCCACGCTCATCACACCGTGCAGCGTGGCAAGTTCAAGGCAAGAACGGTAACATCCGGCGAGCAATTCTCGCTCGCGATATTCACCGCCGCGCCATACCGGGCCGACGGTATGAATGATGTAGCGGGCCTTGAGACGATAGCCCTTGGTGATCTTTGCCTGGCCCGTCTTGCAGCCGCCCAGCAAGCGGCATTCGTGGACCAGATCAGGGCCTGCAGCCCGATGGATCGCGCCGTCCACCCCACCGCCGCCGAGCAACGATGAATTTGCCGCATTCACGACCGCACCCACATCCGCCTTGGTGATATCGCCGGAGAGAACCTCGAGTAATGTGTCAGCATAGCGCATGCCGGCCGAACTAAACCGATTTCCCGACCGGGTCGACCGCACCGCGCCGGCCTATTCCGGCTTCGGTGGCATCCAGAGTTCTTCATGCGCGAAGGGCAGGCGCACGCCGACGGACCATTTCTTCCCGCCGATCAGGACAGCGCCCTTCTCGTGCCGGGTAGCAAGGAATTTTCGCAGCCGACCGAGCTCGGTCGCGGGCAGGAACAGGCTATATTGGTCTTCGTGCCGCTTGCGCGTGCTCGGGTCGTCGAGTCCGGGCCAGTCTTTCGGCCAGACGATCGATGCCTCAGGCGCATTGTCATAGCGTCCGAGCATCACCTCGACCTTGTCGGGTAGCCAGTCCTGTGCCGCCGCACGCTTGAACCCGTGCAATATGTCATAGGCCGCGACGATCGCGTCCGGCATTCGCGCGCGCACCTTACTGGCGGCCATATTGCCATAGATCGAGATGTAGAATGGCTCGTCACCGGCATAGACAAGCAGATCGGTCCGCGGCTGGTCCGTGTCATCGCTGGCTTGATAGGCACCGGCCGCGCGCGACAAATCGGCGAGCGATAGCGAACGCAGCAACGCGCCTTGCGCCGCGCTATCGAGCCTGACCGATTTGTAGCCGGCCTCGGTCCTGTAGAGCGCGGTGCCATCGGCATAGAGCGCGAAGGCCGGCGAGTCCGATCCGATGACACCGAGCCACGGGTCCGATTCTACCAGCACGACAAGCGGCATCGGCAGCGATGAACGTCGCGCGGCGGCCAGTGCGCGCGGGCGGTCGAAAAAGATCATCGCTCCCTGGTCGGCGGTCGGCTGAAGCACCTGGTTCGGCTGGTGCTGCTGCAGTTTGTCGGCGTCGCATGCAGCCAGACCCAGCAGCATGACTGGGGCGAGCCATCGAAGGAACGGTCTGGTCATCATGGCCATGTCTGCCTGCAAAACCCGCGTCCCGCCATGGGTGAAGCGCAGCGCTTTTCTGGTCGGCGATGGATGATTGCAGCGCGGGGCTCGTTGCCGTGCACTGTGAGGCCCGTGATTCAATTTCCGCAGATTTGCTCCATGCCGGCACGCGTGCACCGAGCGCGACCCGGCGTGCGCCCGCTCTTTCGCATCGTCGATCCGGCTGAGAACGCGCCCCTGCCTGGCGGAGATATCCACCCTGCGTGGCGACATCATCTACCCTGCTCCGAGCGCACTTCTCCCCTGCTTTTGCCGAGCAGGGGAGAGGCATCGCAAAATCCTGATATTGAAGAGTTAATTTGGCACGCAATCCGATGAAAGCAGGGGAACTTTTTGTGCGAGATGCGCGATCGGCTTCACCCCCGCGAACGGGTGTTTCACCACGCCGAAATCGCGAAAAAAACGGGGCATAGGCCATCCCGAAACGGGCGCGAGATCGCGGAGCCTCGACAGCACCGCACAGCGCCTCCTTCGCCGTCTGGACATGGCAGGCCCTGCCGCTACGTTGCTGCACTGCAACCGTAACGATCCTGACGCACCTCCCGCAGAAACGAGCCACAAGCATGACCGACGTGACGGCCCCGCCCCTGCAACGCGTGCTCGGGCCGATCGGCGTGACGATGCTGACGCTCTCGGTGCTCTCGCCCGGTGCCTCGGTGCTGGTCGCCGGGGCCGACATCCTGCACCAGGCCGGCACCGGCGCGGCGCTGGCGTTTCTGCTCGGTGGCGTGCTGACGCTGATCTTCACCTTCGCCCAGGCCGAGCTCGGCTCGTCCTTTCCGCTCGCCGGCGGTGATTATGCGACGATCGGCAACACGCTCGGCCCGCGCGCCGGGTTCGTGCAGTTCGGCATCAACCTGCTCCAGACGCCGGTGTTCATCGCCGTCTCGGCAACCGGTGTCGGGCTCTATCTGCACGTGCTGGCGCCGGGCCTGCCCGCACTCGGCATCGCGCTCGCCGCGCTGGCGCTGGCGGCGGCGATCGCGCTGCTCAACATCCGCACCGGCGCCCTGCTGACCGGCACCTTCCTCGTCGTCGAGCTCGGCGCGCTGGCGCTGATCGCGCTGCTCGGCTTAATGCACCCGGTGCAATCGCTGGCCGCCGTGTTCACCGCGCCGCTGGCCTTTGCCGGCGGCGCGCCGACCCACCTGACGCTCGCCGGCATGGGGCTGGCGGTGGCGGCGGCGTCGTGGGCGACGAGCGGCGCGGGCCAGGCGATCTATTTCAGCGAGGAGATGCACGCCCCCGCCAGCGTCGGCCGGCTGGTGATTGCCATCGTGATGATGACCATCCTGTTCGAGTTCGTGCCGGTGCTCGGCATCGTCGTCGGCACCGAGCATCTACCGGCGGTATTCTCGAGCGACGCGCCGTTCACCGCCTTCCTCGCCGAGCGCGCCTCGCCGCTGGTCGCGACACTGGTGACGCTCGGCATCATTGCCGCGCTGTTCAACGCGCTGGTCTCGGGCATCACCTGCTATGGCCGCTTTCTCTACAGCTCGGGCCGCGACCGCATCTGGAGCGCGCCGATCAACCGCGCGCTGGTGCGCATCCATACCCGTTTCGGCTCGCCATGGATCGCGACCCTGGTCGTCGCATTGTCGGCGGTGGCGTGCTGCTTTCTCGGCCTGTCGCGGCTGATCGTGCTCGCCTCGGGCTGCGGCATCGCGCAATGGGTGCTGCTCAACATCGCCGGCATCGTCGGGCGGCGGCGCGGGCTGACCGGTGGCCCGGGCACCTATCGCGCGCCGCTGTTCCCGCTGACGCACATCGTCAGCCTGATCGGCGCGGCCGCGCTGGCGATCATCGCGTGGCAGGATATCGCGAGCGGCCGCCCGGGCGTGATCGCGGTGGTCACGGTGATCCTGCTCTCGCTGCTCTATCACCGCTACGTGCTCGATCGTCGCGGCGCACGCTGGACGATGGTCAGCGTGGCGGCGGATGCGGTGGCCTGAGGCGGTTGAGATAGCGGCTCGCTCCGAGCAACCGCGACACGTGCGGCATGCCTGATCGCGCGGTCTTGCAATATGACCGTCGTCGCATAACCTGCCGCGGTGGCACGGATGTTCGATCCCAAAGAGCAGCGAGACCTTCTCTCGCTCAGTTTCGAACCGCAGGGCGATGGTTTCCTTTATTATCGTCATCGCTGGTCACGTGGCGTGCCGGTATCGGTCGCCGAGCGCGAAGCCTATCTGCGCATTCCGGTGTACGGCTCTCGGCGGGCATGGCGAAGGTCGATCGACGCACGTCCTACGGCGCCACCTCGTCCCTCCGGGCCGGTTCAGCGCCAAATCGTCCGAGCGATTCCCTGGAGCATGGTGATGATGTCCGGTGCCTTTGGTCTGGGCGCCACTGCCATCGCCTGGCATGCGCCATCCATGGTTGAATGGATCAGCTATGGCATCGTGGGTCTCGCATTGCTGCTACTAACGGCCTGGGCCACGGTCGTGAAGATTTCCGCTGGTCGCGCAGCATAGCGACTCTCTCGAACGGGCCCGATGCATCGCGCTTTCGGGCTGTGCCCAAGCGGGAACCCACCCCGGCACATCGTCCTCGCATCGCGCGGCATATTCGGTAAACTGCCCGTAGAATCGGGGGGTTCGATGGCGCAACTGCTTTACGAGATATGGGTCAGCGCCGAGGGCACGCGGCGGTCGCCCTGTGCCGTGTCGCCGGTCGATGACGAGCTGCGCGCGCGGCTCGATCGCGGATGCCGGCTGGAACACCGCTTCTGGGCGGCGTCGCGCTTCGCCGCGCTGCGCGAGGAGCATCGCCGGTTCGGCAAGGGCCCGTTCCGCCCCCGCCCCGGCGAGCGCGACCAGCTGCACGACGAAGCCGCCGCCGCCGCGCAACGCGCCTATCTGGAAATCCGCCCACGCAGTCGTCGCATGCTCGCCCCCGCGCCCGACGGCATCGTGCGCCGCGCGCCGCCGCGCCGCGAGGTGCCGATGCCGCCGCGCGTACAGGCGGGCTTGTGGCGCTATCGCTTCCGCGCGCGCCGCCGCGCGCTGCGCCACGCCCACCGGATACGCACCGCCGCCTGACCTTCGGTGGCACCATCCCGTCGCTATTTGCCGGCGCTACGCATCATCACGGATACCCCGGCGCGCTCGATGGTTGTGTGGGCAAAAGATACAAGGGAGACCGGCAATGCTCGAACATGTTCCTACCTGGCTCGGCGCGCTGCTGCACAATGTCCGCGCCGGCCATGCCAAGCTGACGGCAGTCGATGAAAACCTCGCCACCGACAGCTTCATCGATCTGTCGAGCCCGGCCTTTGGCAATGGCGCGCGGCTGCCCGAGCGCTTCACCGCCGACGGCGCCGGCGTCTCGCCGCCGTTGGTCTGGGGTGACGTACCGGCAGCGACCCGCGCGCTGGTGCTGATCGTCGAGGACCCCGACGCGCCCGCGCTGCGGCCGCTGGTCCATGCCATCGTCGCCGGCATGGCGCCCGACACGCGGCAGTTGGCGGAGGGCACGATCGTGCCCGATGGCGGCGGCGCGGACGACCGCGGCGATGTCGGCCTCAACAGCGGCTTCGTCGAAGGCTGGCTGCCGCCCGATCCGCCGCGCGGCCACGGCGAGCACGAATATATCTTCCAGCTGTTCGCGCTGTCCGAACAACTCGATCTCGACGCCAATCCCGGCCGCAACGCGCTGGTCGCGGCGATGGCGGGCAAGGTCATCGGGCTCGGCCTGCTCACCGGCACCTATTCGCGCGACGAGGAGGCGACGCTGCCGATCGGCACGGCAAGCGCGACGCCCGCCTGATCAGCCGTTCGCGCCGATAGCGGCCCGTGCGACGAGCGACACCGCCGCCACGAACAGGGCGAGCACCGGACTGAGCAGCGCATAGACGCAGACGATGCGGCGCAGGCTCGGCGCATAACCGCGCCGCAGCAGCAGCCAGCCGAAGACCAGCGGCGCGGCGACGAGGCCGAACATCAAGGGCGTGCTTACCACGCGCGTCGCATTGCCCTGCCCGATCGTGAGGTCGTCCGTCATGCCTGCCCCCGGCAATTGCCCGCAGGTGACGATAGAGCCATCCCAACCGCGCCGCCAGCCGCCGGCGCCCCTGTGATGTGCAGGCCCCGCCCCCCATATCGCACCCGACAGGAGAGAAGAATGAAAAGGCCCGTTCCCGCAGCGATCGTCGAGCAATGGATGACGCATCTGCGGCTCCAGCGTACCCGCGCGCGCGACATGATCTTTCTGATCGAACAGGGCGCCACGCTGCATGACGGCCGCGCCGGCGCGCCGATGCACGATGCCACCGCGCGCTGGCTGAACGAACAGAAGACCGTCGTCGCCGATGTCGACCGGCTCGAGGGGCTGTACGACAGCATCAATGGGTAAGGATTGCGGTAGCTTGCGGCCTAACGGTAATCATGCCCATTGCATGATATAATATAACGCTATACACCCGACATGTCAGGTTCGGGAGAATGCGGATGTCGGGCTGGTCGCGAATCGCCGTCGCCATGGCGCTGCTGCTGTCCCCCGTCGCCGCCGCGGCGCAGACGTCCCCGGCCAACCCCAGCCTGACCGCGCAGGTTCGCGGCATCGACGACGCCGCGCATGCCCGCGCGCTCGGGCTTGACAAGTTCAAGGTCGAGCTGCGGCTGCGCGGCAGCGTTGCCGAAACCAGCATCACCGCGACCTTCGCCAACCCACTGTCGGAAACGCTGGAAGGCGACTTTCGCTTCCAGCTGCCGGCCGGCGCGGTGGTCACCGGCTATGCGCTCGATATCGGCGGCAAGCTGGTCGATGGCGTGCTGGTCGATCGGCCGCGCGCCCGCGCCGTCTACGCCGAGCGCGTCCGCGCCGGGGTCGATCCCGGTGTCGCCGAGCTGCGCCGCGACGGCTTGTTCGAAACGCATGTCTTCCCGATCCCGCCGGGCGGGGGCCGGACGATCCGCCTGCGCTTCGTCACCGTGATCGGTGCCGGGGGCTATGCCCTGCCGCTGGCGATCGACGCGCCGGCGCGTGGCTGGACGATCCTGGTACAGACCACGACCGGCACCACGCTGCCTATCGTCACGCTGCCCGACGGCAAACCGCTGGCGTCGAACCTCACCGGTGACTCGATCGTCGTGCAATCGGGCGCCACGCCACTCGCCGGCACCCTAGCCATCGCCGCCCCGACCTTCGCCGACCCGCTGCTCAGCCGCCATAGCAGCGGCGAGCGCGAGGTCGAGCTGGGCGGCGCGCTTCCTGCTGTCGCCGTCACGCGCCCGGCGCGCGTGCGAATCTATTGGGACCGCGCCCGCGCGCGCCGTGACGACCGCCACGATGCCGAGATCGCACTGGTCGCGCGCTGGCTCGACACCGTCCGCCCCCAGGCGATCGAACTCGTCGCGTTCAACAGCAGCGGGGCGCAGCGCCACGACGTCGCGAACGGCGCCGAGGCCGCCGCGTGGCTCGGCGCGCTGACCTATCGCGGCGCGACCAGCCTCGCCGCCATTGCCCATGACGGCAAGGCCGACCATTGCCTGCTGGTCGGCGGGGGCGCCCCGACGATCGACCGCGATACCGCCTTCGCCGCCGATTGCCGGCTCGACATACTGAGCAGCGCGCCCGACGCCGACACCGCCTGGCTCGCGCATCTCGCCACCGCGCATGGGGGGCACGCCTTTCGTCTGGCCGAGAGCGCCGATGCCGATACGGTGCTGCGCGGCCTCGCCGGGGGCGTCGCGGGCGTCCGCGCGGTGAACGACCAGGACGGCGCGGTACTTCCCTTCGTCGCGCTCGACGCCGCGCCCGGCCGCTGGCGCATCCTGACCCGCGCGCCTGAGGCAGGGTCGTTGCTGGTCCGGGTCGGCGGGGAGACCCGCCGCGTGGCGATCGGCGATACCGGCGACCTGGCGGTTCCACCGTTCGACGGCGCCGGCGCGCTCATCGCCAATGACCAGCTCGCGACGCTGACCGCAACCGAACGCCGCGCCGACTTTCTCGCCCTCAGCCGCCACTATGGCATCGCCAGCCCGAGCCTGTCGTTCCTCGTGCTGGAAGTGCCGCAGGATTATCTCGCCGCCGACGTCACCCCACCGGCCAATTACCCGGCCGAGTTGCGCGGCGCGTACAACCGGGCGTTCAAGGCGCGCGCCAGCGAACGCGATGCGGCGAAGCGCGAGCGGCTGGCCGGCGTGGTCCATGATTGGGCCGAAGAGGTGGCGTGGTGGAAGAAGCCGTTCGACCCGAACGCGCGACCGAAGAGAGTCGCCACCTCGCGCAATTTCGACCGGACGGAGGCGTTCGCCCCGCCGCCACCACCTCCCCCGCCGCCGGCACCATCGCCGATGGCCGTGCCATCCACCTCGACAGCGCCGGGGCTTTCGGCGCCGAGCGCAGCGGCCGTAGCCGGTTCAGCCGCAAATCAGGACACCAGCGACATTGTCGTCGTCACCGGTTCGCGCATACGCAACGCGCCGGGCGCGGCCGAGGCGCGGGAGATCCAGATCGACGCGTGGCAGCCCGATCGCCCCTATCTCGAACTCTATGACGGCAAGCCGACCGCTTTCGACGAACGCTTCCTCGAGGCCGAGCGGCGCCATGGCGGCATCCCGGCCTTCTATCTCGACACCGCCGAATGGCTGCGCAAGCATGGCCGCACCAGCGAGGCGGCGGAGATGCTACTGTCGGCGCTCGACCTGCCCAGCGCCAATGAGGTGACGCTCGGCATCGTTGCCGACCGGCTCGAACGCTATGGCCAGATCGACCGCGCGGTCGAACTGCGCACGCGCCAGGCCGCGCTCGACCCCGACCGGCCGCAGCCCAAGCGCCTGCTCGCGCTGGCGCTCGCCCGCCGTGCCGCGCTGCAGCCGGCGCATGCCCGGGCCGACCTGACCCGCGCGATCCGCCTGCTCGGCGAGGTCGCCGTCGCGCCCAATGACGATCGCTGGGACGGCATCGACATGATCTCGCTGGTCGAGGCCAATGCGCTGGTGCCGAAACTGCGCGCGCTCGGCGGCACGCCCGCGCTCGACCCGCGCCTGATCGCGCTGCTCGACACCGACATCCGCGTCGTCGTCGACTGGACCACCGATGCCAGCGACCTCGATCTGTGGGTCGATGAGCCGACCGGCGAACGCTCGATCTACAACAACCCGCTCACCGCGATCGGTGGCCATCTGTCGAACGACATGACGCAAGGTTACGGCCCGGAGGAATACCTCCTGCACCGCGCCAAGGCCGGCACCTACACCGTGCAGGCCAATGTTTTCGCGCCCGACCGGCTCGATCCCAATGGTGCCTCGGTGCTGACCGCGCATCTGTTCCGCAATTTCGGCCGGCCCAACCAGCAGGAGCAGATCGTCGATGTCGAACTGACCGAGGATAGCGAAGGATCGAAGCTGCTTGGGCGGATCGTGGTGCCGGCCGCACCGGCAAAGTGAAGGAGACGCGCGATGCAGGACGTGACGATGGTGGTGATCATCTGGCTCGGTGCGCTGACCCAGCTCGCCGCGCCGCGCCACCGCCGGCCGCGCTGGCGCGCCCGGCTGGCGGTCAGCGCGCTGTTCGGGGCGGCGCTGTTCGCCACCTTCGCCGCGATGCTTGGCGGGGCGCGGCTGGTCGTCGCGATCGACGCCGTCACCGTCATCGCGCTCGCCGCCACGGGGATGCTCGCCACGCTCGGCGCGGCGTTCGGCGCGATGATCGCGCTGCTGCGCGACACCGCGCGGCGCGCGCTGGTCCAGCGCCCCTTGGCATAGTCTGTAGCGGTCGCTACAATGCCCCCTATGCGCAATGAGGGAGCAGCATCATGCCCGCGTTTCGAGCCCTGTTGGTCGCCATGCTGGCGGTCGTCACCTTCTATACCGCGATCGTCATCGCGGATCACGGGATCAACTTCTTCCCCGCGTTCAACGCCGATCTCCGCGCCATGGCCTGGCCCGGCCAGTTCAATGTCGACTTCAGTTGCTTTCTCGTCCTGTCGGGGCTGTGGGTGGCGTGGCGCCACCATTTCTCCATAGCTGGGCTGGTGCTGTCCGTGATCGCCTTTTTCGGCGGCATCGGGTTCCTCGGCACCTATCTGCTGATCACCAGCTTCCAGGAACAGGGCGACATCAAGGCGGTGCTGCTCGGCCGCCGCCGCGCGCAGGGCTGAACGGGCCATACTCAGCCATGGGAAAGGCGCAGCGCCGCTGCCGGCAGGCCAAAGGTGCGACGAAACGTCCGGCTGAAATGCGCTGAATCCGCAAATCCGGCTTCATGCGCTGCTTCGGTCAGCGAGCTGCCGGCGGCATAAAGCGCCACTGCGCGTTCAATCCGCAGCCACAGCATATAGGTTTTGAACGGCAACCCCGTCTGCGCGACAAATAGGTGCCGCGCGCGCTCCGGCGACAGGCCGACATGGCCAGCGGCGGCGGGCAAGGTCACGCGGTCTTCGAGATGTCGCTGTGCGTGGTCGATCATCGCCATCACCCGCGCATCGGGCTTGGCCGGTGCCGCAGCAACCGGTAGTGCCGCAATGATCGAGCGACCGAGCCGCTTCATATCGCCATCCAGGCTCGCCTTTTCGAAGGACGCGCGCAGCGTCGCGAGCGCGGCGAGCAACGGGCCACTGCTGACATTCACCGATCGCCGATCCGCGAAGAGCACGCTACCCAATCCGCGCCCGGCTGGACTTTCCGGGGCAATAAACAGGAAAGCGACCGTGCCGCTGGCGCGAAAGCTGTGGACGACATCCGATGCCACTGCCGCGACCGGACCGGCCAACTGCTCGCCGCCGACGCCTATTTCAAACCAGCCGGCGAGCTGAAAGGTGATCTGGATGGCGTGATGTGCATGGGGATGAAGGTCCGCTGCCTCCTGCGCACCTTCAATCATCCACAGGCTCGCGCCTTCCCAGACGCCAATCCGCCCCCGGCCAACAACCGCCATCGGCAAGCCCCCGCATTTCCCGGCACACCGGCCTTCGCCCGCGCCTGGAACGATCCATGCGCTTTAGCCGCTACGTTCAAGTGCGCATCCGATTCGACTTGTACTGGATGAACTCCACAAACCGAATGAAGGAGTTCACCCATGACCGACAAATGCAAATGCAACCCCTGCACCTGTGCACCGGCGTGTGCGTGCGGCACCCAGTCCAAATCCTGCAAGGGCGGCCAAGCCTGCGCCTGCGGGCCAAAGTGCGGTTGCAAAAACTGACCACGCTGCGGCGGAACGCGATCCGACCTGAAGCGACGACCGGCCCGCCGGTCGCAGCCAGATCACGCCTTCCGCCGCACGCGTTGCCGTCGAAAGGAACATCATGTCGACCCTGGTATGGCCCCAAGGCAGCGCGGTCCAGCTCGCCCAGTTGAGTTGCGGCATGTTCTTCATGACCGGGCTGATCACCGGCCTGTGGAAATATCGCGGCATGATCACCAGCGCCGATGGGCAGGCACCGGCCTATGTCGACATCTGCCACCGCGCCGCGCTGATGCATGCCTTTGCCTGCCTGGTACTCGCGGAATTTGCCCGGCTCAGCGCCTGGCCTGCCGGCGTCAACGTCACCGCTGTCGCCGTGCCGGTCTTCTTCTTTGCCGCAGCTATTGGCAGCTATGCGTTGCATGGCCTGCTGAAAGACACCGACAATCAGCTGCGCCGCCCGCACCAGCTGGGCACGCGCCACGTGCATGGTCGCGCGATCAGCACTTTCATCTACCTGCTCGCCGCCGGTGAGATTGGCGGCTTTGCGGTGTTGTTCGCGGGCTTTGTTCGAAACCTCGCCACCGCATGATCGAACCGAAGGGAACAGATATGACATATCTGATTGGCACCTTATTGGCCCTGGCCACCGGCGGCTTTGCCACACTGGTGGGTTTCGATCGCAGTCGCTCCTTCTATCCGGTCGTCCTGATCGTGATCGCGTCCTATTATTGCCTGTTTGCGGTGATGGGCGGATCAAGCACGGCGCTGTGGAGCGATGCGACCGTCGCCGGCGTGTTTGCCGCCGCCGCCGTGATCGGCTTTCGCACCAGCCTCTGGCTGGTCGTGGTCGCGTTGGCCGGGCATGGTGTGATGGATCTCTTTCACCACCATCTCATCGAAAATGCCGGCGTTCCGGTGTGGTGGGCGGCCTTTTGCTCTTCATTCGATCTTGCCGCCGCGCTCTATCTCGCACTGCGGATCAAGCGCCAGCGTGCGCCGGACTGATCCCGTGTGCGCGAAATCCCGTTCCACGATCTCGATAGCTACGCCATAACGCGGCGGCTCCCGCACCTGACGGGGGTGCAGGGGAGCATCGCATGAAGCCCGACATCATTCCGGTCGAACGCGCCGGGCGCGGCATCTTCACGCGACGCTGGTCACCCGACGGCCCACCGCGCGCGGCGCTGATGATCGCGCATGGCCTCGCCGAACATGGCGGCCGCTATGCCCGGCTCGCCGCGTCGCTGACCGCGATCGGCATCGTCGTCTATGCGCATGACCATCGCGGCCACGGTCCGGCCTGCCCACCCGCCGATCTGGCCTTTTTCGCCGACCATGACGGGTGGCGCGCGTGCCTTGATGATATTCATACCGTTGCGCAAACAATTCGCGGCAGCCATCGCGACCTGCCGTTGCTGTTCTTCGGCCATTCGATGGGCTCGTTCATGGGCCAGAGCTACATCGCCGAGCATGGCGACGATCTGGCCGGCGCGGTGCTGTCGGGCAGCGCCGGCCCGCCGCCCGGCATCCTGCGCGTCGCCGGCCTGCTGGTCGCGATCGAGCGGCTGCGCGTCGGCGCGCGCGGCCACAGCAAGCTGATCCAGACGCTGATGTTCGATGGGCTCAACAAGCCGTTCGAACCGGCGCGCACCCCCTATGACTGGCTGTCGCGCGACCCGGCCGAGGTCGACAAATATGCCGCCGACCCGCTGTGCGGCTTCCCGCTGACCGCGCAGCTGGCGCGCGACGTCGCCGGCGCACTCGCCGATCTCGGCTCAGCGAAACTGGCCGCACGCGTGCCCAAGGACCTGCCGCTCTACATCTTCAGCGGCGAACGCGATCCGGTCGGCGCGAAGCTGCAAGGGCTGATCGACAGCTACCGCGCGGCCGGCCTGACCCGCCTGACCACGCGGATGTATCCCGATGGCCGGCACGAAATGCTCAACGAAGTGAACCGCGACGAGGTGACCGGGGATCTGATCGCCTGGGTGGAGGAAACTCTCTCTTGAATACCTCCCCGTGCCGGGGAGGAATTAGAGAGATCCGATCTCCCCCACCGCCCTCAACACCACCGTCGGCCCCGCCGCGACCAACGCCGCCGGCGCGGCATATCCCCACAGCACCGCGCCCGAGGCGATCCCCACCGCCCGCGCCGCCTCGACATCGCGCGTCTCGTCGCCAATCGCGATCGTGCGGTCCGGCGCAGCGCCGCAGGTCCCCATCGCCTGGCGCAGCTTCTTCGCCTTGCCGAACAGCGCGGTCCCGCAACCCCACCAGGCGATCCGCCCGGCCAGTTCCTCGCCCAGCACCGCCCGGATATTGCCTTCCGCATTGGAACTGACGATCGCCAGCGTCACGCCGCGCCCGTGCAACGCCGCCAGCGCTTCGCCGATACCGGGGAACAGCGCGATCCCGCCAATCTCGTCCGCCATCCGGCGCCGCATGTGCCGCGCGATCAGCGGCACCTTCCACATCGGCACGTCGAGCGAGCGCATGATCTCGCGCGTGCCCAGCGCGCGCATCCCCTCCAGCTCGGCCCGCGACGCCCGCCGCAACCCGAACCGTACCGCCACCGCGTCATAGGCGGCGAAGAACCATTCGGCACTGTCGGCCAGCGTGCCGTCGAAATCGAGGATGACGAGGTCGTACCCCCATCCCGATACCTCCCCGGCACGGGGAGGGGGACCATGCGAAGCATGGTGGAGGGGCTGGTCGGGCGAGCTCAAGCGATAATCGCTACGGCTTCGTCAGCCCCACCCGAGGCGGACGCGACGTTGCCGGTTGAGGCTCGAATACCCGCGACCAGCCCCTCCACCGCCTTCGGCGGTCCCCCTCCCCGTGCCGGGGAGGTATTCAGGTAGCGCTCCCCCTCACCCGGCGTCGGCATAAACCTTCACCAACTCCGTCAGCAACGCCCGCCCGGTGAACACCGCGCGCACCGCCTCGCGCTCGTTCAACCCGTGCGTACCATTGCCATCCGGATCGCCGAACAGGCCCGGCGGGCCGTAGGACGGGATGCCGATCGCCTCAAGATAGATGCCGTCGGTCGCGCCGGTCGACATGGTCGGGATCAGCGGCACGCCGGGATAATATTTCGCGACCAGTCTCTCGGCCGGGCCGATCACCTTGGGGTCGAGCGGCGGTGGCACCCCCAGCGGGCCGCGCTCGCCCTCGGCCGTCACGGTCACGCCCGGATCGCCGATCGCCGCGACCAGCGCCGCGCGCGTTCCCTCCACCGTCTCGCCGGGGATGATGCGGCAATTGATATTGGCGCCTGCGCGCTGCGGCAGTGCGTTGGGGGCGTGGCCGCCATCGATCAGTGTCGCGACGCAGGTGGTGCGCAGCATCGAATGGAAGCTCTTGTCGCGATTGACCACCGCCTCGGCTACCGCATCCGCTGGATTCTTCGACAAGGCCACCATCGCAGCGCCGAGCTCATCGGCCCGCGCGACCCCGGCCCGCGCGAAGAACGCCCGCGTCGTCGGGTTGAAGCGGATCGGGAATTCCAGCGTCCGCACCTTCACCAGCGCATCGGCGAGCTGATAGATGGCATTGTCGCGCACCGGGGCGGAGCTGTGCCCGCCGGGGTTGGTCGTCTCGATGCGATAACTTTGCGACGCCTTCTCGCCGACATGCATGCTGGCGGTGAGCAGCTTGCCATGACCGTCGCTGCGCCCGCCGCCGCCCTCGTTGAGCGCGAATTCGGCGGCGATCAGCTCGGGTCGATTCTTCGCCAGCCACTCGGCGCCGTTGAACGGCGATCCGCCCTCCTCGCCACAGGTCAGCGCCAGCTTGATCGTGCGTTTGGGGTGATAGCCGCTCTCGCGGAAGCGCCGCATCGCGTCGATCCAGATCGCGTCCATCGCCTTCATGTCGGCGGTGCCGCGGCCGTAATAATAGCCATTCTCCTCGACCATGACGTACGGGTCGCGCGTCCAGTCGGCGCGCTTTGCCGCGACCACGTCGAGATGGCCGAGCAGCAGCAGCGGCTTCAGCGTCTTTGAAATGCCCGGCAGAATGACGACCAGCCCGCCCTCCTTCGGCCGTTCGGGGATGGCGAAGCGGGTGATGTCGGCATCGCCATAGCCGGACGCACGCAGATGCACCTCGACCTTGTCGGCCAGCGCGGTGCAACTGCCGGTGGTCGCGCTGGTGTCGGTCTCGACCAGCTCACGATAAAGCTCGCGGAAGCGGGTTTCGTCAGGCGTCATCGGCGTGCCCTGCGCCTGTGCCGTGAGTGGCAGTACGAACGCCGCGATCCCGGCCAGCCATATGGATTTGCGCATCATTGCCCCTTTGCGTGCGTGATGCCCGATTGGAGCATGGGACGCGGCGAATGGGAAGCGGGCTCGTCCGCTTTACGCCATGAGAAAATGTCCGGGCACCACCGACTATTCGTGCTTTGTTGCGCCCCGCGCCGGTCGTTAGCCTGCCCGCGACATGAGGATGCCCGAGAGAAGCAACGTCTCCGCGGGCGAGACGCAGGGGAATGATTGATGCGCCGGATATGGTTGATCCTTGCTTGTGCCCTGGGTCTGTCGGGTGCGGAATTTGTCATGCCGGGCAACACCGTCGCCGCGCCCGCCCAGGCACCGGCAGCACCTCCTCCGCAAGCGGCGGAGACGCGCACCGTCGGGATCTGGCAGCCGCCGTCAGGGCTGAAGCAGATCGCGATCTGGCCCGGCGCGGCGCCGGACATGGCGGGCGTACCCCGGCCGGCGGAAAACCTGTTGATCAAGCAGACGCCCGAGGCGATCGGCGGCGCAACATCGGAGGCGGTGTTCGACGTGACGGCGCCGACCATGACGGTGTATCCGCCGCGCGGCCGCAACACCGGCGCTGCGATGGTCGTGTTTCCCGGTGGCGGCTTCCAGATCCTGGCGATCACCATCGAGGGCACCGAGATCTGCGACTGGATGACCGCCAAAGGCATCACCTGCATCCTGTCGAAATATCGCGTCCCCAACAGCAACCACCATTGGGATGCGGCGTGCAGATGCGGCGTCACCCCGCCGGTCGCCTTCGCGCTGCAGGACGCGCAGCGCACGATCCGGCTCGTCCGGTCGCAGGCTGCGGCGCTGCACGTCGATCCGCACAGGATCGGCGTGATCGGCTTTTCGGCGGGCGGCTATCTGGTCGCGCAGACCAGCAATATCTTCGCACCGGCCTATAAGCCGGTCGACGCGGTCGATCGTGTCAGCAGCCGGCCCGACTTCGCGCTGGCCTTTTACCCCGGCCATCTGTGCCGCCCCGGCAACAGGCTTGATCCCGGCATCCACGTCACCCGCCAGACACCGCCGACCTTCCTGTTGCAGGCGTGGGACGACCCGGTCGACGACATCTGCAACAGCACGCTTTATGCGCGCGCGCTCGACGATGCCGGCGTGCCGAGCGAGGTGCACCTGTTCGCCAGGGGCGGCCATGCCTTCGCGCTGCGGCCTACGCCGCACCCCGTCGCGATGTGGCCCGCGCTGGTCGAGCGGTGGCTGGCGGAAATCGGGGTGCTGTAGCCCTCGCTCGCCTGAGGCCATGCCGCGACGCGCTCTACACATCCCGCGCTTGTTTATCCCGCGCTCGCCGCTAGCCTCGCGCCAGCAACAGGGGGGAGCCAGTCGTGACCATCCAATCATCGCCGTTCGACCTTGGCGGCCGCGTCGCCGTCATCACCGGCGGCAATCGCGGCATCGGGCGCGCGATCGCGCTGGGCATGGCCGCCGCCGGCGCCTCGGTCGCGATCCTGTCGCGTGACGACGCGCGCAACGCCGAGGTGCTGGCCGAACTGGAAGCAATCGGCCCCCGGGCGATCGCGCTGCCGCTCGACGTGACGCGGCGCGACACGCTGGGCGACACCATCGCGGCGGTCGAAGCGGCGCTCGGCGGGGTCGATATCCTGGTCAACAATGCCGGCTCGGCCGATGTCAGCGGCGGCGTGCTGCACGAAAGCGAAGAGCTGTGGGACAATACCATCGCCACGCACCTCAACGCCACCTTCCTGCTGTCGAAGATCGTCGGGCAATCGATGGTGACGCGCAAGCGCGGCAAGATCATCAACCTTGCCAGCATGTACTCCTATTTCGGATCAGGCATGTTGCCGTCCTACAGCGCGGCGAAGGGCGCGATCGTCCAGCTGACCAAGTCGATGGCGATCGAGTTCGCGCCACACAACATCCAGGTCAACGCGATCGCACCGGGCTGGATCGCCACCGAGATGACCGCCCTCGCGCGCGACAATGCCGATTGGGCGCCGTTCAACGCCATGCTGATGGCGCGTACCCCGGCGGCGCGCTGGGGCGAGCCCGAGGAATGCGCCGGCGCGGCGGTGTTCCTCGCCAGCAAGGCGGCGGACTTCATCACCGGCGTGACGCTGCCGGTCGATGGCGGCTATTCGATTTTCTAGGCCGCGCGGGCGGCCTCGGGAAATCTGCTCCGGGCAGAAGGTCGGCAACATCACTCGCCGCGCAGCGTGACGATCGAAAGCGTGGCGTTCTCGCGACGATGATTCAACATTCTGCCCGCCACGGGCAGAGTCGGAGCATGTGTACGCCCAACTTCCGCACCCGCCTGGCTGCCGCCAACCCCGGCGCGATCTCGACCAACGCCACCGACATAGCCGCTCCGCCATCGCGCAGCCTTGGTGTGACGTTGGCGGCTTTTCCCGCTGCGACGACCAGACCGGCACAGCCACCCGGTTTCACAAACGCGAGGCCGGCCGCCACGAATGACGTTGCCGCGCAGCAGCGCCTTCCGCCACCGGCACAGGGCGTCCCATCGCGCGCGGCACCCTCGGATCGGGCGCCGACGCCGTCCGCCGCGCAAGACAGACTCGATGCGATCATGCGTCAGATTCAGGCCGACCAGACCCGGCAAGGCGCTACGGGGCCGACGATCAAGTCGGCCGATGCAGCGCGCCCCTTGCCGTCGCCACCGGCCACAACATCGCCCAGCGGCAATGCTCCGCTGGACGCGATCATGCAGAAAATCCGACCCGAGCCGTCGAGCGCGCGCAACATTGCGGACGCTTCGCGCGGCCCGCGCCCTTCGCCATCGCAAGCACCTGCCGCAACCGCGCAGAAGCGACAGGTCGCGGGTGCGCCGGGCAGCATGCCGAACGCCGCGCCGAACGCGAGCACGGCACCTGCGCCGCAGCGCCAATGGCCAGTGCACGGCTATGACCGCACGCCCGACGGAACGACGTCGAGAGCCGGTCAAAGGGGACCCAATCGTCGCCGATTCTCGGGGGACGGCCGCTTCGATCCGACGGGTGCCAAAGGCTTGCGACACGGACGTCGCCATACGGGCCTCGATCTGCCCGCGCAGCTGGGTGATCCGGTACGCGCCGCCGCCGACGGTGTCGTGGTGAAAGTCGAGCCCCAGATCGAGCCGCTACACTATTGGACGAAGGACAAAAAAGGGCACCCCCTCCATGCCTTCCTGATGCAGCCGAAGCGAGACAAGGCGGGCAATCCCGTCTACGACAAAAATGGGCGTGCCGTCGTGGAACATGTGATTGGCCTTGTCGGCTATGGCAACCGAGTCTGGATCGATCATCCCGATGGGACACAAACCACCTACAACCATCTGCAAAGCCGTTCGCCGCTCGCGCTGGGCACAAAGGTGAAGTCAGGTCAAACGATCGGCAGTGTCGGCGTGACCGGCAATGCTGCGGGCTTTGGAAGCCATCTCCATTTCGAGGTCAGGCGCTTCGATCGCAATTCGCGGTCCTGGGTTCCGATCGACCCGACAAGGTGGATCAACGGGACGCCATAGACAAAGGCAGGGGGATTGCGTCAGCTGGAAAATGTGGCATGTTCCCGTTTTGTATTATGGCGGTAATGGCTTCACCGGGAGCAACAAAAGGATGCGGTTGACTGTCGCCCTTGCCGGGCTGGTGCTCGCTTTGCTCCCGCGCGGTTCGGGCTCGGCCAGCATGATCGGCGCGCCTGCCCCCACCACACCGACCGACCAGATTTTGGTCCTCAACCCGGCCGACGATACCTATCAGGGCTGGATCTCGATCTCGTCCAGCGAAGAGGAAGATGGCCCACGTCCGACAATAACGCGCGTACGCGGCGACGGCTTTTCGCGCTTCTATTATCTCATAAGCTTGGACACCGACGAGGTGCGCGACGAAGCCGGCACCCTGCTCGCCCGCGTCGACCAGTCCTCCACCGGGCTCGGCGTGCGCAAGACGCCGTCCCGGTTGACGTTCATCCTCTATCACGTCTCCACCACAGGCCTGTCACGCTATCACCTCGTGACGGTCGAGCGCGGCAAGGCGCTGGTCCATGCCTGCCGACTCGATCGGGCGACGTTCGAGTCGGCGGCGCAGCAGCATTTCCCAACCATGGCCGCGCTGGCTGCCGCCCAGTCGCACCTCGCCAACTATGTCATCGACCTGCTGCAGGAAACAGAACCGGTGCTGACGCACTGCATCGCCATCGATAATGGCGTGCCGCGCGGCAAGCCTGATCGCCAGCCGGTGCTGACTATCGCCTTCCCGCATGTCGGCGGGACCTTCGTCAACGATGGCGGGGGATTCAAGGGCGGCTGGCTCTATGGCGGCTATGACGAATTCGGCCCAGGACGGCGCCATTGTTGCTCGTTCGTCTATCATGGCGAGGATCGCGACGCCGTGATCATCGGCGAACGCCTGCATCCGAAGCGTGAAATATACCGCGTTCGCTCGATCTTCTATCTCGACGGATTCGCGCGACAGAGCCTCAGCTGCGACATCGGGGACGATCATGCGATCGTCGCGGTGGCGGACTCCCGCTGGGAAAATGGTCGCGCCTATCTCAGCGACGGCAAGGCGCTGCGCATCGTGCGCTGGACCGACAAGGCGCCCAAGGGTTGCGATTACTGGCTCCCGCTCGATCCCGGCCCGCGCGAGACCATGCGGGACTATGAGGAATGGGTGCGCAACCCGACACCGCCGACGCCCGCAGACCGCCCCTAGAAATCCACCGCGAACGACAGCATCGCGCTGCGCGGCCGGGTCGGGGTGTACTGCGCCTCGGTGCGCACCGAAAAAGGGTTGCCGAAGGCGAAGCTGTCGCCGCGTGCATCGAACAGATTGTCGATCGACAGCGCCGCGCGCATCCGCCCGCGCGTCGCGGCGAGCGCGATATCGGCCTCGCCGAACCCGCCCATGCGGCGGTCGAGCCCGGGGTCGAAGCTCAGCCGCGACGGCCCGCCATAGCGCGCCGCGATGCTCGGCTCGAAGGTCCAGCCGCGCCAGTCATGCTGCCACGCCAGCGCCAGCCGCCCCGCCACGTCGGGCACCACCGGCAGGCGCAGGTCGGTGAGCAGCTTGGTGCCGTCCTCCGCCCGCGTCAGCCGCGCGCGCTGCAGCGTGCCGCCGCCACTCAGCATCCAGCCGCCGCCGGCATGCCACGCCAACGATCCTTCCATCCCCATGATCAGCGCATCGCCGACATTGTGCGTCGCGAGCAGGCCGTTGGGCAGCAGATAGTCCGACTGAACGTGCAGCCAGCGCGTGCGATACGCCCCGAAATCGAGCGTCAGCGAACCGCGCAGCGCGGTGCCGCGGACGCCGACATCGATATTGTTCAGCTGGTCGGCGTCGTAGCGGTGCGTGACGCTGTTGGCCGGGTCGAGGCCACCCGGCCGGAACGCGGTGGCGAAGCGCGCATAGACCAGCCCGCCGCCCGAGGTCGCCAGCGACAGCGAGGCACTCGGCGTGATGCCGAGCGTCGATGCCCCGTTGGCGTTGTTGTCGGCCGTGCCGGCGCGGCCATCCTCGGCGGCGGAGTGGAACACGCGCGCGCCGATCGCGGCGCGCAGCCGCGGCGCGAGGCGGAGCGTCGCCTCGCCATAGGCGGCGACCTCGCTGACGTTGCGGTGCAGGTCGAGGATGTCGAGCTTCGCACCCGAGGGCGGCACCAGTACGCCCGCGACGGTGATCGTCGAATGGAGGTAGGACAGGCCGACGATCCAGCTCAGCCGCCGGTCGGCAGTGCTGGCGATGCGCAATTCCTGGTCGACCAGCGCATAGTCGCGCTCCTCGTGATAGCCGAGCGGCGCGGCGGCCCCGAGCAACGCCGCCGAGGCCGAGGCATCGTCGGTGCGCGCGATATGCTGCGCGGTGAAGCTCGACGCGAAGGTCAGCGTCGCCGCGCCGAGCGGCCCGGTGACCGTCGCCGCCGCCTGGTGGATGTCGCCCTGACGCGGCTCGCGCAGCCGCGGCGTGCGCACCAGATCTTCGCCGAGCCGGTCGATATAGCGGCTGTCGCGCGCGCCGACCGATTGCGTCAGCCCGGTCAGCGAGACGCGCCATTCGCCGAGATCGAGCCGCCCGGCCAGCCGCGCCCCCCAGGTGCGCGTCTGGTTGAGCGCGCCGCGCCCGCCGGCATCGCGGATCCAGCCCGGCGCGAGTTCGCCATAGGCCACCGCGCGCACCGCGCCGCGCCCGTCCGCCACCGGCAGGTTGACCATCGCCTCGGCCGAGGCGCCGAGCCCGCCCGCCTCGACACTCGTCAGATCGTAGCGGAAGCGCGCCGCCGGTGCCGCCGGGTTGGGTGCGTTGAGCACGACGCGGTACACGCCGCCCAGCGCGCCGGTGCCGTAGAGCGGCCCCTGCGGCCCTTTCAGCAATTCGACGCGCGCGACATCGACCAGCCGCAGATCGGGGTCGGGCGCATCGAAGGTCGCGCGCGCCTCGTCGATCTCGACGCTGACCGGCGACTGGCCATAGCCGCTGAACGGCGTGTCGGCGACACCGCGGATGAACAGCCGGCCGGCATCGGGCCCGGTGTCGATCGCGGTCAGCCCTTCCACCGTGCGCGCCACCGTGCGCG
Source organism: Sphingomonadales bacterium (assembly GCA_038245375.1). Lineage (GTDB taxonomy): Bacteria > Pseudomonadota > Alphaproteobacteria > Sphingomonadales > Sphingomonadaceae > Sphingomonas. The sequence goes on along the minus strand of JBBRSN010000007.1, from coordinate 64,508 downwards.
CGCCGGCGCCCGCGCCGCTGCGATCGGCGCGCGCCGGGACATAGACCGCGACCGGGCCGGGCAGGCTCGACTCGGGCTCGGCAATCTTGCGCGCGGTGACCACCACGTCCGGGATCGGCGAGGGATAGGGGTAATCCGGCGCCGCAGTCGGTGGCGGCGCGGGCTTGTCATGGTGCCGCGCAACGATGCGATAGGCGGTGGGCGATACGCGTCGCGCGCGCCACGCGGTGCCGGCAAGCAGTTTGTCGAGCGCGCGCGCCACGCTCATCCGCCCGCGCACGTCGGGCGTGCGCAGATAGGGCAGCGCGCCTTCGGTGCCGATGCTCACCCCGGCCTGGGTCGACAGCGCGGCAATCGACTGGGCCAGCGTCGCGGCCGGCAGGTCGATGAAGATATCGCGATCGGCGGCATGCAGCGCCGCCGGCGCAAGGCTAACGCCCGCTACGATCGCCCAGCTTAACCGTATCGCCATCGACCTTGGCATCGAGCCCCATCAGCACCGCCAGCGACCTGGCCATCGTCACGCGGTCGCCGATCGCCATCGCGCCCGAAAAGCGCCGGTCGCCATCGCGCGGATCGACCGTGACCCGGCCCCCCGCGTAGCGCGCGATGTCCGCCGCGACCAGCGCCAACGGCACGCGATCATAGACCAGCCGTCCGCCGCGCCACGACGCGACGTCGTTCGGCGCGGCAACGCCGGTCTCGACGTCGCTGCCCGCGACGAGCAGGCGGTGCCCCGCGGCGAGCGGCACGGCCGCCCTGCCCTTCGGCGCCACCGCGACCTCGCCTTCCGCCACCGCGACGCGGACCGAATTGCGGTCGGCCGCCATCTCGAAGCGCGTACCGACATCGCTGACCGTCACGCCATTGGCGGCGATCGTCACCGGACGCGAGGGATCGTGCCGGATGGTGAAGAAAGCCGTGCCGTCCAGCGTCAGCGTGCCGCCCTGCGCCGACAGCCGCGTCGCCGGCGCAAGCGTCGCCTCGGCACCATCGGCAAAGGCGATGGTGCGCCGCTCGCCCGCACCGGTCTGCCATGTCGTTGCCCCAACGGGCGCCTGTGTCGCCGGGATGGCGACCATCACCGCCGCCAGCGTCGCGGCGATCGCGCCGCCCAGCGCACCCGCGGCGAACCGGGGCCGGCGCCACCACTGCGTGGGTGCCGGCGTATCGAGCAGCCCGATCAGCGTGTCGCGATGCTCGTCGACCAGCGCGTCGCCCAGCGCGACCGTGTCATAGGCGTTGCGGTTGGCGGCATCGCCCTCGAGCCAGGTGGTAAAGCCGTCCCAATCGGCGTCGTCGCGCGACAGCATCGCGTGCCACGCCACTGCCTCCCGCATCTGATCACCCTCGTTCATGCCATACCCCGGACGGCAAACGCCACGCGCCGTCGATTCACGCTATAGATGCCGCCACGGTGCCATCACCGCAGTTCGCCGTCATCGCGATCATCATGCAGCGCGCGGCGCAGATGCGCCATGGCCAGCGCGATATGCTTTTCGACGCCCGAGCGGCTGATCCCGAGTTGCTGCGCAACCTGCTCGTGCGACAGCCCGTCGAACTTGTGCAGCCGGAACGCGCGCCCCGCCGCCGCCGGCAGATTGGCGATCGCCGAGGCCAGCGCGGCGGTCTCTTCGCGCGCGATCAACGCCGCGTCGGCGGCCGGGGCGTCGTCGGCGGGCTCGGCCACCTCGCCGTGGCGCAGCGTTATCCACGCCCGGTCGCGCGCCGCCCCACGCAGCGCCGCGCGCCGCCGTGCCAGCACGAGATTGTTCGCCATGCGAAACAGATAGGCGCGCGCATTGTCGACCGGACCGCTCGTCCCGCCCTGCGCGGCGAGCCACAATTCCTGCATCAGATCCTCGGCCTCGGCCGGGTCGCCGGAACGCGCCGCGAGGAAGCGCCGCAACGCCGCGCGGTGCGCTTCATAGCTGGCGAGCAGGCCGCCGGGGGGCGTAGGCACGGTGTCGTTCATTGCTTGGGGCGGCCGCCTTGCACCAGCCGCCCGGCGTCGGCAAGCGCGCCGCCCGTGCCGCAATTCGGCCGCGAAGCGAGCACGGCGCGGGCAATTTCCCCCGCCAGAGGGGCCAACTGCGGTTTCGCCGCAGCGCGGCATCATAGCTGCGACAGGTACCGAAAGGCGCGCCGGGGGGCGGCGTCTATCTAGGAATAGAATTTTGCGGATTGTCGATGTCTGTGCCTTCTACACACCGCATGGCGGTGGGGTGCGAACCTATGTCGAGCGCAAGCTGCGCGCGGCACCGGCGCTGGGCCATGAGATGATCATTCTCGCCCCGGGCGAAAGCGACAGCGTGACCGAGATCGGTCGCGGCGGGCGCCTCGTGACGATCGCCGCGCCGACCTTTCCGCTCGATCGCAAATATCGCTGGTTCGACGACGAGCGCCGGCTCCACGCCGCGCTCGACGCGCTGCAGCCCGATCTGGTCGAGGCCTCCTCGCCCTGGTCGAGCGCCGCGATGGTCGGCCGCTGGCAGGGTTCGGCGCCGCGCGCGCTGGTGATGCACGCCGATCCGCTCGCCGCCTATGCCTATCGCTGGTTCGGCCGCGTCGCGAGCATCGCGACGATCGATCGCGGCTTCGACCGCTTCTGGCGCCATTTGCGCAATCTCGACCAGCAGTTCGACCTCGTCGTCAGCGCGAGCGGTGGTCTGTCCGACCGGCTGACCGCCGGCGGCCTGTCCAAGGTCATCACCGAGCCGATGGGCGTAGAGCCCGGCATCTTCGCGCCAGCGCACCGCTCGGCCGCGCTTCGGCGCGAGATGCTGGCGCGCTGCGGCCTGGGCGAGGATGCCACGCTGTTGCTCGGCGTCGGCCGCTTCGCCGCCGAAAAGCGCTGGCCGATGGTCGTCCGCGCCGCCGCCGCGGCGAGCGAGACTCACCCGGTCGGGCTGATGCTGATCGGCAATGGCAGCGACCGTGCCCGCGCGCGGCTCGACAAGATCGCCGCCGGGCCCAACGCCCTGTCACGCCATGTCGCGATCGGCGGCCCGCTGTCCGACCGGGGCGAACTCGCCGCGGTGCTGGCGAGCGGCGACGCGCTGGTCCATGGCTGCGAGGCCGAGACCTTCTGTATGGTGGCGAGCGAGGCGCGCGCCAGCGGCCTGCCGTTGATCGTGCCCGATCGCGGCGGCGCGCACGACCAGCAACTGCCCGGCGCCGGGCTGTCGTACAAGTCGGGCGACGAGCGCGCGCTGGCCAATGCGATCAGGATCTTCGCCGATCGCGGCGTCGAACTGCAACGCCGCCGCGCCATCGCCGCCGCCGAGGTGCGCACGATGGACCAGCATTTCGCGGCATTGTTCGCGCGCTATGCGACGCTGGTACCGGCCGATCGGCTCAGGATCGCGGCCTAAGCCGCCGCGCGGCACGCCGCCAAAGAAGAGCGCGCGCCGACCGGGAGCATGAACCGGCCGCGCGAGAAGTGAATCAGCGCGGTGCCGGACCATCGACCTGCCGCAACCGCGCGCCGGCCCACGCTGCGCGGCATGCCCCACAAGCCACTCGCGCCGGCATCCTTCCCGCGCCGCACCAGGCCATGGAGAAATAGCGCTATTTTGGATCTTGTTGTGCTGGACAGTGCGCGGGCAGCTCTTTAACGGCGCTTCGCCCAGATATCATAATGATACTGGGATTTGTTAATATAAATCAAACGGGGGAAACATGAAGAAGTATTTCGCGCTGGCAGCGGCGCTGGCATTCGTTCCGGGCGCTGCCATGGCGCAGGACAGCGATGCCAAGCTCGACGGCGTCCGCGCCGAGGCCCGTATCGGCTATGAGACGCCAACCGTCAGCGACAGCGGCTCGATCTACAAGATCGGCAGCGCGGTGTCCTATGGCGGCGAGATCGGCTTTGACGCCAAGCTCGGCAAGTCGGTGCAGGCCGGCCCCTATGCCGTGTACGAGTTCTCGAGCGTCAGCCTGTGCAGCGGCGGCGCCTGCCTCAACGAGCAGGGCAATCTCGGCGCCGGCCTGCGGCTCGGCTTCGTCGCCTCGTCGAAGGTCGTGGTCTACGCCAAGGCCGGCTATGCACGGATCAGCTTCAAGGCTTCCGCCGGCGGCCTCTCGGCAACCGACAGCAAGGACGGCGTGCAGGGTGCGCTCGGCGTCGACGTCAACCTGAGCAAGCATGTCTATCTCATGGCCGAACTGAACTATGCCGATTACGGCAAGTTTGCCGGCGTCAACCTGGCGCGCCGCCACGTCGCGGCCGGGGTCGGCTTCCGCTTCTGAGCGGTCGCACGATTGTCGCGTGATTGGGGGGCGTCCGGTTTCGGGCGCCCCCTTTTTTGTGGGCGCTGATACCGGTCGATCGGTGGCAGGTCGCGGGCCGGAAGCCCCGATTGCAGGCATTGCCAAATCGCCATAACATGTCGCCATGGCCGTTCAGGGAAGCTGTCACTGCGGCAACGTGCGGATCGAGCTGCCAAGCGAGCCCGTCTGGGTTGCGGACTGTAACTGCTCGCTCTGCCGCCGGCTCGCATGGCGTGTCGCTTATTTCCCGCCCGACCAGGTGCGCATTACCGGCGAAACGACCGCTTATGTCTGGGGTGATCGCATGATCGGCATCCACCATTGTCCGGTTTGCGGCTGCGGCACCCACTGGCAAACGCTCGGGGAAGATTTCGGCAAGATGGGCATCAATGCGCGCTTGCTCGACAATTTCGACGAGACGAGCGTCGAGGTGCGGAAATACGACAATGCGGGTGATTAGGCGAGTTGCCCAATGTCCGGACACAGCGATTCTGGGGACACGATTCTCGATTCTGCGGACACAATATTAAATTGCTGTTCGGCAATGCACGGGCCGAAACCGAATGGTGCGGGGGTCTAATTAGTATTGTTTCCCCGGAACATAAACATCAGCCTAGATAGCAATACTCCCTGTGCCACGAGAGTTCAGCATGTGACGGAGGCGCAAAGCCAGTAAGTGGGCGTGCGATCTCTTGCCCCTGCATCGCGTAGTAATGTGCGCCATTATCGAAGTCCGCTTTCAATCGCTCGCTGACGGCAAACCGATTGTTTCCGGTAACGGTTACGTAGCCGAGATCGAACAAACGATGGATGTCGGTTCGCAACAACAATCCATTGGATACCTCATGCTCGCCGCCTTCGGTGTAGGATCGGATATGAGCGGCGTCGAGAATTGGGAGCGTCTTCTCACCCGACACCGCGCAACGGCGGTTGTAGGCGTCAGTTACCGTCAGCCGAAAGGCGCCTTGCCCGAGCCTGCGCCGCATCGGTATCGGTTCCCCATAGCGTTCTTGAGGTTCGGCAGCTCTTGAGGTTGGTGTCGCTGCTAGGCGTTCCGCGACCGCATCCCAAAGGTACCGTCCTTCCGGTTCGCTTGCCTCATATCCTTTGCCGACGACCGTCTGGGGGGAGAAGTTTGCCGGAGGGGCAAACCACAAATGTTGAGGCCAAAAGAATGGCTCAGTCAGAATGCGGCACCCTATCGTAGGATCTTCGCGCTCCCCGAGAGGCGCAGATTCCCGCCTGAGGGCGACGATTGTCTTTCGCATATCCGCTTTGGTCGCGGAGCCGTTCTTCTCGCCGAACGCCTCCCAAGCCAGAGAGAGCGGAGCGATTGATGCGTGTCCAAAAACACCCCCGCCTGCGATCACATTGTACGGCGCTTTCAGTTTGAAGAGGAACAAGTCACCGGGTTTCAGAGCCCTGAACTCGCTGCTGCCCGACGGCTGCCAGAAATTCACCTCATCAGGTTCGATTCCAGACAGGAAATCAAACCATGGTTTGTGTGTTACCCCGACGAAGATTTTGACCATCGCGCGTAATCTTCACGCCTACGCGCAGATAGGCAAGGCGATGCGCACGATCACAGCAATTCTCCGATCCCATCTCACGCACAGACCCCCGGCCGCCTTCCCGCCCAGGGCCGCGCTGCCTCGATCTCATAGGCCAGCGCGAGCAACGCGGCCTCGTCGCCGACCGCAGCCTGGAATTGCGCGCCGATCGGCAGGCCGGCCGCGCTCCATGCGCCCGGCACGCTCATCGCCGGCGCACCGACGACATTGACCGGGGTGGTATAGCCGACATAGCCGGTCAGCCGCTCGGCCATCGTCTCGACCGGCAGGTCGGGCGCGAGCCAGCCCAGTTCGGGCGGCGGCGCCGACAGCACCGGCGACAGGATCATGTCATACTGCGCCAGCCACGCGTCATATGGCGCGCGCAGCCCCTCGAGATAGGCGACCGCCTGTTCGACCGCGCCGTCGGGCGCCATCGCGACGATGCCGGCCATGGCGAGGCTGAACGGTTCGACATCGGCGGGCCCCGGCGCATGGCCGAGCCGCGCGCCGGCCTCGGCGAGGATGTCCGCCGCGCCCTTCGACCAGGCGAGCAGAAACGCGTCCGACATGCCGACGATCGGCGCCGGCCAGGCGGTCGGCTCGACCTGATGGCCGAGATCGCCGAGCAACGCCGCCATCCCGGCGATCGCGCCGGCAACCTCGGCATCGGGTTTCCCGCCCGACACGCTGTCGTACACCAGGCCGATGCGCAGCCGCTTGCTCGACGGGCCGCCGACGAGCCCGACCTTCGGCAGCCCCGCGCCTCCCTCGACCGCCGCGAGCAGCCCGGCGCTGTCACGCACGCTGCGCGACACGCACAGCTGCACGCTGAGCGGCATCGGGAAATGCCCCGGATCGGTTGCCAGCGTGCGCCCGCGCGAGGTCTTGAGCCCGAACAGCCCGCAGCACGACGCCGGGATGCGGATCGACCCGCCGCCGTCGCTGGCATGGGCGAAGGGCACGACATGCGCGGCCGTCGCCGCGCCCGCGCCGCCCGACGAGCCGCCCGACGATCGCGTCACGTCCCACGGGTTGCGCGTCGGTCCGAAGGCGAGCGGCTCGGTCGTCGGCAGGAAGCCGTGCTCGGGCGTCGCGCTCTTGCCGATCGGGTTGAGCCCGGCCGCGAACAGCCCGTCGGTGAACGGCGCCTGCCGCGTCGCCGGGCCGAGATCGGCGGTCGAACGCGAGCCCGAGCGCGTCGGAAGGCCGATCTGGTCGTCGAGATCCTTGATCAGGAACGGCACCCCGGCAAACGGCCCGTCGCCGAGCGGCGCCTTCGCCCGCTCGCGCGCGCGCGCGAAATCGTCGGTGACGAGGAAGTGGAGCTGCGGGTCGAGCGCCTCGGCCCGCGCGATCGCGGCATCGACCATTTCGAGCGCCGACACCGCCCCCGAGCGGATCGCCGCCGCCGTCGCGGTCGCGTCCCAGTTCGCGCTCTCGTCGTGCGCCATGCCCGTCTCTCTCCCTCCGCTATCGTTGTGGCGGATAATGGCGCGGATGGCGGCGCGGGGCAATGCGGGGCGGAAAGCACCTTGCGACGCTGCGTGGCGATTGCACCTGCGCGGCTAGAAATACGCTTGACGGCGCTGTCCAGAGCCCCGCCAGCGCTTTCCGATGCCCGCATAAGTAGCTGCAAAGGTGTGGAAAACTTGGTCGGGGCGACAGGATTCGAACCTGCGACCCCCACACCCCCAGTGTGATGCGCTACCAGGCTGCGCTACGCCCCGACCGAGGGGGCGCCTCTAGGCCGCTCGTCCGGCGGATGCAAGAGGTGGTGCAGGGGCGGTGCGGCACATCGTGTTGCGCGGGCTTGCCGATGATGGTAGCGCGCGCCGCTTACAGAGTGGGGGCTTTGACCTCCGCCATCCCCGTCATTCAGGACACCCATGTTCGTCTCACCAGCATATGCCCAGGCCGCCGGCGCCACCGCCACGGGCGGAATCGGTGCGATGATCGGCACGTTCGCGCCGATGATCGTCATCGTCATCATCTTCTGGTTCCTGATCCTGCGCCCGCAGCAGCAGCGCCAGAAATTGCACCAGGCCGCGATCATGTCGGTCAAGAAGGGCGATTCGGTGGTTACCGCCGGTGGCCTGATGGGCAAGGTCACCAAGGTCGAGGACGCCGTGGTCGAGGTCGAGATCTCGACCGGCGTCAAGGTGCGCGTGGTCAAGGCGACGATCGCCGAGGTGACCCCGCTCGGGTCAAAGCCGGCGAACGATTGATCCGATGCTCGATTTCCCGCGCTGGAAGATAATCTCGATCGTCGGGGCGCTGGTCGCCCTGATGCTGTTGGCGGTGCCGAGCTTCTTCCCCGAGGAGCAGACCAGGAACTGGCCGGTCCACCCGCGCATCGCGCTGGGGCTCGATCTCGCCGGCGGCAGCTATTTGCTGCTCGAGGCGGATACCAACGACCTGGTGCAGTCGCGGCTCGCGACGATGCAGGACCGCATCACCAACGAGATTGCCGGCGCCAACCCGAAGATCGCGATCGGCGAGATTTCCAACGCGGGCGGCCAGCTGAGCTTCTTCGTGCGCGACCCCGGGCAGGTCGACGCGACGCGCGAGATCCTCAGCAAGCTGACCACCGGCGTGGCACTGACCGGGCAGCGCGACTGGGACATCAGCGTGGTCGATGGAACCCGCTTCGTCGTCAAGCCGACCGCGGCGGGCACCAACCAGGCGCTCGACACGGCGATGAGCACCGCGACCGAGGTCGTGCGCAAGCGTATCGACGCGCTCGGCACCAAGGAGCCGACGATCGTCCGCCAGGGCGCCAGCCGCATCGTCGTGCAGGTCCCCGGCTTCAACAATCCCAAGGCGCTCAAGGAACTGCTCGGCAAGACCGCCAAGCTCGAATTCAAGATGGTCGACGAGAGCGTGCTGACGCCCGGCCAGGCGCCGCCGATCGGTACGCAGATCCTGCCCTATAGCGAGAATGACCGGCCTGCGGGCACCATCCTGGTCAAGCGCCGCGCGATCCTGAGCGGCGACCAGCTGACCGATGCGAGCCAGGGCTTCAAGCAGGAAGACAACAGCCCGATCGTCAACTTCACCTTCAACAGCCAGGGCGGCCGGATCTTCGCGCACATCACGCAGGACAATCTCGGCAAGCGCTTTGCCGTGGTGCTCGACAATACGGTGATCTCGGCGCCGCGCATCAACGGGGCGATCCCGGGTGGCAGCGGCTATATCGAGGGCAGCTTCACGGTCGAGACCGCCAACCAGCTGGCGATCGAGCTGCGCTCGGGCGCGCTGTCGATCCCGCTGAAGGTGGTCGACGAACGCACCGTGGGCTCCGAGCTCGGTGCGGATTCGATTCGCGCCGGCATCACCGCCTCGGTCATCGCGGTGGTCGCGGTGGTGCTGTTCATGTTCGTCACCTATGGCCGGTTCGGCATCTACGCCAACCTCGCGGTGGTCATCAACGTATTGGTAATCCTCGGCTTCATGGCGCTGATCGGCGGCACGCTGACACTGCCGGGGATCGCCGGCTTCGTGCTGACGATCGGCACGGCGGTCGACGCCAACGTGCTGATCTACGAGCGCATCCGCGAGGAGCGACGGCGCGGGCGCAATGTCGTCCAGGCGGTCGAACTCGGCTACAAGGAGGCGAGCCGGACGATCTTCGAGGCCAATGCGACGCACGCGATCTCGGCGCTGATCATGCTCGTCATGGGGTCGGGGCCGATCAAGGGCTTCGCCGTCGTGCTGCTGATCGGCATCATCACCTCGGTGTTCACCGCCGTCACCTTCACGCGCATGCTCGTCGCGATCTGGCTCCGCCGGAACCGGCCGAGCGACATCAACATTTGATCGGCGGAATATCATGCGCCTGCTGAAAATCGTCCCCGACAACACCAATCTTGGTTTCGTCTCGCTGCGTTACTGGGCATTCGGCCTGACGCTGTTGCTGAGCATCGCCGCGCTCGGCATGACCGTCGCCAGGGGGCTTAACCTCGGCGTCGACTTTGTCGGCGGCATCATGATCGAGGAACATTTCAGCGCCGCGCCCGACGTCGAGAAGGTGCGCAGCGTGGTCGACAAGCTCGGCGTCGGGCAGTCCTCGCTGCAACAGATCGGCGACGGCACGTCGCTGTCGATCCGGCTGCCGCGGCCCGAGACGTCGGACCAGAACGCCACCAATACGATCGTCGACAAGGTGACGGCGGCGCTGGAGCAGAACTTCCCCGGTGCGAAGCTGTCCAAGCAGGACGCGGTGTCGGGCAAGGTATCGGGCGAGTTGCTGTGGAGCGGCGGCATTGCTGTCGGGCTCGCCATTCTCGGCATCGGGCTGTTCGCGATCTTCCGCTTCGAATGGCAGTTCGGCGTGTCGACCGTCGTCGCGATCGTCCACGATCTGCTGATGACGCTGGGCTTCTTCGCGGTCACCCAGATGGAGGTCGACCTGACGATCGTCGCGGCAGTGCTGACGATCATCGGCTATTCGATCAACGACAAGATCGTCATCGACGACCGCATCCGCGAAAATATGCGGCGCTATCGCAAGATGGAAATGCCGGGGATCATCGACCTGTCGGTCAACGAGACGCTGCCGCGCACCGTGATGACCTCGCTGACCATCCTGCTGGCGCTGGGCGCGTTGCTGCTGTTCGGCGGCCATGTGCTGCGCGGCTTCACCGCGGCGATGATCCTCGGCATCATCGTCGGCACCTATTCGTCGATCTATGTGTCATCGTCGCTGCTGATCACGCTCGGCCTGCGCGCCGACCCCAATGCCGAGGGCAAGGTCGCCGCCACGGACAAGGCGGATCGGGTGTCGTACAAGGACATTCCGTAAGGGTTATCGGCGCCAGTTTGCCTTGTGCTCCTGCGAAGGCAGGAGCCCAGGGTACGAAGCGCGGCAATTGTGGCCCTGGGCTCCTGCTTTCGCAGGAGCACTGCGCATCGCGGTGACGCTAGACCATATGTTCGCCTGAGGCGGTGCGTCCGACCTCGCAATATGCGGTGGCAAGGTTGGAGAACATCATGCGCATGGACCGTTCCGACGCCCTTGGGCCGATCGTCTCGGGCTTTTCGGGCGGCGGGTTTCGCATCGACGACAATGTCTATCGCGCGCTGCTGATCACGCCGGCGCGCGCCGATGGCTGGGAACCGCCGGCGCTCGATGCGCTGGCGATCGACGATCTCGCGGCGATCCTGACGCTCGACCCGCCGCCGGAGTTCATCCTGCTCGGTACCGGCGCCGCGCTGGTGCGCCCCGCCCCCGCGCTGATCAACGCGATCGAGGCGCGCGGGATCGGCGTCGAGGCGATGGACAGCCGCGCCGCGGCGCGCGCCTGGGCGGTGCTGCGCGGCGAGGGGCGCTGGATCGCGGGGGCGCTCTACCCGTTCTGACCGCCGGTCGACCGAGGCCGGTAGATCAGGCGTCGAAGCGTGCGCCGCTGTTCCGTACCACCGCCCAATGCTGCTAGGCAGCGTCGCATGACCGATCCCGCCCTGCCCGCCGACCAGCCCGCCATCCTGTTCGTGTGCCTTGGCAATATCTGTCGCTCGCCGCTGGCCGAGGCAGCGTTCCGCGCCGAGGCCGAGCGCGCCGGCCTTGCCGTCACGGTCGACTCGGCCGGGACCGGCGACTGGCATAGCGGCAAGGCGCCCGACCGCCGCGCGCGGGCGACTGCGCTGCGCCACGGCATCGACATTGCCGCCTATCGCGCGCGGCAGGTGACGCGAGAAGACTTTGCGCGCTTCACGCACATCTTCGCGCTCGACCCCAACAACCTCACCACGCTGCAGCGGCTGGCACCGCCCGATGCCACCGCCGACCTGCGGCTGCTGCTCGACCTGCTGCCCGACCGCGCGGGCGAGGGCGTGGTCGACCCCTATTTCGGTACCCAGGCGCTGTTCGAGACGACGTGGCGCGACGTGCACGCGGCGGCGTGCGCGCTGGTGAAAATGCTGCACCGCTGAACGAGCGCAAAAGGGCTTATCTTCGCGCCAGCGCACGCTATCCTGCCGGCAAAACGAAAACGCAGGAGAGTATCGATGACGCTGCTGGCCGCCCTTGCCGTGATGGCCCTTCCGCTGCCCGCGGCGGCGCAGACGCCACCGCCCGCTCCTGCTGCGGCGCCGGCGTCGGCCAGCCCCTCCCCGACACCGGATTACAGCCAGGACGCCAGCTGGCTGTGCCGCCCGGGCCGTGCCGATGCCTGCGCGTCGAACCAGGACGCGACGGTGATCGCCGCCGACGGCACGCGGTCGATCGAGACCTTCGCTGCCGACCGCAAGCCGAAGTTCGACTGCTTCTACGTCTATCCGACGGTGTCGCTCGACATGACGCCGAACAGCGACATGGCGGTCGGGCCGGAAGAGACGGCGGTGGCGGCAAACCAGGCGGCGCGCTTCACCCAGCATTGCCGCGTGTTCGCGCCGATGTACCGCCAGGTCACGCTGAACGCGCTGCGCGCGCTGCTGCAGGGCAAGGCCGTGACGGCGGATCGCGCCATGGCCTATGGCGACGTGAAGGCGGCGTGGGAGGATTATCTGCGGCGCGACAATCATGGGCGCGGCGTGGTGCTGATCGGGCATAGCCAGGGATCGGGCATCATCAAGGCGCTGCTCGCCGGGGCGATCGAGGGAACGCCGGCGGCGAAGCTGCTGATCTCGGCGATGATCCCGGGGACCAATGTCGCGGTGCCCGCAGGGCAGTCGGTCGGCGGCGACCTGAAGAGCACGCCGCTGTGCCAGTCGGACGAGCAAACCGGCTGCGTCGTCAGCTATGTCACCTTCCGCGCCGACGCGCCGCCGCCGGCCAACAGCCGCTTCGGCACGGTGCCGCAGCCGGGGATGGTCGCGGCCTGCGTCAACCCGGCGGCGCTGGCCGGCGGCTCGGCGGTGACCGACGCCTATCTCGGCGCGCGCGGTGCCGGGCTTGCCAGCCTGGCGATGGGGCCGTGGACCCGCGACGGCGCGCCGGTGACGACGCCGTTCGTCAAGGTGCCGGGGCTGATCTCGGCCGCCTGCACCACCACCGGGCCGGCGCATTATCTCGCCGTGACGGTCAATGCCGACCCGGCCGACCCGCGCACCGACACGATCGTCGGCGACGTGGTGGTCGGCGGCGTGACGCTGAAGGACTGGGGGCTGCACCTGATCGACCTGCCGGTCGAGATGGGCAACCTCGTCGCGCTGAGCGACCGCCAGGCGCGGGCGTGGCTGAAGAAGCACTGATACCAAAATGCCAACGCTCAAGCTCATCCCCTTTGGGGCTACGGCATTCACATATCATTCGGGAGCGACGGCAAAATCCTTCTCCCTTTGGGAGAAGGTGGCGCGAAGCGCCGGATGAGGGCAGCCGCCGGCGCAGCATTTCGTTGCTGCCCTCACCCTTCCCTCTCCCAATGGGAGAGGGAGATTCACGACAGCCACAATGTGCGAATCTCGTAGCCCTAAAGGGGAGGAGCTATCGGTGCCGATCCGCGCGATGCGGTATGACGCGGCGCGCGGTTTTTCCCTGCCGGTTTCCCTGCCGATTCCCTGCCATGACATTTTTTCGGTCGGGCGCCGAGTTCATGACCTGACCGACGGGTGGTTTTCATGATCGACCATGTCAAAGAGCCGGCACGCGGCGCGTGCGGCAGCACCATGCCGCCCGCGCCGCCGATGTGAATCACGCCGTCGCTCAGAAATAGTCCGGGTCGACAAAATAATCCGCCTCGTGCGGCAGCCCCGCGCTGACCGGATCAACGAAATGCGCCGGGCGCTTCTCGAGGAACGAGGCGATGCCCTCGGCCGCGTCGGAGGCGGCGCCGCGTGCCCAGATCATCCGGCTGTCGATGCGGTGCGCCTCCATCGGATGGGCGGCGCCGAGCATGCGCCACAGCATCTGGCGGGTCAGCGCGACCGAGACCGGGGCCGAATCCGCGGTCAGTTCGCGGGCCAGCGCGCGGGCGGCGGGCAGCAGGTCTTCGGGCGCGTGGAGCGCGCGGACGAGATTCTTGTCGTACGCTTCCGCCGCGCCGAACACCTTGCCCGAATAGCACCATTCGAGCGCGGTCTCGATGCCGACGAGGCGCGGCAGGAACCAGCTCGACGCCGCCTCGGGGACGATGCCGCGCCGCGCGAAGACGAAGCCGAAGCGCGCGGTGGTGCTGGCCAGGCGGAAGTCCATCGGCAGCAGCATAGTCGCGCCGATGCCGACCGCCGCGCCGTTGATTGCGCCGATCACCGGCTTGCGACAGTTGAAGATGCGCAGGGTCAGCCGCCCGCCATTGTCGCGTGCGCCCTGGTGCGACAGGTCGACGCTGCCATCCTCGCGCAGTGGCGAGCCGAGGTCGAAGCGGTCGGCGCGATCCTTGTAATCGAAGGTCGCCGCGCCCGCGCCGAGATCGGCCCCGGCGCAGAAGGCGCGCTCGCCACTGCCGGTGACGATCACCGCGCGCACCGCATCGTCGGCATCGGCCTGGTCGAAGGCGGCGACCATCTCGCGCATCATCAGCGGGGTGAAGGCGTTCATGCGGTCGGGACGGTGGAGCGTGATCGTCAGGATGCCGTCGGCGACATCGACCAGAATCGTTTCGAAAGCCACGCGCATCTCTCCCATCGCCTATCGCGCGACCGTCACCATTTTCGCGCGGGCGCGCAAGCCCGCGATCCGGCGCGCGCCAATCTCCCTTCGGCGCAGGGCTATTGCCGGGCACGGAACCGGAGATAGCCTCGGGCGATCAGGCATGGTGAGTCGCGGGCGTCGAATCCGCGACCCTTGGCCAGTCGGCGGAGGGCTTATGACCAATTTGCTCGGCAATGACGTCATCCATGCGCGGCCCGTCATGATTGTATCGCTCGCCAGCGACGGTCCGCGGCACTGGTCGCCGCCACCAACCGTCAATGCCCGCCCCGTGACGCTCGACATCGATGCCAACCCGCATCGCGGGCTGTGGGCACTGCAACTCGACGACGCGATACGCGCCGCGACCGAGCCGACGTTGCTGGTCGGCGAGGGGCTGGCGTGCCTGGCGATCGCGCGCTGGGCGCAGCTGTCGCCGCCGCGCTATGTCGAGAATATCGCCGGCGCCTGCCTGTTCGCGCCGCTGGCGTTCGCGTCGCACCAGGCGCCGCTGCTGCGCAACCTGCAGCCGAGCCCGTCGGTGCGCCTGCCCTTCCCCTCCACCGTGATCGATACGCGCGCCTCGCTGTCGATCGCGCGGGTGCTCGAGCTGGCCGATATCTGGGGCAGTGACTTTGCCGATGCCGATGCGGTGCCGGCCGCATGGCGCAGCGGCAACAGCGTGCCGGCCGAACTGGTCGCGGCGGCGGCGATGCGGGGCAAGCGGCAACGCTCGACGGCGTAGCGACGGCTCCCTCGCAGGAGCACGCTGCAATCACTGGCGAAAGCCGCCCTAGAAGATCAGCTTGCCGCCGACGATGGCGAGCGTGCCGGCGAGGATCGGGCGCAGTACGCGATCGGACACGCGCGTCGAGATGAGGCTGCCGAAGATGATCCCCGGCACCGAGCCGGCGAGCAGCGAGAGCAGCAGGCTGACGTCGACCGAGCCCATCGCCCAATGCCCGGCGCCGGCGATCAGCGTCAGCGGCACGGCATGGGCGATGTCCGAGCCGACGAGCCGGTTGGTCGGCAGCTTGGGATAGAGGATCAGCAGCGCCGTCATGCCGAGCGCACCGGCGCCGACCGACGACAGCGACACCAGCACGCCGAGCAGCGCGCCGAGGATGACGGTCATCCGCGCGATCGAGCGATCGGCCACGCGGTCGAGCGCATGGCCCCAGCGCGCCATGATCTGCGTGCGGAAGAACATCGCCGCGGCGGTCGCGAGCAGCGCCACGCCGAGCGTGACGGTGACGAGGCGGTCGGTATGGTCATATTGGCTGCCGAAGACGCGCATCGCCCATAGGGTAAACAAGGTCGCGGGCACACTGCCCAGCGCCATGCGCCGCACCACCTTCCAGTCGATCGTCCGGCCGATACCATGGACGACGGTACCGACGCTCTTGGTCGCCGAGGCGTAAAGCAGGTCGGTGCCGACCGCAGTGACGGGGTGAAAGCCGAACAGGAGGACGAGCAACGGCGTCATCAGCGAACCGCCGCCGACGCCGGTCATGCCGACGAGCACGCCCACGGCCATGCCGGCGAGCGAATAGAGCGGATTGAACACCAAGTCGCTCATCACGGACCATCCCTGCCGCCGCTAGCCACCCGGCCGAGTCGCCGGGCCTGCGCCGTTATTCTCCCATCCCGCGACAGCGCCGGTTGCGCGAGGTAGAAAATCTCGTTGCGACGATGGCACAACTGTCGGTGCGCCACTGCCGGCCTGCGGCGGGGGGAGGAGAATCCGCGCCCGGCAGAAGCGGCGGTGCGATCGCCCGGGACAAGCGCCCGCCGATATGCCACCCTGCTACACGGTGGGTGCGGGGGCATTTCAATGAACATGACGACGAAGGCGGGGGCGGCGGCGCCACGGTCGCAGGGGTTCGCGCGCGGGCTGGTGATCCTGCTGGCGCTGGCGATCTTCATCCATTCGCTCGATCGCGGCAATCTCGGCACCGCCGGGCCGCTGATCCGCGACCAGCTCCACATCTCGAACAGCGCATTCGGCGTGCTGCAGTCATCCTATTTCTGGGTCTATGTGCCCGGGCAGTTGTTTGCCGGCTGGGTGATTGCGCGGCTCAACGCCTATCGCACGCTGGCGCTCGGGCTGCTGGTCTGGTCTGCGGCGACCTTCCTGACGGGGTTCGCCGGCGGTTTCGTCACCTTGTTCGTATTACGGCTGTTCGTCGGGCTGGGCGAATGCGCCGGCTTTCCGGCCAGTTCGAAGCTGCTCGCGCAGCATGTGCCGGCGCATCGGCTCGGCTTTGCCAATGCGCTGGTCGCGGCCGGGCTGATGCTTGGCAACGGCGTCGGCACGCTGGCCGGCGGACTGCTGATCGCGCAGCTTGGCTGGCGCGCGCTGTTCTTCGCGTTCGGGGCGCTGTCGCTGCTGTGGCTGGTGCCGTGGCTGTTGGTGACGCGCGGACAGGCGGCGCTCGAGGCCGCCGCGCCGATGACGGGCCGCGAGCCGCGCTTTGGCGAGATCTTCGCCCGGCGCGAACTATGGGGCGCGTCGATCGGGCATTTCGCGGCCAATTATCCCTATTTCCTGCTGCTCGCCTGGCTGCCCATCTATCTGGTCAAGGCGCAGGGCTATTCGCTGTCGCAAATGGCGGTGCTGGGCGGCGTGGTCTACGCGCTGTCGGCGGGGTGCGGGTTGATCGGCGGGGTGATCGCCGACCGCTGGATCGCGCGCGGCGCGAGCGTCAACCGGGTCCGCAAGACGATGATCATCACCGGCGGCGTGATCAGTTTCTGCTGCATGCTGGCGGTTGCGCTGGGCGGGCCGAAGCTGGCAATTGCCGGCCTGCTGCTGTTCTCGGTCAGCAACGGGCTGGGCAGCAGCAACGTCTTCGCGATCGGCCAGACGCTCGCCGGGCCGCGCGCGGCGGGCAAGTGGATCGGCGTGCAGAATGCGCTGGGCGGGATGTCGGGCATCCTGGGGCCGATGATCACCGGCTTCATCATCGACGCGACGGGGAGTTTCCGGCTGACCTTCCTCCTCGCCGCGGCGATCGCGCTGGTCGGGATCCTGAGCTGGGTGTTCGTGGTGCGGCGGATCGAGCCGCTGGTGTGGGCGGAAGCGTAAGGCGCGGCTGTCGCCGCCTCCCGACGAAAGAAGGGTGGTTCGCGCGAAGGCGCGGAGGCGCGAAGATGTGTCGTTTGCCGCTGCGGTTTGCGTCAGCAACATCCTTTCGATTGATGTCGCGCGCGCGTTTGATGCGCGGCGC
This sequence comes from Sphingomonadales bacterium, assembly GCA_038245375.1. Lineage (GTDB taxonomy): Bacteria > Pseudomonadota > Alphaproteobacteria > Sphingomonadales > Sphingomonadaceae > Sphingomonas. The sequence goes on along the minus strand of JBBRSN010000007.1, from coordinate 46,887 downwards.
AGAACCTTCGCGCCTTCGCGTGAACAATGCTTCTCCTTCGTGACGTAGATCGACGCCCCGGATTTGCGCATGCGGCACCGCCGCCCGATCGCCGCACGCGTGATTCAACTGTGGATTCCCCTGCCTACTACCGAGCCGCCCGCACTTCACGCGGGGGAGCAAGGGAGTGCGCGATGCCGATCGTACCGGTGGAAGAGAACCGGGTCGGCCTTGCCGGCCTGACCGACGAGAAACTGCGCCCGGCCGACTATAGCGGCAGCGGGCTGGAGGCGCTGGGCGCGGGGCTGGCCGGGCTGGGCAAGGCCGGGGCGGAGTTCGCCGCGAGCCTGCCGCGACCGACCGCCGCCGAAGCGGCGCACGCCCGATTGCTGCGCACCGACCTCGCCGCCAAACAGGCGTGGAATGACGGGCATGAGGCCAATGCGGCGATGCTCGACGATTTCCGCCAGCTCAAGGGCAGGGACGCGCGCGCCGCGATCGCGCCGGTGGCCGAGGCGATGGCGCAAAATCTCCACGCCGTGCGCCACGGACATGACGACGACCATGTCCGCGCGATCATCGACGGCACGCTGGCGCACCGCACCGCGCAGGACATGGTCGATCTCCATGCCCATGCCGATGCGCAGGACGCCATCGCGCAGGCACAGGAGAGCCAGCGGCTGATCGACAACAGCGCGAGCGATGCGATGCGCCATGTGACCGACCCGACGCGGTTCGACGATGCCATCGCCACCGGCGAGAACACGCTGCGCCGGCAGGGCAAGCTTGCCGGCAAGGGCGAGGGAGAGATCGCGGACGACGCGGCTACCTGGCGCTCAGCGCGTTATGTCGAGGCGGCGTATGCGCTCGCCCCGGGCGACGGGCTCGGCGCCACCGCGCTGTTCGAGCGTTATCGCGACCAGTTGGCACCCGCCGACCGCGCGGGCCTCGAACGGCTGTTACACGAGCCGTTGGCGCAGACGCAGGCGATCGCCGATGTCGACACGCCCGCGCTCGCCGCCGCGCCGTTCGCGCCGCTGACGCCAAAGGGCGACCCGCTGCTGGCCGACCGGATGCGCACCATCACCCCGCATTTCGACCGGGTGGTGCTGCCCGAGCTGATGCAACGCTACGGCGGCGATGCCGCACGCGCCTGGGCGGCGACGCAGATCGGCGCGGACGAAGTCGATGCGCTGGTCAAGCGGCATGGCGATGGCTGGTACCGCGCGCTGCCGGAAGAGGCACGGCAGGCGGTCGCGCACAACTTCGCGCTGCTGGGTGCCGACAGGTCCGCGCGTGTGGCGCCGCCAGACAGCACCGCCATCACAGCATCGCTCGCCGGGCTCGACCCGGCGCGGCGCGACTATGCCGAGCGCGAGCTGGCCCTGCGCACCAACCGCGCCGACCAGGCCCGCCGTGCTGCGCAACAGGCGACGACCGATCAGGCGTACGACCTCGCCGACCAGCTCGGCCACGACTTCACCTCGCTCGCGCAACTCCCTGCCGGGGTGCGCGCGGACCTGCCGGAGCGGATCACCAACGCGCTCCAGCGCCAGGCCGACGCCAATGTCGACCCCACGCCGGTCGCTCCCGGAGGCGCCGTGTCCGCTCGCGCTGCACAACATGGCGTCGACCGCGCCCGAGGCGTTCCGCAACACCGGCCTGCGCGAGTATCAGCCGCTCGTCTCGCCGGAGGAATATGCGCGTTTCGAGCGCGCGCAGCAGGCGATGCCGCAGGATCAATGGATTCAAGGCCCTGATCCCGCGGTCGACACGGCACGTGTCTCGTTCGCTGGCGGTCCCAAGATCGCTGACATTCCGGCTAGGCGGGCAGGCCCAGCAGGCGAATTCGGACTACAGCCGGCTTATTTCGTGAATGCGCAACGTGCCGCGGCGGGCAGTGCATTTCATTCTGCGAATACCGTCGGGGACATATCCGGCGCGGGAATCCTTATGGAGGGCGTTACCTCCGGCGACGATGGTCAGGGTCCGTCCCAAGATGCGCGCTTCGGCGCACCACCGGATTCGCCGGTGCCTCTGCGCAAGGGAATGAAGGTAACGCCGAAACTGGCGAGGTGGCTCAAACAGGGAACCACGGCCGACCGTTACTCCCTCAACGTCGCCCCGGATTTCATTAGCCAGTTCCGGGCGCGCTATCCCGAGTTCGTTCGCCTTGAAAACCAAAATTTCGAATTATCGAAAGTAAAATCTCCGTCTGGGGAACGATTGGAGCGTACGCTTCTCGTTTATGAAAGCACCACAGAACCGAAAAAATACAAGATCGTACCTATCATTGGCAAAGCAGATATAACCGAATTCTACTACCTTGGCACGAAAATAAAACTTCCCTTTGGGCAATTGCCAGAACTAAATAGCTTCAAACTCATCATTGCAGAACATGCACATCCCACAGGGGTGATCCGGTCATTTATCGAAATTCTGCATAACGAGAAATCTGCGGTTCGCGGGCCGTCTAACGGCGACCTGGCGTATGCGTGGCTCAATCCTGATGTTCATTTTATTATTAAATCTGTCTATGGTTACAACATGATCTCAGGTAGTTCAGACGAAGAATATTATTATGGAAATGGATTTTCCGGGCAAGGCTTTCATCAATAGAAAACAAATGACACCGCAATCTTGTATCAATTATTGACGTATTCTGTACCGATACCCCAACCAGGCAGTTCACGATCCTTGCGCAATAATTTGCGAAGTGCCCGAGGAACCTAAACAGAATGTCCTTGCTCGTATATTGCGCTGGCAGCCGCATTTCTAAATATATAATATCCGCGCAGAAAACTACGACAAATCATATATTTTTGGAATCGGTGGCGCACCATTGTCAATATTCACATAAGATCGATCGATTCGGTCAAAGAAAAACTTCCAACGAATACAATTCATTTTTTGCGAAAATTCCTCCTCGGGCACTCGTTTAACACGGGCCGTAACCCCGCCAAAATCGAATCCATATCCGTCTTCAACGGTTTCGATGACGAAGCCGCACGAGGCAACGACCTCTCGAACCTCTTCGTGTGACGGAAAATGACGCGAGCAGGCCGTCAGCAAGAGAAGCGTGGCCGGGAGAAAATGCGTCATCCTGACATCGACCATGTCTATTCCCCATCTCGAGAAATGTGGTCCCGGCGCAGCCTGCGGCCCATGTTCACCTGATGTTCTATCCGAAATTTGAACGGAAGCAATCTCATCTCGAGATCGGCGCCTTTTTCAGCGACCAGCATGGCACGCTGATCGAGGACCCGGTGACCGGCAGCCTCAACGCCTCGGTGGCGCAGTGGCTGTTCGCCTCGGGTCGGGCACAGGGCGATTATATCGCGGCGCAGGGGACGCGGCTTGGCCGAACGGGTCGCGTTCATGTCTCGCGGGATGGCTGGGCCAGGTCGTCGGACAACCGACCGCGGGGTGGATCATCTTCACCGGCGGCGAACCGCTGATCGACGGATCGATGGTGCGCGTGCCGAGCACCCGCATCCGCGACGGCCGCGGGCAGGACATGGAAATGCACCCGCGCCCGGTGGACATCGCGGTCGACCGGCCGCTCGGCGAAACCGAAACGGGGGGTGACGCGCAGCTGAGCGCGGCGGTGAAGGCGCTGCTCGCGGCGCCGGGGCTGGCGGCGAACAAGCCGGAGTGAGGATGAAGAACGGCGTTATCTGATCAATTTGCTCCCCGGCGAAGGCCGGGGCCTAGCATCGGGCCGATCGTAACTGGACCCCGGCCTTCGCCGGGGAGCAGCTTATGCTATCGGCCTGCGCTCATCCCCGGCAGGCGTCACGCGGCGCTCAGAACGCGACTTCCAGCGCGTCCATCTCTTCCGGCTCGGCCTGCGCTGCCGCGAGCCATTCGGCCATCGGCGGCCAGGCGGTGATCGTCGCGCAATAGGCGGCCGACGCCTCCGACAGTGGCACGGCGTAGGTCAGGAAACGCTGCGTCACGGGCGCGCACATCGCGTCCGCCACGGTCGGCTTCGCGCCGAACAGCAAGGGGCCGCCATAGCGCGACAGGCGATCCTGCCAGATCGCCTCGATCCGCTCGATATCGGGCTTGGCGCCGGAGAAGATCGGGAAGCGTTCGTGCCGCACCTTGAGGTTCATCGGCAGGGCCGAGCGCAGGTTGCTGAAGCCGGAATGAATCCCGCCGCAGATCGCGCGGCAATGCGCGCGGGCGATGCGATCGGCCGGGAACATGCCCGCCTCGGGATAGACGTCGTTGAGATATTCGGCGATCGCCAGCGTGTCCCACACGCTCGCGCCCTCATGCGTCAGCCGCGGGACCAGCACTGAGGGCGACAGCAGCAGCAGCCCGGCGCCGGCCACTACGGCATCTTCTCGGGCAGCAAATGGGAACGGCAGGTCTATCCGCAGGTCCACAACCTGGTGCTGGCGATGGCATAACACGGAGGCGCTACGGCCGGCCGACCAACCCCGACAGATGCGCGAAGAGCGCGGCGGTATTGGCTTCCCAGGTAAAGCGCTCGGCGCCATGCCGCACGGCCGACGCAGCCGGAGGTGCGGCGATCAGGTCGCGGATCGCGGCGGCGAAGGCGGGCGCCTCGCGCGGCACGACGCTGCCATAAGCCGGATCGGTCACCACCTCCCCTGCCCCGCCGGCCGACGTGATGACGATCGGCGTGCCACAGGCGAGCGCCTCGACCCAGGCGTTGGCGAGGCCCTCCGACGCCGAGGCAAGCGCCATGACATCGGCGGCGGCGAGCAATGCGGGGAGTTCTGCATGCGGGATTGCGCCGAGCAGGCGAATGCGATCACCGGCGCCATGCGCGGCGATGCGCGCGGCGAGCGCGGCGCGTTCCGGGCCCTCGCCGACGACCAGAAGATTGGCGCCCGGGATCGCGGCGACGGCATCGACGACGATGTCATGGCCCTTGCGCGGGATCAGCGCGCCGAGCGCGACGACCAGCGGACCGGTCACGCCGCGCGCGGCCTTGCCCGCGACGCGATCGGCCGGGGCGAAGCGCGCGAGGTCGACGCCGGTGTGATGGACGCGGATGCGCTCGGCCGGCATCCCGATCGCGACCATGTCGGCCTTCATCGCATCGCTGACCGCGAGTAGGCCGGCGGCGCCCTGCCCGGCGGCGCGGACCTGTGCGGCGGTGGCGGGCGCATGGCCCCAGTGATGGATGTCGGCGCCGCGCGCCTTGACCGACACCGGCACGCCGAAATGCGCGCCCAGCGCGACCGCGGCGGGTCCGTCGGGGAAGAAGAATTCGGCGTCGATAATGTCGAAGGCGAAGGTACGGCTGATCCGCGTGAGCAGCGGCTTCAGCGCACGGACCAGCGCGGCGACGTGAAAGCGCCCGCCGGTACCGGGCAGCGTGGTGAAGCGCGGCCGCCACGTCTCGACGCCCTGCCATGTTTCATGGTGGGGGAGTGCGGTGAGCGGCGCGAAGCGCGCGGCGCGGCTGAGCGGCCAGGGTGGCAAGCCGATGGGCGCAACAAGCTTGAGCTCCACCTCGGGATGCGCGGCGAGGCCCAGCGTCTGACGCTCGACGAACACCCCGAAATTGGAGCGGGTCGCATCGGGGAAAAGCGTCGAGAGGGTCAGGACACGCAGCATCGCGGATGCGGGTCTAGCGCGGGAAGGTTAAGGTGGCGATTAGGGCTCGCATCCGTCAGGCGGATCAATGCGCAGTGCCTCCTCACCGTTCAGGCTGAGCTTGTCGAAGCCCTGTTCTTTCTTCGAAGGGAGAACCACCCTTCGACGGGCTCAGGGCGAACGGAGGGTGGGCAAAGGCGCCGCGCTCCCTTACAGCCTTTTGTCCCCCGGATAGGCGAACAGCAGGTCGCTGCCCAACCCGGCCTGGATCTCGCACCGTCCCTCGACCGTGAGGCATTCGCCGGCGCGCCAGGCCACGCCGTCGGCAACGCCTTCGCCGGCGAGCGGGACCAGCCATGCCGTCACGCCGGGCGGCAGATCGACCACGCGATGTCCGGCGGGCCAGCGTTCGAGGACGAATTTCGGGCCTTCCGCCAGAATCGTGCGATCGTCTCCCGCCGGAGCGGGCGTCGGCAACGGCACGAACGGCGTCGGATCCGCCACGGCGACGCCGGCGTCGAGATGAAGCTCGCGGTCGCTGCCATAATCATAGAGGCGGTAGGTCAGGTCGACATTCTGCTGCACCTCGACCAGCGTCAGGCCGGGGCCGATCGCATGGATGACGCCGGCGGGCGAATAGATGAAGTCGCCCGCCTTGACCGGCTTCCAGTCGAGCAGATGCTCGATCGAGCCGTCGAGCGCGGCGGCGCGCAGGGCGTCCTTGGTCATCGGCGCCCTGGTGCCGAGCGCGATCGTCGCATGCGGATCGGCGGCGAGAATCACCCATGCCTCGTCCTTGCCGCGCGGGTAGCCGGCGGCGCGCGCGGCGGCATCGTCGGGGTGGACCTGGACCGACAATTTCTCGCTGGTGAAGAGATATTTGATCAGCAGCTCGGGTTCGCCGGCATGCGGTGTCTGAAACCACACCTCACCGACCGGGGCGGCGCCGGGTGCGGGATCGGCGAAGCCCGGCCACAGGTGGCTACGGCCCCACGGCTTTTCGACGCGCTTGGTGGCGAGCAGGGTGGCGAGCATGAATTAGTTCTCCGGGTGCAGGCTGGCGAATGCTAGCCGGAACGCGTGGACACCGCCAAGTGTCCCCCGCCACCCGTACCTCCCCGTACCGGGGAGGTATTTTTGCCGCGCACCGCCGCCCCTCCTGCCGCGTCATCGCAATCACACGAATAAGGATTGTTCGCCCCCGTTTCCCTGCGCTAAGGGTGCCGGCGATGCGTATCCCCTTGTCACGCCCGATCGCGCTGGCGCTTGTCGCCGCCTCCATCCTCCCGATCGCCGGCTGCGCGTCGCGCAGCAAGGGGAAGTCGGACCTGCCCTATGTCGCGCGCGACGTCGGCACGCTGTACACGGCGGCGCGCAAATATCTCGACCAGGGCAATTACAAGCTTGCCGCGGCGCTGTTCGACGAGGTCGAGCGCCAGCACCCCTATTCGGTGTGGGCGCGGCGTGCGCAGATCATGAGCGCGTTCAGCTATTATCTGGCGCATGACTACACCAACTCGATCCAGTCGGCGCAGCGCTTCATCTCGGTCCATCCGGGTAACCGCGACGCGCAATATGCCTATTATCTCGTCGCGCTGGGCTATTACGAGCAGATCAGCGACGTCACGCGCGACCAGAAGATCACGCAGCAGGCGCTCGATGCGCTGGGCGAACTGACGCGGCGCTACCCCAATTCCAAATATGCCGCCGATGCGCGGCTCAAGATGGATCTGGTGCGCGACCACCTCGCCGGCAAGGAAATGGAAGTCGGCCGCTTCTACGAGACGCGCGGCCAGTGGCTCGCCGCGACGTTACGCTTCCGCAAGGTTGTCGACGATTACCAGACCACGACGCACGTCCCCGAGGCGCTGATGCGACTGACCGAGACCTATCTCGCGCTCGGCGTGCCGGCCGAGGCGGAAAAGGCGGCGGCGGTGCTCGGCACCAACTATCCCGGCAGCGACTGGTACCAGCACGCCTACAAGCTGATGAAGGACCATCCCGTCAGGGCGATGGCGTCGGTGCCGACCGGTGCGCAGGTGGTGGCGCCCGGCGGGCCCGGCACGCCGGGCAGCGATCCGGCCAAGGCAACGCCCAAGCCGCCGGAAACCACCACCGATCATTGAGGCGGGGATAACGGCGCGACCATGCTGACCGCGCTGGCCATTCGCGATGTGGTGCTGATCGAGGCGCTGGACCTCGAGTTCGGCGCGGGCCTCGGCGTGCTTACCGGCGAGACCGGTGCGGGCAAGTCGATCCTGCTCGACGCGCTGGGCCTGGCGCTCGGCGCGCGCGGCGAGGCGTCTCTGGTCCGACAGGGCTCTAGCCAGGCGGTGGTCACCGCCAGCTTCGACGAGCCGCATGTCGATGGCCCGATCGCCGCGCTGCTCGCCGAAAACGGGCTCGACGTCGAGCCGGGCGAGCCGCTGATCATCCGCCGCATCGTCAAGGCCGATGGCGGCAGCCGCGGTTTCGTCAACGACCAGCCGGCCTCGGCGGCGCTGTTGCGCGAGCTGGCGACGCATCTCGTCGAGATTCACGGCCAGCATGACGATCGCGGCCTGCTCAACGCGCGCGGCCACCGTGCGCTGCTCGATTCGTTCGCGCGTATCGACACCGGCTCGACCGCGCAGGCCTATCGCGCGTGGCGGGCGGCGAGCGACGCGCTCGCCACCGCGCGCGCCGAGCAGGACACCGCCGACCGCGACCGCGACTGGCTCGAACATGCCGTCGCCGAGCTGACCGGCTTCGCGCCCGAGCCGGGCGAGGAGGAGATTCTCGCGACGCGGCGCGCGGGCATGCAGCGCGGCGAGAAGATCGCCGGCGACCTGCAGACGATCGCCGATTTGCTGGAGGGTTCGGAGGGCGGCCTGGCGCGGCTGCGCCAGGCGGCGCGCGCGCTCGAGCGCGTCGCCGGGGACCATGAGATGCTGGCCGACGCGCTGGCGGCGATCGACCGCGCAATCAACGACGGCGCGCTGGCGCAGGACAAGGTCGACGCCGCGGCCGAGGCGCTGGCGTTCGACCCGGCCCAGCTCGAGGCCGACGAGACGCGGCTGTTCGACCTGCGCGCGCTGGCCCGCAAGCACCGCGTCCAGCCCGACGCACTCGCCGCACTGAACGAGGAACTGGCCGGCAAGCTGGCGCGGATCGCCAGCGGCAGCGCCGGCATTGCCGCGCTGGAACGTGCCGAGATCGCGGCGGCGGCGGCGTACGAGACGGCAGCGCGCGCGCTGAGCGAGGCGCGGCTGGCGGCGGCGACGCGGCTCGACGCCGCGGTGAAGGGCGAACTCGCGCCGCTCAAGCTCGATACTGCGCGGTTCGCGACGGTGGTCGCGCCGTTACCGCGCGAGAGCTGGTCGGCAGCAGGCAAGGACCGTGTCGAGTTCGAGATTTCGACCAACCCCGGTGCGCCGTTCGCGCCGCTGGTCAAGATAGCGTCGGGCGGGGAATTGTCGCGCTTCATCCTCGCGCTGAAGGTCGCGCTGGCCGAACAGGGCGGCGCCGCGACGATGATCTTCGACGAGATCGATCGCGGCGTCGGTGGCGCGGTGGCGTCGGCGATCGGCGAGCGGCTGGCCAGGTTGGCGGGCGGCACGCAGCTGCTGGTCGTCACCCACAGCCCGCAGGTCGCGGCGCGCGGGCGCCATCACCTGCTGATCGCCAAGCGCCATGACGGCATCGTCACGCGCACCGGCGTGACCGCGCTCGACGACGCCGAGCGGCGCGAGGAAATTGCGCGGATGCTGTCGGGCGCGACGGTTACCGACGAAGCGCGTGCGCAAGCCGAGCGGTTGCTGGAGACGGCTTAATTCGACTCCAGTCGGGATTGTCCGCCGGGTCAGCGATCAAGCCGGCAGACATTGCGCACCAACAAAATGCCGTGCTCCTGCGCACGCAGGAGCCCATAATTGGAGAGCGCAACGCCCGGGACTCTAGGTTCCTGCGTTCGCAGGAACACGCAACATCGTGTCGGGATAGTGTCGGGCGGTGTACTTCCGGGTCGGATGAGGATCCAGTGGCGGCGCGCCCCTAGAACGGCGCCGTCAACGTGACCAGCACGCGCTTGTCGGGCTTGCCGTCGGGGCTCTGCCGGGTCGCGACATAGGCGTTGGCGCGGCCGGGTCCGACCTTCACGCCGATGCCCGGACCAGGCACCGGGTCATAACGATGGGTCAGCGGCACGAAGCGATAGCGTTCGCCATGATCGATCCGCCCGCACACCACGACATCGCCATCCTCGATCGGCCGGGCGGCACATTTGGAGACCTCGTCGGCGCGAACCGTAGAAATCGCCATGGGCGCAATCGGTGGTCCGGCGATCGCCTGAGCGAGGATCAAGATGGTCGGGCCCATGAAGGAGTCTCCCTCGCACTGCCGGCAACCTGACCGAAAAGCGATGCGATATCAACATCCCGGACTGCACCGCTGGAACATGCCCCTTCCCGGCTTGATCGTCGGGCCGGCGCGCCGTAGCGATCGGCCATGACCGCCAGCGCCAACCTCCCCGACGAAGCCGACGCCGCAGCCGAACTCGAACGGCTCGCCGCCGAGATCGCGCGGCACAACCGGCTCTACCATGGCGAAGACGCGCCGGAGATTTCCGACGCCGACTATGACGCGCTGATGCGCCGCAACGCCGCGCTGGAAGCGGCCTGGCCGCAGCTGGTCCGCGCAGATTCGCCGTCGCGCGTCGTCGGGGCGGCGCCGGCGGGCCATCTCGCCAAGGTCGCCCATGCCAAGGCAATGATGAGCCTGGAGAATGCTTTCTCGGCCGAGGAGGTGACCGAGTTCGTCGCGCGCGTGCGGCGTTTTCTCAGCCTTGCCGAGGACGCGCCGGTCACGCTTACCGCCGAGCCCAAGATCGACGGACTGTCCTGTTCGCTGCGCTACGAACAGGGGCAACTGGTGCAGGCGCTGACGCGCGGCGACGGCGCGGTCGGCGAGGACGTCACCGCCAATGTCCGCACGATCGACGATATTCCCGAGCGGCTGAGCGGCACTGCGCCCGACGTCTTCGAGGTGCGTGGCGAGATATATATGGCGAAGGCCGCTTTCGCCGCGCTCAACGCCCGGCTGCTGGCCGAGGCCGAAGCGGCCGGCGATGCCGGCAAGGCGCGGCAGTTTGCCAACCCGCGCAATGCCGCGGCCGGCTCGCTGCGACAGAAGGATGCCCAGGTCACCGCCAGCCGGCCGCTGCGCTTTCTCGCGCATGGCTGGGGCGAAGCTTCGGCGGTGCCCGGCGAGACGCAGCTAGATGTGATGCACGCGATTGCGGCGTGGGGGCTGCCGGTCAGCGACCTGCTGATCCGCGCCGCCGACGTCGATGCCGCGCTGGCGCATTATGCGCGGATCGAGGCCGAGCGTGCCGACCTGCCGTTCGACATCGACGGCGTGGTCTACAAGGTCGACCGACTCGACTGGCAGGCGCGGCTGGGCGCGGTGGCGCGCGCGCCGCGCTGGGCGCTGGCACACAAATTCCCCGCCGAGCGCGCGCAGACTTTGCTCGAGCGGATCGACATCCAGGTCGGTCGCACCGGCAAGCTCACCCCCGTCGCGCGGCTGAGCCCGGTTACCGTCGGCGGTGTCGTGGTGACCAATGCCACGTTGCACAATGCCGACGAGATCGAGCGGCTCGGCGTGCGCCCCGGCGACCGGGTGGTGCTGCAGCGCGCCGGCGACGTCATCCCGCAGATCGTCGAGAATCTGACGCGCGACGAGCCGCGCGCGCCGTGGACTTTTCCGACGCGCTGCCCGGAATGCGATTCCGACGCGGTGCGCGAGGAGGGCGAGGTCGATATCCGCTGCACCGGCGGGCTGATCTGCCCGGCGCAGCGGATCGAACGGCTGCGCCATTTCGTCAGCCGCGGCGCGCTCGACATCGAGGGGTTGGGCCTCAAGCAGATCGAGGATTTCTTCCATGACGGGTTGATCCACAGCCCGGCCGACATCTTCCGACTGACCGAGGAGCAATTGCTGCCGCGCAAGAAGGACGGCCGGGTGTGGGCGACGAACCTGCTCGCCGCGATCGCCGCCAAGCGCGCGCCCGACCCGGCACGCTTCCTGTTCGGGCTGGGCATCCGCCATGTCGGCGCGGTAACGGCGCGCGATCTCGTCAAGGCATTCGGCACGGTCGAGCGGATCGCGGCGGTGGCGACGCGGGCGCATGACGATCCCGAGGCGCGCGCCGAGCTGGAGGCGATCGACGGCATCGGGCCGGTCGTCGCCGAGGCGCTGGTCGACTTCTTCGCCGAGGAGCATAACCGCGTCGCCTGGGCCGATCTGTTGTCCGAGGTAAGCCCGGTGGCGTATGTCGACGAGCGCCGCGAATCGGCGGTCAGCGGGCAGACTTTGGTGTTCACCGGCAGCATGGAAACGCTGAGTCGCGACGAGGCCAAGGCGCAGGCCGAGATGCTCGGCGCGCGCGTGGCGGGCTCGGTATCGGCGAAGACCGATATGGTGATTGCCGGGCCGGGCGCGGGCTCGAAGTTGAAAAAGGCCGCAGAACTGGGGATTCGCGTGATCGACGAGGCGGAATGGGCGGCCATCGTCGCTGCCGCGCGGTGATGCTTTTTTGCAACGCAATATAATTCGTTAAAGCATGACAGCGCGGCGCAGTTGACTGTCATCCACGCGACATATTTACGGAGCAAAGGCCCGCTCGTGATGCGGTCATGCGAGTACCGCGGGCAGAACGAATCGTCGTTCCAGACGCTCCTCAAGGGGGAAAGACAGACATGAAGACCAAGTTATTCACAGGGGTGGCTTTTGCCGCCATGATCATTCCGGGCGCCGCTTTCGCGCAGTCGACCGGTTCGGTAGATATGGATCAGGGCGACGTCGTCGTCACCGCCGCGCGCCCGACCAGGGGCATCGCCGGCGTGCAGATACCCGACGGCACCAAGGCTCGCGGCGTGCTGAGCCAGGAGTTCATCGCCAAGCAGACCCCGGGCAACACGATCCTCGATACGATCAACATGCTGCCGGGTGTCAGCTTCCAGAACAACGATCCGTTCGGTTCGGCCGGTGGCACGCTGACCATCCGCGGCTTCGATTCGAGCCGCATCGCGCTGACCTCCGACGGCGTGCCGCTGAACGACACCGGCAACTATGCGGTTTATTCGAACCAGCAGCTCGACCCTGAACTGATCGAGCAGGTCAACGTCAATTACGGCTCGACCGATGTCGACAGCCCCTCGGCCGCCGCCTCGGGTTCGACCGTCAACTATCGCACGATCGTGCCGACCGACAAGTTCGGCGTGCGCGTGCTGGGTTCGGTCGGCGACTATAATTTCTTCCGCGTGTTCGGCGTGGTCAACACCGGCGCGTTCACGCCGTGGGGCACCAAGGCGTGGTTCTCGGCCAGTTCGGCCAACAACAATGTCGTGTTCAACGATCGCGGCAAGATCAACAAGTCGCAGTTCAACGCGCGAATCTATCAGCCACTGGGCAGCAATGGTGATTTCCTGTCGCTGTCGGGCAACTATAACGTCAACCGCAACAACTTCTTCGGTTCGGCCCCAGCGCGCTTCGACAGCAATGTCTTCACGCAGAACACCACGACGGGTGGTGCGACCCCGCAGAACCCCATTCTGGTTACCGGCGCAGTGCGTACTGCGGGCACCGGTTCGACCAACCGTTTCCCGACGAGCCGTGACGAACTGCCCTACCATATCGCGCGTTGCACGGTGAACACGGGCACCGCCGGCGTCGCCGACAACGACACCAGCAGCGGCTGCGGCACCAGCTTTGACGAGCGTTACAATCCGTCGAACACCGGCAACGTCCGCTTCGGCTCGAAGTTCACGCTGGCGCCGAGCCTCGTGCTGACGGTCGATGCCAGCTACCAGTATGTGAAGGCCAATGGCGGCGGCGTCGTCCAGGCGCGCGAAGGCACGCGTGACGTCAACCCTGCCGGCCTTACGCCTGGCACCTTCAACACCGCCACGCCGACCCAGTGCATGACCTCACCCGGCACCGCTGGCTATAGCTGCCAAGTCGGCTTCTTCGGTGGCCAGCCCTATGTTGGCAAGGATCTCAACGGTGACGGCGACACGCTGGATATCGTCAACGTCCTGGCGCCGAGCGAAACCAAGACGCATCGCTATGGCCTGATCGCCGGCTTGCGCTACGATATCGACGAAAACAACACGCTGCGCGTCGGCTTCAGCTATGATCGCGGCAAGCATCGCCAGACGGGCGAAATCGCTCCGCTGCGCCTCGATGGTTCGCCGACCGACGTGTTTCCGGAAAACAGCCCGATCGTCGGCGCCAACGGCCAGGTTCTGGAGAAGCGGGACCGCCTGTCCTATGCGACGCTCAAACAGCTTTCCGGCGAATATCGCGGTAATTTCGGCGGCCTGACCGTCAACCTCGGTGTGCGCGCGCCGTGGTTCGAGCGCGATCTGACCAACTATTGCTTCACCAGCAGTTCAAGTGGCTTCGTCGAGTGCTTCGGTCGCGACGCCGCAGTGCAGGCGGCGGTTGCAGCCAACAACCCGTATACCTTCAACAGCACCACCAATGCGGTGACCGGTTTCGCGCCTCCGGGACACCGGATCTACAAGTATAACCGCGTGCTGCCGAATGTCGGCCTGAGCTACAAGTTTGCGGGTGGTTTCACGACCTTCTTCAACTATTCGAAGGGCATTCAGGTCCCGGGCACCGATAACCTGTACAACGCCTTCTATTATCCCGTCGGCAGCGCGCAGGCCAGCCCGGTCCCGGAAACCACCGACAATTTCGACGCCGGCATTCGGTACTCGTCGCCGACCATCCAGGCAGAAGTCGGGCCGTGGTACACCAAGTTCACCAATCGTCTGGCCAGCGCGTACGACCCGGATACGCAGACGACCTTCTACCGCAACCTCGGTCGCGTCGATAAGTATGGCATCGACGCGAGCATTTCGTGGCGCCCGATCCGCGAAGTCACGGCTTATGTGTTCGGGTCGTATCTGAAGTCCGAGATCAAGAACAACCTGAACCTCGGCTTCTGCCCCACAACGCTGACGACCGCCAATACGACCAGCAACTGCACCGTTGCAGGCGCACCGATCTATGCGCTGACCGCAGGCAAGCGTGAATCGGGTTCGCCGACCTACACCTTCGGTGGCCGCCTCTCGGGCTCGTTCGGTCCTGTCGATCTTGCCATTCAGGCGAAGCGCACCGGTCCGCGTTACCTGAACGACCAGAACGCGCCGAACCTCCAGTGCACATCGTCGTTGGTCAACGCGATATGTCCGACTGCGGCGGCAACGCCGTCGACCTACTCCGGCACGCGCGGCTTCGAATATCAGGTGTTTCCGGCCAAGACCCCGGCCTACACCCAGGTCGATATCGATATGCGCGTGAAGATGGGCTGGGCGGGTCTCAACGACACGACCTACTTCCAGTTCAACGTCCAGAACGTGTTCAATCAGTTCTACGTAGGCGGCTTCAGCGGTGGCTCGACGTCGGTATACAATGTGCCGTTCGTTCAGATCGGCAGCCCGCGCGCCTTCATCGCGTCGCTCAACGTTCAGCTCTGATCGTTCAGCACGGCTAGGAAATCGACCGCCGTCTCCCGGGACGGCGGCCTTTTTCTTGACCGGCGAAGATGATGCGGCGGGCCGGGGGGCCGGCGATCCGGCCCGTTCTGGTCAGGCGGCGTGGGCAGCCGCCGCCGCGGCGTAGATCGAGTTGACCGGGCGCTCGAACACGCGTCCGACCATCGGCTCGAAAAAGCTCAATGGCGCGGTGTCATAGGCGGGGTCGAATGCCGCCTGATCGTACTTTTCGCAGAACTCCGCACAGGCAGTGAAATGCCGGTGCCCGCGATATTTCTCGCGCAGGTCGCGATCGCCGCCGATGTAATGGAAGAAATAATAGCCCTGGAACACGCCGTGCGTGTTGGCGACCCAATGCAACTGGTCGGAGACGAACGGTCGCAGGATCGCCGCGCCGATCTCGGGATGGTTAAAGCTGCCGAGCGTGTCGCCGATATCGTGGAGCAGTGCCATTACGACATAGGCCTCGTCGCGGCCGTCGCGGTGCGCGCGGGTCGCGGTCTGCAGCGAATGTTGCAGCCGATCGATCGGGAAGCCGCCATAATCGCCATCGAGCAGCTTGAGGTGCGCCAGCACGCGCTGTGGCAACCCCTTGGTGAAATCGCGGAAATGGCCGGCGATGATGTTCCAGTCGCCCTGCGTCCCATCCGTCATCGCGCTGAACTGCGCGCGGTCGTGCGTATCGTTCATGACCATTCTCCCAAGCGCGGGAGAATAGCGTGTTTTGCGCTTGCCGCACAGCCGGGGTAAGGCCGGAGCGATGGCACTTCTCACCACGCCCACGATCTTCAAGCGGCCGTTCTTCGAGGACAAGGGCCGTGCCTTCTGGCGGCTCCAGGCGGCCGGGTGGAGCGGCTACCTCATCCTGCGCAGCGTCTCGGCGCTGTCGGGCGGGCTGTCGCTCGACGCGATCGTGCCGGTGCTGATCGAATCGATCGTCGGCTATTGCATCACGCTGCTGCTGTCGGCGCTGTACGGCTATTACCGCACCCAGCGACGGATCGCCGCGGTCATCCTGACGGTGCTGACGCTGGCCGTCGCGACGTTGCTTTACGCGATCCTCGACGCGTTCAGCTTCTCGATGATGAAGTCGGTCGCCCCGGGGCTCAACATCAAGGCGGTGCTGGCGGCGATCTTCCTCAACTTCACCGTGCTGGCGGGCTGGTCGGCGCTCTATTTCGGGATCAATTTCTACCTGATCGTCGAGGCGCAGGCCGACCAGATGCAGTTGCTCGAAGTGCAGTCGAGCACGGCGCAACTCGCGATGCTGCGCTACCAGCTCAACCCGCATTTCCTGTTCAACACGCTCAATTCGATCTCGACGCTGGTGCTGCTCAAGCAGACCGAGCGCGCCAATGCGATGCTCAGCCGATTGTCGTCGTTCCTGCGCTACACGCTCGCCAACGAGCCGACCGCGCATGTCACGCTGGCGCAGGAGGTCGAGACGCTGAAGCTCTATCTCGAGATCGAGAAGATGCGTTTCGAGGACCGGCTGCGCCCGAGTTTCGACATCGACCCTCGCGTTTCGAAGGCCCGCCTGCCCTCGCTTCTGCTCCAGCCGCTGGTCGAAAACGCGATCAAATATGCCGTGACGCCACAGGAAGATGGCGCCGAAATCGCGGTCGTGGCGCGGCTCGCCGGAGACAGGGTGCAGATCGCCGTATCGGACACCGGGCCGGGGTTGCACGAAATGAAAGCGCGCCCATCCCTTTCAACCAGGGTCGGCCTTGCCAATATAAGGGAGAGACTGGTGCAGGCTTATGGCCCCGACCATCGCTTCGAGACGCGGTCCATTCCGGGCGGCGGGTTCGGCGTGGAAATTGAAATTCCGTTCCAGCTCGATGAACCGACAAGAGAGGTCGCATGACAATTCGAACGATTTTGGTGGATGACGAACCGCTGGCAATCCAGGGTCTCGAACTTCGCCTGCAGGCTTTCGACGATGTCGAAATCGTCGAGAAATGCCAGAACGGGCGCGAGGCGATTCGCGCAATCAAGACCCACAAGCCCGACCTGGTGTTCCTCGACATCCAGATGCCGGGGTTTGACGGCTTCTCGGTGGTGCAGGGGCTGATGGAGGTCGAGCCGCCGCTGTTCGTCTTCGTCACCGCCTATTCCGACCACGCGCTCAAGGCATTCGAGGCGCAGGCGGTCGATTATCTGATGAAGCCGGTCGAGGAATCGCGCCTGGCCGATACGCTCGACCGGGTGCGCCAGCGCCTGACCGAGAAACGCGGCATCGAGGAAGTCGAGAAGTTGCGCGAGGTGCTCGCCGATGTCGCGCCCGAGGCGGCGGCCGATATTGCCGACGGCACCGACCAGGTGCAGGCCAACCGCTTCGAAAAGCTGATCAACATCAAGGATCGCGGACAGATCTTCCGCGTCGACGTCGACACGATCGAGCGGATCGACGCCGCCGGCGACTATATGTGCATCTATACCGGCGACAATACGCTGATCCTGCGCGAGACGATGAAGGACCTCGAAAAGCGCCTCGACCCGCGCCGTTTCCAGCGCGTCCATCGCTCGACGATCGTCAATCTCGACCTGGTCAAGGAAGTGAAGCCGCACACCAATGGCGAGTGCTTCCTGGTGCTGGCGTCGAACGCCCAGGTCAAGGTATCCCGCAGTTATCGCGACGTCGTCGCGCGTTTCGTACACTGAACCGGCCTGCCCTCCCCCGGCGGGGAGGGCTCGGCGGCGCCTCCATCAAAGCCCTTGGGAAACGCGCCGATCTAGGCTAATCGTCGCGCCGCTTTCTGCGGGGGCGGAGCGAGACCGATGAGCGACAAGGCTGGTATCTTCGCACGGCTGCATCAGCCAGGCGATCCGGTGATCCTGTACAATGCGTGGGACGCGGGCAGCGCGCGGGCGGTGGTGCGCGCGGGGGCCAGGGCGGTCGCGACCGGCAGCTGGTCGGTCGCGACGGCATGGGGCTATGACGATGGCGAACAGGTCCCGCTCGATCTGGTGTTGACCAACGCCACGCGCATCGCCGACGCGGTCGACCAGCCGGTGACGATCGATTTCGAGGGCGGTTACGCCGTCGCACCCGAGGAGGTGGCGACCAATATGGCGCGGCTCGCGCGCACCGGCGTCGTCGGGTGCAATTTCGAGGATCAGGTCGTCGGCGGTGACGGATTGCACGGCATCGACGTCCAGGCGCGGCGCATCGCCGCGGCGCGGCGCGGCACCGGCGCCGCCTTCTTCATCAACGCGCGTACCGACATCTTCCTGCAAGCGCCGCAGGACAGCCATGATACGGCGATGGTCGACGCCGCGATCGCGCGCGCGCATGCCTATGCCGCGGCAGGCGCCAGCGGATTTTTCGCCGCCGGCCTCGCCGATCTCGCACTGGTCAGGAAGCTGTGCGCGGCGGTGGCGCTGCCGGTCAACGTCATCCCGCTGCCCGGCGGCCCCGACGTCCGCGCGCTCGCCGCCGCCGGCGTCGCACGGATAAGCTATGGCCCGCGGCCCTATCGCGCGATGATCAAGGGCGTCGAGGAAGCGGCGCAGGCGGCGTTCAACTGGGATATCGAACCCGAGCCGGCGCCGTCGCCGGGCCGGCCTAGTCCGCCGCCGCGTCCCCGGCGGGTCGCTCGAACCAGGCCTCGACCGGCCCAGACAGCTTGAGCGTCAGCGGCTGGCCGTGACGGTCGACCTTCTTGCCCAGCGCGACGCGCACCCAGCCTTCCGACAGCGAATATTCCTCGACGTCGTGGCGTTGCTGCCCCTTGAAGCGGATGCCGATGCCGCGTGACAGGGCGTCCTGGTCGAAAAAGGCGCTGCGCGGGTTGATGCACAGCCGATCGGGCGGGGTGTCGGTGATGTCGCTCATGATGGCGCGCGTCATGGCGCAAAAGCGCGGGCATTTCCACGCGAAAACGGCGCGGGTTTGATCCCGCGCCGTTCAGACGACCGTTAGCGACAGATGCGCACGCGCACCGTCCGGCCGTAATAGCGGTCGAAGCGATTTTCGATCCAGCAGCGCCGGTCGTAATAGCCGTTCCGCCGATAGTCATAGGCGTAGTAGCCATCGTCCGGATAATAGCCGTGGCTGCGATAATAATAGCCGTCATAATCCGGCCGATAACCGCGGTCGCGATAATAGACGTCACGATCATGGTTGTTGCCCGAAGCGATCGCCGCCCCGATCGCCAGCCCGGCAATGCCGCCGATCAGCGCGGCGCCGGCAGCGTCACCCCCGCCATGGTGGCGATAGCCGCCGCGGCGATGTTGCGCCTCCGCCGGTGCCGCCGCGCTCAATACCGTCGCGGCAAGTACCGCGCCGAGACCGATTCTCTTCACAAGGCCGTTCATGATGAAGCTCCTTTTTGCCAGGCAAGGCCCATGTACCGCGCCCTGACAACGCCGGGGGGGCCAGCTTGTTGCACATGCTAGGCGATCCGCGCTGAACCGTCGCGGAATGCCGCGTTCAGCGGGGGTTTAGGCCCGCACCGCAGTCCGTGTGCAAATTTCGTCGCGATCGAACCACTTCGGCGTTTTTCCGGACCGAAAATGCGTTACCTTGGCGCACGATGAAGGCCGACCGATTCAACCGATTGACGCCGCGTCAGGCCGAGTGCCTGCGGTTGCTCGCCCGACCGATGCGCCCAAAGGAGATCGCGCTTGCGCTCGGCCTCTCGGTGCGGACGGTCGAAGGCTATATCGCCGAGGCGGTCGAACGGCTCGAAGCCGGCGGTTCGCTCGCGGCGGCACGGGCATTCGCCGACTGGGAGCGGGCGCAGGACCGTGGACCGCCTGCCGCTGCGCCGGCTGAAGCGCCCCCGCTAAATATACCCGGGCAGGATTCGCGGGTTGAGCCAACCGCGTCAGGCGCCTCATCCTCCCCCTCGTCCGGCGCATCGGCTTTCGACGCGACGGCGATCACGGGAAGGCAGGTCACCCTATCAAGCTGGCATCGCAACGCCATCATCATTGCCCTCACCATCGGCACCATCGTTTCGGTGCTGCTGCTCGTCGCGGGCGGAGAGGGCATTGCGGCGTTGCGCAACAGTTGGGTCGCCAGCCATCCGCATACGCATCGATAGCCGCCGGCTCCGGCTGGACGGCAGGGGGGAATGGAACATGAAGCATCTGCACAATGAGCGCCTCGACGCCGGCCGCGCCATCGCCATGCCGCTGCACGCGCTCGAAGCGAGTTTCGACACCGCGATCGGCCATGCGGGGGAATTGATGGTCGCGATGTCGTCGGGGCGCAAACGCGCGAAGCTGTCCGCCATCTACGGTGCCGAGGCGTTCGACGCGCTGGGCGAGACCGCCGCGCGGCTATTCGCCGGTCGCGCCCAGACGGTCGCGCTGCATCGCTCGCTCGACGGGCTGCGCGCCGATCTCGGCCTGCCGGCGCGCGCCTATGGCGACGAATCGCACAAGCCCGGCGACTATGCCGGCCTGGCCACGGGTCAGGCGGGCACCGCCGCGGGCGCGCATGCCGCACCGGCGCTGCGCATCGCCGGCTGAAGGGACAGGGTGGGTGATCAGGCGCTTCCGTCAGGCGCGCCGCGTCGCCCGCCGGTTCGACCGGCATGGTCCGCCATCATGAACGGCCCGCTCGATTTCAACATCCTGCAGGCATTGGTGTCGGGATATGCCTTGTGGCGAGGGGGTGCGCCGGAGCGCTGGGCGGGCGTGTTGCTCGCCCTCGCGGCGGGCGCCACCTACTTCTCCTACACATCGTTCGAAGTGCGCTTTCGTTCGGTGGAGGCCGGAGTGCTGGTCGTCGACCTCACCCTGACCGCCGCCCTGTGGCTGCTCGCGCTACGCTCCAACAGGATCTGGCCGATGCTCGTAACGGCACTGCAGTTCGCCTCAACCCTGGTCCACATCTCCAAGGCGATTGACCTGGGCATGTCGCCATGGGCCTATCACTTCCTGCTCAAGCTGGGTGGCTATCCGATCCTGCTCGCGCTGTTGGCCGGCACGATCCGTCACGATGCGCGGCTGCGCCGCTATGGGGTGGACCTGCCATGGGTGGCATGATCCGCTCCGGCATGGCGACGCGCCGCAACGTCGACGAGCCGCATCTGCGCGCCGCCACCGCCCCGCTGCCCGACGGGACCCCGGTTTTCGCCGATCCGTCGACAGAGAACGCTCCATCGGGTCAGGCGCTGGCGGATCGCGCCCGCGCGATCTACGACGCGCGGCGCCGGCGCGACCTCATGTTCGGCGCGACGCGCACGCTGTTCCACGATCCGGCGTGGGACATGTTGCTCGACCTGTTCGTCCAGGGCGAGGAGCACCAGCCCGTCTCGGTCTCCAGCGCCTGTGTCGCCTCGACCGCGCCGCTAAGCACCGCGCTGCGCTGTCTCAAGGCGATGGAGCGCAAGGGGGTAATCACCCTCCAGCGCGACCCGTTCGACAAGCGGCGCCGCTTCGTCAGCCTGAGCCGCGACATGCACCACCGCATAGCCGGCTGGCTGGCGGAGATTTAGGCTCGCGCGCCCGTGCGGCTGCACCGCAAGCTGGGGCGCGCCAGTCGGCTTCGCGGCCAGTTGATCGCAGCGTCGGCGCATAAAGGGCGACAGATGGTGGACTGCGGTCGTTGCTGTGATAGCCTCACAGGATGCTCCACACGCGCGATCTTGCTGGTTCTGTCGAGGTCGATGGTCTTCAATATGAATGGGCCGTCCAACGGGAGCCGCAGTGGTGCACGGTTGATGGTTGGAGAGGCATGACCATCGCTCTCCGTTTGCGTGACGCCCAGCGGGAAGCAGTTTTGGAGTTCCCAATGCCATCTGCGCGTCGGTCGAAACTCCAACCACAACTGCGCCGCCCACAAGTGAACCAGCGGATCATCGAAAACGGGGTTCGTGCTGCCTTGGCGGCGGGATGGGACCCAGCATCTCGGGGAAAGCCGGTCATCTTCGAGGTCGATGCCAACGGCAGTTAGTGGGGCGCTGGCCGACCGGCCGCTTTATCACTCCGCCACCCTAGTCGAGCGAGCGCGCCGCCAGCGCATCGTGCGCGGGCTTCGCGCGACGCCCGAGCCAGCGCGCCTCGAGCCGTTCCATCGGCTTGCGTAACCGAAGCGCCGGCTTCTCGATATAGGTCCAGGACAGGCCGGCGAACGCCGCGGCGGCGATGGTGCTGGCGACGGTGTTGATCACCGGGGTCTGCGCCCACGGCCCGATCGCCGCGGCAACCGCCTGCTGCATCGGGAAGCCGTAGAGGAAGATGCCATAGGAATAGTCGGCGCCGCGAATGAACCACAGCCGCCGGCCATTGGTCAGCCCCAGCCACACCGCGACATAGGCGGTGGTGAACGGCGCGAGCAGGTCGCCTGATGGCACCACCCAGAGCAACAGCGCGGAGGCGATCACCGCGCCGACGAACCATATCGGCGTACACGGGATGCGTTCGCGGAACAGATAGATCGCCACGCCACACAGAAACGCCACGACCAGCAGGATACCCGGCAGCGGCCCGACGACGTAGAGGATGGCGCCGCTCTTCCACAGCTTGATCGCGCCATAGCCCAGCGCGATCGCCAGCGCGGCGAGCGGCAGCAGAATCGGCCGACGCTTGGCCCCGATCACCGCCAGCGCGGCCAGCGTGATGTAGCACAGCAGCTCGAACGGCACGGTCCACAGCTGGCGGTTCATATAGTCGGGCAGCGGATTGTGCGGGAAAACGCCCGGCAGCATCGATTGCGGATCGCCGATCAGGTTCCAGAAATACTGCGCGAACAGCGGATCATGGACATAGCCCGCCAGCGTGTATCCGGTGAAGATCGGCCCGAGGATCAGCGCCGAAAGCAATGCCTCCACCGCCAGCGCCGGATAGATGCGGATCGCGCGCAGCCCGAGGAACATGCCAAGGGTGCGCGACCGTTCGAGGCTGCCCGCCACCAGAAAGCCACTGAGCGCGAAGAACATCGGCAGGATCGCGCGCACCAGCGGCCGCGCCGGCGACAGCCACAGGGCGATCTCGCCGGGGAAATTATAGCTGACGATCGCGCTGTGCACCGCGATGACGCCGATCGCCAGCGCGAGCCGGAGATAATCGAATCCCGAGGGTCGGCCCCCGCTTGCCGCCAGTTTCTCCGCAATCGTCGCCATGCCTGCCCCCTGAAACCTGCAAGTGCCGCTATCGAGACGCCGCGCGACCGGCGCAAGAGCAAAGCCGTTCGTCCGATGTGCGATCCGTTCACCGGTGCGGCGAAATCTTGCGGCGCGGAAGCCGAGCGGCGGTGAGACATTGCGGCGAGGCCCCCGTCGTGCTTAGCTTGAGGGCAATGACCCCGCCGCACCGACCGGATCACACGTCGCAGCTGGTAACGCTCGATATCCTGCGGGCGGCGGCGGCGATATTCGTGGTGCTGGAACATTCGCGCGGGCTGGCCTTCCTGACCTTCACCAAGCTCCCGCCCGAGCAGCAGACACTGCTCGTAAAATTTGCCTATCTCACCGCGCGACTCGGCCAGGAAGCCGTGATGCTGTTCTTCGTGCTCAGCGGCTATCTCGTTGGCGGCCAGGTCATCCGGCGCGTCAGGCGGGGCACCTTCGACCCGCGCGATTTCACCATCGACCGCGCGACGCGGATCCTGCTGCCGCTGGTCCCGGCCGCGCTGTTCGCCGGGCTGGTCGGCACGCTGGCCAAGGGCGCGCCGTTCGACGCCGTCCAGGTTGCCGGCAATGCGCTCGGCTTCAACGGCATCCTCGTCCGCACCCTGGCCTTCGACCTGCCGTTGTGGAGCCTGCCCTTCGAGATCTGGTTCTATGTCATTGCCGGCGCGGGCGCCACGATCTGCGCCGGGCGCGGCGGCTTGATCGCGCTGGGCGCGGTGCTGGCGGCGACGGTCGTGTTCTGCCGGCTCGATGCGGCATTGATCATGATCTGGATGCTCGGCGCGCTGGTCAGCGCGATCGAGTTGCGGCGCTGGCGTGGCGGGGTCGCCATGGTCGGGCTGGTCGTGGTCATCCTCGGCAGCGCGGCGATCCAGTCGGCGCGCCCGTCGCATGCCGGCATCCATGACGGGACGTTGACGGTCGACGTGGCGCGCAGCATCTTCGCTTCCGGCGTTACGATGATGCTGCCCTGGCTCGCCAGCCCGGGGATCAATCGCATATTGGCGCAGCGCACGACGCTGGCGCGCGTCGCCGCCTTCCTCGCCGGCATGTCCTATTCACTCTATCTGTTCCACTATCCCGCGCTCAACATTCTCGACCGCTGGTTCTCGCCCGCGCCGGTTTCGGCGGCGGCCTTCGCCACGTCGATCGGCGCGCTGGCGATACTGCTGGCCTTTGCTGCGGCGATGTATTGGCTGTTCGAGCGCAATACCGATCGCGTGCGCCGGCACATCAAGGCGTGGGTCGCGCGACGCGACGCGCATGGGGCGAGTAACGCTCCCGACGACGCAAGCCCCGCGCCGGCCCATGGCGCCCCGCCGGCGGCGGAGTCACCCCGCTAGGACGCCAGTGCGAACAGGTGATAATGGGTCGGGCAGAACCCCAGTTCCTGCACCTCGGGGCGCAGATATTTCGGCTCCTTGACGAGCAGCTGATAGCCGTGGCGCGCCAGAATGTCCGAAAAATCCTCGCCGTCATTGGTCAGCAATTCGCGCCCGCCGCCGCCCAGCACCGCGTTCGGCGCGATCATCAGATGCGGCACGCGGCGACGGGCGAGCTCGGCGACCCACCATTCGATCGCTTCGCGGCGGCACTCGGAAAAGCTGTGGATGTTGATCGCCACGTCGACATGATCCAGCTCGGCACTGGTCTTGACCTCGTCGAGCGGCACGATGCGCGCCTTGTCGCCCACGCCCCGCTCGCCCAGGTAGAATTCGCACAGGAACGACGAGACGGCGACACCGTCGGTGCAGAGATACGCGCCCAGCTGCGGCAACGCCCGCACCGAACGATATGCCAGCCGGCCGTACCCGGCACCGATATCGAGAATGCGCAGGCCGGGACGTTGTGAAATCCGCAGATGGCGTTCGAGGAAATTCAGTTCGGAGATCGAATCGAGCAGGTCGTTCGACACGATCCTGCCATCCAGCACATAGGTGAGGTTGCCGAACGCGTCGTCCTCGTCGAGTGTCTCGAACAGGCCGAGCGTGTCGATCAGCTCGAGATAATAGTTCGATACGACGTAGCTGACATAGCTGTAGTTGCGGCCGCGCAACGCCCAGCGATAGGCGTTGTCGCCACGAAAATATTTGAGATCCTCGGCGGTAACATAGCCGTCCTGCCAGATCAGCGGGGTGGTGACCTGCGGATCGGCCGCGGCATAGCGGCGCTCGAGCTCGAGCAGCCGGGGATTGTCGGGGCGAAGATAGTCCGATGCCGCGGCGCTGAGCGGGCTGTCGCCATGGGTCGGCTCGGTTACCGGCGCGATCTGCCACGGATAGGCCAATGCCTTGGGAATCAATACCAGGCCGCGGTGGTCGGCCGCTTGCGCGATCATCGCCTTGATCTTCGTTTTCAATGACATGCCTTGCCCGTCGCCCCTGTATCGATGCGTCGCGACGGGGGTCGCGGCGCCGCTATCCCAGCAGGGCGTAGCGGCCCTCATCTGAACCCGCAACAAGCGGCCGCCGGCTTTCGGCCGTTCCCGGAACGTGGATCAAAGAATGTGGGGCCACCGACGGGCGCGCAGGCTGTTCACGGCCGCGGTATCGCGTGCTTCGCAGCGCGCGATGATGTCGATCGCGTCGCCGGTGCGACCATTGGCCTTGTCGAGCTGCGCGGTCTGCGCATCGCCGAACGCGATCCAGTCGCCGACCGTCTTGCCCGCCGGCAGCGGCGCGCCGGGCACGGGCTCGCGCCAGCTAGCGGGGATCAGCGTGCTGCAGGCACTGGGGATCGCGGCGATAGGCGGCGCGGCGGCACAGGCTGCGCAACCCAGCAGCAGCGGCGTCAGGATCGACAGGCGCGTCGGCGCCGTGAGCAGTGCGGATCGCATCGTCATTCTCCCGGGTGATGGCATCGGTCGCGGCGTCGGCGGCCATGCGATTGCCGATGGTGTTGGCGGCATCCTGGCCGCTGGCGATCGCCGCCGCCGCCTGGCCGGTGGCGAGCTTCGCCGCGGCGCGGGCGGATCGCGCCGCGCTGCACGATCGCGCTGCGACGATCGCCGCCAGCAGAGCCAGCAACAGCAGCGCGACGAGCAGGCGCGCGCCGTTCTTCGCGAGCCAGCCGGTCATTGCGCACCCCCAGCCGCGCGCGCGACGGCGGTATCTTTCAACGCCGTCGCGGTGCCGCCGCCGGCGAGCAGCAACCCCATGCCGGTGCCGAATTCGATGATCGAAAAGGCATGGTTGATAACGAGATGCGCGCCGGAATAGCCGATCCCGGCCAGCACCGAGAGGCCCCACAGCATCCGAGAGACATCGAGATGCCCCCTGCCCGGCCCGCGCAGGAAGTTGAAGCTCATCGGCCGAGTGTCGCGAGCCACGCCGCCACGTCGAAGCTCGGGCACGCCTTGGCGACGCCGGGCCAGTCGCGATGCCCGCGCACCACTGCGCGCGGATGCTCGGCGCGCAGCCGGGCAACCAGCTCGGCCATCGCGGTCTGCTGCGCCGGGGTGCGCGTATCGGCCGGTTTGCCGCCTGGCTCGACCCCGCCGACATAGCAAATGCCGAGATTGCCGCTGTTATGCCCGCCGACATGCGCGCCTTTCTGGTCGTGGCGCAGCGTCGGCACGACATGGCCGTCCAGTTCGATGACATAATGATACGAAATCTGGCCGAACCTGGCCGTATCCCAAGCGCCGATCGTCGCGGCCTTGACGTCGCGGCCGCGCGGCGTGGCGGCGCAATGGATCGTGATGAAGTCGATCGCGGCGGGGTCCATCCATGCGGTCATGGTCATTCCTCCTCATGCGCGTCGCGCGGTGGGGGCGCGGCGCCGATGTCGGTGTGCGCGTCGTCGCGCGACGCTGCGCTGTCGGGCGCGGCCGGGTCGGGCCGCATACGCTTGAGAAACGCGGTGGCGCGCCGCGCCGCGGCCCTGAGCTCGGCTTCGCCCTCGGCGTGGAGCAGCGCATGGATATGGTCGAGCGCCTCCTCGATATGCGCCGCCTTGGCGGTGAGCCCGCGCAGGTCGGTCACCTCGGCGCGCAACGCGCTCATCTCCTCGCGCGCGGCACGCAGCAGGTCGAATGTCAGCCCGTCACGATGCTGCGCAATCCGCTCCTCGCCGGTGCACCGATCACGCAGCCAGCGGACGGCGGCGTTGCCGAGCCAGGTCAGGCCGCTGCCGGTGGCGAGGGTGGCGGTGGTGGTTAGCGTGTCGATCATGCCGGAATCTCCGACATGCCGGTCCGCTTGCCGCCGGACTTGGAAAATAGAGCCGGCGCCATCACAGCGCAACTTTCGACCATTGCCCGCTTCGACGGCTACCTAGGCGACTGCCGCCACCTTTTGTCGGCGACCGGCCCGCAATCGCTTGGCGAGCATCATGGCCGGCCGCTCGACCGCGACCGTCAAAATGCTCGCCATTGCCAGCGCCGCGAGGATGGTTCCGCCTTTCAGGCCGACGCTGGCGGTCATTCGTGAGCCGAAAACCGCCGTCATCGCGACCAGCACTGGAACATGCACCATGTACAATGTGTAGGATATGCTGCCGAGCCACGCCGCCGGCTTCGACGACAGCAACGAACGTGTCCGCGCGCCGACGAGAATGGCCGCCACGGCGACCCATGGAAACAGCACCGCGACGATCGGCACGGAGGCTGCGACCAGCATGATCACGAACATCAGGGTAATCAAGGCGTACAGCACCACCGGTCGCGCATAGCGTGAGGCGATTCTGATCCGCGATGATGTAGCGAACAGACACGCGCCTGCTGCTACGCGTTCGTTGCCAATGCGATGTCCTGGCAACCATCACGCGACGTTCTTCATCCAGGCGAAATATTGCTGTGCGAGCTGGCGATGACCGTAGCTCACGTGGGTGCCGTCAATGATCGACCGCTCGAACCCATCGATCCTTTCGGCACCGCGCCAGCGGCCTTTGCCGGTCGGCCCTTCCTTTACGAAATAGCGGTCGACATCGGCAACGTAGACGACGGCTTCATCGGTTGGCGCAAGGTCGGCGATCAGCGCCGCATAGGTCGAATAGGTCGAGGCGACCCGCGCCGCGACCGCTGCGTTCTTCGGTCGGTAGCGCGAGCGGCTATAGGCCGTGCGCTGATCCATGCATGTCCCACATGGCACGCAGTAGATATGGCTCGCCTCGCGCCCCGAAAACTGGCTGACCGCGAGCGCGCCGATAATCTTGAGGTTGCGGTTCATGCGCCTAACCGAAGCAGCATAGGTAACGGGGTTTGACCCATCCTGACCGTCGCTGACCTCGAAATCATCATTCTGAATAGGCTGTGTCCAAACCGCGACATTGATCGTCGCGCTATAGGCATGAATCGACGCGATGATCGTCTCCGCCGCCGCCGCCCATGCCGCCGCGCCCATCGCCGCAGATGCGTCGTCGGTTCCGGCACGGACATTCCAGAAGGCGGCGAACAGCCCGACATGCGAGGGCGCTACGCCAGCCAGTGAGTTGGCGACATAGTAGCTGAAATCGAACACACTCGTACCGGGATTGAAAAACGGATTGGGGATTGGGCCTGCGCCACTCACTATTGTTGCTGCGAGGAAAGCATTTATAGCCTGCCCGGAATATCCCTCCATCTTGTTGCCAGCCGTGCCCTTAGTCCCCTGATTGACAACCGTCGTCACGGCATCGGCCGTAGCGATGGCGGTTAGGTTGCTAGTGAACCCTCCGCCCTCGATCAGGCTGTCGCCAAGCACCAAGGAATAGACTGTCTTCGCGCCTGCTGAAGCGCTGCAGGACACGACCGAGACGGCCTTTGTCGAGGGTGGGCCGTCGCCGCGCCGGGCGGAGATGTTGACCGTCATCGTTCCGGCTGATGGCGGGACGATCAACACGCCCTCCGTGCGTTGCCCGTTATTGTCGGTCTTCATTTCCGTGCGGGACAACTCACGCTGCATCATCGGCTGAAAATAGAGGAATGTCTCCTGTCCCACGATGCCCCATGCCTTGCTTGGGCAGGCGAACAGGTCTGGCGCCTCATCGATCTGCGCACCAACTGCCGCTGAGAACTTGGGCGATGGGGTCGTGACTTCGACCGGGTTGGTGAGCAGCACGAGCTGCGCCGCCATGCTGCCGTCGCTGCCCGTCGATGTGCCATATGAATCGATACGCCCAAAGCCGGTCACCGCAAGATAACCGCCGCCGTTTGTGGCGCTGTCGACCGCTGCTGTAGTACCGCGAGAAAGCCCCATTGTAGCCGCCGGGGACCCATCGAGTTGTACGCCGTAATAGGCGATCAAGAATTTGTCGCCTAACTCGGACGGGTCCACCGTCTTCACAGCACCCGAGAGCGGGTCGCGCAATAATATGTCGAGCGAAGAGATAGCGCCGGAATAGGGATCGGTCCCAATCCAGCCTTCAGCAATGTTATGGCCGGCAGTCGAGGGGCTTTCGCCGGTTGGAGCCACCCGGATGATCGCATAGATTCTGGATGGCCCTGATGCTCCTGCCGTCCACCTCAACCCATTCGGAAGATTGACGGCGTTGAATGGCGAAAGCACAGCCGACGCTAGACAGACCAATCCATGGCCAGACCGCGCGCCGGTCGTCACGCTGGTTGCGACCCCTGCGACGACGATTGAGCGCGAGGTTGACGACACGGCCTTCAAGGTGATGTTGGTGTTGTTCGGCGCGCCGGCTTCGAGTTCTTCCATCCGATCAATCGCGCGCGGCACTGGACGAAAATCGACGGGCTTCGTCGGCAGCATCGAGGCCGTGCCGAGATGGCCCCATAGCGCACGGATCTTGAGATCCTCGCCGTAGCAAGCGAAGACAAACTCGATAACCCCGGTCAGCGCCGGGATGGTAAGATCGGGTGAAATATAGGTGCGGCCAGCGGTACCCGGCGCGGTGCCACCGGTTCCGATCGTAATACCCGAACCGATATAGGTGCCATCGCGCTTGCGATAATTTAGCGAGATGGTCGGCGAGGATGAAACTGTTTCGACGATGCACCCGATGGCGAAGGTATCGCCAGCCTTCAGCCCGACCGTATCGAGATAGAACTTCAACCCGAGAGAGCCATTTGCCGCCGGCTTTTTGAGTTCGAAGCTATCTTTATATGGATTATTTGCGCCCGCCACTTGCTTGACCCATCCCGCGTCCATGCTGAAATCATCATTTGGCGAGAGCATGCCGGTCTTGATGCGAGTTTCGATGAAGAAGGGGTCGCGAAAAAGACCCTGGCGACCAAGACCGGTTGCAATCGAGGTGACCGCAACGAGCGCAGCACCGCCATTCAATGGCACCGGCCCCACGCCAGAAGCCGCCGTCGCAACCCCGCCGACGTTGGTGTAGCGATCAAGCTCACTCCCGTCGGCCGACTGCACCCAATAGCCCTGCCCGCTCGCAACCAGGAACTGCACGATCAGCGTCACGGCCGCGCCAGAGAGGCCCGACGATGCCGCGAAAGACGGGGTCGGCACTGTGGGCGACGCGCCGATATACAGGCCGGGGCCCGTAACGGTCACCGCCGTCAGCGCGCCACCCGACACGGTAAACGTCCCGCTCGGGTTCACCGCGAAGTTGCCGGCGCTCCATGCCAGCGCGAAGGTCCCGTTGGTGCCGCTACTCCCTGCGGTGATCGCGCCGACGCTCGCCTGGGTCAGGCCGCGCGGCACATTGGCCGACGCGCTGCTGGGATAGGCACCGGCCGTCGCCGCCGCGAGGGTCGCGCCATTGACCGAACTCGCCGCCGCGGCGACACTGCCCACCGCGCTGGCGGCGCTGGTCGCCGCCGCGCTCGCCGCGCCCGATGCCGCGCTGGCCGAGCCTGCCGCCGCGCTCACCGCATCTGCTGCCGCAGCGGCGGAAGCCGCTGCCGCACCGGCGCTGGCGTCTGCCGCCGCGACGCTGGTCGCGTCGAGCCGCTTCTTCGTCACCAGCGCGCGCACCGCCTGGCGGCGGTTGATCGTGTTGACGGTGGTGAGGTTATACGCGCCCTCATTCTCGAACATGCTGTCCTGCAAATAGTCCGGGCTGGAGCGCAGCACGATCTGCGCCCCGGCGGCTGGCGGGGTGGCGAACGTCACGGTGCCGCCGCTCTCGTTGAGCGAGACGCTGAAGCCGGTCGCTTGCGTCACGCCGTCAAGCGTAACCGCCACCTCGGCGGGGGTGATGGCGGTAAAGGTGAAGGCGAACGCCGCCTGCGTACCGTTGCCGATGAACGGGCCATTTTCGATATCCGGACTGATTGCCACGCGCACTGCCTCCTTCGCGAAGGGCAGCGAATTAGGCGGCTTGGCGGAACAGTTGAATCACGCTGAACGACCCAAGGCGATTCGGCCATCAGTCGGGCGCTGAGGCCGTCCCCCTCAAAGGGGAAAATCCCGGGTCCACACCGCCGCCCTTGGCGCGGGGGATTCCCTTTTTTCTCTTTATTCCCTTTCTTATTCTATGTCGTGCCGCTGTCATGCCCGTGTCGCGGTGCGGTGTTCGTCCCTGCCACCAAGCGAGACGCCGCATGGTCACAAGCTGTTACAATATATAAAGTTATTTGATTAGGGGCTGTCGCATTCGGTTGCCTGGAACTGTCGCGTTTTTGGCGACAAGTCGCGCACGATTTCTCCAACCTCGCATATATGCGCCGTCTAACCCATGCTCAGGCAATCGCTTCGTCGGCCAGCAACGCCTGACGCCGGCGACGCCGCAGCCGGTCCTTCAGCGCCAGTGAGGGCTTTTCGACCAGGTGCCACGACAGCATCGCGAGCGGCATGGTCAGCCCCCAGGCAAGCAGGAAATGCGGCAGGACCGGCATTGGCCCGAATCGCCACACCAGGGTCTGCTGTACGGCATAGGCGTAGATGTAGATGCCGTAGGAATAATCCGGCCCGTCGCACCAGCGCTCGATCACCAGCGGCGGGTAATAGCTGACGAACAGCACCGTATAGGCCAGCCAGATCGGCAGCAGCAGCGCCGATTGCGTCGCGACATTGGCGACCACCATCGCGGCCGAAAGCACGGCGAGCATCGGCCAGGAGAGGCTGATACGATCACGAAAGCGATACGCCGCCACGCCAGCGTGAAATATTGCCAGGAAGCGGATCAGCGGCACCATATAAATGTCCGCCCGCCACAGATGCAGTTCGATCGCGATAAACGCGACGGCCAATGCGCACAGCAGCGGCGCATACGCTCGACCGAGCCCGCGCAGCACGAACAGCCCGAGCAGCATGGCGTACATCCACAGCTCCCACGGGAGGGTCCAAAGTGAGCCGGCGACAAAGGGTCGGAACGGCAGATCCTTGAACACCCCCGGCAAGCCCGGAACGAAACGCCCAGGGCTGATCATCGTCGTGTCGAACGCAATGAAACGGTAGAGCCATTGATCGTGGAAATAGCCCCCCAGGCTCAAGGTCGTCACCGCCGGACCCAGCAACAGCGCCATGACCAGCACCGCACAGATCAGGCCGGGATAGATCCGCAGCACGCGCGACAACAGGAAATCGATCGGGTCGCGTCCGCGCAACAGGCTGCGCCCGACCAGAAAGCCGCTCGCGACGAAGAAGATGTCGACTGCAAGCGAGCCGCTGTCGATGCCGGTCAGCGCCGCCAGCGGCTCATGCCGTTCCGCCGCCAGGCCGAAATTCAGCCCATAGCTGTGCGCGAAGATCACCGCGGTCGCGGCGACCAGGCGCACGATACGCAGATTGTTGCGGCGGCTGTCCGCCAGCCCCGCGAGAGCATATCCCATCGCCGCCGGCTATCACACCGGACAGGGGCTGATAAGCCGATGTCAGAACCAATTTTTGCGCGCTGCGGCCGAATCGGAGACGAGCGACGTTTGGCCCGCAATCAGAAATGCGGTATGCCGGACGGCGCCTTGCTCGTACTGCTGGACAGCTTGCTCAAACCACCGCCCGGCGTTCCTTTGTCGAACACGCCATCCTTGCCCAACTGCGTCGCTCCGCCCAAGGCGCTCGACAGGCCGCCCATGATGCCCTGCAACATCGCCGCCTTGGCCTTGGCGCGATCGGCGGCCGCCTGGCTGCCATAGTTCCACGCGCTGATGTCGTGCCCGTGCGTTTGCTGGAAGCCGGCCTTGTAGATCTGGCCGACATCTTCCGCACCGATCGCCGCCGTATCCTTCTGCAGATTGACCGGCGACCCGAAATTCAGGTCGATGCCGTTCGCCGCCATCGCCGCCTGTTGCCGCCCCTGCGTCTGGGCAAGCTGGCGATAACGGCGCTGCGCCTCGAGATTGGTATTGGCGATCGAATCCTTGGCCTGCTCATTGGCCAGCTTCGCATTCTGGTCGTTGACCTGCGCGGCATAATTCGCCTGTTGCGATGCGCCGATGCCCGACATGACCGAGCTCGCCGTCGACACCACCGCCGAGGCGATGGTCAAAATCGTGGTTGGTTCACACATCACCCGGTTCCTTTTCAAACGAGACAAACGAAACGCCGCATCGCGCGGACCGCACATCCCCGACTGCGAAGCCCCACCTCCGAAGCAGCCGGATTGCGCGGGCATTACCCGCTCCGACTAGGCCAGACAGCGAGGGGGTTGAATCGGCCATCAGCGCCAGGATGCGCGGCCCCATGCGGATCATCTCGCGCGGATGGTCGTAGATCGCCTCGGAGCCGAGCATCCACGGGCTACCCTCGCCGCACAGCGCGTTAGTGACGACCAGTCCCATCATCGCCTCCGCCCGCCCACCGGCAAACGCGGTGAAGGCGATCGACGATGAGGCCAGCGCGCCGCGCAACGCCTGTTTCGGACTATGCCCGAACGCCGCGCATTCGATCACGTCATGGTCGCGCATCCGTCGTGCGATCGTACCGATATGCGCGGGGCTCGCCGGCCGCAGTTCAACCCGCGATTGACGGATCAAGATACACTCCCGTCAGCGTCATCGGCAGTGGATCGTCGGACTGCACCACCACGCGCGCGCCATCGTTGATCTTCGGCCGCAACCATGTCTCGTACAGCCCGGTCTTGAGCGCATTCGCTTCGCCTGGCAGTTCGCCTACCCGCCCGCGCAACGGTTCGAGGTTCGCCGCATCCGGCCCGGCCTTCACGCCGCGACTGTCGATCATGCGCAGCACCGCTTTCGCCTGTGTCTGCGGCTTGGCGACGGTCCAGCCCTGTTGCCCCTGTATCGCCAGCGGCAATGTCTCGATCGTCGCGCTGTAGGGCAGGCCACACGTCGCCTTGGTGGCGGCATAGGGCAGCGTCACGATGCCGCCGCTCACCACCAGCCCCGACACGACGTTGCCGTCCACCAGCGCCGCAACGGTGCGTCCTTCGAGATGGTCGAGGTTGCGCAGCACCGTAGCCGGCGTGGTGAACTGATAGGTCACGGCGCTGTCGAGGAAGCAGCTATCCTCCACGGCCGACCAGCGCGCCGAGGCCATGCGCTCGATCAGCAGCTTGTCGCCGCGCCGCACCGTCAGGTAAAGCCGGTCCTCGGTTCCTTCCGAGATGACGCAGACGCTCTCGACCAGTCCATCGGTCTCGCAGATCGTCCAGCCCCATACCTGTTGTTCCTGCTCCCATGTGAAGCACAGCAGCTTGCCGTCGTCGCGCACCGCCCAGATCAGCGAGCGCGGTTCCTGCGCATAGGCCCATGACACGATATCGAACCCGCGAAACAGATGCGGCGAGAAGATCGTGACGTCGTTGCTATCGATGCTGTCGGTCTGGAACTGATAGCCCAATGTCCGCACGCCATTGCCGATGCTGGTCTGGTAGAAGGCCACGCTGTCGATCACCAACGGCGAGAGCCGCGACGAGCCGCGCCCGTTCTGCCGCCGCACGACGAAATCGGTCGCCGAGATATAGCCGTTCTGCCCGCCCTCGATCTTGAAGATGCTGTCGCTGGTCAGCGCGAGCAGGCTGTTGATCGAGACGAGCTGGTTGACCGCATTGACACGGCCCGCGACCAGCGCGAACGACAGCGCATCGCTTGCCTTGATCGGCCGCGATACGTCCATATTCTCGAACATGCCCGAGCGCGAACCCCACAGCGCATTGGGATGGTTGCTGGTGCGGCCCCACAGCAGGCGTTGTTCGAAGAAGGTCACGGTCGAGGGATAGTCGCCGGCACGCTGCGCCGAGATCGTCGTGCTGGCCACGGTCTGCGATGGCGTCACAGTGTAGGTTCCGGTGCTGCCTGTCGTCCCGGTCAACTGCTCGACAATCGTCGTCGCATCGGTGACGCCTGTGCCCGAGAGGATTTGCCCGGCCGTAAGCGCGCCGCTGGTAATGGCCGTCACCGTCAGCGCGGTCGCCGCAATCTCGCCCGTTACGACGGCATCGTTATTGTAGAACGGGTTTTCGCCCGATGGCGGACCATCAGCATAGTCCGGGCCGATATTGTCGTCGACGAAGCTCAGCGAGGTCGTGTTGCCGATATAGCCATATTCCTGCGTGTTATCGGCCTTGTAGACGCGGTATCGTGTGGCGCCGGTTACAGCCGACCATGCCAGATTGTTGGCGTTTTTCTTGAGCGTCAGGTCGTTGGTCGCGCTGTCGGACGAGGACGCGCGGCTTTCCTGCCCGCTGACATCATCGACCGCGGTCACGACATAGGTCGCGAGTTGCGGGAAATACGAATCGCCCGACGTGACGGAATTACCGATGCTCTCGGTCGCGCTCAGCCCGGTCGGAGCCGCCAACGTCGGGCCGAATGCCACGCTGGCAAACGTCCAGTCAGTATGCCCGGCGCGCGTCAGCTTGGTCGGAGCGTGGTTCAAGTGCGCCAGGTACATGACGTTCGCCGATTGCTCGTAATCGGTCTCGGGAAGCTCGACGCCGTTGAACGGTGAGCCGACGCGATAGAGGCGGGCGACGCTCATTTATAGGTCCCATCACTATAGCGTGGGTTATCACCACCCCAGCCACCGCCGCCGGTATCTGGCGGCGAAGGTGGCGGCGGTGGAGGCGGTATCGGGGGCGCCGTTGGCGGCGCTGGCGGCGCACCGACACGCGCAGCCCCGCCCGTATCGGCCGAGAACGGCGTGTACCCTATCGAATCGATGTCGACGACGAAATGATCGCCATCCACCACCGTCAGCAAGCGGCCGATCTTGCCGTTCAACTCGATAGTCCCCTCGACACCCTCGAAGAACACCTGATCGCCGACATCATAAGCATGATACGCCGCGGCGATCGTCGTCGTCGCGCCCAGCGTCACATCGGTGATGGTGAGCCTTTCCTCCGTCACCATGCCGCCACTCGCCGCCGGGCGCATATAACCCTGCCCCATTTCGAGCGCATAGGTCTGCTCGATCGAGAACTGAAACGGGATGAGCCGCACGCTGCGGACGCCGCTGTCGTCATAGACCTCAGCGACGAGGCGCGTGCCAGGGCGCTTGGTGATGCCGCCATATTTGAGCACGATGACATTGTCGGCGCGCTTCAGGCCGCTGGCGTAGGAAGCGACGTCGATCCGCGCGACGAGCTCATCGGAGATGACGCCCTTGGAGAAATTGTGCTGGCCGGTGCGCAACACCATCAGCGCACCTGTCCGGTCAGCGCCGCGCCGAGCCGGGCGCGGGTCACGGCCTCGTCGTTCGGCCCATCATGTTCGGGCTGGCGGTTGCGATCCTCGGCGACGGCGCGCTGAAGGGCGATCTCGGCCTGTTGCAGCAACTGCCCCTTGATCTCGCGACTGTCGCGGATCGGCACCGCCAGCCGCGCGGCCAGTGTATAAGCCAGCGCATCGACGAACAAGGCGCTCATCTCGCTCTCGGCCACATCGCGCGCGGCATATTCCAGCACGGCATCGGGCAGGCGCGTGTAGAGCGTGCGGTTCTCCAAGAGGAAGTCGATCGTCCCGGCAGCACTGGGTGCGACCAGCCGCAGCGGTGTCGCGCAATCGGCCGGCAGGGCATAGGCGTGAGGCCATTCGCTGGCACGGTCATCGACCGCGAGCTCGGCCAGCGTCGCGCGCCGGTTGGTGAACGACCAGTCGTGCCGTTCGAGCAGCAACCGCAGGCAATGCGGATAGAAGCGCGCGCATTCGCGCGCCTCGAGGCTGTCCTCGGCGATATCGATGATCGGCGGCGCGCGAAGCTCGCCCAACGCCAGGTTGCAGGTGGTGATGCTGATGCTCATGGCAGCTGACCTAGCGTCGACCGCAGTGAGTTTGAATCACGCCGTGCAACGTCTTCAGCACCGCCTGCGCGGCATATCGCCTTGACTCCCATGCAACGGAATTTAACATTGGAGGTTTATGCCTTTCTGTTTTTGAGGAATCGACCGAGTGCCAACCATCAAGGCCAATGGCCTGGACATCTTTTATGAGGAAGCCGGCAGGCCGACCGATCCAGTCGTGCTGCTCATCATGGGTCTCGGTACGCAGTTGATCGCGTGGCCCAATGCGTTCGTCGATGGGCTCGTCGCCTCGGGCCTGCGCGTCATCGCCTTCGACAATCGGGATATCGGGCTGTCGACGCATCTGCACGGCACGCGCGCGCCGCATCCGCTTTTGGCACTGGCGGCAATGCGCATCGGCCTGCCTTTCCGAACCGCCTATACGCTGCGCGACATGGCGGGTGATGCGATTGGTTTGCTCGATGCGCTGGGCATCGCACGGGCGCATATCGTCGGCGCGTCGATGGGTGGCATGATCGCGCAGCATGTCGCCGCTGGTTGGCCGGATCGTACGCACAGCCTTACCTCGATCATGTCATCGAGCGGCGCGCCGGGCCTGCCTGGCCCCACGCCCGAACTGCGCAAGCTCTTGATGGGCCGCCCCGCCAACGCGACACGAGACGCCGCGATCGTCGCGACGATGAAGGTGCTCGAAGCGATCTCCTACCCCGATGCGGCGCGCGAGCCAGATGCTTATGAAACCATGGCGGCCCGCGCCTATGATCGCAGCTACGACCCGCTCGGCACGCGGCGGCAATTGTTGGCGATCATCACCGATCGTCGGCGTGCCGCACTCCTCGCGACGATCGCCGTACCGACCCTGGTCATCCACGGCGCCGCCGACCCGCTGGTCCCGCTGGCCAATGGCGAGGATACTGCGCGCCGCATTCCGGGGGCTAGGCTCGAAGTTGTCGATGCGATGGCGCATGATCTGCCGCCGACGCAGGTCGACCGGCTGGTGTCGCTGCTCGCCGACCATGCCAATGTCGCTGGCGAGGTGCGCGTCGCCGCCTGACCGGATGCCGACGACCCGACATGTCGCCATTTCCGGCTGCTCGGGCGGCGGCAAGAGCAGCCTGCTCGTCGAACTGGCGCGGCGCGGCCATGCCGTGGTCGCGGAACCCGGCCGGCGCATCGTCACGGAGGAACTGGCGACGCGCGGAACCGCGCTGCCGTGGATCGACGCGCGCGCCTTTGCACAACGCGCGTTCGACCTGGCGGCAATCGACCGGGCAAGCGCCACGGCGAATGGCGGGTGGACTTTCTTTGACCGCGGCCTCGTCGATGCGGCGGTGGCGTTGGAGCATAGCGCCGGCGTTCCCGTCGCGGAGAGGCTGAATGCAACTCTGCGTTACCATGGCACCGTATTCCTCGCGCCACCTTGGCCGGAGATCTACCAGACAGATGCGGCGCGACGTCACGATCTCGCCACCGCCGTGGCGGAATATGATCGCCTGACAGCCGCCTGGCCCGCGCTGGGCTATCATGTCGTGCTCCTGCCGCGCATTGACGTCGTCACGCGCGCCGACTTCGTGATCGCGACACTTGGCGGCGACAGGATCGAGACGGGCTCCAACCTCGGCACGCGCCCTTAATTGGCGCCGATCGCTGTCAGATAGCTGCTGAGCCGCGTGTAAAGCGCGGTTTGCCTGGTTGCATCCAGAGATCCCCCAAGCACCAAAGCCGCCGCTCGGGCGGTCGCGTAGGAGGTGGCGGCACGGCCGAACAGCAGCGGATCGCCGACAAAGGCGCTTGCCGCATAGCTCGCATTCGTCCCGATTTGCGTGCCATTGCGATAAATCGTTCCCGTATTCGCGTCCGAACGGTTGGCCATGAACAGTCCAGTGCCTGTCGGCACGGCCCCTGACACCGAACTCGCACTGCAGATGCGCGCGGTCATGTTGGTGCCATTGGTCGGATTGAGACGCAGCAGGGTGCCGCTTGCCTGCCCCATCACATTCAGCGTCGCGGCGTTGACGTTGAGCCAACAGCCAAAGGTCAGGCTGTTCTGCGAGAAATGCGCCCATCCGCTGTCGTTGGTGACGGTCGAGATATAGCCGGTCGACCCATCGCCCGCATAACCGCGATCGGCGGTGAAGGTCATCGCGCCGTTGATCGTCGCCGTCAGCGCGGGGTTCATGGCGTTGACCAGGCCGGCCTGCGCGTCGTGCGCCGCCGGCAGCACCAGCAGGTCGAGCGAAGCCCATATACCGTCGCTTTTCAGGCCCACGACAAGCGTGTCGATCAGCCCCGCGCGCGTCGCGTCCGGTTGCACCGCCATCGCCGCCAGATAGGCGGTTGTCGCCACGTCATAGGCGGGTGTCGTTGTCGCCGCGCCCTGGGCTGCGACATTCGACATGATCGCCGGGTTCGCACCCGCCAGGAGGTTGATCATCAGCTGAAGCTGCCGATCGCCACGATCGAGACATTGGCTCCGGTCGTGACCTTCCACGCGCCCGAGACACTCCGCCCGCCGACCGGCACGAAAAACGGCACGAGGTTGGACACGCTGGTCGCGCCACCGGTGAAGACGGTGATCGCAGTCGCGTTATCCAGCAACGTGATCGCTCCGGGCGACGTGGTCGCGGGGATCACCAGCAGCCCGTTGAGCAGGTCGCCAATCGCGCCCGTCGTGCCCAGAATGCTTGCGGTAGATGACGCCGCTACCGCCTTGTATGTCGTGCCGACCGGCGCGACCGGCAGCGCGTTGACGTCGGTTGTCGGGATGCCGGGATTGTAGGTCATTCAAGCCTCCATGGCGAAAAGCGGCGATGCGCGCCCAGGTTCTCCCGGGCACGCATCCCGCAGGTCAGGTGGTGGAGTCGGTTGCGCGTGGCGGGGTGGCGCTTGCCTTGACCGCCGTCCACGCCGAACCCGGCCTGGCATCGGTCGAAAACGGCTTGCCCGGCTCGACATAGCCGCCGCCGACATAGGCCGGTGCGGTCGAGACATAGGTTACCACGCCGGCGGGCTTTGGCGGCGCCGGATCAGCCATTGGTCTGCACGCCCGCGACGATACCCGCCGTGATCTTGCCCGTCGTGGGCGCGGTGCCGGCGACGGTGTATTTGAGGCGGACATAGCGCTCGTTCACCCCGACCGGCATTTCGTCGGGCAGCAAATGTCGCGCGCCGCTCGCCAGATCCGCCAGCGGATAGGCGATCGAGGTGAACACCGTCGTCGGCGAGGCAAAGCCGGCATTGTCGTCGGTCTCGACCGTTACGGTCAGTGACGTGAGGTTGTTGAAGCTCTCGACGACGCGAAGGCCGATCGGGATCTCCTCGCCCTTGCCGATGTCGCGGACAATCGGCGTCGCCGCGCCGAACACCGTGCCGGGTTGGCCCAGGTCAATGACATTGCTCGACGCCGCGCTGGCGGTGATTGCCTGCGCGCTCGAGAACAGGCTGGTGCTATCGAAAATCATGTAACTGTCTCCCTTGCCGCGATGTCAGCTGACGACCGCTTCGGCGTTGATGAGCGCGTCGGTCTCGCGGATCGGGATGCCGCGGTAGGACATCACTTCCTTGCCCTCGAGTTCCATCGGCGTGAGGCGAACGAAATTGTCGGCGCCGCCCTTGTTGGTGGCGAGCGCATCGAGCGCCTCAAGCATGTCACGGTTCATGTAGATGACCGTGCGACCGACCGTCGGCACGTCGCTCATCTTGACCGCGCGGCGCGCCTGCAGCTTGTAATAGGCCTTGCGCAGGAACTTGTAGAGATCGACCGTCCCGGCCTGCACATCGCTGACATCGATGTTCGCGATGCGCGCATTGAAGCGCCAGTCGCGAACCGCGACGCCGACATGCTGCCGGAACAGCTCCTCCTTGACGTAGTAGATCGCGCCATTGCCGTCGGCGGTGCGCTGCTCGCCCTTGTCCTCGCGCGTGACGCCGGCCTTGGTGCCCTTGGGGTGAAGCAATGTCGTATAGGCGTCGCCATGCGTGACGAACCAGATCGAGCTATTGTCCGATCCCGAACCGCCGGCATTGACGATCTGGTTGCCCGCACCGCCGCCACCAATCTTGCCATAACGCGCCGAGAGGCCCTTGAACTTCTCCGGCGTGGTCGAGGTGTCATGGTAGAAAAAGCCCTTCTGCACCTCCTGCGCCATCGCCTCGAGATAACCGCGCGCCTCGTTCAGCCGCACCGCCGCCGGGTTGGGCGAAATGTCGAGCAGCCGCGTGTCGACGGTCGACAGACCCTCGACAAAGCCGGTCGTGTCGTCGACCTGCTGCGTCGTCGACTTGGACTGCGGAATGCCCTGGTACAGCATGCCCCAGGTCACGGTGGGCAGGCCGGTGCGGATCATGTGGCGGTGGAACGTGCCCATGTTGCACTCCGCCGTCACCGCGTCTTCCATCAGCGGGTTGAGCTGCCGCAGCACCTCGACCACCTCGCCGAGCTGGGCTTCGCGCCCGCCCGCCGACTTGTACATGTCGATGAGATTCAGAAATGTGTTGCCGATCGTGGCCATGATTTACTGCCCTTCCTTGGGGTGGTCGTGGGGATAAAGCGTCTCCGCCCTGTCGCGCCGGTTGCGCGGGATCCCGCCGCCGAGGACGAAGTCATTGTCCTCCGCTACCGCCCTGCCGACCTTGACGAAGGCGCGGATCATGTCGGGATGGTTTCCCAGCCCGCTCTCATCGAGCAGGTTGCGAAATGCTGAGCCCTTGCCGAAACCAAGCCGGTCGAGCGCCGAGGCGGCGGTGGCGATCGTCTCGCCCCACTTCGCTCCGCCGATCTCCGGATCGGCGCGCGCGGCATCGAGCCACGCCTTGCGCTCGGCCTGGACATGGCTGAGCAGCTGCCGGTTGGCCTGGTCCTGCACACGCTGCGCGAACTGGGCCGCCGCCGGCATCAGCTTGTTGGCCGCCGCGTTCGACAGGCCGAGCTCGCGAAACACCGGCGTCGCCGCGGCGACCGCCTCGGCATCGAGCGCCAGCCCGTCGGGCGGGGTCAGCGCATAGGCTTCGGGCACGCCGTCATCGTCGAACGTCCCACCGGGCTCCCCGCCCTCTTCGCCCAGCGTCGTGGGCGAGATGGCATCGAATTCGTCACGGAACCCGACGTCGCTGTCGGGCGCCATGCCGGGATCAGCCGGCGGCGGTTCCGTCATCGTCGCCGAGTTCGGCATAGGCATCAAATCGTCGGTCACTCATTTTCTCCTTGCTCACCGATTGCGCCGCTTCGCCGAGAGTTTGAATCAGCGTGAGCACCGGCACCCCGCCCGGCACCTGCGCCGGCTGCACCGCCTCGAAGGCGCGCAGCAGTTCGAGCGCGAGGCTGCGCCGGCCCGCGAGAAACAGGTGCCGCCCATCGGCGTGGTTGGCGGCAGGATCGAACACGCCGCCGGCCCGGATCACCGCGAACAGCAACCGCCGGAACGCCGGCGTCTCGATCAGGATGGTGGCATCGGCACGGTCGATCATCGCACCGGGGTAGCGGGTTGGTAGGTTTGTTGAATCAGCCTGTGAGGGTGGCGCTGATCCCGGACCTGATCCTGCGCGGCCGCACGCACCGCCACCGCAAAGCGCCGTTCTCCGGCGCACGCCGGAGCCCAGGGTCACGCAGTGTGGCGCTTTTGGCTCTGGACTCCGGCGTTCGCCGGAGAACGGCGCCATGACGTGGGCATCGCAACCAGTCTTACTGTCCGGTTGCGCTGCTGACACAGGTCAATCAAAGTTGCGGCAATCGGATGCAATCGCTGGGCGGTATCGCATTCAGGACGGCGGCATCCCCGCCCCGACCATGCCCGCCTTCTGCGCCGCCTCGCTCAGCAGCCGCGCGGCATCGGCGCCACGCTGCATCGGCTGGGCGAGCGCCGCCATCTTCTCGGTCTGCTGCTCCTGCGCGCGCTTGTCGCGCAATGCCTGTGCATCCTTGATCGAGCGGATGATGCGCGGCGGCGCCCCGGCACGGTCGGCATAGTCGTCGATCACCGCATCGATATCGAGCCTGTCACTCGCCTCGGGGAATTGCCCGGCAAGGCTGCCGACGAACGACACCGTCCGCTCGATCTGGCCAAGCCCGACCATGCGCTGCATCTGCGCCAGGATGCTGACGAAATCGACCTTGATCGGCACGCCCTGCAACGCCTCGGGCGCTGGTGGCAGCATCTGCTTGCGCGCCATGATCGCAAAGGTACGGTCGATCGCGACCTGCAGTTTCTCGCCATTCACCCGCTCGATCACCGGGCCAAGCTGGGTCAGCTTCTCCTCGTTGCGGCTGGCGATTTCCTCGATGTTGCGCGGCTGGATGCCCTGCATGTTGGTGATCGCCATGAACAGATCGGCATAGGTCAGCCGGTCGACCGCCTCGGCACAGCGCTGCACATCGTCCATGATCGCGCCGATCGCCGCCGGGTTGATCTGGTACGGCACAACCACCTGTTGCGCATCGACCTGGCTCGCCGTCACGACATTGCCCGCCTCGCCCGTCAGCTTGACGCTGGCGGGCACGATCTTCTCGGGCTTGACCAGAAACGCCGTCGCCTGGGTCTTGCGCTTGGTCTGCAACTGCAGCTCGCGCATGTCGGGCAGCGCGTCGAAACCCGGCGCGGTGCCATAGGTGTCGCCACCGATCGTGTCCCAGCGCGGCGCCCAAAAGGGTTGCTCGTCATAACCCTCGACGCGCAGCACGCGCCCGGCATCGCCATCATTTTCGTCCCAATAGACCGACCGCCAACGCTTGCCGCGCGCCGTCAGCGCGCCCGGCACCAGGTCGTCATTGGGCTCGATCGCGTGCAGCACCGGCACCTGATCGTCATAGCGCCCGCTGTCATAGGCGGTGCGCACGAAGTTGGAGGCATGTTCCAGACCGAACGAGCTGACCGCCTGCATCACCGTCATCGGCGCGCGGCGATAGAGCGTGTCGGCAACCGCCGCGTTCGACAGCGCGATCCAGTATTCGCCCGCCGTCAGCGCATGGCACACCGCGCCCGCCTGCGGATGGTCGACCATCACACATGCCTCGGTGCCGAACATGCCCATCTCGGCATAGCCCGATTTCACTGCAGCATAGAAATTGGTGCCTGCGAGAAAAGCGTACATCCGCCGCTCGACCTCGGCTAGCCAGGTGCGCACCGCGCTGTCGCCGCCCAACTCGGCATCATAGGGCG
This sequence comes from Sphingomonadales bacterium, assembly GCA_038245375.1. GTDB lineage: Bacteria > Pseudomonadota > Alphaproteobacteria > Sphingomonadales > Sphingomonadaceae > Sphingomonas. The sequence goes on along the minus strand of JBBRSN010000007.1, from coordinate 2,499 downwards.
CCAGCCGGAACCAGGGTCGCGACGGCGAGGACAGGCCGCTGGTCATGCCGCCGGTCAGGGTACGGAAACTGAGGATCGCGTGGCTGTTGAAGATCGCCTTGTTGGCGCGGCGGAAATTGCGATTCTGTTCGCTGTTGAGGAAGCGCGAGCGCGACGGCTGGGCGAATTGCGCGATCTCGCGCCACTCCGCTTCATAGGGCTGGCGCAGCGTCTTGAGCGCCGACAGCCGCCGGTCGCAGCGTTGCTTGATCGTTCCCTGGTTCATCGTGCTCACCCGCCCAGCCGGGTGGTGGTCGGCGCGCTGCCGAGGCCGAGCGCACCGGTATAGGCGGTCGCCATCAGCGCGCGTCGTCGGCGGATATCGTCGTCGACCCGCGGCGCGGTGGCGCCGCCGTCAGGGAGTTTCAGGGACTGCCGCTCGGGCAGCGTCTTGGCTTCGGGGGGGGATGGCATGCACATGGGTGCAGGCAATAGGGGCGATGTGAGATCGGTTGAATCAGGCCGATGCCGGATTCCGACAAAATGGTTCAACCTTCGTCAACGCAGCATCGCAGGAACCCGCCCTTCGCAGGCCCGTTCCTATCTGGGGACAACACTACCTTGCCGTCATCTTCGCGATATACCTTGCGACCCACGCCAAGGCAGCCCGCGAGACAAGGCTTCTGCGTGTTCATCGACATCGCCTTCGTAATCCGCGATGCATTCTGCGTATTTGCGCGCCGTCGATGCGCGATATGGCGCGAATTCCGTCAAAACCTCATAATTGCCCATGCCCGATAGATCGACATTCATCGAGATCAGGGCGTTACCGACCCGTGTTTGCAACCCGCAGCTACGCCGACCTTTTTGCAAGGCAAAAGTCAGCCAAGCGTCCGCCTGTCGCCAGTGCGGCAGCAGATGATGAACAACGCGAAATGGCGCGCGTGGGAAAGGGACGGTCGGCGGATCGTCGTACATTCCGGGAGGCATCGTGACCAAAATCGCCACCGAATAGACGCCGATCGGCCAATCTTCCGTGGGCGACTGAGCCGATGCTGCTTCGTGATAAGCAAGATTGCACCTGCGCCGGGATTGTTCGGGTCCGCCACAACGCAGAACCCGATCAATCTCAGCGCGTAGCGTCAGCGGCGGGACCTTCATCCAGGGATCTAGCGCAGGGGGTGGATCGACTGGTTCAGCTATTTCGGAGGGCTTGGGCAATGGTGGCGCAGTTTCAGGGTCGGCCATCTCGATATTGGGGATGTCAAAATCATTACCGGTAGCTGTCGTTTGCTTGTTGGCGCATCCCGCCAACGCCCCAGACAGGCCAAGCGCAACAACGATTACTAGGAATCGCGACACAAATCCCTCCTGCCTCGCTGGCTGAGTCGGCTTATCACATGCGGGTCGCAGCGCATAGACAAAATACGATCAAAGAAAGATCAAAACAAAAACATTTGCTCATTCTTACAGGAGTAGCTCGATCAACGGAGAGCTTCCTCAACCGACATTATCGCGACGGCTTGAACGCATCCCTGCCGAAAAAGGGTTGCCGATAAGGCGAGATGAACGCCCAGGGTACACATGGCCGCCCTATTGGACACAATCCTCGTCCTGTTGAATCACGCCGTCTCTGGCGGCGGCGTCACCCCAAACTCCGCCAGCACCGCGACCGTGACCAGATACTGCGGCACCGTGAGCGCCACCCCCGGCCAGACCCGACCCCGCGGCGCAACAACGCCGGGATCAGCAGGAACATTGGCAAGGAAGGCAACCCATACCAGAAGCTCGTGAGCGCCTTCCAGATCGATGCCGCTCCATCAGCGCGCGTCGTCGGCGAATATCGTCGTCGACGCGCGGCGCGGTGGCCCCGCCGTCAGGGAGTTTCAGGGACTGCCCTTCGGGCAGCGTCTTGGCTTCGGGGGGGGTGGCATGCACATGGGTGCAGGAAATAGAGTCGATCGGCGAATGGTTGAATCACGCCGGCGTGGGAGCTCCAATCGGCGCCGAACGCACATCAGTGCAGATCATGCCCGAGGCGTTCGTTTTACGGCACAAATTGCCTCGGCGTCACTTTTTCACCGGATTCCCATAGACGTCGATGAATTTATACCGAGCATGGTCTACAAAATCATGCTTAATTCTAATTTTGATGCCATCAACATTACCCACCAATAGATTTGGTGTTGTAAGGCGATACACGTGTACATATAAAATACCATGCCGAAACTCCATCGGAACCGCCTCGCCATGCGACGACTCAAATTGAGTAACCAGTATTTTTCTGTAATTACCGCGCTTTCGGCTCAGAATATGGACTTGGTTATCGAGCGTAACGATATTCGACCCTGCATCGCATATTCTAATGGTCTCTTGCGCCCTTAGTGTCTGACTCAGAAGCCCCTGTTTCTCGATTAAAGTCTTGATATTCGTCGAGTTAGGAGTTGGACCGAAGCGAGAAAGAGCCAGGCGGTGGCGCTTTCGACCATGCGCTCGAAGTCCTTGGCGAGGCGGCGGTTG
>JBBRSN010000006.1:0-94243 GCA_038245375.1 Sphingomonadales bacterium | reverse complement strand
TCCCACTCGATCGTGCCCGGCGGCTTCGACGTATAATCATAGGTCACCCGGTTGATCCCGCGCACCTCGTTGACGAGGCGCGTCGCTACGCGCGGAAGGAAATCGCCCGGGAACTGAAATGCCTGCGCTGTCATGCCATCGGTCGAGGTGACCGCACGGAGGGCAAGGACATTGTCATAGGTGCGGCCGTCCCCCATCACGCCAACGCTGCGTACCGGTAGCAGCACCGCGAACGCCTGCCATATCGTGTCGTAGAGCCCGGCAGCACGGATTTCCTCAAGATAGATCGCATCGGCCTTGCGCAGGATATCGCAGCGCTCCTTGGTCACCTCGCCGGGAATGCGGATGGCGAGGCCAGGGCCGGGAAATGGGTGGCGACCGACAAATATGTCGGGCAGGCCGAGCTCGCGGCCGAGCACGCGAACCTCGTCCTTGAACAGTTCGCGCAGCGGCTCGACCAGCTTCATGTTCATTCGGGCCGGCAGGCCGCCAACATTGTGATGGCTCTTGATCGTCACCGATGGCCCGCCGGTGAAGCTGACGCTCTCGATCACGTCTGGATAGAGCGTGCCCTGGGCAAGGAACTCGGCACCGCCGATCTTGCGCGCCTCCTCCTCGAACACGTCAATGAACGCGCCGCCGATGAACTTGCGCTTCGCCTCCGGGTCGGTGACGCCGGCCAGGCCGCCGAGAAACTTATCCGAAACATCAACATGCACCAGCGGGATGTTGTAATGGTTACGAAACAGCGAGACGACCTGATCGGCTTCGCCGGCGCGCATCAGGCCGTGGTCGACGAACACGCAGGTCAGTTGCTCGCCGATCGCCTCGTGGATCAACACCGCAGCCACCGCGCTGTCGACGCCGCCCGACAGGCCGCAGATCACCCTGCCCTTGCCCACCTGGGCGCGGATATCGGCGATCTTGGCGGCGCGATAGCCTGCCATCGTCCAGTCGCCCTTCAGGCCGCAGACATGGCGCGCGAAATTGGCGATCAGCTTCGCGCCGTCCGGTGTGTGCGCGACCTCCATATGAAATTGCGTCGCATAATAGCGCCGCGCATCATCGGCGACGACCGCGATCGGCGAGCCCGGGCTGACCGCAACCGGCCGGAACCCCGGCGCCAACTGCACAACCTTGTCGCCATGGCTCATCCACACCTGATGATGCTCGCCGACCGACCATAGCCCGTCGAACAGCACGCAATTGTCCTGCACCTCGATAAAGGCCTCGCCGAACTCGCCGGCATCGCCGAGCACGACCTTGCCGCCAAGCTGCTCCATCATGACCTGCTGACCGTAACAGATGCCCAGCATCGGCACGCCCGAGGCGAAAATCTCACCGGGCACGCGCGGACTGCCCTCGTCGTGCACCGATGCCGGGCTGCCCGACAGGATCACGCCCGCCGGGTTCATCCGCGCGAATGCCTCGGCAGCGGTCGTGAACGGGGCGATTTCGCTATAAACCCCCGCCTCGCGCACGCGGCGCGCGATGAGTTGGGTCACCTGGCTACCGAAATCGATGATGAGGATCGAGTCGCTGGGCTGGGTCATGCTGCCCGATAGCAGAAGTCGCGCGAGGCGGAAGGCCCCGCGCTACCGAATCGTCTTGACGGTCATGCCGGTCCAGCGCGCGGCGAAGGCCCAGGCGTCGGCCGCCTCGGCGATGATCTTGTCGGTCGGCTTGCCCGAACCGTGGCCGGCACGCGTCTCGATGCGGATCAACCGCGGCTTGGGCCCCAGGTCGAGCGACTGGAGCATCGCGGCGTATTTGAAACTGTGGCCCGGCACGACGCGATCATCGGTGTCGGCCGTCTCGACAAGGATTGCCGGATACGGCCGCCCGGCCCGGATATTGTGATAGGGCGAATAGGCATGGAGCAGGTGAAAATCCGCCTCTTTCGAGGGATGACCGTAGTCGTCGACCCAATAGCGGCCGGCAGTGAAGCGATCGAAGCGGAGCATGTCCAACACCCCGACCTGCGGGATCGCGGCGGCGAACAGATCGGGACGCTGGTTGGCCACCGCTCCGACCAACAACCCACCGTTCGAGCCGCCCTGGATGACCAGCTTGTCTATCGCCGTAACGCCCTGCGCTATCAGATCCTCGGCTGCCGCAATGAAGTCGTCGAACACATTCTGCTTGTTGGCCAGCCGCCCGCCGTCATGCCAAGCCTGACCATATTCGCCACCCCCGCGTATATTGGCCACGGCAACTACCCCGCCCTGCTCCAGCCAGGCGAGTCGTGTCGCCGAGAATCCTGGCGTCAGCGAGACGTTGAAACCGCCATATCCGTATAGCAGCGTCGGCGCGGGTCCGGGCGACAGATTTTTCCGGCTGACGATGAACATCGGCACCAGCGTGCCATCCTTCGCTGCGTAGAAGCGTTGCCTCACCGCGTAACCCGCGGGGTCGAACGCTATCTTTGGCGTCGCCCAGGGCGTCGTGGCGCCGGTATCGACGTCATAGCGGTAGATTGCGGTCGGCGTGGCGAAGCTGGTGAAGGCAAAGAAGGTTTCCGGATCGCGATCGTCGCCGCCGAAGCCGCTCGCGCTGCCAATGCCCGGCAACGGCACGAGTGCCTCGAATTTGCCGTCGAGGGCATATCGACGCACCTCGCTCTTCACGTCGACAAGGTAGCTGGCGAGCAGCTTGCTACCGATGATTGATGCGCCGTCGAGCACAGCATCGTCTTCCGGAACGATCGACCGGAGCGACGGCACCGCGACGGACGCCCCCAGGTCGGTCGAGACGATCCGCAGCCGCGGCGCATCCTTGTTGGTGACCCAATAGAATGTCGCCCCGACATTACCGGCAAGGCTCCAGTGATTCTCCAAGCCCTTGAAGACGGTCCGCGGCTCGGCGTTGGCACGGGTCAGGTCGATGAGCGTGACTTCATAGCGATTGTCGGTCCCCTCATGCGTGGTGATGACGAGCCAGTCGCCGTCATCGGTGACCTGCGCCGTATGGCCGCGCCGCGGCGCCTCCGGCGTGGCGTAGATCAACCGGTCGAGCGACTGCGCGGTCCCGTTGCGGTGGAAGCAGACTTGCTGGTTCTCATTGAGCGCCTGGAAAGCGGCTCCCTCGGCCGGCGCGGCGAAGCGCGAATAGTAGAAGCCCGACCCGTCCTTTGCCCAGGCCAGATTCGAGAACTTGACCCATTCGACCGTGTCGGAAAGTGTCTCGCCCGTGCCGACGTCCATTATCCTGACGGTGCGCCAGTCGCTTCCGCCGTCCTGCACGGCATAGAGGATCTTGCCGCCATCCTCCGACGGAACCCATTCGGCGAGCGCCGTGGCGCCATCCTGCGACCAGTCATTGGGGTCGATCAGAACGCGTCCGGCGACGTCGCCGTGCGAATCGCGAACAACCAGCACCGCTTGGTTCTGCAACCCCGAATTGCGCGCATAGAAATAGCGCCCGCCCTTCTTCACCGGCACGCCCAACCGCTCATAATCGATCAGCCTGGTCAGCCGCTCCGCGAGGATGTCCCGGCCGGGCAGCGTGGCAAGATAGGCATCAGTAACCGCGTTCTGAGATTCGACCCAGGCTCTGACCTCTGGATCGCTACGCACGTCATTTTCGAGCCAGCGATAAGGATCGGCGACCTTGACCCCGAACTGGTCATCGACCTGATCGATGCTGCGGGTCTCTGGATAGGTGATCGGGCGGGGCATGGCGGCGCGGCCTTGGCTTTGGTCAGCGGGGATACCGGTCAGTTGGAGCTTCCCGGAAAGCGGCGATGCCAGCTATATCGAGCGTGGTACATCGGCGGAAAAGCGCCGCGTACGAAAAAGGGGCCCGCTTGCGCGAGGCCCCTTTCCGGATCAACGATGCCGCGGCAATCAGGCCGCGTCTTCGTAATCCTCGTCGCTCATCACCGGGCCCGAATCCTGGCCCTTGGCGGTAACGTCGCGATCGACGAATTCGATGATCGCCATCGGCGAGGCATCCGACTGGCGAATGCCGGCCTTGATGATGCGGGTATAGCCGCCATTACGATCGGCGTAGCGCGCCGACAGTATATCGAACAGCTTGATCAACTGCGCATCGTCGAGCAGCCGGGCATGCGCCAGGCGGCGGTTGGACAGGCCACCCTTCTTGGCGAGCGTGATCAGCTTCTCGACATAGGGGCGAAGTTCCTTCGCCTTGGCGACGGTGGTGGTGATCTGCTCGTGCTTGATCAGTGCGGCCGACATGTTGCGGAACAGCGCAATGCGGTGGGCCGAGGTACGCTGCAGCTTACGGCCGCCTACGCGATGACGCATGGTAACTTCCTTCGTTCGTTAAGGGGCCGTTTGACGGTACCCCAGACCAGGCAGTGATAACGGCCACCGCCAACAACCCGTCTTGTCGAAAATCAACGCCCGGTCCGGCAACCGCCGAACCGGGCCTGGGCAATCAGCCCATGATTTCCTGCTCGAGTTTCTTGGCCATCTCTTCGATGTTCTCGGGCGGCCAGCCGGGAATTTCCATCCCGAGGCGAAGGCCCATCGACGACAGCACTTCCTTGATCTCGTTGAGCGACTTGCGGCCGAAGTTCGGCGTACGCAGCATCTCGGCCTCGGTCTTCTGGACCAGGTCGCCGATATAGATGATGTTGTCGTTCTTGAGGCAGTTGGCGCTGCGCACCGACAGTTCGAGCTCGTCGACCTTCTTGAGCAGGTAACGGTTGATCTGCTGCGTATCGCCCGAAACCTCGCCGGTCGCGGCCGGTGCGGCCTGACCGATCGGAGCCGAGCGCGTGACCAGCGAATCGTCGAAATGCACGAACAGCGCGAGCTGGTCCTGCAGGATGCGCCCGGCATAGCCGACCGCGTCCTCGGGGGTGATCGTACCGTCGGTCTCGATCGTCAGCGTCAGCTTGTCGTAATCGAGTTCCTGCCCGACGCGGGTGTTCTCGACCTTGTACGACACCTGGCGCACCGGCGAGTACAGCGCGTCGACCGGGATCAGGCCGATCGGCGCATCGGCCGGACGGTTGGCGATCGCGGCGACATAGCCCTTACCGACATCCGCGGTGAACTCCATGTTGAGCGTCGCGCCGTCATCGAGATGGCAGATCACCAGTTCGGGGTTCATCACTTCGATGTCGCCCGACACGGCGATGTCGCCGGCCTTCACTTCGGCAGGACCGGTCGCGGAGAGCTGGAGGCGCTTCGGCCCCTCGCCCTGCATCTTGAGCGCGATCTGCTTCACGTTGAGCACGATATCGGTGACATCCTCACGGACGCCAGCGAGCGACGAGAATTCGTGCAGCACGTTCTCGATCTTGATCGAGGTGACGGCGGCACCCTGCAACGAAGACAGCAATACGCGGCGCAGTGCATTGCCGAGCGTCAGGCCGAAGCCACGCTCCAGCGGCTCGGCGACGAACGTCGCCTTGCGCTTCTGATCGCCGCCCGGCTTCTTTTCGAGGCCACTCGGCTTCTTCAATTCCTGCCAGTTCTTAGCGTTGACGGACACGGGCTTCCCCTATCTAGGGCCGGAGCGGGGGCTTGCTCCGACCGTGAAAATCGCCCGCGCAGCGTGATCAATCGCGCGCGGGCCGACGAAAATCAGACGCGACGACGCTTGGACGGGCGCACGCCGTTATGCGGGATCGAGGTCACGTCGCGGATCGAGGTGATCTGGAAACCGACCGCCTGCAGCGCGCGAAGCGCCGACTCGCGGCCCGAACCCGGACCCTTGACCTCGACCTCGAGCGTGCGGACGCCGTGCTCGGCGGCTTTCTTGCCCGCGTCTTCCGCTGCCACCTGCGCCGCGTACGGCGTCGACTTGCGGCTGCCCTTGAACCCCATCGTGCCCGCGGACGACCATGAAATGGCGTTGCCCTGGGCATCGGTGATGGTGATCATGGTGTTGTTGAAACTGGCGTTCACATGCGCGACGCCGGACGTGATATTCTTGCGTTCACGGCGCCGGATGCGCTGAGGTTCGCGTGCCATATTGGAATTCCTGACCTTGGTTGCAGAAGAGCGAGCGGCGCGCGGCCGCCCAGCGTCTTACTTCTTCTTGCCGGCGATCGGCTTGGCCTTGCCCTTGCGGGTGCGCGCATTGGTGTGCGTGCGCTGGCCGCGAACCGGCAAGCCCTTGCGATGGCGCAGGCCGCGGTAGCAGGCGAGATCCATCAAGCGCTTGATGTTCATCGCGGTCTCGCGACGCAGATCACCCTCGACGGTGTGATCGGCATCGATCGCTTCGCGAATCTGCAGCACTTCCTGATCGGTCAGGTCCTGCACGCGACGCTCGGCCGCAATGCTCAGCTTGTCGGTGATCTGCTTCGCCTTGGCGGGGCCGATACCGTGAATGTAGGTCAGCGCAATAATGACGCGCTTGTTGGTCGGGATATTGACCCCGGCGATACGTGCCATGAAACTTGTTCTCCTAGCTCCACAGGGTGCATGGCAGCGCACCCCATCTCAACGCGTTGCAAACCGAAACGCAAGATACCGGCGAGCGCAAACAAGCGCCGCCGGAAACCGGTGTTTCGGAATAATCGTCAATTAAGCGTTGCCTCATCCGTTGTCAAGCAACCCGAGAGATACGCCGCGCTGCTTTCCCCAACAGCGACGAGCAAGCGCAATATGCTCATAAGATGATCGACCTACTAGCGCAACGTCCGGACATTTGGCACAAAGCGCCGATGGCTCCGAGCGATAACGAGTTGAGCGAGCGCGACCACGCCGCGCGCAACGATGCCTGGGAAGTCGCACTCGAACATGGCGGCCTGCCCGATTTCGTCACCACCCGGCTGAACCACGCCGCCACCGGCAAGACGCCATGGGTCGCGACGATGACGCCGGCGGAATTGCTGATCATCCGCAGCCACGGCATCCGGCCGATCGCGACCGTGTCGGGGACCTGCTGGTTCTCCTATGGCTGGAGCTGGACCGAGGGGCATGCCGAGGGCTGGCACGAAGCGCTCGACCGGCTGCGGCGCGAGGCTGTCGCCGCCGGCGCCAATGCCGTGCTCGACGTGCGGATGCGCACGCTGCGCCACAATATCGGCGCGAGCATGGACTTCACGCTGATCGGTACCGCGGTGCGGATCGATCGGCTGCCGCCGAGCAAGATACCTGTCATCGCTACGGTTCCAGCGCTGGAGTTCGTCCGGCTGATCGAGGCCGACATCGTGCCGGTCGGCATCGCCGTCGGCGCGCGCTACGACTGGCTCGACAATTGGGGCAGCGGCGGCTGGGGCGGCAATCGCGGCTGGAGCAGCGATGCATGGCGCACCCAGAGCCAGAGCCGGTCATGGAGCAACCAACCATTGCTCGACCTGACCGCCTTCTGGGAAGGGATCCGGCGCGAGGCGCATGCCGATCTGCGCCGCGCCGCCGCGCTGCAGGGCAATGGCGTGCTCGCCCACACCCAGTTCGGCCAGCTGCTCCGGCGCGAGCGCGACAAGCAGCCGCCCAATTATCTCGGCCGGCACATCGTTATCGGCACCGTGGTCGACACGCGCGCGGCGGCACCCTTTACCGTCGAGATAGAACCGGTGATCGACATGCGCGACGACCTGTCGCCGCTGCGCACGCCCGACAAGCCACGCCATTCGAGCTACCACGCCGACATGCAGGACGAAGAAGGAGGCATCTGATGCCCGAACTGAACGACATCCCCCAGCATGCACTGGCCCGCCTCGCGGGCCTGCGCAGCCAGGGTCATCCGGACGGCGTGTTCACCTCCGATTTTTCGGTCAACGAGTTCCTGCTGGTGCGCAAGGCCGGGTTCGAGCCGGTCGGGCTGTGCGTCGGCAGCTGCATCTACCATGTCGGCTTCCAGATGGCCGGCTGGGGATCGAGCGTCGAACTCGATGTGCTGTCGACCGCGATGTACGAGGCACGGGCACTGGCGATGGAACGCATGCGCGCCGAGGCGGCACAGATGGGCGCCGACGGCATCGTCGGCGTGCGCCTGACGGTCAAGCGGCTCGAATGGGATTCGAAAGTGCTCGAATTCGTCGCGATCGGCACCGGCATCGTCCATGCCAAGGGCCATCAGGGTTTCAAGGGGCCGGGCGGCCAGCCCTTCACCTCGGCGCTGTCGGGGCAGGATTTCTGGACCCTGCTCCAGGCCGGCTATCGCCCGCTCGAAATGGTCATGGGCAGTTGCGTCTATCACGTCGCGCGGCGCGGGCCTTTCGCCTCGCTCGGCACCATCGGCCGCAACGTCGAGCTGACCAACTTCTCGATCGCGCTCTACGAGGCGCGCGAACTGGCGATGGAGCGCATGCAGCTCGAAGCAACCAAGGCAAGCGCGGAAGGCGTGGTCGGCGCCGACCTGCACGAAGGCAGCCATGGCTGGTCCACCCACGTCATCGAATTCTTCGCGATCGGGACGGCGGTCGTCCCGATCGAAGGCGGGTCGCATCCCGACCTGATTCCGGACCCGAAACTCGTCTTGTCGGTCAACAGCTGAGGCATCGCGATTGCGGCCACCCAAGATCCCTGCGCAAGACGGGCGCGCGAGTCCGCACCATTCGTCATTTCGCTGGTGTCGCGTGAGGGCAAAAAATCGGTGATTTTTGACCGTTTTTCGGCTTATTTTTTCAATTACAGATCAAACGCTTACTTGGCTCCTCCCCTGCTCCGAAAAAGCAGGGGAGAATGCTGCGAAAAGCAGGGGGCGGCACGCTACTATGCAAGGCGGCAACGTCCACGATGCCGGGGTGGTTCTGACTGGGATCGACCATGTAAAAGAGCTGACGCGACCGACCTTGCCGAGGCACGCCGCGGCGATGGTTTAACCCGATTTCATCATGGTTGAATCGCGCCCGGTGTTCTCGCTACGCGATACCGCCGTCGCCATCATATTTCAGCTCGAGAAAGCGGTTCTGCGTCGCCAGTTCGTCGAATGCGCCGCGCGCCATCTGCTCGGTCATGCGGGCGATCTCCGCGTCGACGATGCCCAGACCGCTGGCGAGGTGGGCGTCGGCACTGGGGCGGCCGTCGCGCGCATCCGCGCGCAGCGTCGCGGGGATGCGGTGATGGCGTTCGATCAGATTGGGCAACTCGACCGCAAGCAGGTTGCGCACCGCATCGGCACCCGGGCTGAGCGGGTCGAGCTCGCGCAGTTGCGGTGCCAGCGCCTCGAGCCGCAGCTCGATTCCGTCGAGCAGCCGCGCGGCCGGCGCCGGCAAAGCCGGACGCTGTTGTTCGAGCCAGCCAGCAGTCCGTTCCGGCAGCGCCGCGAGAGTGGCACCGGCGATGCCCGCAATGCCCGGCGGTACGTCGCGTGACGCATAGGCGATGCCGGCACAGGCGAGCACGCATGCGACGAGGGCAGCAAGCATCCCGATCGGCGTGACGGGGGCCACCCATGCGCCGATCGCCGCGGTGGCAAGAAGCACGGCGAGCAAGGCGAGGAAGCACTTGCCGACCAGGCGCAGTGTCGCGCGCTGTTGTCGCGCGCGTTCACGCGCGGCCCGCGCCCGTCCCTCGGGCGAGACCCGGCGCAGCATCGTTTCGGCCTGGGATGAAATCGGCGGCGTATCGTTCATCGCATCCTTGCCCTTGTCGGTAACACAGCGTGAGCATCGCGCGGCACGCGGCCGGGATCAATCCGCCTTCTCCCCAATGTGCCGCGTCAGGAGGGGATGATGATCGCCGCGATCAGGCCGGGTGCATTGTCGCCCAGTTCGAAATGCCCGCCATGCAGCCGCGCGACAGCGGCGATCAGCGACAACCCCAGACCCGCACCAGGGGTACTGCGGGCATTGTCGAGGCGGCCAAACCGGCTAAGCGCGTGCTCACGGTCACCATCGGCGATGCCGGGGCCGCGATCCTCGACCTGGAAGCGCACGTCGCCATGGTCGTTCGAAAGCCGCAGCGTCACCTCTCCGCCCCCGGCGCCGTGCCGCAAGGCGTTGTCGATCAGGTTGGTAATCGCCTGCGTCATCAGTTCGCGATGGAGCGTGACGCGCTGCGGGTGCGGGTCGATCACCGTGGTGAAGGTCAATCCCGCCTCCTCTGCGACGGGCTCGTACAGTTCGGCAATTTCCTCGATGAGCGCCGCGGGATCGACCGTGGCAAAGCGATCGCGCGAGACCGATTCGGCGCGGCTGATCTCGATCAGCATCGTCAGCATCCGCATCACGAGATCGGTTTCGACCAGCAGGCCGCCCAGTGCGGCATCGCGCTGTGCGGGATCGGTAAGGAGCACTGCCGTCTCAGTCTTGGTACGCAGCCGCGCAAGCGGCGAACGCAGATCATGCGCGAGGCTGTCGGTCACGACGCGCAGCTCGATCATCAATCGCTCGACCTTGTCGAGCATGCCGTTGAGCCGCGTGGCAAGCCGGTCGAACGCGTCACCGCCGCCTGGCGCCCCGACGACGCGCCGCGACAGGTCGCCGCTCGCCACGCCTTCGATCGCATCCGCCACGCTGTTGAGGCGCCGACCGACATAGCGCGTCACGACGAGGCCGCCGCCGATACCAAGCGCCAGCGACAACAGGGTCGCCGCCAGCATCGCGCGTTCGATGCCGCGCTGCTCCTGCTCCCAATCATCGAGCAACCGCCCGCTGACCAGCCAGTCAGGCCCGATCGGGCGCACGGAATAGCCGGCCTCGCGTTCGGACCAGGGCGGGTCGGCGCCCATCATGCCCATACTGAAATTGGTCGGCGCCGGCGAACCCGAAACGGTAATGTCGTCAGGTCCGTCGCCGGCCAGCCGTTTGCCGCCATTGTCGACGATGGCGATCACCAGCGAGCGATCGCCCGGTGCCCGCGCCTCGTCGATCGTCCGGGTCAGCGCGCTCATGCCGCCGGAGCGATACACCGCCAACAGCGCGTCGGACTGCTCGATCGTGTCGCGCCGCAACGCGTCGATCGCGTGGTCATGGACCTGCTGCCACACGAACGCGACGAGCACGAGGTTGGAAACCAGCGCGAGACCGATCGCCAGCAGCGCGATCCGCGCCGTGACCGACAGGCGCATCGCGGTGGTTATGCCTCGACCGACAGCCGGTAGCCGGCCCCGCGTACGGTGTGGAGAATCGGCGCGCCGAAGCCTTCCTCGATCTTGCGGCGCAGCCGGCCGATATGGACATCGACGACGTTGGAACCCGGATCGAAATGATAGTTCCAGATCTTTTCCAGCATCATCGTGCGGGTAACGACCTGGCCGGCATGGCGGGCGAGATATTCGAGCAGATTGAACTCGCGCGCGCCCAGCGCGATCGAACGCCCTTCGCGTGTCACGGTTCGGCCGAGCAGATCGATCTCGAGGTCGCCGACGACGAGGCGGGTCGGCTGAGCATTGGTCGGGACATGCTCGGAACGACGCAGCAATGCCTCGACCCGAGCGGAGAGCTCGGCAAAGGAGAATGGCTTGACGAGGTAATCGTCGGCACCGGCGCGCAGGCCATCGATCCGGTCGTCGACCGATGCCAGCGCGGACAGGATCATGATCGGCGTACGAATCCCGGCGGCGCGAATTGCCCCGATCATCGCCAGGCCGTTAAGACCGGGCAGCATGCGGTCGGCGATGATCAGGTCAAAGATGCCCTCGGTCGCGAGGAACAGTCCGTCACGGCCATCGGCGCAGTTCTCCACCGAGAAGCCGGCCTCCCCGAGGCCCTTGGCGAGGTAGCTCGCCGTGGCGGCATCATCCTCGACGATCAACAGCTTGCGGGTCATGAGCGGCATTTCCGAAAAGAACGGCCAGCGTATAAGGAAATGAGGCCGGCGGAAAGCAAGCTTTCCGCCGGCCTTCGGTGTCCCCGGGAGTGCGGACACCGAACTCGGAAGGTCTTCCACCGCGTGCAACGGCGACCCGCCCGCAATAGGCAGGCAGCCCGCGCGAGGCGATGAAGTCGACATGAAGAATTTGTCATCGCGCGAGGTTCCGGCGTGAAACGGCCGCTATTTTGCCGCTGGCGGCGGTGCCTCGGCAGCCGTTTTCAGGTTTACCATCTGCAAGGCGAGCACCTCGTCGACCTTGGGCGCCAGCGTGTCGGCGCCGGCGCGCACATAGCCACCGACGACATAGGTCAGCGTAATCCTGGTGGCGTTCGACCCTTCCGGATCGAGCTTGAAGGTCAGCGTGGCATTGACCGCCTCGGCCTGGAGCGGGCCAAGACCGCCGACGAGGCGGATCATGCGCGGCGGCTGGATATAGACGATATGGGCATGCTCGATGCTGCCCTTGCCCGGCAGTCGCTCACAGAAACACCCCGTCGCCTGGCTGTCGAGATAGAGGTTCGCGCTGTCGCCGGAATAGGTGTGTTCCTTGTCCCACCAGCGCTGCGGCGCGCGTAGCGTTTCCCACACCTGCGCGATCGGCGCGTCAGCAGTAACGGTCTGGGTGATCTCGAACCCGGCGGTGCTCGACTGGGTAATCTCGGCCGGTGCGGCAGCGGCCAGCACAAGGAGCGGAGTGGCGATCAAGGCGTAGCGGAACATTCGGACCTCCCCGATATCAAACGAAGGTCATCCTACCGCCCACACACCGCCTTCGTCATCCCCTGCAATAGCGGCCGTTGCGCTTATTTGGCAGCGTCGAGGATCGCCTCGATTGCCCGCCCCACGAGATCGATATCAGCCATCCCGTCGACGTGCTCGAGCAAGCCGCGCTTCTGGTAGATCGGAATGATCGGCTCGGTCTTGGCGCGATATTCGGCCATCCGCGTGCGTACCGTTTCTTCATTGTCGTCGGGACGGCGCTTGAACTCGGTTGAACCGCACACGTCGCAGACGCCGGCAACCTTGGTCCGCTTGAATTCGTCATGGTAACCGGCACCGCACTTGGCACAGGTGAAGCGCCCGACGATACGCTCGACGAGCGCATCCTCATCGACCTCGAGTTCGATCACCTTGTCGAGGCTGCGCCCGCGCTCGGCAAGCAACGCATCGAGCTGATCGGCCTGCGCGGCGGTGCGCGGGTAACCATCGAAGATCACGCCCTTGGCGGTATCAGGCTGGTCGAGTCGCTCGCCGATGATACCGGATACGATCGCGTCGGAAACGAGCTCGCCCGCTTCCATCACGGCCTTGGCCTGCAACCCGACCGGGGTGCCCGACTTGACTGCCGCCCGCAGCATGTCGCCGGTCGACAGCTGGACCATGCCGCGATCGGCTTCCAGACGGCTCGCCTGCGTGCCTTTACCGGCACCCGGCGGGCCCAAGAGGATGATGTTCAAGCCCCAACTCCCATACGGCTTGCGCCTCTCTTAACGGAGACGCCCACCCTTCAGTTTCGCCTTCTTGATCAGGTCACCATATTGGTGCGCAAGCAAGTGGCTCTGGATCTGCGTTACCGTGTCCATCGTAACATTGACGACGATCAACAGGCTGGTGCCCCCGAGATAGAAAGGGATCGCCAATTGCGTGACGAGCCATTCCGGCACCAGGCAGATCACGGCGAGATAGGCCGCACCAATCACCGTGATGCGCGTCAGCACATAATCGAAATAATTCTCGGTCGCCTTGCCCGGCCGGATGCCCGGAATGAACCCGCCATAGCGCTTGAGATTGTCGGCGGTCTCTTCCGGGTTGAAAACCACGGCGGTGTAGAAGAACGAGAAGAAGATGATGCCGGCGCCATACAGCGTCATGTACAGCAGCGAACCGTGCTGCAGATACTGGTTGAGCGTGATGACGATGTCGTTGAGCCGCCCGGTGCCAACCTTGGTCCCGGCGAGCTGGGTGATTGTCAGCGGCATTACCAGCAGCGACGAGGCGAAAATCGGCGGAATCACGCCCGCGGTATTGATCTTGAGCGGCAGATGGCTGCGATCGGCCTGCATGCCGCGCTGCGTCTGGCGCTTGGGATACTGGATCAGGATTCGTCGTTGCGCACGCTCCATGAAGCAGATGAACAACACCAGCGCGACGACCGCCACGACGATGCCGATCAAGCGCGTCGTATCGAGCGAGCCCGAGCGACCGCCCTCGGCGAGGTTGTAGATGTTCGTCGGCAGGTTGGCGACGATCCCCGACATGATGATGAGCGACATGCCATTGCCGATACCGCGGCTGGTGATCTGCTCACCGATCCACATCAGGAACATCGTGCCGCCAACGAGCGAGATGACCGCGACGATGCGGAACAGCATGCCGGGATCGACGACAGCGGGATGCCCCTCGTTCACGCCATAGGCCTCGAGCCCGGCAACGAGGAAATAGCCCTGCACTGCGGTCAGCGCGACGGTGCCGTAGCGGGTATATTGATTGAGCCGCTTGCGGCCGCTCTCGCCTTCCTTCTTGATCGCGGCGAGGTGCGGCGAAAGCGAGGTGGCGAGCTGCACCACGATCGAGGCGGTGATATACGGCATCACGCCCATCGCGATGATGCTCATCCGCTTGAGCGAACCGCCCGAGAAATTGTTGAAGAAGTCGAGCACGCCGCCCGTTGTCTTGTCGGCAAGGAAGCTCAGCTGCGTGGCGTCGATGCCGGGAAGCGGCACGTACGACAGCATCCGGAAAACGATCAGCGCACCGATCGTGAACCACAAACGCTTCTTGAGATCAGTCGCCTGAGCGAATTTTGACAGGTTGAGGCCGGAGGCCATCTGGTCGGCTGCGGATGCCATTATGGTGTTGGTCCTGAAACGAGAACGGCGGAGATGCGTTGTCCGCGCCCCCGCCGCTCATATAGGCGCCCATTCGGCCTTGTCTAACCCCGGCGCGCAAATCGCCGGGACGAAAGTTACTTGGCCTTGGCAGCCTTGGCGGCGTCAGCCGTCTTTTCCGCCTTGACGGCGAGGCGCGCGAGGCGTGCCTTGCCTTTCTTGGCGGCAGCTTTTTCAGCTGCGGGAACCAGGGGGATCACCTCGACCGAACCTCCAGCCTTCTCGACCGCTGCGATCGCGCCCTTCGACGCACCGTTGACCGAAAAGCTCAGCTTGGTCGTCAGCGTGCCCTTGCCGAGCAACCGCACGCCGTCCTTGCCACCACGCGCGAGGCCAGCGGCCTTCAGCGTGTCGTGATCGATCGTCGCGTTGACGTCGAGCTTGCCCGCGTCGATCACCTTCTGGATTGCACCGAGATTCACTTCGGCGAAATCGGTCGCGAAGATATTGTTGAAGCCACGCTTCGGCAGGCGCATGTGGAGCGGCATCTGACCGCCCTCGAAGCCGGCGATCGAAACGCCTTCACGGCTCTTCTGGCCCTTGTGACCACGGCCACCGGTCTTGCCCTTACCCGAACCGATGCCGCGTCCGACGCGCATCTTGGATTTACGGGCGCCCGCGTTGTCGCGGATTTCGTTCAATTTCATGTCGTGCACTCGCTTTCGCTTTTGTCGCGCATTCCCCGCAAGCGGAGAAAATGGAAGGAGATGCTCACCCTGCCCTCTCCCGCACGCGAGAGAGGGCCGAGCGGGCTATTCGGTGACCGACACCATGTGCGCGATCTTGCGGATCATGCCCCGAACCTCGGGGGTATCCTGCAACTCGCGGGTGCGGTTCATCTTGTTGAGGCCGAGCCCGATCAGCGTCGCGCGCTGATCCTTCTCGCGACGGATCGGCGAGCCCGTCTGGGTCACCTTCACGGTCTTGCCGGCAGCTTCCTGCTTCTTCGCCATCTGTCTTACTCCGCGATCGCTTCGGCATCGGCCTGGGCGGTCTGTGAACCACCACGGCCGAGCAGGTCGGCGATCTTCTTGCCGCGGCGCTGCGCCACGGCCTTGGGTGAGGTCTGCGAGGTCAGTGCCTCGAAGGTCGCCCGGATCATGTTGTACGGGTTGGAAGTGCCGACCGACTTGGTCACCACGTCCGCCACGCCCAGGCTCTCGAACACGGCGCGCATCGGACCACCGGCGATGATGCCGGTACCCTGCGGCGCCGAGCGCAGCGTCACGCGGCCGGCACCGAAGTGGCCATTGCCGTCATGATGCAGCGTGCGACCCTCGCGCAGTGGCACACGAACCATCGCCTTCTTGGCAGCAGCCGTCGCCTTGGAAATGGCTTCCGGCACTTCGCGTGCCTTGCCATGACCGAAGCCGACCCGGCCCTTGCCGTCGCCGACGACGACGAGTGCCGCAAAGCCAAAGCGCTTGCCGCCCTTCACCGTCTTGGAAACGCGGTTGATGTGAACGAGCTTTTCGATCAGCTCTTCGCCGCCGTCATCGCTGCCGCCACGACGATCGTCGCGACGCCCGCCACGGTTGCCGTCACGGCCACCGCGATTGCCGCCGGGACCGCCGCCTGGGCCGCCACGACCACGCCCGCCACGCGGACCGCGACCAGGGCCGCCCTGCGGGGCGTCCATCGGCGCGCTCTCGGGAGCAGCCTGGACTGCCGGCTGGTTGGTTTCGTCGGCCATTCTTAGAACTCCAATCCGGCTTCACGCGCGGCTTCCGCCAGCGCCTTGACGCGACCGTGGAACAGGAAGCCGCCGCGGTCGAACACGACCTGCGTCACGCCGGCCTTCTTGGCTGCTTCCGCAACGCGCTTGCCGACAGCAGACGCCGCTTCGACATTCGCGCCGGCGGTGCCGCGCACGTCCTTTTCCAGCGTCGAGGCAGACGCGAGCGTCTTGCCCTCAGCATCGTCGATCACCTGGGCATAGATATGCTTGCCGGAGCGATGCACCGAGAGGCGCGGACGCTGTCCACCCCGCGCGCGGAGCGCGGTGCGATTGCGGCGGCGCCGCTTCTCGAACAGTGACATTCCCTTGGTCATTATTTCTTCTTCCCTTCCTTGCGGAAGATGAACTCGCCCTCGTACTTGATGCCCTTGCCCTTGTACGGCTCGGGCTTACGCCAGCGGCGGATTTCAGCGGCAAGCTGGCCGACCTTCTGCTTATCGGCACCCGAAATCTCGACCGTCGTATTGTCCGGGGTCTTGACCTCGAGGTCAGCCGGTACATCGATGTTGACGTCGTGGCTGTAGCCGAGCTTCAGGTTGAGCACCTTGCCCTTGGAGTCAGCGCGATAGCCGACGCCGGTGATCAGCAGCTTCTTGGTGAAGCCGTCGCTGACGCCCGTCACCAGGTTCTGCACCAGCGTCCGCTGCATCCCCCAGAACGCGCGAGCGCGCTTGGTGTCGTTGGCCGGAACCACCGAAATGCCGCCGTCTTCCAGCGTGTAGCTGATCTCTTCGCGCATATTGAGTGCCAGGGTGCCCTTGGGGCCCTTCACGCTCAGCACGCCGGCGTCGATCGAAGCGGTGACACCGCTCGGGATCGCGACCGGTTTTTTACCGATGCGGCTCATCAGAATACCTCCGCGAGCACTTCGCCGCCGACATTCTGCTCGCGCGCTTCCGCGTCGGACAGAACGCCCCGGGGCGTCGAAACGATGGTGATGCCAAGGCCATTCATGACCCGCGGAAGTTCCTGCGAGCCGGAATAGACCCGACGGCCGGGCTTCGAGACGCGCGCGACGTGCTTGATCGCCGGCTGGCCTTCGAAATATTTCAGCTCGATACGGATGCCCTTTGCGGGACCCATCTCTTCTTCGCTGTAACCGCGGATATAGCCCTCGCGCTGCAGCACGTCGAGCACGCGAGCGCGCAGCTTCGACGCCGGCGAAAGGACGGAGTCCTTGCGCGCGCGCTGGCCGTTGCGGATGCGGGTGAGCATGTCACCCAGGGGATCGGTCAATGCCATCTCGTGATCCTTACCAGCTCGACTTCGTAACGCCGGGGATCAGGCCCTTGTTGGCCAGATCGCGCAGCTGAATACGGCAGAGACGGAACTTGCGGTAATAAGCGCGCGGACGCCCGGTCAGCTCGCAACGATTGCGAATACGGGTCGGGTTACCGTTGCGCGGAATTTCCGCCATCTTGAGGCGCGCGATCAGACGCTCGCCCTCATCGAGCGAGGCATCCTTCGCCTGCGCTTTAAGCTTCGCATAACGGCCGGCATATTTCTTCACCAGCACCTTGCGACGCTCGTTCTTGTTAATCGAACTCAGTTTCGCCATCGACTTAAGCTCTCTTCCTGTCTTAGGAAATCAGCAGCTTACGCTGCCTTCTTCTCTTCGGTTTCGCCAACGGACTCGGGCGGGAACGGGAAGCCGAACAGACGGAGCAGCTCCCGCGCCTCGTCATCGGTCTTCGCGGTCGTTGCAACGATCACGTCCATGCCGCGCATCTGGTCGACCTGGTCATAGCTGATTTCCGGGAAAATCAGCTGCTCTTTCAGGCCGCAGGCATAATTGCCGCGCCCATCGAAGCTCTTCGGGTTCAGGCCGCGAAAGTCACGCACGCGCGGGAGCGCGATGGTGATGAAGCGGTCGAGGAACTCGTACATGCGCTCACGGCGAAGGGTGACCTTCACGCCGATCGGCATACCCTCACGCAGCTTGAACTGCGCGATCGACTTCTTCGCCTTGGTGACGACAGGCTTCTGGCCGGCGATCAGCTGCATTTCGACAGCGGCCTTCTCGACTTTCTTCTTGTCCTGCGTCGCTTCGCCCACGCCCATGTTGAGGACGATCTTGTCGATCCTCGGCACTTCGAGCGCGTTCTTGTAGCCGAACTTCTCGGTCATCGCCTTGATGATCGTGTCGTCGTAAATGCCCTTCATCCGGGGCTTGTAGCTGGCATCAGCCATCGATCTTCTCCCCGGACTTGACCGCGACGCGAATCTTCTTGCCGTCCTTGGTCGTCTCGAAACGAACGCGGGTCGGCTTGCCGTCCGCGGTCACGTGCGCGACCTTGGAAATGTGCATCGGCGCCTCGGCGCGCTTCAGGCCACCCTGCGGGTCGCCCTGGGTCGGCTTGGTGTGGCGGATCGCGACGTTCACGCCCGACACGACGACCTTGCCGTCCTTGGGCATGGCGCGGGTCACTTCACCGGTCTTGCCCTTGTCCTTGCCGGACAGGACGATGACCTTGTCGCCCTTCTTGATCTTTGCGGCACCCATCACAGCACCTCCGGCGCGAGCGAAATGATCTTCATGTGCTTCTTGCCGCGCAGTTCGCGCACGACCGGGCCGAAGATACGGGTGCCGATCGGCTCCTCGTTCTTGTTGACCAGCACTGCCGCGTTCGAATCGAAGCGGATCACCGAGCCGTCGGCGCGGCGAATGTCTTTGCGCGTGCGCACGATGACGGCACGGTGCACGTCGCCCTTCTTCACGCGACCGCGCGGCTGTGCTTCCTTGACGCTGACGACAATGATGTCGCCAACGCCGGCCGTGCGACGCTTCGAGCCGCCCAGCACCTTGATGCACTGCACCCGCTTCGCGCCGCTGTTGTCAGCGACGTCGAGATTGGACTGCATCTGGATCATCGATCCGCTTCCTTCTCAATCTGGGGCCGATTTCTGACCGGCACCCGCCTAAAATTGACGCTTACGCGTCGACGTCGACCCGCTCCGGCGTCGCATGGGTGTTGACCCGATCGATCACCTTCCAGGTCTTCAGCTTGGAGATCGGGGCGGTCTCTTCGATCCGCACCGTCTCGCCGGCCTTGAACTCATTGCCCTCGTCATGGGCATGATACTTCTTCGAACGACGGATGATCTTGCCGTAGAGCGGGTGCTTGACCTTACGCTCCACGTTCACGATCACCGTCTTTTCGCCCTTGTCGGAGACGATCACTCCGGTCAGCACGCGCTTCGGCATGTCTCGTTCCTTACTTCGTGGCCGAACGCGTACGAGCGTTCTGCACGGTCTTGATACGGGCGATGTCACGGCGGACCTCACGCACCCGGCTCGGCTTTTCGAGCTGGTTTGTGGCGGCCTGGAAACGGAGGTTGAACGCCTCGCGCTTGAGATTGCCGAGCTCGTCGCCCAGCTGATCGTCGGTCTTCGCGGTAATGTCGTCGATGCGGCTCACTATTCGCCTCCCAGGTGCGAGGTGTCGCCGAGACGGGCCACCACCTTGGTCTTGATCGGCAGCTTCATCGCTGCGCGGCTGAAAGCTTCGGCAGCCAGCGGGCCATCGACACCGTCGAGCTCGAACAGGATGCGGCCCGGCTTGACCCGCGCGGCCCAGAATTCCGGCGAACCCTTGCCCTTGCCCATGCGGACTTCGGCTGGCTTCGCGGAGACCGGAACGTCCGGGAAGATGCGGATCCACAAGCGGCCCTGGCGCTTGATGTGGCGGGTGATCGCACGACGCGCGGCCTCGATCTGGCGCGCGGTGATACGATCAGGCTCCATTGCCTTCAGCCCGTAAGAGCCGAAGTTGAGCGCCGCGCCACCCTTGGCGTCGCCATGGATGCGGCCCTTGAAGGCCTTGCGGAACTTGGTGCGTTTTGGTTGCAGCATGTCTCGTGTTCCTTAGCGGGCCGGACGGACGCCGGAGGTTTGAGCCTCCATCATCAGCCGGTCCTGCGCCATTGGGTCATGGCCGAGAATCTCGCCCTTGAAGACCCAGACCTTCACGCCGCAAACCCCGTAGGAAGTGTGCGCAGTGGCCTCGGCATAATCGATGTTCGCGCGCAGCGTGTGGAGCGGCACGCGACCTTCGCGATAGCTCTCCGAACGCGCGATCTCGGCGCCGCCGAGACGACCGCCGCAAGCGACGCGGATACCCTCGGCTCCGAGCCGCAGCGCCGACTGCACCGCACGCTTCATGGCGCGGCGGAAGGCGATACGACGCTCGAGCTGGTCGGCAATGCCCTGCGCGACGAGCTTGGCGTCGACTTCGGGCTTGCGGATCTCGACGATGTTCAGCGACACGTCGGACGACGTCATCGAACCGAGCTTCCTGCGAAGCTTCTCGATGTCGGTGCCCTTCTTGCCGATGATCACGCCGGGGCGCGCAGCATAGATGGAAACGCGGCAAAGCTTGGCCGGACGCTCGATCACGACCTTCGAGATCGCCGCCTGCGGCAGCGTATCGACGATGTACTTGCGGATCTTCAGATCCTCGAGCAGCAGCCGCCCATAGTCGGCGCCGTCGGCGTACCAGCGGCTGTCCCAGGTGCGGTTGATCTGCAGTCGCAGGCCGATCGGATTGCTCTTCTGACCCATTATGCTTCTTCCTGCTCGCGCACGACGATGCGCAGACGGCTGAATGGCTTGAGAATGCGGGTCGACTTGCCGCGACCGCGGGTGGCGAAACGCTTCATCGTGATCGACTTGCCAACCGACGCCTCGGCGACGACGAGCGCGTCGACGTCGAGATTGTGGTTGTTTTCCGCATTGGCGATCGCCGAGGCGAGAACCTTGCGCGCGTCGATCGCCATGCCCTTCGTCGAGAAGGCCAGGATGTTCATCGCGTCGCCGACCTTCTTGCCGCGGATCAGGCCCGCAACGAGGTTCAGCTTCTGCGCCGAACCGCGGATCTGCGTGCCGACCGACAAGGCTTCCTTGTCACCGACCTTGCGGGGTGATGCTGGCTTCGACATCAGCGCTTGCCCTTCTTGTCCGACGCATGACCCGGGAAGAACCGGGTCGGCGCGAATTCGCCGAGCTTCATGCCGACCATGTCCTCGTTGACCGAGACGGGCACGAACTTGCGGCCATTATAGACGCTGAACGTCAGGCCGACGAACTGCGGCAGGATGGTGGAGCGACGCGACCAGGTCTTGATCGGAGCGCGGCCACCGGCGTCCTGCGCGGTTTCGGCCTTCTTGAGCAGATGAAGGTCCACGAACGGACCCTTCCAGACGGAGCGAGCCATGGGTTAGCCCTTCTTCTTGGCGTGACGCGACCGGATGATCATCTTGTCGGTCGACTTGTTGTGACGGGTGCGCGCACCCTTGGTCGGCTTGCCCCACGGGGTGACCGGATGACGGCCGCCCGAGGTCCGGCCTTCACCACCGCCATGCGGATGGTCGACCGGGTTCTTGGCGACGCCGCGCGTCAGTGGGCGCTTGCCCATCCAGCGGCTGCGTCCGGCCTTGCCGAGGTTCTGGTTCTGGTTGTCGGGGTTCGAAACCGCGCCCACCGTCGCCATACAATTGGCGTGGATGTAACGCTGCTCGCCCGAGTTGAGGCGAACCATCACCATACCCTTGTCGCGGCCGACGATCTGCACATAGGTACCGGCCGAACGTGCGAGCTGACCACCCTTGCCGGGCTTCATCTCGACATTGTGGACGATCGTGCCGACTGGCATCTGGCCCAGCTCCATCGCGTTGCCCGGCTTCACGTCGGTCTTCTTGCCGGCGATCACCTTGTCACCGACAGCGAGTCGCTGCGGTGCAACGATGTAGGCGAGCTCTTCGTCCGGATACTTGATCAGGGCGATGAACGCGGTGCGATTGGGATCATATTCGAGCCGCTCGACGGTACCCTCGACGTCCCACTTGCGACGCTTGAAATCGACGATGCGATAGCGCTGCTTGTGGCCGCCGGCGATGCCGCGCGAGGTCACGTGACCCTTGTTATTGCGCCCACCGGTCTTGCGCTTGCCTTCGGTCAGCGCCTTGATCGGGCCGCCCTTGTGCAGGCTCGACTTGTCGACGAGGATAAGTCCGCGTCGTGCCGGGCTGGTCGGGTTATAATGCTTGAGAGCCATTACTGAATCCCCGTCGTCACGTCGATGGACTGGCCATCCTTGAGGGTGACGATCGCCTTCTTGATGTCAGAGCGGCGATACGGCGCGCCCTTCCACTTCTTGGTCTTGCCCTTCTGGACGATCGTATTGACGTTCAGGACGTTGACACCGAACAACGCCTCGACCGCGGCCTTGATCTCCGGCTTGGTCGCGTCGTTGGCGACCTTGAACACCACGGCGTTCTGCTCGGAAAGCAACGTCGCCTTCTCGGTGATGTGCGGCGCAACGATCACGTCGTAATGACGGATGTCGACCGACGTCTTTGCCTTCTTAGCCATGGAAGCGCGCCTCCAGCTTCTCGACCGCAGCGCGCGTCAGCACCAGCGTGTCATGCTTCAGGATGTCGTAGACATTGGCGCCGGCAGCCGCCAACACGTTGATCTGCGACAGGTTGCCCGCGGCGAGCGCGAAGCTGTTCTCGACCATGTCACCGTCGATCACCAGCGCCTTGCCAAAGCCAAGCCGGGCGAGATCGGCGGTGAGCGCCTTGGTCTTGCCATCCTTGACCGTCAGGCTGTCCATGATGATCAGCGAGCCAGCCTTGGCATGGCTCGAAAGCGCCATCTTCAGGCCGAGAGCGCGGATCTTCTTGTTCAGCGACGGATTGAAGTCACGGACGCGGGCGCCATGTGCCTTACCACCACCGATGAACACCGGTGCGCGGCGATCGCCGTGACGAGCGGTACCGCCGCCCTTCTGGCGACCATATTTCTTGCCGGTGCGGGCAACGTCGGCGCGCTCACGCGTGCCGCGTGCGGTCGCACGACGCTTTTCGAGCTGCCAGGTGACAACGCGGTGCAGGATATCGGCGCGAGGATCGAGGCCGAAGACCTCGTCGCTCAGCTCGACATCGGCAGCGGCTGCCTTGGCGTCGAAGGATTGAACCTTGACCTTCACGTTCAGCCCTCCTGGCCTTCGGCCGCTTCGGGAGCATCCACCGTCTCGGCGGGTGTCTCGGCGGGTGCGTTGTTGCTGTTCGCGGCGGCCTTCAGACCGGCGGGATAGGGAGCCTCGGCATGGCGCGCGATCTTCACCGCGTCCTTGACGATCAGCCAGCCGCCCTTCGAGCCGGGCACGGAGCCCTTCACGAAGATCAGGCCACGCTCGACGTCGGTGCCGACGATCTCGAGATTCTGCTGGGTGCGGTTCTTGTCGCCCATATGGCCGGCCATCTTCTTGTTCTTGAAGACCTTGCCCGGATCCTGGCGCTGACCGGTCGAACCGAGCGAACGGTGCGAGACCGAGACGCCGTGGGTAGCGCGAAGACCACCGAAGCCCCAGCGCTTCATGCCGCCCTGGAAGCCCTTACCCTGGGTCACACCCTGGATATCGACGATCTGGCCGGCAACATAATGGTCGGCAGAAATCTCCGCGCCGACGTCGAGGAGCGCATCCTCGGCGACGCGAAATTCGACCAGCTTCGCCTTCGGCTCCACTTCGGCCTTGCCGAAATGGCCACGCTGCGGCTTCGAAACATTCTTGGCCTTGGCGCTGCCGGCGCCAAGCTGGACGGCGGTGTAGCCGTCACGTTCATTCTCGCGGACGGAAACGACCTGCAAGCCTTCCAGGGAAAGGACGGTGACCGGCACATGGCGGCCATCATCCCTGAAAAGGCGGGTCATCCCCATTTTCTTCGCGATCACGCCGGTACGCATGACCCATTCTCCTCACAGAGGCACCAGCGGGAAATCCCCAGGTGCGTGTCAGCCCGGTAAAGCGAAGCGAGCCCCCGTCCCGGGCTGGTTGTCCCTGCATGGCAGAAACGTGACGGGAGACGCTGTCCTGGCTGCCGAAGCCGCCAGCGGTATCTCAAATTGTCGTGCGTCGCGGGACTGGGTCAACCGCGTCGCGCTGGCCCTTAGGCCAGCTTGATCTCCACGTCAACGCCTGCGGCGAGATCGAGCTTCATCAAGGCATCGACCGTCTGCGGCGTCGGCTGAACGATGTCCAGCATACGCTTGTAGGTACGCACCTCGAACTGCTCACGCGACTTCTTGTCGATGTGCGGGCCGCGGTTGACGGTGAACTTCTCGATGCGCGTCGGCAAGGGGATAGGACCGCGAATAAGCGCACCGGTGCGGCGCGCCGTGTCGGCGATATCGCCGGTTGCCTGGTCGAGCACACGATGATCGAATGCCTTCAGACGAATCCGAATATTCTGCGTTTCCATAACCCTACCGATGCGAAAGAGCGGGCCGCCTGATGACGACTCTTGCTGTGTACGTAAAATGGCAACCGCCCGACTCCCTACAGGGAATCGGGCGGAGGCAGTCCTCTATTACTTCGAGATCGCGCTGACAACCCCTGCGCCGACGGTACGACCGCCTTCGCGAATGGTGAAGCGCTGACCGACGTCCATCGCGATCGGTGCGATGAGCTTGATGCCCAGCGAGACGTTGTCGCCCGGCATCACCATCTCGGTGCCCTCAGGCAGCTCGACGGTGCCGGTCACGTCGGTCGTGCGGAAGTAGAACTGCGGACGATAATTGGCGAAGAACGGCGTGTGACGGCCACCCTCGTCCTTCGACAGCACGTACACTTCCGACGAGAAGTCGGTGTGCGGCTTGATCGAGCCGGGCTTGCACAGCACCTGGCCGCGCTCGACCTCTTCGCGACCCACGCCGCGGATCAGCGCGCCGACATTGTCGCCGGCCTGGCCCTGGTCGAGCAGCTTGCGGAACATCTCGACGCCGGTGACCGTGGTCTTGCGCACGGTCGGATGGATGCCGACGATCTCGACTTCCTCACCGACCTTGACGATGCCGGTCTCGACGCGGCCCGTGACGACGGTGCCGCGACCCGAGATCGAGAACACGTCCTCGATCGGCATCATGAACGGCTTGTCGAGCGGACGCTCGGGCTGCGGGATATACTCGTCGACAGCCTTCATCAGCGCCAGGATCGCTTCCTTGCCCAGCGTATCGTCAGAACCTGACAGCGCGGCCGTTGCCGAACCCCGGATGATCGGAATATTGTCGCCGTCGAATTCACGCTTCGACAGTTCCTCGCGGATTTCCATTTCGACCAGCTCAAGGATTTCCTCGTCGTCGACAAGATCGACCTTGTTGAGGAAAACCACCATCGTCGGAACGCCGACCTGCTTGGCGAGCAGAATGTGCTCCTTGGTCTGCGGCATCGGGCCATCGGTGGCCGCGACGACGAGGATCGCGCCGTCCATCTGCGCGGCACCGGTGATCATGTTCTTCACATAATCGGCGTGGCCGGGGCAGTCGACATGGGCATAGTGGCGCGCTGCCGTCTCATACTCGACATGTGCGGTCGAGATGGTGATGCCGCGCTCACGCTCTTCCGGCGCCTTGTCGATGTTGGCGAAGTCGACGGCCGTGCCGCCGGTCGTCTCGGCCAGAACCTTGGTGATCGCAGCCGTCAGCGACGTCTTGCCATGATCGACGTGGCCGATCGTGCCGATGTTGAGGTGCGGCTTGTTCCGCTCAAACTTTGCCTTCGCCATTTTTCCTACCTTCTTGATCGAATACCGGGGTACCAAGGCACCGCACGGACGCGGCGCCTTAGCGAGTGTTTTTGGATTACGCCAGCTTTGCCTTCACTTCGTCGGCAACGTTGGCAGGCACTTCGTCGTAATGCGAGAACTGCATGCTGTACTGCGCCCGGCCCTGGGTGAACGAGCGCAACTGGTTCACATAGCCGAACATATTGGCGAGCGGTACGATCGCATCGACCGTCTGCGCGTTGCCACGGCTGTCGGTGCCCTGGATCTGGCCACGACGGCTGTTCATGTCGCCGATCACGTCGCCAAGATAATCTTCCGGCGTGACGACCTCGACCTTCATGATCGGCTCGAGCAGCTTGATGCCTGCCTTCTGGGCCGCTTCACGCATGCATCCACGCGCGCAGATTTCGAACGCCAGCGCCGAGGAGTCGACGTCATGATATTTGCCGTCGAGCAGCTCGACCGAGAAATCGATGATCGGAAAGCCGATCAGCGATCCGGTCAGCGCCGTCTCGCGCATGCCCTTCTCGACCGAAGGAATATATTCCTTCGGGACGTTGCCGCCCTTAACCGAATCGATGAACACGAAGCCGGTACCGCGCTCGCCCGGCGTGACCCGGACCTTCACTTCGGCGAACTGGCCCGAACCACCCGACTGCTTCTTGTGGGTGTAGCTCAGCTCGACCTGCTTGCCGAGATATTCGCGATACGCCACCTGCGGCGCCCCGACATTGGCCTCGACCTTGAATTCGCGGCGCATGCGATCGACGAGAATTTCGAGGTGAAGCTCGCCCATGCCCTTGATGATGGTCTGGCCGCTCTCGATGTCCGACGATACGCGGAACGACGGATCCTCGCGCGCAAGGCGATTAAGCGCAATGCCCATCTTTTCCTGGTCCGCCTTGGTCTTCGGTTCCACCGACAGCTCGATCACGGGCTCGGGGAATTCCATCCGCTCGAGAATGATCGGCAGGTTGGCGGCGCACAACGTGTCGCCTGTCGTGGTGTCCTTGAGGCCGGCCAGCGCGACGATGTCGCCGGCAAATGCCTCCTGGATGTCCTCGCGGCTGTTGGCATGCATCAGCAGCATGCGGCCGACCTTTTCCTTCTTGTCCTTGACCGAATTGAGCACCATCGACGCGGTCTCGAGCTTGCCCGAATAGATCCGGGCAAAGGTCAGCGTCCCGACGAACGGGTCGTTCATGATCTTGAACGCCAGCGCCGAGAACGGCGCATTGTCATCGGCCGGACGCGAGTCTTCGGTCTTGCCGTCGAGGCTCAGGCCCTTGATCGCCGGCACGTCGAGCGGGCTCGGCAGATAATCGACGACGGCGTCGAGCAACGGCTGCACGCCCTTGTTCTTGAACGCCGAGCCGCACAGCACGGGCACAAACGAGAAGTTCAGCGTACCCTTGCGGATCAGCTTCTTCAGCGTCGCGGCGTCGGGCTCATTGCCTTCCAGATACGCTTCCATGATGTCGTCGTCCTGCTCGACGGCCATCTCGATCAGCTCGGAACGAGCGGTCGCGGCGGCATCGGCCAGGTCGGCGGGGATCTCCTGATATTCGAACTTTGCACCCAGCGACTCTTCGAGCCAGATGATCGCGCGGTTCTCGACCAGGTCGACCAGGCCCTTGAAGTCGCCTTCGAGGCCGATCGGAAGATACAGCACGGCCGGACGCGCGCCGAGGCGGTCCTTGATCATTTCGACGCACATGTTGAAGTTGGCGCCGGTACGGTCGAGCTTGTTGACGAAGCACATGCGCGGCACGTGATACTTCTCGGCCTGGCGCCACACCGTCTCGGACTGCGGCTCAACGCCGGCAACGCCGTCGAAGCAAGCCACCGCACCGTCGAGCACGCGCAGCGAACGCTCGACTTCGATCGTGAAGTCGACGTGGCCGGGGGTGTCGATGATGTTGATGCGGTGATCGTTCCAGAAACACGTCGTCGCGGCGGACGTGATCGTGATCCCGCGCTCCTGCTCCTGCTCCATCCAGTCCATCGTCGCGGTGCCCTCATGGACCTCGCCGATCTTGTAGGACTTGCCGGTGTAGTAAAGGATGCGCTCGGTCGTCGTCGTCTTGCCGGCATCGATGTGGGCCATGATGCCGATGTTACGATACATGTCGAGCGGATGGCTGCGGGCCATGGTCGGTGTTTCCTTGAGAATGTGGAGAGCCGGGATCGCCGGCCCTCCACTATATAGCTATGATAAGCGTCGGCAAAAGGGCCGGCGGCAAAGCTCCTACCAGCGGTAGTGGCTGAACGCGCGGTTGGCTTCGGCCATGCGGTGCGTGTCTTCGCGCTTCTTTACCGCGTTGCCACGGTTGTTCGACGCGTCGAGCAGTTCGCCGGACAGGCGGGCGGCCATGGTGTTCTCGCTGCGCGCACGGGCGGCAGTGATCAACCAGCGGATCGCCAGCGCCTGGGCACGCTCGGGGCGCACTTCGACCGGAACCTGATAGGTCGCACCACCGACGCGGCGGCTGCGCACTTCGATGCCCGGCTTCACATTGGCCAGTGCCTCGTGGAAAATGCCGATCGGATCCTTCTTGGCGCGTTGCTCGACGGTCGTGAGCGCACCATAGACGATCAGCTCGGCGACGGACTTCTTGCCGTCGAGCATGACGCTGTTCATGAACTTGGAGAGAACCTCATCCCCATATTGGGGATCAGGCAGGATGACCCGCTTTTCGGGCCGACGACGACGTGCCATTTCAATCTTCCTTCTAAACTTCAGCCATCAATGATCGGCTATGAAAGCCGACCGGCTTACTTCGGACGCTTGGCGCCGTACTTGGAACGCGACTGGCGACGATCCTTGACACCCTGTGTGTCGAGCACGCCGCGGAGAACATGATAGCGGACGCCGGGAAGGTCGCGAACGCGGCCGCCACGGATCAGCACCACAGAGTGCTCCTGCAGGTTATGCCCTTCACCCGGGATGTAGCTGATGACTTCGCGCTGGTTGGTCAGGCGAACCTTGGCCACCTTGCGCAGAGCCGAGTTCGGCTTCTTCGGGGTCGTCGTATAGACGCGGGTGCAGACACCGCGCTTTTGCGGGTTCTGTTCCATCGCAGGGACCTTTGACTTGGCCTTCTGCGGATCGCGGCCCTTGCGGACCAGCTGGTTAATCGTCGGCATGAAGCCCTTCACCTTTCACGTGGTTACTTTGCTGGAGCCAAACAACGGGAATAGCAAAAGGACCACGGCGGCCTTTCGACCCCCCGGGTCCGGGTGTATCCAGCAATGTTCAAGCGCGTCTGGACAAGGAACGAGCCCTGTCCGGACGGGCGCGCCTATACAGGGCGACTCAAGGGCGGTCAATGGCAGGACGGGACTTGATCTCGGACCCGGTCGGTAAGATGGGTCACGAGGGATCGCCCCGCATCCCCACGGACGAACCCTGTCATGCCGCATCTTCCCGTTCACGCCAATGATTCGCTGTGCCGATGAGGCCATGGCTTACCGTTGTGCGGCGCGTCGGGATGACGCTCGCCTATCGTACCATCAGTTTGGTCACGCGGATCGCCGGCACGGGGAGCGTGGGTGTCAAGGCGCTGGTGGTCACGCCGTCGGGACGGATCGTGCTGGTGCGGCATTCTTATATGGCGGGTTGGCATTTCCCCGGTGGCGGCCTGAAGCGCGACGAGACGCCCGAGCAGGGCATCATCCGCGAACTGCGCGAAGAGATCGGCCTCCATTGCTGGGCAAGCATCGACCAGAGCGACGAGCCGACCGACCGTGCCGATCCCAATTGCACCGGCCCCGCACTGTTCATCTTTACCGACGCAGACTATCGCTTCCGGTCGAATCTGGAGATCGAGGCCGCCAGCGAATTTGCCCCGGAAGCGCTGCCTGGCGATTGTTCGCCATCGGTACGGCGTCACGTCGCCTGGTGGCAGGCCGGCAAGGCGTTGACCTTGTGACGGAGCACCCGGTTCGCGCGACCTCACACCATGGTGCTTGGCTTTGCGTGAGAGCGTCGGATATATGACAGCGGTGACATACGATCTCCTCATCATCGGCGGCGGCATCAATGGCTGCGCCATCGCGCGCGAAGCCTCGTTGCTCGGGCTCAAGGTTCTGCTGGTCGAGCGCGATGATCTTGCCGCGCATACCTCATCGGCCTCGACCAAGCTCATTCATGGCGGGCTGCGCTATCTCGAATATTTTGAGTTCAAACTCGTCGCCGAGGCGCTGCGTGAGCGCGAGCGGCTGATAAACGCC
Source organism: Sphingomonadales bacterium (assembly GCA_038245375.1). Lineage (GTDB taxonomy): Bacteria > Pseudomonadota > Alphaproteobacteria > Sphingomonadales > Sphingomonadaceae > Sphingomonas. Next base: position 64,133 of record JBBRSN010000006.1, on the reverse strand, counting down.
GCGCCGCACATCATCCGCCCCCTCACCTTCGTACTGCCGCAGGAAAATTCGGTGCGGCCGTGGTGGATGCTGCGCATCGGACTCTACCTCTATGATTTCCTTGGCGGGAAAATGTCACTCGCGCGCTCGCGCGGGCTGCAGAAGAGCGACATCGCCTTTACCGGGCCGTTAAAGGGCGGCAGCAGCGGCTTCGTCTACTCCGATGCGCAGGTCGACGATTCGCGCCTGACCGTGCTCAACGCGATCGATGCGCGCAACCATGGCGCCGAGATCGTCACCGGCATCACGTTGGACAGCGCCCGGCGCGAGGGCGGTGTCTGGCGTGCCAGCCTGTCCGACGGTCGCGTGGTGGAGGCGCGTGCGCTGGTCAATGCGGCGGGCCCCTGGGTGCACGTGCTGCTCGAACGGCTCGGCGTGAATGCCAGGAGCAATGTGCGGCTGGTCAAGGGCAGCCATATTGTCGTGCCCAAGCTCTATGAAGGCGACCACGCCTATATCCTGCAGCTGCCCGACCGCCGCATCATCTTCGCCATTCCGTGGCAGGGCCAGACCGAGATCGGCACCACCGACATTCCGGTCAACGCGCCCGAAGATGCGAAGATCGACCAGAGCGAGATTTCCTACCTCTGCGACGCGATCAACACGCACTTCATCAAGCAGATCAGTCCGGCGGACGTCACCGCGACCTGGTCCGGCGTTCGGCCGCTCTATGACGATGGCGCGAGCGAGGCCAAGGAAGTGACGCGCGACTATGTCCTCGAACTCGACACCAGCGGCCCGCCGCTGCTCAGCGTGTTCGGCGGCAAGATCACCACCGCCCGCCATCTCGCCGAGGAGGCGATGGGCAAGCTCGGCCCCGCGATCGGCCTGCAACCGCACCAGGTCACGCGGATGCGCGTCTTTCCCGGCGGCGCGATTGCCGGCTTCGATCATTTTCTGGCGCAGGTCCGGCTGACCTGGCCGTTCCTCGGCACCGCACGCTCGGCGCGCATGGCGCATGCTTATGGGTCGATGCTCGCCGACCTGCTCCACGGCGTGAAGGACGAAGCCGGCATGGGCGCCGACCTCGGGGGCGGTCTGACCGAGATCGAGGCACGCTGGATGCGCGATCGCGAATGGGCCCGCACCGCCGCCGACGCGCTCGACCGCCGCAGCAAGGTCGGCCTGACGCTGACCGCCGAACAGCGCAGCGCGTTCGAGCAGGCATGGGCAGCACTGGCATGATCAGTGTCGCTGCCCTTTATCGATTCGCCCGCTTCGACGATCCTGCGGCACTGCGCGACCGCCTCGCCGCGCTGTGCGCCGCAGAGGACATCAGGGGCACGCTGCTGATCGCCGGCGAGGGCATCAACGGTACCATCGCGGGCGCCTCCGACGCGCTCGATCGCGTGGTCGCGGCACTGCGCGCCCTGCCCGGTTGCGCCGAGATGGAGCTCAAATGGTCGCAGGCGGCGACGATGCCGTTCCTGCGGATGAAAGTGCGCGTCAAGCGCGAGATCGTGACGATGGGCGTGCCCGACCTCGATCCGCTGGACGGCACCGGCGACTATGTCGCCCCCGCCGACTGGAACGCGCTGATTGCCCAACCCGGCACGCTGTTGATCGACACCCGCAACGACTATGAGGTGCGGGTCGGCACCTTTGCCGGTGCCGTCGATCCGGCGACATCGAGCTTTCGCGACTTTCCGGCCTGGGTCGAGCAACATCGCGACGAAATCGCCGGCGCGGCGCGCGTCGCGATGTTCTGCACCGGCGGCATCCGCTGTGAAAAGGCGACCGCCTTGCTCAAGGCCGAAGGTATCGCCGACGTCCACCACCTCAAGGGCGGCGTCCTCGCCTATCTCGAACAGGTGCCGGCATCGGAAAGCCGCTGGGAGGGCGAATGCTTCGTGTTCGACGAGCGTGTCGCGGTCGGCCACGGCCTGACCCAGGGATCGCACAGCCTGTGTCGCGCTTGCCGCATGCCCATCAACCGCGAGGACCGCGCCTCGCCGCATTATGTCGAAGGTATCGCCTGCCCGGCCTGCCATGACGAGCGCGACGACACCAGGCGCGCCGGCTATGCCGAACGCCACCGCCAGGTGAAGCTCGCCGAGGCACGCGGCACCGCCCATGTCGGCGCACGTGTGCCAGCAAACGGCGATCGATAGTCTCGCGGCTGTCGTTCCGGACGGCGCTGCGCAACCGTTTCGTGGCCGAGGCGTTGTGTTGGTCTCGATCAGGAGCGATTCATGAAAAAGCAGATTCTCGCGGCCGTGCTGGCCGCCGCCGTCATTGCGCCGGTCGCCGTCCCGACCGCCGCCGTCGCGCAGCGCCACCACAACCAGCACCGTCATCACAACGACAATCGCTGGGATGGCGACCGTGACGGCCACAACTGGAATCCCGCCGACCATTACCAGCGCGGCAATTACCGCGAGCGCCAGCTGAGCCGCAACGACCGGATCTATCGCGGCAATGACGGCCGATACTATTGCCGTCGCAATGACGGCACGACCGGGCTGGTGATCGGCGCCGTCGCTGGCGGCGTGCTCGGCAACGCGATCGGCGGCAACACGCTCAGCACGCTGCTCGGCGGCGCGGGTGGCGCGCTGCTCGGTCGCTCGATCGACCGTGGCAACATGCGCTGCCGTTAAGCGAAGACCGCCGTTGAGCGAGACAGGCGCGGGTCGAAAGGTCCGCGCCGGTTAAGCTTCTGTCAGCGGCTCGCCCGCCATTTCAGCCAGGCGATCACGGCCATGCCGGTCAGACCGACAGTCGCTATGCCATAATAGCTCCATTGCTCCCGCCCGAAGGGGTCGGGCTCGAAAAGCGCAACGCGCAAGATCAACGCGATCTGGAACAGTGCGGCGACCACGGGGATGGACCACGACATCGCGACCAGCGACGCGCGCCGAAAGTCGGCGCCCGACACACCCTGATCGATCTGCGCCCGACGAGCCAGCGCCCGCGCCGGCGCATTGCGAATACGCCACCATGCCAGCATGAACAAAACGGCCAGCAGCGCCGTCGCCGCGCCCTCTTCATTACCCTGCAAGGGTGGCGGCATCGAAACGGGAAATATCGCCAATCCGCCGAACATGACGATCGCGGCGAGCACCATGCCCCATGCGAGGCGAACGACCGCGCGATCGAACGCCGCGACGAAGCCGTCGCGCTCGACGCCCGTTACGTTTATACCCGGTCCACGCCGGCCCTGCCGATAGATGTAGCCGTCGCGAGCGTGGATAAATTGTGCCGCAAAAGCCTCTTTGACCCGCGCGAGATGGACGTCGACGAACACGCCTCGATCAATAGGCCCGCGCGACCAGCACCCGCTCGACCGCGGCTGCGCCGGTAAATACGCATGGTCCATCGGCCGGCGCCGCATCGATCGGCACGTTGCGCACGGTCAGCTTGAGCGCCTTCAATCGCTCGACCACAGCATCGAGCGCCGCACCGGTCGGCTTCGACCACTGCACTTCGAGCCAACCCGGATTCTTCACCCCGTCCGCGAAGTGCCGCTCGATCGTCGCGAAATCGTCTGCCGAAGCAATATTGGCCCGCAGCCGTCCGCCGGCCTCGGCATGCAGTGCCGCCTGGATATCCGCCAGCATGGCAGACGCGTCGGCGACGAAATCACTCCGCGCAACGATCGCACTGTCGAGCTTGCCGTCCTCGCGATACAGCCGGTCGCGCCGCACCACCGAGACGTTGCCGCCCGCGACGTCGCGGCCGCCGACCTCGACGATGATCGGCGCACCCTTCTTGACCCAGGCCCAGCGCTTGGTCGCGGCCTTGGCCGGCTTGAGATCGAGCAGCGCCCGCACAGGCTCGCCCAGCGCCGACTGCGCGGCAAGCTCGGCCTGCAACCCCTTGCAATATTCGACGATCGCCGCGTCCTCGGGCTGGTCGCGCAACATCGGGACGATGACGACCTGCCACGGCGCGATCCGCGGCGGCACGCGCAGGCCATCGTCGTCGCCGTGAACCATGATGACGCCGCCGATCATCCGCGTCGACACGCCCCAGCTCGTCGTATTGGCCAGTTCGAGTTCGCCGCCGGCATTCTGGAAGCGAATATTCTGCGCCGAGGCGAAATTGGTGCCGAGAAAATGCGAGGTGCCCGCCTGGAGCGCCTTGCCGTCCTGCATCATCGCCTCGATCGAATAGGTCGCGACCGCGCCCGGAAAGCGCTCATTCTCGGGCTTCTCGCCGGCGACAACGGGCAGCGCGAGGCAATCCTCGGCGAAGCTGCGATAGACCTCGAGCATTTTCAGCGTTTCTTCGCGCGCCTCCTCGGCCGAGGCGTGCGCGGTATGGCCTTCCTGCCACAGGAATTCGCTGGTCCGCAGGAACATCCGCGTGCGCATTTCCCAGCGCACGACATTGGCCCATTGGTTGATCAGCACCGGCAGGTCGCGCCACGACTGCACCCAGCGAGCGAAAGCCGCACCGATCACCGTCTCCGACGTCGGCCGCACGACCAGCGGCTCTTCCAGCTTGGCCGAAGGATCGGGCACGAGCCCGCCCTTGCCATCGCTGATCAGCCGGTGATGCGTAACGACCGCCATTTCCTTGGCGAAGCCCTCGACATGCTCCGCCTCCTTTTCGAAATAGGACAGCGGGATGAACAGCGGGAAATAACAATTCTCGTGGCCGGTCGCCTTGATGCGATCGTCGAGCAACCGCTGAATCCGCTCCCAGATGCCATAGCCCCATGGCCGGATGACCATGCAACCGCGCACGCCGCTTTCCTCGGCCATGTCGGCCTCCGAGATGACGGCTTGATACCAGGCGGCGAAATCGGCTTCGCGGGTGACGTTGAGGGCATGCTTGATCATCGGCGGGCGGATAGCGACAAATCGCCGCCACTCCAAGTACGCAGGTGCTGCCTTGTCTCATCCGTGCCGCACTGCTCTATTACCGTGAAAACCGACGCCGTGGGGGAATGGCATGAGCTACAGAGACCCTGAAAAGGGCTATAAGGGGCTGAACTATGCCGCGGCCGGCGGCGCCGTGCTGCTGATGTTCGCGGCGCGCGCCTTTTCGAACGGCTTCGATTTACCAAAAGGCCATGTTTCGCCTGACCAGGTCGCGGCAAAGATGCTCGCCGACAATGATAGCGGGCAGTTGTACGGCACCTTGAAGCAGACCTACCCTGACGATTTCAACACGCTGGTGACACAAATCACCAATTATCAGGAAGCCGGCGAAAGCGATGCCGGGATCGCCGCCTCGATCCGCGCCTTCCTCGCCGCTACGGTGCGACGTCACAACGGTGACCTTGCGCAAGCGCCAAGCAATGAATTGGCGGCCTTTCGCGGCGCGGAAATCATGGTGGTCAACGATCTCCGTTCGACCGACGTTCGGCAATGCGCTCGCTATATCGCGCAGGGCGCGATCGACAGCGACACCGCGCGGGCGCTGACCCAGGAGCTGCAACAGCGTGCCTTCGAAGCAGCCTCTGCCGGGCGTGACAAACCGGCAGGACGCGAGGTCGGCCAACCGGCTGCAGCGACAATGCGAATCGTCACGCGCAATATGGCATCGCAGGGCGTAACTCCGTCGCAGATTGCCGCGCTGCTCGCGCCCAAGCCCGGGCAGGAGATGGCACCCACTGACCAGTGCCTCGCGGGCCTCGCCTTTCTGCACGCCATCGATGACTTGCCTGACCGTGAGGCCGATCAACTCTCGGCTTATCGCTTATCGGGCACTTGACCAGGCGCCCCCGCCGCCCGAGGGGGTCAATCGCATGACCGAAACGGGCGCCCATCAGGACAGAATCCCGTTCGCGGTTGGCATACGGCTTGTCTCGGCAGCGATCTTTGCCAGCATGAACGCGCTGATCAAGCTCGCCGAAGGCGGCGGCGCGCATCTCGCCGAAGTGATGTTCTTCCGCCAGGCCTTCGCGCTGCCGGTGGTGATTTTGTGGATCGTGATGGGACCCGGGCTGGGGTCGATTCGCACGAAGCGCATCGGCGCGCATCTCTCGCGTACTGGCATGGGTCTGGTCAGCATGGCTTTCATGTTCTCGACCATCCTGTTGCTACCGCTCGCCGAGGCGACGACGCTGCAGTTCACCCTGCCGATCTTCGCCACGATTCTCGGCGCGCTGCTGCTGCGCGAGCCAACCGGCTGGCATCGCTGGGGCGCCGTCATCGCGGGATTCGTCGGCGTCGTGATCGTGACGCAGCCGGGCACCGGCCACATTGCCAGCCTGGGCATCGTCACCGGCCTGCTCGCGGGCCTGCTCAGTGCCGGCGTGTCGATCCTGCTGCGCCAGATCGGCCGCACCGAGAGCGCCGCGACGACCGTCTTCTGGTTCTCCGCGCTGTCGGTCCCGCCGCTCGCTATCGCCTTCGCCTTCTACGCCCAGCCGCACGCGCTATCGACCTGGCTGCTGCTCATCGGGGTCGGCCTGACCGGTGGCGCCGCGCAATTGTGCATGACAGCGGCGCTGCGCGCCGGCCCGGTTTCGGTCGTCGTGCCGATGGATTATACCGGGCTGGTCTGGGCGGCGCTGTTCGGCTGGCTGCTGTTCGGCGCGCTGCCCGATCTCGCGACCTGGTTCGGCGCGCCGGTGATCATCGCGAGCGGCCTCTACATCGTGTGGCGCGAGCACCGCCTCCACCGCGAGCGCATCGAACTCGCCTCCGCGCAGAGTTGATCTCAGGCGCGCGCAGCGTCCAGCAGGCGCTTGGCGCGCAGATACATTTCGATCCGCTGGGCGGTGAACAAACCCAGTGCCAGCGCGATCAGCATGTCGGTGACAGCGAGCGCATTGAGGTGCAGCGCATTGTCGCCGACCAACGCCACCCGTGCACCGCTGCGCACGGCGATCAGCACGAGGATGAACAGTACCGCCGCCGGAGATGCCACCTGGTTCAGAGCATGCGTCTCCGGGTCGACCGTGATCTTCATCAGCTTGCCGCGTTGCCAGCCCAGCCCCGCACCGAGCACCGCCGCCAGCGCGCAGAACAGCCATGCCAGGCCCTGCGGCGGGAATTCGGTGAACATCACGATCGCAACGACCGCGTAGATCGCCGGAAAGATCCACAATTGTTCGAGCTTGAGCGGGCGAACACGACTCATCCGCCGCCACCGCAGCGCGAACACCACCGCGATAACGACCGCCGTGATGGCGTAGGTGATCCACTGATTCGGCTGACCGGTATGTCCCTGCATGCAATCTGCCCCCCCCCTGATAGTCAGGGGTGACATAGCAGCCTAACCCACCGTCACTCCAGCCCTATTCGGCAGCGATGGCGCGTTCGGGATCCTTCCACACCAGCACCGGCTTGCGCGCCGCGAGCGTCTCGTCGAGCCGGCTGCGCGGCGCGAAATGCGGCGCCGATTTGAGGCTCGCATCACCCGCCTTGGCACGCTCCGCCACCGAGCGCAGCGCGCCGATGAACTGGTCGAGCGCCGCCTTGCTCTCGGTCTCGGTCGGCTCGACCAGCATCGCGCCGTGCACGACGAGCGGAAAATACATCGTCATCGGATGATAGCCCTCGTCGATCAGCCCCTTGGCGACGTCGATCGTCGAGAAGCCCTCGGCAAGATTGTCGTCCGAGAACAGCGCCTCGTGCATGCACGGTCCCGACGCCCCGAACGGCGCGTCGAGCACCGTGTCGAGCGAGCGCAGGATGTAATTGGCGTTGAGCACCGCATCCTCGGCAACCTGGCGCAGGCCGTCCGCGCCATGGCTCAGGATATAGGTCAGCGCGCGCGTGAACATGCCTATCTGGCCGTTGAACGCGACCATCCGTCCGAAGCTCTGGCCGTGATGCTCGCCGGCTGTTTCCTCCTCGATCAGCGCAAACTGCTCGTCCCGCTTCTCGACGAACGGCAGCGGCGCGAACGGCGTCAGCGCCTCCGAGAACACCACCGGCCCCGAGCCCGGCCCGCCACCGCCATGCGGGGTCGAAAAGGTCTTGTGCAGGTTGATGTGCATCGCGTCGACGCCGAGATCGCCCGGCCGCACCCGCCCGACGATCGCGTTGAAGTTCGCCCCGTCGCAATAGACGAACCCGCCGACGGCGTGGACCGCGTCCGAGATCGTCTTGAGGTCGCGCTCGAACAATCCGCAGGTATTGGGATTGGTGATCATCACGCCGGCGACATCGGGCCCGAGCCGTGCGAGCAGTGCGGTGGTGTCGATCCGGCCATCGGCGTTGGCGGGAATGTCCTCGACCGCATAGCCGGCGAACGCCGCCGTCGCCGGATTGGTGCCATGCGCGCTTTCCGGCACGAGGATGGTCTTGCGATGCCCCTCGCCGCGCGCCGCGAGCGCCGCCTTGATCGCAAGGATCCCGCACAACTCGCCATGCGCGCCGGCCTTGGGGCTCATCGCCACCGAAGACATCCCGGTCAGCGTGACCAGCCAGTGCGCCAACTGGTGGATCACCTCCAGCGCGCCCTGCACCGTATCGACCGGCTGAAGCGGATGGACGTCGGCGAACCCCGGCAACCGCGCGATCTTCTCGTTGAGGCGCGGATTATGCTTCATCGTGCACGACCCGAGCGGAAACAGCCCGAGATCGATCGCGTAATTCTGCCGCGACAGCCGGGTGTAGTGACGCACCGTCTCGGGCTCGGACAGACCGGGCAAGCCGATCGCGTTCTCGCGAGACAGCGAGCCCAACCGGTTCCCCGGCGAAGGCCGGGGCCCAGTTGCGACGTCCCCCGACTGGGCCCCGGCCTTCGCCGGGGAACCGGTAAAGTCCACGCCGGTCGTTTCGGTCGAACCGATCTCGAAGATCAGCGCTTCTTCGAGCATCAGCGCCTTGTTGCCGGTAAAGGTCGGCGATACCGACGTGCCGGCTTCGGGGCGCTCGGGGCGCCAGCCACTCGCATTGACGCTCATGCCAGCACCTCCTGCAACGCCTCGGCCAGGGCTTCGACATCCTCCGCCGTGGTGGTTTCGGTCACCGCGACGACCAGCCCGTTGGCCAGTTCAGCGTCATCCGGATAAAGCCGCCCCAGCGCCACGCCGGCCAGGATGCCGCGCCCCGCCAGCGTGCGCACCACCGGCCGCGCCGCGACCGGCAGGGCGAGCGTGAATTCGTTGAAGAACGCGTCATTGACCAGCCGCACGCCCGGCACCCCGGCGAGCCGCTCGGCCGCGGCCACCGCATTGTGGTGATTGGTCGTCGCCAGCGCCCGCAACCCGGCCTCGCCGAGCAAGGTCATGTGGATCGAGAAAGCCAGCGCGCACAATCCGCTGTTGGTGCAGATGTTCGACGTCGCCTTCTCCCGCCGGATATGCTGCTCGCGCGTCGACAGCGTCAGCACGAAGCCGCGCCGGCCATCGGCATCGACCGTCTCGCCGCACAACCGTCCCGGCATCTGCCGCAGATACTTCTCCTTGCACCCGAACAGCCCGACATAGGGGCCGCCGAACTGCAGCCCGACGCCGATCGACTGGCCCTCGCCAACGACGATATCGGCATCCATCTCGCCCGGCGACCTGAGCGCGCCCAGCGCGACCGGCTCGGTGACGACGGCGACCAGCAGTGCCTTCTTCGCGTGGCACGCATCGGCAAGCGGCTTGAGGTCGGCGATGCGCCCCAGGATGTCGGGATATTGCACCACGACACACGACGTATCGTCGTCGATCGCCGCGATCAGCCGGTCGATATCGGTCCCGGCCGTTAGCGCAGGCGCGGCAGTGTCGAGCACGTCACCGGTAAACTTGGCCATCGTTTTCGCGACCGAGACATAATGCGGGTGGAGCCCTGACGACAAAATTGCCTTGCCGCGCTTCGTTACGCGCCGCGCCATGCCGATCGCTTCCCAGCAAGCGGTCGAGCCGTCATACATTGAGGCGTTGGCGACGTCGGTGCCGAGCAACCGCGCGACCTGCGTCTGGAACTCGAACAGCATCTGCAGCGTGCCCTGCGCGATCTCGGGCTGGTATGGCGTATAGGCGGTGAGGAACTCGCCGCGCTGGATCAGGTGATCGACGCTCGCCGGCACATGGTGCCGATAGGCGCCGCAGCCGAGAAAGAAGGGCGCATCGCCCGCCGCGAGGTTCTTGCGCGCCAATTTCGTCATATGTCGTTCGACCGACAATTCGCTGGCATGCATCGGCAGGTCGCGGATCGGCCCGTCGAGCCGCGCCGTTTCGGGCACGTCGACGAACAGGTCGTCGATCGAGCCAGCGCCGATGACGGACAGCATCGCCTGGCGGTCGGTATCAGTGAGGGGCAAGTAACGCATCAACACATCTCCCCCCTCCCCTTCAGGGGAGGGGCTGGGGGTGGGGGAGTGCGGCATACACATCGCCGGCGATCGCTCGCGGCAAGGCCCCACCCCAACCCCTCCCCGGAAGGGGAGGGGCTAAATCATGTCACAGCTTCGCGACGAACGACTCGTAGGCGGCTTCGTCCATCAGCTCCTCGACCTCGCTCGGGTCGCTCAGCGTCAGCTTGTAGAACCAGCCATCGCCCTCCGGCTCCTCATTGACGAGCCCCGGCGTGTCGGCGAGCGCGGCATTACCTTCGAGCACGCTGCCCGACACCGGCGAATAGACGTCGGACGCGGCCTTGACCGATTCGACCACCGCGGCCTCGTCGCCCTTGTTGAGCGTCTTGCCCTCGTCAGGGACCTCGACGAACACGATGTCGCCGAGCTGCCCTTGCGCATATTCGGAAATGCCGACGGTCCCGATATCGCCATCGACATCGACCCACTCATGATCTTCGGTATAATAACGGCTCATCACTTGCCTCCTGTGCGGACGTAGCGGTGGGGAATGAAGGGCATCGCGGTGACGGTCGCCTGATGGACCTTGCCGCGCTGCGTCAGTTGAATCCTGGTGCCCGGTGCAGCCAGCGCGACTGGCACATAGCCCATGGCGATCGGCGCACCGACGCTCGGCGCGAATCCGCCCGAAGTGACCTTGCCGACATCCGAGCCATCGCGGTCGAGTACGGCGGCGCCCTCGCGCACCGGCTGGCGACCTTCGACCAGCAAGCCGACGCGCTTGACCACCGCGCCCTGTTCGCGCTCGATCATGATCCGCGCATGGCCGGGAAAGCCGCCTTCCTCGCGGCGGCGCTTCGACAGCGCGAAACCGAGGTCCGCCATCACCGGCGTCGTATCGGAATCGAGGTCATGACCGTAAAGCGGCAAGCCCGCCTCGAGCCGCAGCGAATCGCGCGCGCCCAGACCAATAGGTTTCACCTCGGGCTCGGCGCACAGCAGATCGGCGATCCGTTCGACATCGCTCGCATCGATCGAAATCTCGAAACCGTCCTCGCCGGTATAACCGGAACGGCTGATCCACGCCTCGGCGCCGGCCAGCAGGAAACGACCGCCCATCATGAAGCTCAACGCCTCGAGCGGCCATTCGCCCGTCACATGGCGCTTCAGCGCCGCAAACGCCTTGGGGCCCTGCAACGCGAGCAACGCGCGCTCGTCGAGCTGGTTGATCGTGATGTCGTCGGGCAGTTCCTCGCGGAGGTGCGCGATATCGTCATATTTTACCGCGCCATTGACGACCATGTAGATCCCGCCGGGCCAGCGACTGATCATCAGGTCGTCGAGGATGCCGCCATTCTCGGCAAGCAGCAGCGAATAGCGCATCCGCCCGAGCCCAAGACCCTTCACATCGGCCGGCAGCACCGCCTCGAGCGCCGCGTCGAGCCCGTCGCCGCTGATCAGCAGCTGGCCCATGTGGCTGACGTCGAACAGGCCAGCGGACTCGCGCGTCCACAGATGCTCGGCCATGATGCCCTCATACTGGACCGGCATGTGATAGCCCGCGAACGACACCATCCGCCCGCCGCGCGCACGATGCCAGGCATCGAGCGGCAGGGTCTCGGTTTCAATGTCGATATAGCCGTCGGTTGCATCGTCGCTCATGCCGTCTCCGTGCCGGGGGTGCCACGGCGGAGTTCGGCCTCGAAGACCATACCCGCCGCCCCCTCTGTCACGGAACCTGAGAGCTTTCACCGCGAGTCCGCGGCTTACACCTTCGGTGGCCCCGCCAAGGCGGAGCGCTTTCCAGAGTGTCGATTCGGCCCGCGCGGTCCGGGTTGCCTGAGAGATTCCGGGGCGGTTGCTCCTTCGGCGCCCCGGATCAAGTCCGGGGTCTCTCCCGCGCGTGCCCATGACGGTTGCCCGCCATCGACGCGTTCGGTTTGACGCGCCGCAGCATGCGAGTCAATCGCCCCGGGCAGTGAAACAATCAGCGCGTGGCGTTATATTTCAGCTGCGCCTCGGTGAGCTGGAAACCGACCAGCGCCTCGAAGGTCGCGCGCAGCACCGCCTGACGGATTTCCGGGCGGCTGAGCGGATCGGTCGCGGCATCCTGATCGCCGGCCTTGCGCTTCTCGGTCAGCTTGCGGCGAACGTCATCCGGCAGCGTCGCGGCCGCGCGCGAAACGATCGAGGTGGCCGTCCCGCTCGCCATCGCGCGGTCGCGACCGGCGTCGAAATGCACGACGACATGGCCGATGCGCTTGGCGACGACGGCGCTGTCGCCCTGCACGACGCTGATGAAATAGGGAAAATTGACGTCGCGCGGCGCGTCGCTGCGGGTCCGTCGCGCCTCGATGTCGAAGGTCACCGCCGTCTGGATGTCCGGGCCGGACGCGTCGAAGCAGGTCGAGCGCACATGGGTCATCGTCGCGGTAACGTCGATCGCCGACGCGTCGACGCTGCCCGCCGGATCGAACAGCGTGATATCGCCCGTCGCCGCCGGAATCGCGACCGCCGGACAGGCCGAACGGATCGCGGTGATTCCGCCCGTCTCGTCGAGCTCACCGGCATGCCGGCACCCCGCTGCAAGCAGAAGCACGAGGGGAACGGCTGATTTCCAGGCTGTCACGGGCACACGCACCTTATCACACAGGAAGGGGCCGCAAGCGTATCGCATCGGCCCCGGAACGACGATCACCATAGGAAGCGCCTTTCGCGGGCGCAAGCAATCGCGTAGAGGCGGCCCGCAATGACCGAAGCCGAAAAACCACCGCTGACCCTGCTGATCGCCGCCCCACGCGGCTTTTGCGCCGGTGTCGACCGCGCCATCCAGATCGTCGAGCTCGCGATCGCGAAATATGGCGCACCGGTCTATGTCCGGCATGAAATCGTCCACAACAAGTTCGTGGTCGATACGCTCAAGGCCAAGGGCGCGATCTTCGTCGAGGAGCTCGACGAGGTTCCGGATGGCGTGACGGTAGTGTTTTCGGCACACGGCGTGCCCAAGGCGGTGCCCGCCGAAGCCGCCAGCCGCGGCCTGTCCTATCTCGACGCGACCTGCCCGCTGGTGTCGAAGGTCCATCGCCAGGCCGAGCGACTCGTCGCGGCGGGGCGACATATTCTGTTCATTGGCCATGCCGGCCATCCCGAGGTGATCGGCACCTTCGGCCAGGTGCCGGCCGGGTCGATGACGCTGATCGAGACGATCGAGGACGTGGCGGAGCTCGCACCCGCCAATATCGCCAACCTTGCCTTCCTCACCCAGACGACCCTCTCGGTCGACGACACCGCCGATATGGTGACCGCGCTGCAGCGCCGTTTTCCAATGATCGAGGCGCCGCGCGGCGAGGATATCTGTTACGCTACTTCGAATCGCCAGGCCGCCGTCAAGGCAATCGCCAGCGCGTGCGACGCGATGCTGGTGATCGGCGCGCCCAACTCATCCAATTCGCTGCGCCTCGCCGAGGTTTCGGAACGGCAGGGAACACCGGCACGGCTGATTCAGCGCGCCAGCGACCTCGATCCCGCGTTCCTCGACGGCGTGCGCACCCTCGGCATCACCGCCGGCGCCTCGGCGCCGGAGCTGCTGGTCCGCGAACTGGTTACCAGGCTCGCCGAGCGCTACACGATCGACGAGCAGGAGGTCGAGGCGACCCGCGAGACGGTCTCGTTCAAGCTGCCGCGCGGCCTCGAAATCGCCGCCTGAGCAAGAGCCGGGATCCGAGATGGCAGTTTACACGCAGGTATCGGCGGAGGCACTCGCACGCTTCCTGACGCGCTTCGACCATGGCGACCTCGTATCGGCGAAAGGCATCGCCGAAGGCGTCGAGAACAGCAATTATCTCGTCGACACGACGACCGGTCGCTTCATCCTCACGCTCTATGAAAAGCGCGTATCGGTCGACGACCTGCCGTTCTTCATGGCGATGCTCGATCATCTCGCCGCGCGCGGCAACCCGGTGCCGCGTGCACTGCCTGATCGCGACGGAATGATCATCCACACGCTGGAAGGCCGGCCGGCCTGCCTGATCGAATTCCTCACCGGCGTCTCGGTGTCGCACCCCACCCCGGCTCAGGCCCATGCCGCCGGCGCCGCGATGGGGCGGATGCATGCCGGCCTGACCGATTTCAACGGTCAGCGGCCCAACACACTCGGGCCGGCGGGCTGGAGCGATCTGCTCGCGCGCTGTGGGCGCGACCTCGATTCGATCGCGCCCGGTCTGTTCGAGCGCGTCTCGTCGTCGCTCGGGCAGGTTCTCGCAGCGTGGCCCTCCGGCCTTCCCCACGCGGCAATCCATGCCGATCTGTTTCCCGACAATGTCCTGATGCTCGGCGACCGCGTGACCGGGCTGATCGACTTCTATTTCGCCTGCACCGACCTGCGCGCCTACGACCTCGCCGTGATGCATTCGGCCTGGGCGTTCGACGCACTCGGCACGCCATGCGAACCGGCGGTCGGCGCCGCGCTGGTTGCCGGTTATGACGCAAACTTCGGGTTGTCGCCGGAAGAGCGCGCCGCCCTCGCGACCCTCGCCCGGGGCGCCTGCATCCGCTTCCTGCTGACCCGCGCCTGGGACTGGCTCAACACCCCGCCCGATGCGCTGGTGACGCGCAAGGACCCGCTCGCTTATCTGCGGCGGCTCGACCATTACGAACAACACGGATCGACGCTCTTCGCATGACCGACACGCCTGAAATGACCAAGGTCGAGATCTTCACCGATGGCGCCTGCAAGGGCAATCCCGGCCCCGGGGGATGGGGCGTCGTGATCCGTTCGGGTGCGACCGAACGCGAATTGTCGGGCGGCGAGAAGCTGACCACCAACAATCGCATGGAAATGACCGCCGCGATCGAGGGGTTGAACGCGCTCAAGCGGCCATGTCATGTTACGCTGTCGACCGACAGTCGCTACGTGATGGACGGACTGACCAAGTGGATAAAGGGCTGGCAGCGCAATGGCTGGCGTACCGCCGACAAGAAGCCGGTCAAGAATGCCGAACTCTGGCAGGCGCTGCTCGAAGCCGCCAAGCCGCACCGGATCGACTGGCAATGGGTCAAGGGCCATGCCGGTCACCCCGAGAATGAACGGGCTGACCGGCTGGCAAGCAACGCGGCGGACGCCGCGCGCGGTTAGATACTGTTTGAAAACTCGCGGTAGGGCGAGTTTTGGACGGCACCAGCCCGCTCCCCCACCCGGCCTCCCAGCCAGTCTACCCTATGGGAGGCCGGGTGGGGGAGCAGGCTGGTGCCGCGAAATGCGCAGCAAAGCGCATTTCCAAACAGACTAAGCTCAGTCTATTCCTGCGGCGCACCCGGGCCGTTCTTCAGGATGGAATCGATCGCATTCTGCGCCGAGGCCTTGCTCGAATAGCCTTCGGTCCACCAGATCAACTCGCTGTTATATTTGAATTTGGCGACATACTCGCCCGCCTTGTTCTGCTCGATGATGAATTTGTGTGCCATGGTCCATCTCCCTTAAGCCGGCCAAGATTAGCGCGCGCCGTTTCGTTACGCCAGCGATCGAAAGCGGTCTGGCGCATAACGCGCGGGATCTATCGCAGCGACGAAGCCGGCGGGCGTGATCCCGAGCAGAACCGATGCGGCCAGCGCCGCCGCCGCCGGCGCCGTCTGGATGCCGAATCCCCCCTGCCCCGCGCACCAGAAAAAACCCGCCGACGTCGGGTCGAACCCGTAGACCGGCAACCGATCCGACGCGAAGCTCCGTAGCCCGGCCCAGCGATGCTCGACCCGCTCGACCCGCCAGTCGACCGCATGTTCGAAGCGATCGATCGCGATCGCGATGTCGATCTCCTCGGGTTGCGCATCGCCAGGCTCGGCGGGGATCTCATCGTGCGGACTCAGCCACAGGCGGCCACCCGCTTCGGGCTTGAAGTAGAAGGTACCGCCAATGTCGGAAACGTGCGGCAGCTTTTCCGGAGGGGCTGGATCGGTCCGCAATTGCACCATGTTGCGCCGAAAGGCGCGGATGCCGAGCGGCGCGACGCCGGCGCGCTCCGCGACCTGGTCGGCCCAGGCGCCCGCAGCGTTGACCAGGATCGTCGCCGTGATCGGCGCTTCACGCCCGACGTCGATCAGCCAACGATCCGCGCTGCGGGTGGCGCCCCGCATCGCGGTGCCCAGCACCAACTGCGCGCCGTGCTTGCGCGCACTGGCAAGATAGGAAGCATGTAATCCGGCCACGTCGATATAGGCGCAACTGTGTTCGATCACGCCCAGCGTCCAGTCGGGCCTCAGCCCCGGCACATAGGCGCGTGGATCGACGGCTTCCAGCGCGACACCGCTGCCCTCGAACTCGGCAAGAAAGGCGTCGATCTTGGCCGCGTCATCCTGTCGGCCGATCTGTAGCGAACCGAGCTGGTCGAGAAAGCCGCCCGCGTTGAGCGCCGCTTCCGATGCCGACGTCAACGGCTGGACGAAGGGTCCGCCATAGGTTTCCGACCAGAAGGCGGCGGAACGCCCGGTGGCGTGAAAGCCGGGGCGGTCCTCCGCCTCGATCATCACCACGCTGGCCCGCGCCGCGATCGCCGCGGCGAGGCTCGCCCCGGCAATCCCGGCGCCGATGATGGCGACGTCGTACCGCGGCAAGCGATCAGTTCCGCGGCGCGCGCGCGGCAAGAAACAGGTCGATCTCGCCGATCGCGCGATTGCGCACCGGATCGACCTCGCGCAGCAACTCGTGCGCCGCTTCCTTGCCGAAGCGGACGACACGCGCATTGGGCAACTTGGCGGCAACCGCCAGAGCCGCCTTGGGATCGACCAGCTTGTCGGCATCGGCGACCAGCATCAGCACGGGCACGCGCATCGTCTTGAGCCGTGGATCGGCGCGCAGCAGCCGCGTCGACGCAAAGGCCTTGATCAGCCAGCGCCAGCTCGGCGGGCCGAGCAGCAGCTCGGGATGGGTCTGGTGCCAGAAGGCCTCGTCGTCATAGCGACTCGGATCATGCGTCAGCAGCGCCAGCCGCGTTTCACGCGTCGCCGGGCGTTCGCTGGTCTTCCACGCCGGACGCGACGCGTTGCCGACCCCGCCAAGCGTTCGCGCAAACCGCTCACCGAGCATCGCGCCGATCGGGCTGTGCAGCCCGAGCATCGGCGCGCTCAGCACGGCGGCAACCGGCGTGATCGCACCCTCGACCATGGCGCGCAGGATGAGATGGCCCCCCATCGAATGGCCGATCGCGACCACCGGGCCGATCGCCGAAGGCGACCATTCTGCCCAGAACGACCTGATATCCGATACAAAGGTTGCGAAATCATCGATGTCGCCGACATGCGGATCGGGTAAAACCCGACCCGACCCGCCTTGCCCGCGCCAGTCGAGCGAGGTGATCGACCAGCCCTGTCCGTGCCAGTGCGCGATCGCCTCAAGATATTTCTCGAACAGGTCGCTGCGCCCCGCCTGGAACAGGATCGTACCACGCGGCGCACCCTCCGCCGGCCAGTCGAAACGGCGAAAATTCCAGCCGTCCGGGCCGATCCAGCGTGAGATGTGGGCGCCGGCGGGGATCGCCCGGCGATACAATGTTGGGGAAACCATGCCGCTGGTTACTTTTTGGAAAGCCATGCCGTCTAGACATATTCCTGATGGGTGGGCTCAATCTGAATATCGCGCTGCTGGCAGCGCTCGCGCTGCTGCTCGTATCCGCGGGTATCCAGGATGCGCGCACGCGTGAAATCGCCAATTGGAAGAACGCTGCGATCCTCGCGCTGGCCCCCTTGTGGTGGTGGTCGAACGGACTGTCGCTCCTGCCCGACATTGCCATCCAGCTCGCGCTCGCCGGCGGGGTCTTCGCGCTGTTCTGCACCGCCTTCTACTTCAACTGGATGGGCGGCGGCGACGTCAAGATGATCGGCGCGCTCGCGCTGTGGCTGCCCTTTCAGGCGCTCGCCTGGATGTTGATCGTCATGTCGCTGCTCGGCGGGGCGCTGACGCTTTTGCTCGTCGTCGAACGCCTCGTCCGGCGCAAGGACGGCGCGATCGAGATTCCCTACGGCGTCGCGATCGCCCTCGCCGGGCTCATCGCGATCCGCGAACCACTTTTTAACCAGTTGTCGTGATGCTTAACGCGGCATCAATAGCGCCGCGCCCGAAAGGCCATATACGTCATGGATAGTCGCAAGATCATTCTCCTGGTAGGCGCGCTATTCGTCGCCGGCCTGACCGCGTTCATGGCGCGCAGTCTGGTCTCCGGCAGTGCCGCGCCGACCGCAAACGCCGCCACCGCGGCGCCGATCGATGGACCCGAAGTCCTTGTTGCGACCCGCGCACTGCCGATCGGCACGATCCTCGACGCGACCGCGCTCAAGTTTCAACCCTGGCCCAAGGAACTGGTCGATGGCGCCTATTTCATCAAGTCGACCACGGACCTGAAATCGCTGCAGGGTACGGTGGTGCGCAACGCGATCACCGCCGGCCAGCCGATCACCCAGGGCGTGCTGGTCAAGCCCGGCGACCGTGGCTTCCTCGCCGCGGCGCTCGGCCCGGGCATGCGCGCCGTCACCGTGCCGGTGTCGGTACAGACCGGCGTGGCCGGCTTCGTCTTCCCGGGCGACCGCATCGACCTCGTGCTGACCCAGACCGTCCCGGGCGGCGGCGACGGCCCGCCGCTCAAGGTCTCCGAAACGGTCATGCGCAACCTGCGCGTCCTGGCAACCGACCAGCGCACCGACAACGCCGCCGGTGAAGACGGCAAGTCGATCGTCAAGACCTTCTCCAACGTAACGATCGAGGCGACGCCGAAGATCGCCGAGCAGATTGCCGTCGCGCAGACGCTCGGTTCGCTCTCGCTCTCGTTGCGCAGCCTGGCCGATAATGGCCAGGAGCTCGAACAGGCGATCGCCAGCGGGGACATTCACGTGCCCGACAGCGCCGATCCCAAGGCCGAAAAGGCCATGCTCATCCAACTCGCGACCCAACCGCAGACAGGCAATTCAACCTTTGCCACCGGCGCGGACGTCTCGCGCTTCCAGCGTCGCACGGTGCCCGGCAAGCCGCCCGAGGCGCTGGCCGTCGGCGGGGTCCCTGGTGGGGCGCCGGGTTCAGGGGGATACCCCGGGGCCGCCGCGGCCAAGGGGCCCGTGGTGCACGTCGCACGAGGCATTACGGTGACCGATGTTCCGGTCGGGGGGAATAAGTAAGATGGGCACGCCCAAAAAGTCGCTCGGCTGGCCGTTGGCCGCCGCCCTTGCGACCGCCACGATCGGAGCCACGCCGTCGATGGCGCCGGCACAGAACGCGACGTCCGCACCCGTGCTTCAGGTCAACACCGGACGCGGCCGCCTGGTCACCTTGTCCCGGCCGATGAGCGACGTTTTCGTCGCCGACGAATCGATCGCCGACGTCCAGGTCCGCTCGCCGACCTTGCTCTACATCTTCGGGAAAAAGGGTGGCGAAACGACGATCTCGGCAACCACCAAGGGTGGTGCGGTGGTCTATGCCGCGACGATTCGCGTCGGCAACAATTTCGATTCGATCCAGCAGATGCTCAACCTGGCGATGCCCGAGTCGCATATCGTCGCCACGACGATGAACGGCCTGATCCTGCTGACCGGGACGATCAGTTCGCCAGGTGACGGTGCCGAGGCGGAGCGCCTCGTCCAGGCCTATGTCGGCGATAGCGTGAAGGTGCTGTCGCGCCTCCGCACGGCGACGCCGTTGCAGGTCAATCTCCAAGTCCGTTTCGCCGAGGTCAGCCGCAGCTTCGTCAAGAATATCGGCTCCAATTTGCAGACCCGGGACACGACCGGCGGCTTCCTTTTCGGCGTCGCCTCGGGCCGCAACGTCGGTTCGATCGGCAACGTCGACACCTCGGCGCTGCCGCTGCTCGACGCATCGTCGAAATTCGGCTTCCCGGCCGGCACGATCAGCCTGCCGTTCGATCCCAAGCTCGGGCAGTTCGTCTATCCCAACTCTGGTACGGCGTTCAACTTCTCCAACCTTGCCAGCACTGCGCGCACCTCGCTCGGCTTTGCCGGCAAGCTGTTCGGCCTCGACGTGCTGAGCGCGCTCGACCTCGGTGAGCGAGACGGCCAGGTGTCGACCCTGGCCAATCCGAACCTGACGGCGCTATCGGGCGAAACCGGCACGTTCCTCGCCGGCGGCGAGATTCCCATCCCGGTCAGCCAGGGCCTCGGTGCGGTGTCGGTCGAATACAAGCAATATGGCGTCAGCCTGGCCTATACGCCGACTGTGCTGTCCGACGGCCGCATCTCGCTGCGGGTCCGACCAGAAGTGTCGCAGCTATCCTCGCAGGGCGCGGTGACGATCGGCGGGACGACCATCCCTGCCCTCACCACGCGGCGCGCGGAAACAACGGTCGAACTTGGCTCGGGCCAGAGCTTCATGATCGCCGGCCTGCTGTCGAACACCCACAACAACTCGATCGACAAGACCCCCGGGCTCGGTGACGTCCCTGTTCTTGGCGGCCTGTTTCGGTCGACCGCATTCCAGCGCGACGAGACCGAACTGGTCATCGTCATCACCCCGTATCTGGTGAAGCCGGTCAACGCGAACGACATCGTCCTGCCGACCGATGGCTATAAGGCGCCGACCGACCTCGGCCGCGTCCTGCTCGGCCAGTTGGGCGGTGGCACCACCGGAGGCGACCGGCCCAAGCCGAGCGTCGCGGCGCCGACCGGTGGCCAGCCCGCCTTCGGTGCCAATGCGCCGGTCCTGCCGGCCTCGCCGCCCGTGCAGAGCGCGCCGCCCGCCCCGGCACCGACCGACGCGCCGCGCCGGGAAGAGCCGGTAGCAACGACGCCGCAGCAGCCGCAAGCCAAAGCCAAGAAGGGCGCCGCCACGGCTGCCCCCGGCTTCAATCTCTGAGCCCCGCGAGGATGACCCCCATGTTCAAGCGTAGCCTCACCTTCGCCTCCTTCGCGCCGATGCTCCTGCTCGGCGCCTGTGGCGGGACGCAGAATCGCGGTCTCGAATCGGTCCATCAACCGGTCGTCAGCCGCACCGACTATGTGTTCGACGTCAACACCGCCGGTCGCGGCCTCGCCCCCGGCGAGGCGCAGCGGCTCGCTGGCTGGATGGCCTCGCTCCACCTCGGATACGGCGACCATGTCGCGGTCGACGATCCCAGCCCCTATGGCGGCGGGGTGCGTGACGACGTGTCGGCGCAGCTCTCGCGCTATGGGCTGCTGCTGTCCGACGACACGCCCGTCACCGGCGCCGCGATCACCCCGGGAACGGCGCGCATCGTCGTCAGCCGGACCAAGGCAACGGTCCCGGGATGCCCCGACTTCAGTCGCGTCGGCCAGCCCGAATTCGAAAGCAATACCTCGTCCAACCAGGGCTGCGCGATCAACGCCAACCTCGCCGCCATGGTCGCCAATCCGGCCGATCTGGTGCGCGGCCAGCCGGGCGCTGACACGATCGACCCGGCGTCGGCCACCAAGGCGATCGACATCTTCCGCAAGGCCGCGCCGACCGGCGGCGGCGGCACGGTCGTGAAGAGCGAAAGCACGGGGAGCAAATAGCATGAACGCGCCGTTCAATTCCGGCCGCGTTGGCCAGCGAGAGCCCTTCGTTGCCTATGTTTGCGATGAGACGACCGCCGAGGCGATCCGCCCCGTTGCGGTCGAGATGGGCTGGGCCCCCGAAAAGGTGAACAAGGGTGGCCTGCGCAACGCCGTGCAGTCGCTCTCGGTCTCCGCGAGCCCGATGATCCTGTTCGTCGACTTGTCCGAGTCGGGCGACCCGCTCAACGACATCAACGCGCTCGCCGAGGTCTGCGAGCCGGGTACGGTGGTGATCGCCGCCGGCCAGGTCAACGACGTGCGCCTCTACCGCGATCTCGTCGTCAGCGGCATACAGGACTATCTGCTCAAGCCGCTCAACCCCGACGTGCTGCGCGAAGCCTTCACCCACGCGCAGATCACGCTCAACGCGCCCAAGAACACCGACTCGAGCGGCGAGCGTCCGCATTGTGCCACCGCCTTCATCGGCGCGCGCGGCGGTGTCGGTGCCTCGACCATGGCGACCTCGATCGCCTGGATGCTCAGCGAGAAGGGCAAGCGCACGACCGCGCTGCTCGATCTCGACGTGCATTTCGGCACCGGCGCGCTGGCGCTCGATCTCGAGCCGGGCCGCGGCCTGACCGACGCGATCGAGAATCCCAGCCGCATCGACGGACTGTTCATCGAGCGCGCGATGGTCAAGTCGAGCGAGACGCTGTCGGTCCTGTCGGCCGAAGCGCCGATCAACTCGCCGCTCGTCACCGATGGCAGCGCGTTCTACCAGCTCCAGGAAGAGATGCGCGCCGCGTTCGAGTGCACGGTCGTCGATCTGCCGCGTAACATGCTGGTGCAGCATCCCCACCTGATCGCCGACATCCAGGCTGCCGTGGTGGTGACCGAACTGACGCTGGCAGCAGCGCGCGACACGATCCGCATCCTGTCCTGGCTCAAGTCGAACGCCCCGCAGACGCAGGTGTACGTCGTCGCCAACAAGGTCCATGCGAGCGGCGCGATTGAGATCAACCGCAAGGACTTCGAAGGCTCGATCGAGCGCAAGATCGATATCCTCATCCAGTTCGACGCCAAGCTCGCCGCGCAATCGGCCAAGCTCGGCAAGCCCTTCGCCGATGCCGGCAAGGGCTCGAAAACGGTCGCACCGATGGTCGAACTCGCCAACACGCTTATGGCGCTCGGCTACGAGCCAGACGCAACGCCGGGCGCAGCCAAGAAGAAGCCCACCAACAAGGGCACGTCCTTGATGGGCAAGTTCGCCGACCTGAAATCCTTCATGCCGAAGCGGTCGGCGAAGGCCAAATAAACCAAACGGTAACGACGCGGAGCGCTAAGTACCGTCATGCCTGTGATGTCGATCCTCATGGTTGGTGCCGGGGCCGTTATGGTCCTCGGTCTGTTGGCGCTCGCGCTCAACGGCCCGTCACCGGCCCGCGCCAGCGCGCGGCGCATGACCGCACTGCGTGCGCGACACAGCGAGTCGGCGGGAATCGCGGTCGAGGCGCAGATGCGTCGCATCACGCAGAACCGCGGCAACCGCGTCGATGCCGCCGCGATGCGTTTCCTTCCGCGTCCCGCCGTACTCAAGAAACGTCTCGCGATGACCGGCAAGACCTGGACCGTGGGCCAGTATGGCATGGCGACCCTCGGAATCACGCTGGTCGTCGGCCTGCTGCTTGCGATCAAGGGCCTGCCGATCCTGCTCGCGCTGTTCGTCGGCCTGATCCTCGGTGCCGGCATCCCGCACATGGTCGTCGGATTCTTCATCAAGCGTCGCGGCGCCAAGTTCAATTCCAAATTCCCCGATGCGATCGAGTTGCTGGTGCGCGGCCTGCGCTCGGGCCTGCCGATCAGCGAGACGATCGGCGTTGTCGGCGCGGAGGTCGAGGGACCCGTCGGCGAGGAATTCCGCACCGTGTCGGACAAGATGAAGATCGGCCGGACGATGGACGCCGCGCTGCAGGATACCGCCGACCGCCTCGGCACGCCCGAATTCCAGTTCTTCTGCATCACCATAGCGATCCAGCGCGAGACCGGCGGCAACCTTGCCGAGACGCTTGCCAACCTCGCGACCGTGCTGCGCATGCGTGGCCAGATGAAGCTCAAGATCAAGGCGATGTCGTCCGAATCCAAGGCGTCGGCCTATATCATCGGCTCGCTGCCGTTCATCGTGTTCGGCATGATCTGGGTGATCAACGGCAGCTATATGCAGACCTTCTTCATCGACCAGCGACTGATGGTCGCCGGTGCCGGCGGCATGCTGTGGATGGGCATCGGGGCCTTCATCATGGCCAAGATGATCAACTTCGAGATTTGATGACCATGGCAGCTCACAGCCCCACCATTCTCGGCGTCGACGTCCTCTGGGTCGCTACCCTGCTTTCCGGCGTGGCGGCGTTTGCGGTGCTGCTGGCGATCTATGCCGTGACCACGGTGCGCGACCCGATGACCAAGCGCGTCAAGGCGCTCAACGATCGTCGCGAGCAGCTCAAGGCCGGCATCACCGCCTCGACCAAGCGCCGCGCCAAGCTCGTCAAGCAGAACCAGACCACCGATCGCATCCGCTCGCTGCTGTCCAACCTCAAGGTGCTCCAGGACAGCCAGGTCAAGGCGGCGCAGATCAAGCTGATGCAGGCCGGCATCCGTTCCAAGGAATGGGCCGTCGCGGTGATCTTCGGCCGGCTCGTGCTGCCGATCGTGTTCGGCGGCCTGATGGTCTATCTCGTCTACGGCACCGACAGCTTTTCCGACTGGACCCCGATCAAGCGCTACGGGCTGGTCGCGATCACCTTCATCATCAGTTACAAGGCGCCCGACCTGTTTCTCAACAACAAGGTCAAGAAGCGCTCGGACGCGATCCGCAAGGGCCTGCCCGATGCGCTCGATCTGCTGGTGATCTGTGCCGAAGCGGGACTCACCGTCGACGCCGCCTTCCACCGCGTCGCCAAGGAACTGGGCAAGGCCTATCCCGAACTGGGCGACGAATTCACGCTGACGGCGATCGAGCTGGGCTTCCTGTCCGAGCGCCGCGCGGCGTTCGAGAACCTCGCCATGCGCGTCAAGCTCGACGCGGTGAAGGGCGTGGTGACAACCATGGTACAGACCGAGAAGTACGGTACGCCGCTGGCTTCCGCGCTGCGCGTGCTGTCGGCCGAATTCCGCAACGAGCGCATGATGCGCGCCGAGGAGAAGGCCGCGCGCCTCCCGGCAATCATGACCGTGCCGCTGATCCTGTTCATCCTGCCGACGCTGTTCGTCGTCATCCTGGGGCCCGCCGCCTGCTCGATTTCCGACGCCTTCAAGGGCGGCATCTAAGTCTGACCATCCCGCTTGCTACGAAGCGCCGTTCGCGGCAAACGTCATTAACGCTTCGTATCGATCTGGGGGAAGATCACGCGCATGTCGCTCGGCAATCCAACGAACATCGTCATCATCGTCCTGCTCGGTCTCGCGGCGATCATGCTTCTGATTGCCAGCCTGACCGGCGGCAAGAAATGGCGCCGGCTCTATGACGAGGAGCGCGAGGAATATGCCAGCTATGCTGAAGGCGCCGATACCGAATTGCGCGCCACACGCCAGCGGATCGCCGAACTGGAGCGCGACCACGGCACGCTGCAGCGACAACATGCCGAAGCGCTCGCCAGCATCGGCACGCTGAAGGCCGAAGCGGCCGCGCGACCAGCCAATGTCGTGCCGCTGGCGATCGTGCCGCCGTCGTCCACGCCGCAAGCAGCCTTCGTCGCTGAACCCGTGGCCGAACGGTCGCCGGTCGAGCCAGCGGTCGACGAGCCCGCGGTCACGGCAGCGGCAATCGACGAACCGCTACCCGTGGTGCCGGCCGCGCCGCGTCCGATCGCGCCCGAGTCGGTCGCCGACAGCACCGATGCGCGTCCAATCGCCAGCGTCGCCGCAGCCCTCTCCGAACTGCCGCCCGCGCCGATCAGCGGCGTGACGCCGTTGCGCGCACCCGAGCCGGCGCCCGACCTTCGCGCACCCGAGGCGCCGCTCGGCGACGGCCATGCCGAACCCGCGATATCACCTCCGGTCGAAGCCGGGGGCGACACAGCCGATCTCGCGCCGGTCGCCGCAGAGGCACCCGTCATCGAGGACGCCGTGTTCGAAGAGGTGCATGAGGCGCCCGATACCACCGAACCGGTCGAGCCAGTCGCGGCCGCCGAAGTGATCGCCCCTCTTTCCCATGTCGCGCCGGAGACGGTTGCCGAAGCGCCTGTGAGCGAAGCGCCCGCCGTCGCAGCGGAGCCGGTCACCGACATTGCGGCTGCCCGTGACGAACCGGCCACACCGGACCCCGCCCCAGCCCCGGATCTGTTAGAAGCCGCGCCGGACGAGCCGGCCAAGACATGGTTCGGCTCGGGCCGGCGCGACGACCTGACGCGGCTCAGCGGCGTCGAACCGCTCATCAGCAACCGCCTCTTCGCGCTCGGCGTCACGACCTATGACGACATCGTCCAGCTGTCGCAGGAGGACGAAATGGCGCTGGAGCAGCGGCTCGGCGTTCCCGCGGGCTTCATCACGCGCGAGCAGTGGCGGACCCAGGCGGGCCTGCTGCGCTTCGGCAAGGAAGACGAGTTCAACGAGCGCTTCGGCAAGCTCGAGGCCTGATCGTCAGGGCGGCGACACCGCCCGGCAGCGGCTTGCCCTGCGCGCCGCGTCGATCTGCGGGAAGTGCGCGCGGTCGTCGACCAGGATGCGCACCAGCGCGATGCCGCTGTCACCCTTGACCGGCACCGGCTCATAGCCCGGCGGCGCCTGGCCGCCGCTGCTGCCGATCAACGCGACGCGGATCGGCTGGCCGCCGGCCTGGAGGTTGTTGCGCACGAAGGCGACGTCGGTACGCGGGTCGAACACCGACAGCGACCAATAGGGCGCCGGTACCGGCGCGACGTCGATCAGCACCGGACCCCTGGAGAGATCGAACGGGCAGGTCGAATAGGCCAGATCGGGGCTCGGCCGGACGATCGCACGCGAGTCCGCCGTGGCGAGCGGCGGCTGGGACATCGTGTTGGTGCCGCCGGCTTTGGCCACGCGCCATGTCGCAAGGCTCATCAACATGCGCGGCGTCTGTACCAGCGTGACGAGATAGGCCGCCCCGGCCAACGCCAGCCCGAGCAACACCGGCGGCCCCCAACGGCGGATCATGCGCACGCCTCCCGGGTAATCGCGGGCAATTGCGTCCGCGCGAGGTTGCCGCGCCCCGCATCGGCCGGAAGATAGACGCGCAACGTCAGTTCGACATGGTCGATGCCACCGGTCGGCAGCCAGTGCCCGGGCTGGCGATCGGGTGAGAGCACCACGTTCCAGCGCGCCTGCTCGTCGGGGCCGAGCGATGCACTGCCGACCGCATAGACCCCGGCCACATTCTTCACGAGATAGCCGGCACTATCGTAAACGGTGATGCTCCACCATTTCGCCGGCAGCGCACCACCCGACAGGCGATAGCGACAGCGACCGTCGAGCGGCTGGCCGGTGTCGTCGGTCGCGGCGGTGTAATAGCGCGCCTCCGATGCGGGCAGGGCAAGCAGACCACGCAGCGCGACGATGGCACGGGTCTTCGCGCTCGCTTGCGCTGTCCCGAAGTCGTTGCCGGTCATCCACGGACCGATCGTGACGCCCGAACCCAATGCGCCTGCGCGCACGCTCCATCCGGCAAGGCCGGCGCCGGCGACGATGCCGACGAGCGCACAGGTGAGATAGCGAAGCCACGGTTTCATCGTCGCATCCTAGGCCGATCCCACACGATACCGCAACGCCTGCCCAATGCGCTGCCGGATCGCTCCCTGTTACCTCCCTGTTCGCAGACCGGTCGGCTCCCTGATACTCGCTGTTCCTCCCTGTTCCGTGGCATCTTTCGGATTCTCCCTGATACATGGCGATCACGCGCCCAGTTTTACACTTTTGTTCAATGACTTGAATGATCTCCCTGATCGGGAAAACTGGGAGTTGCGCGGGCACATCAGGGAGGTGCGCGATCGCGACCGGAGCATGCTTTGTCGACGATAAGAAAGAGCCGAACGAATCGTACAGCCAGTGTGATCGGCGCTGTCGGGATGAATGTGAATCAGCGCGACGGTTTTACCGCGCCACAGCCGCGGCCGGGCGGTTCAGCGCAGCTCGACCGCCGCTCGCTGATAGGTTTCGATCACTTCGGCGATCGGGCGGCCAGCGCCGTCGAGGACGAGCGCGCGGTGGCGGAACAGCGCGGGTGGCGGCTTCGCGCCATGGCGCCACAGCATGTCGGCGGCAAGGGTGCGGCGGGTGATGTGGAGCGGTGCAACGACGGTGCCGAACGGCGTGTCGCTGGTGTCGAGCACCGCGTTCATGGCGGGCGTCAGGCGCGCGGGCACATACCAGTTCTGCGCCTCGCTCAACACATGGCCGGCGCAGCCAAGCCGGACGCGACGGTAACCGAGCGGTTCGCGGCGATCGACCTGCAACTCCCGACGTTGCGTCGCGGTCGCCGGCGGCGCGGTGACCTCGATCACCTCGGCGTGGATCGCCGGGTCGGCAATACCGTGCTCGGCGCACCACGCACGCATCGTCGCGGTGGCGGAGGTGCCGGCGAGGAGGAGGCGGTTGAGCTCGCCGGCCTCGATCCGCGCTGGCGACGGCGTGCGCGCGACCGTCGCGATCGGCACGCCGAGCAGGAACGACAGCGCCACGAGCGCTGGAAACCTCATCTCGCCCTCACCGAGCGCCCGGGCTCCTGCGCACGCGCGTGCACGGCAGCTATTTCCGCGCCAGCGCCGCCTGCGCCGCCGCGAGCCGCGCGATCGGCACGCGGTAGGGCGAGGCCGAGACGTAATCGAGCCCGATCTGCTCGCAAAAGGCGATCGAGGCGGGATCGCCGCCATGTTCGCCGCAGATGCCGAGCTTGATGTCGGGGCGGGTCGCCCTGCCCCGCTCGGCCGCCATCTCGATCAGCTGGCCGACACCCTCGATGTCGAGGCTGACGAACGGGTCCCTGGCGTAGATGCCGCGCTCGACATAGGTCGTCAGGAAGCGCGCGGCGTCGTCGCGGCTGACGCCGAGGGTGGTCTGGGTCAGGTCGTTGGTGCCGAACGAGAAGAATGCGCCGACCTCGGCGATCTTACCCGCCATCAGCGCGGCGCGCGGCAGTTCGATCATCGTGCCGACGAGATATTCGATCGTGCGGCCCTTGTCGGCAAACACCGCCTGCGCGGCCTTGTCGACCACCGCCTTCATCAGCTCCAGCTCACGGCGCGTCGCGACGAGCGGGATCATCACCTCGGGGATCGGCGCGGCGCCGGATTTCTCCGCCACCTCGATCGCCGCCTCGAAGATCGCACGGGCCTGCATCTCGTAGATTTCGGGATAGGTCACGCCGAGCCGGCACCCGCGATGGCCGAGCATCGGGTTGAACTCATGCAGCTCGGCGGCGCGGCGCTTGAGAATGTCGATATCGACCCCGGCAGCGCGGGCCACCTCAACGAATTCGGCTTCCTCGTGCGGCAGGAATTCGTGCAGCGGCGGATCGAGCAGGCGGATCGTCACCGGCAGTCCGGCCATCACCTCGAACAGCTGGACGAAATCGCTGCGCTGTTCGGGCAGCAGCTTGTCGAGCGCGGTGCGGCGGCCGGCCTCATCCTCGGCAAGGATCATCTGGCGCACCGCGGTGATGCGGGCGGCATCGAAGAACATATGCTCGGTGCGGCACAGCCCGATGCCCTCGGCCCCGAACTCGCGTGCGACCCTGGCGTCGAGCGGCGTCTCGGCGTTGGCGCGGACCTTGAGCCGGCGGACGCCATCGGCCCACACCATCAAGGTGCCGAAATCGCCGGCCAGCTCGGGCTGCACGGTCGGCACTTCGCCCATCATCACTTCGCCGGTCGAACCGTCGATGGTGATGATATCGCCATCGCGCACCTCTCGCCCGCCAACGCGCATCACGCCGGCCTTGGCATCGATCGCGATCGTACCGGCACCGGAGACGCACGGGCGGCCCATGCCCCGCGCGACGACTGCCGCGTGGCTGGTCATGCCGCCGCGCGCGGTGAGGATACCCCTGGCGGCATGCATGCCGTGAATGTCCTCGGGGCTGGTCTCGACGCGAATCAGGATCACGCTCTCGCCCGCTGCCGCACGCTTCTCCGCAGTATTGCTGTCGAACACCGCCGTGCCCGACGCCGCGCCCGGGCTCGCCGGCAACCCCTTGGTCAGCACGTCGCGCTTCGCCGCCGGATCGAGCGTCGGGTGGAGCAGCTGGTCGAGCGCGGCGGGATCGACGCGGGCGACCGCCTCCTCGCGCGTGATCAGCCCTTCCTCGGCCATGTCGACCGCGATCTTGAGCGCGGCCTTGGCGGTGCGCTTGCCCGACCGGGTCTGCAGCATCCACAGCTTGCCCTGCTGCACGGTAAACTCGATGTCCTGCATGTCGCGGTAATGCGTCTCGAGCAGGTCGAACACGGCGGCGAGTTCGGTGAAGGTCTCGGGCATCGCCTCTTCCATCGAGGCCGGCTTGGCCCCGGCGGCGACCCGCGCGGCATGGGTGAGATATTGCGGCGTGCGGATCCCCGCGACGACATCCTCACCCTGCGCGTTGATCAGGAACTCGCCATAATAAGCCCGGTCGCCCTTGGCCGGATCGCGCGTGAACGCCACGCCCGTTGCCGAGGTCTCGCCCATATTGCCGAACACCATCGCCTGGACATTGACCGCCGTGCCCCATTCGGCCGGAATATCGTTGAGCCGGCGATAGACCTTGGCGCGCTCCGACTGCCACGAGCCGAACACCGCGCCGACAGCGCCCCACAGCTGGTCGTGGACGTCCTGCGGGAAGGGCTTGCCCCATTGCTGCTCGACCAGGCCCTTATACTCGGCGACCAGCGCCTGCAGGTCGGCTGCGGTGAGGTCGGTGTCGAGGAAATAGCCCTTGTCTTCCTTGGCGATTTCGAGCGCTTCCTCGAAACTGTCATGGTCGAGCTCGAGCACGACGTCGGCATACATCTGGATGAAGCGGCGATAGCTGTCCCACGCGAAGCGCGCATCGCCCGAGGTCGCGGCGAGGCCCTGCACGGTGGCATCGTTGAGACCGAGGTTGAGGACGGTATCCATCATCCCCGGCATCGAGGCGCGTGCACCCGAGCGGACCGAGACGAGCAGCGGATCGGCGGCGTCGCCGAACTTGCGGCCCGTGACCTGCTCGATATGGGAGATGCCGGTGGCGACCTCGTCCGTGAGGCTGGCGGGGAAGGCGCCGCCCTCATCATAATAACGCGTGCACATCTCGGTCGAGATGGTGAAGCCGGGGGGCACGGGCAGGCCGATCGACGCCATCTCCGCGAGATTCGCGCCCTTGCCGCCGAGGAGGTTCTTGTCCCCCTTGCCGCCATCCGAAACACCGCCGCCAAAGCGGTAGACATATTGCGTCATCGTGCCGTCCCTGAATTTTAAGCCCCGTTCCCGGTGCCGGGAAAGGAGCAAGACGTAGCGACGCTTAGCGCCGCCGGTCGGAGCGGGGACGGTCTTGTGCCGTCGTGCCGCCGAATTGAATGACCATCCTCACCGTTTCCGCTCCCGCAAGCGGGAACGGGTCACCTCGTCAGCCTCCAACCTTCTCCGTCATGCCGGACTTGTGCCGGCATCCACCGCTCCGCAAATCCGGCGCGGTTTGCCGACGCGGCACGGTGGACCCCGGAACGAGTCCGGGGTGACGGTGAGTAAAGTGGTCAAAACGCCCTGATTTCTCACCCTTCGATCTTCGAGAAGTCCGCCACGGCATGAACCGCGTCACGGACGCGCAATAGCAGACCGAGCCGGGTAATACGCTTATCAGGATCAGGATCGTTGACCGTCACGTCCTCGAAGAAGCGGTCGATCGGCCCCCGCAAGCTCGCCAGTGCCGCCATCGCCCCCTCGAAATCCTCCGCCGCCACCGCCGCACGCGCGCGCGGCTCGGCCGAATCGAGCGCCGCGACGAGCGCGCTTTCGGCTGGTTCGGGCGCGTAGGACAGCGGCTTGTTCTCGGTACCGCCAAAGCCCTCCTTCTTGAGGATGTTGGCAGCGCGCTTGTAGCCGGCGAGCAGGTTGACGCCGTCCTCGGTGGTGACGAACGCCTGCAGCGCATGGACGCGGGCGAGCAGGCGGACGAAATCGTCCTCGCCGCCCAGCGCGAACACCGCATCGATCAGGTCATGGCGCACGCCCGCCTCGCGCTGCTGGACCTTGAGGCGATCGGCGAAGAAGCCCAGCAGCTTGTCCCAGGTCGGCGCGATATAGGTATCGTAGACAGCACCGTGCAGATCGCCCGACAGCAGCTTCTGCTCGACCTGCGCACCTTCGCGGAGCTGCCATTGCTCGGAGATATCGAGGCCGAGTTCCTTGCGCAGGTCGACCATCTCGCTGAAGCTCTGTCGCGCGCTGCCACCCAGCTTGCGGCCGATGAACAACGCCGGCGCAACGACGGCTGCATGAGAAAGACCACCCCGGATGCCGTTGACGGTGATCAGTTCGAGCACGCCGAGCGCGGCGCGGCGCAGCGCGAAAGGATCCTTGGAGCCGCTCGGCGGCATGCCGTTGAGGAAGAACAGCGACAGCGTGTCGAGCTTGTCGGCCAGCGCCACCGCCACGGTGACCGGCGCGGTCGGGACGATATCGCCCTGCCCGACCGGCTTGTAGTGGTCGCGGATCGCGGCGGCGACGCCGATCGGCTCGCCCTGCGCGCGGGCATAATAGCCGCCGATCAGGCCCTGCAGTTCGGGGAACTCGCCGACCATGCCGGTGACGAGGTCGGCCTTGGCGAGGCGTGCCGCACGCTCGGCCATGTCGGGGTCGGCGCCGCGCACCATGCCCGTCTCCGCCAGCCAGCGCGCCAGCTTGGCGACGCGGTCGACCTTTTCGGCGAGCGTGCCGATCTTGTCGTGGAAGACGATCTTTTCGAGCTTCTTCGCCTGCTCGTCGAGCGGCACCTTGAGGTCGGTCTCGTAGAAGAAGCGCGCGTCGCTGAGGCGGGCGGCGAGCACCTTGCGGTTGCCCTCGACGATCTTCGCGCCGCCATCGACCGCGTCGATATTGGCGGTGCAGACAAAGGCGTTGGCGAGGTTGCCGGCGGCGTCGCGGCAAACGAAATATTTCTGGTTCACGCGCGCGGTGAGCTGGATCACCTCGGGCGGCACATCGAGAAACGCTTCGTCGAAGCGGCCGAGCAGCGGCACCGGCCATTCGGTCAGCCCGGCATTTTCGGCGACGAGTCCCTCGTCCTCGATCAGTTCGAGCCCGGCCGCGGCGGCAAGTGCCGAAGCACCTTCGCGGATGATCGCGCGGCGCTCGTCATGGTCGACGATGACGTGGCAGGCGCGCAGCTTTTCGACATAGTCGGCGGCCGAGCCGATCGTGATCACGCCGGGGTGGTGGAACCGGTGACCGAGCGTCGCGGCACCGCTGGCCACGCCGGCGATCTCGCACGAAACCACGTCATCGCCGAACAAGGCGACGATGCCGTGCAGCGGGCGCACCCAGCGCAGGCTCTCGGTCGACTGCGAGGCCGCGCCCCAGCGCATCGCCTTGGGCCAGGGGAAGGCACGGATGATCGCGGGGATCGCTTCGGCCAGGACGCCCGCCGTGGCGCGGCCGGGCTTGTCGATCACCGCATAGAGCACGCCGTCGCGCTCGACGAGCACGTCGCGCGTCAGCCCGGTCTTGCGCAGGAAGCCGTCGAGCGCCTGTTCGGGCGCAGTGGTGCGCGGTCCCTTGATCTCCTCGCTGACCGCGGCGGTTTCGGCCGGCAGGTCGCGCGCGATCAGCGTCAGGCGACGCGGCGTGGCATAGGTTTCGAGCGCGGCAGCCTTGAGGCCGGCCTTGTCGAGTTCGGCGGCAAACAGCCGGGCGAGATCGTCGCGCGCCTTGTCCTGCATGCGCGCGGGGATTTCTTCCGAGCGGAGTTCGAGGAGGAAGTCGGTCATCTCAAATCCTCCCCCGCAGGGGGAGGGGGACCGTCGGCCGCAGGCCGATGGTGGAGGGGGGCGCCACAAGCAATGAAATCGAGGCAGCCACGTCATCCACATCCCGAAGAATGTCCGATGCTGGTACGTGCATCACACGATAACCGTTCTGGCGCAGAAAGGCGTCCCGAGCCTCATCGCCCGCAGGCCGGTCACTCCGGTTATGCGCTTCGCCATCCACTTCGATGACCAAATGGCTTTCTCGGCAGTAGAAATCCACGACGTATGGGCCGACTGGATGCTGGTTGCGAAACTTGACGCCGGTTTTGCGCCCGCGAAGCCGCTGCCACAGCATGACTTCGGGCAGGCTCATCTCCTTGCGAAGTTGGCGCGCGACGACGGTTTCCGGGCGCAGCGCACGTGGCGCGCCCCCTCCACCGCGCTTCGCGCGGTCCCCCTCCCCGTTCCGGGGAGGATTTTCCGGCGCGCTCATG
This sequence comes from Sphingomonadales bacterium, assembly GCA_038245375.1. Lineage (GTDB taxonomy): Bacteria > Pseudomonadota > Alphaproteobacteria > Sphingomonadales > Sphingomonadaceae > Sphingomonas. The sequence continues at coordinate 30,040 of JBBRSN010000006.1, read as the reverse complement.
CCGCCCACCCGTTCTTCTCCATCCACGCCTGGCAGCTGCCTTTCGCCAGGTCGCGGACGCGGCCGATATAGGCCTGGCGTTCGGCGACCGAGATCACCCCGCGCGCCTGGAGCAGGTTGAAGACATGGCTGGCCTTGATCGCCTGCTCATAGGCCGGGATCGGCAACTTGTGTTCGAGGCAGTTCTCGCATTCGGCGACATGCTTCCGAAACTGGTCGAACAGGCTGTCGGTGTTGGCGACCTCGAAATTCCATGTCGACATCTGCTTCTCGTTTTCGAGGAACACGTCGCCATAGCTCACGCCGCTGTCGTTGAAGGCGAGGTCGTAGATGCTGTCCTTGTTCTGGATGTACATCGCCAGCCGCTCGAGCCCGTAGGTCAGTTCGCCCGCGACGGGCTTGCAGTCGAAACCGCCCATCTGCTGGAAATAGGTGAACTGCGTCACCTCCATGCCGTCGCACCACACTTCCCAGCCGAGCCCCCAGGCACCGAGCGTCGGGCTTTCCCAGTCGTCCTCGACGAAGCGGATGTCGTGATGCGTGAAGTCGATGCCGATCGCGGCGAGCGACCCGAGATACAGTTCCTGCAGATCCGGCGGGCTCGGTTTCAGGATCACCTGATACTGGTAATAATGCTGCAGCCGGTTGGGATTCTCGCCATAGCGGCCATCGGTCGGGCGGCGGCACGGCTGGACGAATGCCGCGTTCCACGGATCGGGGCCGAGCGCGCGCAGCGTCGTGGCGGTATGGAAGGTGCCTGCGCCCATCTCCATGTCATAGGGCTGCAGGATCACGCAGCCGCGTGCGCTCCAATAGTCATGGAGCGTGAGGATCATGCGCTGGAAACTCAGCGGTTGGCCCGTCAAAATCTGCACCTTCGCAACTGCGGCAAATGAACGCGCGCGCTTTGGCGTATGGGTCGGGAGCGGTCAATGGTGCCGCGGTCGGGGAGCGATTGACGGCAAGGCGCGGCGCTTCCACCTTGCGCGGTGATGACAGGCCGACGATTCGCGCGGCTGCCCCGGGGCGGCGTGACGGCTTTGCTGGCGTTGGCGATGCTGTGGAGCGCGGGGACGCAAGCCGCTCCGCGCCGCCCGATCCGGCGTGTCGCCCCCGATCCGGCGATCTGGCTGATCAGCGATCGCGACACCAAAATCTATCTGTTCGGCACGCTTCACGTCTTGCCGCCCGGCTTTCGCTGGCGCAGCGCGGCGTTCGACCGGGTGGTCGCGGCGGCGGACACGCTGATGGTCGAATCGGTCGACGCACGGACCGCCGCCGACGCGCTCGACGGTACCATCTCGACCCGCCCGCTGCCGCCGATCGCCGCGCGCGTTTCGCGCAGCCACCGCGCCGCGCTGGCGCGCTTCACGCATGACCTGCCGACGCCGGCAATCACCCTGCTCGATGGGTTGCCGACCTGGATCGTCGCCATGTCGGTTGGCTTCGTCCGCGAAGTTCGCGTCGGCGCGGTTCCCGGGCCGGGCGCCGACGACTGGCTCGAACAGCGCTTCCGCGCAACGCGCCGGAAGGTGGTGCCGATCGAGGACGGCGCGCGGGTGATGGCCTCGCTCGACGCGATCCCCGAGGAAGAACAGCGGCGCATGCTCGACGCCGCGCTCGACGCCCCGCCGCCGACGTTGGCGGGGCTGCGCGCGCCGGCGGAAGGTTGGGCGAAGGGCGAGATCGGACCGGATTCGGCACTGGCGCGCGATCTCGCGGCGTCGAGTGGAACCTCGGCGCTCGACGGGCCGCTGATGGCCGATCGCAACCGCTCATGGGCGACAGCGCTCGTGGCACGACTCGACCAGCCGGGAACCGTGCTGTTCGCCGCCGGCGCCGGCCATTTCATCGGCGAAGGATCGGTGATCGACCTTTTGCGCCAACGCGGCATCCGCGTGACGCGGATCCGCTAGCAATCCTGCGGTTCCGGCGCGCACCGAAATTAAATTGTCAGGGCTTGTTGACATCTGCACGTCTCCCTGACATTTAGTAATGGAACACTGACATAAGGACAGTGAAAGATGACAGAGACAGTGAAGTCCTGTTCCGGCCAGACCAGGCGACGCGACGAGTGGATCGTGCTGGGTTCGGCATTGTTCACCCTCACTTTGTCGCTGGCGACGATAATGCTGTTGTGACCGCAAATGTGCGTGCGCCGATATGGAGGCGATCGTGAAGAACCGGCTCAAGGTGCTGCGCGCCGAACGCGACTGGAGCCAGGCGGAACTCGGCGGCCGGCTTGGCGTGTCGCGCCAGGCGGTCAATGCGATCGAGACGGGCAAATACGACCCGTCCCTGCCGCTTGCCTTCCGCATCGGCCGATTGTTCGACTTGAAGATCGAGGAGGTTTTCGATGACGAGACAGACAATGACATCTCCGCGTGAAATCGGCCCGGGCGAAGCGGCAGCCCGCGCGCGATCGCGACGGCTGACGCTGTATTTTCTGGTGCTCGCTGCGATCGGCGGCGTGGTCGGCTTCGTCACGGCGTTCCTGGAGCCGCGCGCCGCCAACCTGCTCAGCGGCGGTTCGCTGCCGCCAGCGTTCGCCATCATCGCCGCGATCGTCATCGTCGGGGCAGTGACGGTCGGCAGCTTCCGTTACTATCGCGCGATCGACGAGTTCGAGCGGCGCGACAATCTGATCGCCGGAAGCTGGGGCACCAACATACTGCTCGGCGGCTATCCGGTGTGGTTGCTGCTGTGGAAGGGCGGACTGGCACCCGAGCCACAGCATTTCATCATGTTCCTCGCCGTCATGCTGACGACCGGCGGCGTCTATCTTTACCGCAAGTTCATCTGACCACCCCAACCTTCCCCACCGATACGAAGGATCTCCCCATGCGCACCCTGTTGAAATACGCCGTCGCGCTGGCGGCGTTGGCCACCCCGCTCGCCCTGGGGGCGCAGACCGCGGCGGCCCCGGCCCCCGCCGCCACCGCCGCGCCGGTGCCGATGGTCGATGCCGACCCCGCGCTGTGGGTGGTCAAGGACAAGGACACCACGATCTACCTGTTCGGCACGATCCATGTGCTCAAACCCGGGCTGAGCTGGTTCGACGAAGCGGTGAAGAAGGCGTTCGACAAGAGCGATACGCTGGTACTCGAACTGGTCATGCCAGACCCCGCGGCGATGCAGGCGCTGGTGATGAAAACCGGCTTCACCACCGACGGCCCGACGCTGACCGAGAAGCTCCCCGAGCCGAACCGCGGCGCCTATGTAAAGGCGCTGACCGATCTCGGCATTCCGCCGGCCGCGCTGGATCGCGCCAAGCCGTGGACCGCAGCAGTCAATCTGTCGCTGCTGCCGGTGCTTAAGCTCGGCTATGATCCCAACCAGGGACCCGAACATGTTCTGAGCGAGGCGGCGGCGGCCGAACACAAGCCGGTGATCGGGCTGGAGACGGCCGAGCAGCAATTCGGCTATTTCAACAGCCTGGCCGAGCCGGTGCAGATCACCTTCCTCGAAAAGACCGTCGAGGACCTGCCCAAGACCGCGACCGAGATCGACAAGATGGTGTCGAGTTGGGCCAAGGGCGACCCCGAAGCGCTCGGCCGGACGCTCAACGAGGGCATGAGCGAACAGCCCGAGATCGCCCGGGTGCTGCTGACCGAGCGCAATGCGCGCTGGGCGACGTGGATCGCCGAGCGGATGAAGAAGCCGGGAACGGTGTTCATCGCGGTCGGCGCGGGGCACCTCGCCGGCAAGCAGAGCGTGCAGATGTGGCTGCGCAAGCATCATCTGAAGGCCATGCGGGTGCCCTATTGAGCATGCGCCGGCCGAGCTGGCTGGCGCGGCTCGCCCCGGTCGTCGCGCTCGCCCTGTTCCTGCCGACCGCCTGTGGCCGGCCGCGCCCGATCGAGGCGCGGCCGGCCTTGTGGCGGGTGAGCGATGCCGACACGACGATCTGGCTGCTCGGCACGATCCATGTCCTGCCCGCCAATGTGCATTGGCAGACACCGGCCATTCGTGAGGCGATCGAGCAGGCGGATGCGCTGGTGATGGAATTGCCCGACGATCCGGCGGGCACGACGCGGACGTTCGAGGCGATGGCGGGCGCGAACGGCCTGCCGCCGCTCGCCGGCCGCATTTCCCCCGCGCGCCGCGCCGCGTTGGGCGATGCGCTGCGGGCCGGCGGGATCGATGCAGGCGCGCTCGACGGCAAGAAGAGCTGGGCCGCCGCGCTGATCATCGCCGGCGCGCCCAATGCGGCCAACGGCATCACGCGCGAGAATGGCGTCGAGGCGGTGCTGTCGGCGCGCTTTGCCGAGCGCCACCGACCGACCAGCGGGCTGGAAACCGCTGCCGAACAGTTCGCGACTTTCGACCGGCTGCCGGAACGGGCACAACGCGTGCTGCTCGATCGCGCGATCGACGACGCGGCGCATGGCTCCGCCGAATATCACGCGACACTCGCAGCATGGGCGGCGGGTGACGAGCGCCGCATCGCCGCGACGATCGCCCCGGCCTTCCGCGCGGCACCGGAGATCGCGGCCGAGGTGGTAGCTGCGCGGAACGCCAGTTGGGCAGGCCAGATCGCCGCGCGGATGACCCGACCAGGCCGTGTGATGATCGCCGTCGGCGTAGGCCACCTCGTCGGCGCAGATTCGCTGCCGGTGATGTTGCGCGTGCGGGGATTGCAGGTGGACCGCGTCGAATAGCCGCACGGCTTGCGCAAAACGCGGCTCTCCCCTATAGGCCCGCGCTTCCGGTCAGGGTCATCCCTGGAGGCCTGGCGGGAAGTTTGACCCTATCGTTTCGGAGACTGTGATGAGCGAAGTACTGACGCTCGCCGCCGAGACGCGCGAACAGGTTGGCAAGGGAGCCTCCCGTTCACTGCGTCGTGAAGGCCGCGTACCCGCCGTGATCTACGGCAACAAGCAAGAACCCGTGGCCATCCACGTCGAAGAGAAGGCGCTGATGCGTCTGCTCATGACCGGCCACTTCATGAACTCCGTGGTGATGATCGAGAACGGCGGCAAGCCGGTCCGCACATTGCCCAAGGACGTCACCTTCGACGTCGTCACCGATCGCCCGGTCCATGCCGACTTCCTGCGCATCAGCGAGCACGCTTCCGTTCACGTCAACGTGCCGGTCGTGTTCGTCGACGAGGAGCTGTCGAAGGGCATCAAGCGCGGCGGCGTGCTCAACGTCGTACGGCATGAACTCGAGCTGATCTGCGACGCGGCCGACATCCCCGGCGAGATCCAGATCTCGCTCAAGGGCACCGACGTCGGTGACTCGATCCACATCTCCAACGTCAAGCTGCCCAAGGGCGCCACGTCGGCGATCGAGGATCGCGACTTCACCATCGCAACGCTGATCGCCCCGTCGGCGCTCAAGTCCGAAGCGCTCGAGCAGGCAGCCGAAGAGGCCGCCGAGGCCGAGGCTGCGCATGACGAGCATGTCGCCGAAGCGGATGCGGAAACGACCGAAGCGGATGCCGAGGACAAGGGCGAGGCCTGAGCCGAACCCGGTTCACGCGTCAGCGGGAATATCAGCGGGCGGGGAAGCTTTACGGCTTCCCCGCCCGTTTGTTCATTGCGTTATGAAGAGCCCGCGATAGGCTGGCCGTCCTCCCCGAGGCACCTGATCATGAACCGCATCCCCCTTCTCGCCGGCCTCGTTCTTGCGATAACGCCCGCCACCGCGATCGCAGCCGAGCAACCGTCACCCGTGCCCGCGGGCGTCGATCGCGACGTCTATTGCGAGATGCTGGTCTCGCAGGTCGCGGACACGCAGGACAAGCTGCCCGACGATCAAAAGGCGAAACATGCCCGCCTGATGGAGTCGGTCCGCGAGGCGGCAAGCTTCTATCTCGGCTCGATCACCGCGCGCCTCACGGACGCGCAGATGAGCGATTTCGCCGCCCGTGCCGACAAGGCCCTGGCGGCCGCGAGCAGCAACGACCGCGCGACCCAGCAGCGCTATTGCCTCGACGACGCCACGCGGCGCGCGGGCCATTATGCCGACCGGGTCGAGGCGAACTGACGGACGCGATGACGATGCAATTATGGGTCGGCCTCGGCAATCCGGGCGCGCAATATGCGCTGCACCGGCACAATGTCGGCTTCATGGCGGTCGACGCGATCGCCGCGGTGCATGACTTTGCGCTCCCGCAGAAGAAATTCCAGGGCTGGACGATGGAAGGCCGGATCGGCGGCGAAAAGATCCTGCTGCTCAAGCCGGCGACCTTCATGAACGAGAGCGGCCGCGCGATCGGCGAGGCGATGCGGTTCTACAAGCTGGCGCCGGAGGATGTGACGGTGTTCTACGACGAGCTCGACCTCGCGCCGTTCAAGGTCAAGGTGCGGCGCGGTGGCGGAACGGCGGGGCATAACGGCATCCGCTCGACCGATGCGCATCTCGGGCCGGAATTCCGCCGCGTGCGGATCGGCATCGGCCATCCCGGCCACAAGGACCGCGTCACCGGCCATGTGCTGGGCAATTTCGCCAAGGCCGAGATGGACGATCTGTCCGACCTGCTCGGCGCGGTCGCCGCCGAGGCACCGTGGCTCGCCAAGGGGGACGACGTGCGCTTCATGAACGATATCGCGCTGCGGCTGGGGCCGGCGGCATGAGCGTGCGCCAGCTGTTCGCGACGCCGGTCTATGACGGCGAGCTTGGCCATGCCCTGTTGCTCGACGAACTGGCGGATGCCTGCCGCGATCTCGCCGCGGACGATCGCGCCGGGCGCGCCTGGTCGAAGGAACATGGCTATCGCGGCTATACCTCCTACGCCTCGCTGAACGATCTGCCGCACCGCGACCCGCGCTTCGGCGATCTGGTCAAGCTGCTCGACAAGCATGTTGCGGCGTTCGCGAGCGAATGCGCCTTTCAGCTGCACGGCAAGCTCAAGCTCGACAGCCTGTGGGTCAACATCCTCAAGCCCGGCGGCGCGCATTCCGGGCATATCCATCCGCACAGCGCGGTGTCGGGGACGCTCTATGTCGAGGTGCCGGCGGGATCGGGCTCGATCCGCTTCGAGGATCCGCGGCTGACGATGCTGATGGCGGCGCCGCAACGCCGCAGCGATGCGCCCGAGCCGCTCCAGCCCTTCGTCCATGTCGCGCCGCGCCCGGGCATGGTGCTGCTATGGGAAAGCTGGCTGCGACATGAGGTGATGCCCAGCAGCGCGAAGGGCGAGCGGATCAGTATCAGTTTCAACTATCGGCAGTAACGATACGAAAATCGTTCAGAAATGGACGCCGACAACCATGTTGGCGACAGGGTTGAACCCGCTGCTGTCACGCGTGCTGCCGGTGCTGGCGAGGCGGAAGGAGCGCGGCATCGTGTTGTTGGCGTGCGTCAGCATCGCGCCGCCCTCGACCCCGAGCGTCAGCGCCTGGCCGATCTGGCGGGTATAGCCCATCGTCACGGCCGGCTGGTAGCCGCGATAGCCCGAACGCGGTCCCTCATCGCCCTGGCCGCGCGGATTGTAGATCAGCCCGTGCGAGATGCGCTGTGAGTCGCCCATCAGATTGACGCGCTCGAACATCTTGATACCGGCGCCGATGTGAAAGCCATCGCCGCTCGGGTAGAATTCGAACATCGAACTGCGCAGCCGCTGGCGCATATGGGCGGTATCGCTGAACAGGCCGTGCGGCTCATACACGCTGGAAGCCGCAAGTCGGGCACGCAGGACCTGCGAGGTCGCGCCGACATGCCGGGGAGCAACGCCGCCGGTCGACTGGCTCTGGCGTGACGCACTCCCCCGCGGCGCCACGCCAGAACCAGCCAGCGCCGGCTGCGAAAGGAAGCACAAGGCCATGACGGCCGTCCCCAGTGCTGCGCGCATCGCCATTTCCCTTGTTGGGAAAGCCGCGATCCCCATCCGGCCTTCAATGACGAGACGGCGCCGTGGCGCGACATCCTCATCGGAACAGCGAAAAAGAGCGACGAACCGTTGCCGACCGTTGACCAACCGACGAATTTTTGTACCATTCGGTTCGTCACGCCCCCAGACCCCATTCAGCTGAGGGCGATCGGCTTGCGAAAAGGCGGTCGCCGGACTAGGCGGGCGACCAGTTTTCCGAGGATCACATATAATGGGTTTCCGCTGCGGCATCGTCGGCTTGCCGAACGTCGGCAAGTCGACGCTTTTCAACGCGCTCACCGAAACGGCGGCGGCGCAGGCGGCGAATTATCCGTTCTGCACGATCGAGCCGAATGTCGGCAACGTCGCGGTGCCCGACCCGCGCCTGCAGCAGCTCGCCGCGATCGCCGGCTCGGGCAAGATCATCGAGACCCAGCTCGGCTTCGTCGACATCGCCGGGCTGGTGCGCGGCGCGTCGAAGGGCGAGGGCCTCGGCAACCAGTTCCTCGGCAATATCCGCGAGGTCGACGCGATCGTCCACGTCTTGCGCTGCTTCGAGGACGGCGACGTGACGCATGTCGAGGGCAAGGTCGATCCGATCGCCGATGCCGAGACGGTCGAGACCGAGCTGATGCTGTCCGACCTGGAGAGCCTCGAAAAGCGCGTGCCCAACTATATCAAGAAGGGCCAGCAGGGCGACAAGGAGGCGAAGATCGCCGCCGCAGTGCTCGGCCAGGCGCTCGACCTGCTGCGCGCGGGCAAGCCGGCGCGGCTGACCGTGCCGAAGGACGAGGAGGAAGCGCGCGTTTTCGCCCAGGCACAGCTGCTGACCTCCAAGCCGGTGCTCTATGTCTGCAACGTCGATGAGGGCGACGCGGCGCACGGCAATGCGCTGTCGGCGCGGGTGTTCGAAAAGGCCGCGGCGGAGGGCGCCGAGGCGGTCGTCGTCTCCGCCGCGATCGAGGCCGAGATCGCGACGATGGCGCCCGAGGAACGCGGCGAATTCCTGTCAGAGCTCGGGCTGGAAGAAACCGGCCTCGCGCGCGTCATCACCGCGGGCTACAAGCTGCTCCATCTGCTGACCTTCTTCACCGTCGGCCCAAAGGAAGCGCGTGCCTGGACCGTCCATGCCGGGGCCAAGGCCCCGCAGGCGGCGGGCGAGATCCACACCGATTTCGAACGCGGCTTCATCCGCGCCGAGACGATCGCGTTCGACGACTATGTCGCGCTGAAGGGCGAGAGCGGCGCGCGCGATGCCGGCAAGCTGCGCCAGGAGGGCAAGGAATATGTCGTCCATGACGGCGACGTGATGCTGTTCCGCTTCAACGTCTGAGCGACGCCGTTGCCGCACCGCGCTGCGGGGACTAGATAGCCGGCATGTTGCTTCGCCTGATCCTCGCTATCCTGATCGCCGCACTGGCGATGCCGGCGATGGCGCTTGGCGGCTGTCATGACGATATGCCCGCTGCGGTCGTCATGACCACCCCCGCGATGGCGCCATCGATGCCGATGGAAAAGCACGACCGCATCGCGGCGGAACATGTCTGCGCCGGCTGCATCCCGCCGTCGACCTGGCAAAGCGGCGTATCGCCCGCGCCGATGCTGACGTCGGCCGTGCCGCTGGCGTCGCTCATCGCGACGCTCGATCTCGCGCCGCCCGCTCCACCGGCAACGCCTCCTCCGCGCCGGATCGCCTGAGCCCGTGAGGCCGCCGTGCCTCGCCACGCCTGTACCGATCCGGAGAAATTTCAATGACTCGCCTCCCCCTGCTCGCCACGGTCGCCGTGGCGGCACTGCTGCCGCTTTCCGCGGTGGCGCAAACCATGGACCCCGGCATGCACATGCCGATGCCCACGCCGAAACCCGCCCCGAAGCCAGCACCTCGGCCGGCCCCGACGACGAAACGCCACGCTCCACCGCCCACACCAGCAGCGCACAAGGCCAAAGCGCCCCACCCGGCAGAGTCGGCGCCGACCGAGACGGAGACGCCGGCGACGAACCCGGCCACGTCGTCCGCGAGCATGTCGTCAGATGCAGCGCCGCCGCCGTCGGGCGATCATGCGCCGATGGCGGGAATGACGATGCCGATGCCCGCCACGCCGAACGTCGCGACATCCGCCTCGGCAGCGCATGCCGGGCATGACGCGACCGCGCCGATGGACCCGACCATGGCAGGCATGGCCGGCATGGCGATGACCGGCGGCGGCAGTGCCTATGCGACGGGTTCGGGCACCGCGCGCCTGCCCGCCAATGAAGGCGCGATGCATGGGCTGCACTTCACTGCCGTCGGCTGGAAGCTGATGCTGCACGGCTATGTCTGGGGCAGCTATACCGACCAGGGCGGTCCGCGCGGTGCGAACGAGGCCTATGTCGCGTCGATGGCGATGCTCACCGCCGCGCGCGATCTCGGCACGGGCGTCCACCTCCAGTTGCGTTCGATGCTGAGCCTCGAACCGTTGATGGGGCCGCGCGGCTACCCCAATCTGTTCGCGACCGGCGAGACCGCGGACGGCGTCACGCCGCTGATCGATCGCCAACATCCGCACGACCTGTTCATGGAACTGGCGGGCCGGGTCGATGTCGACGTCGCGGAGAATAGCAGCCTGTTCGTCTATGGCGGCCCGGTCGCCGAGCCGGCGCTCGGCCCCTCCGCCTTCATGCATCGCGGCTCGGCACAATATATCCCCGACAGCCCGATAACCCATCACTGGTTCGACAGCACGCATATCAGCTTCGGGGTGATCACCAGCGGCGTCGCCACGCCGCACTGGCAGGTCGAAGGATCGGCGTTCCGCGGCCGCGAGCCCGACCAGCATCGCTGGGATATCGAAACGCCGAAGTTCGATTCATGGAGCGTCCGCGCGACATGGACACCGTCGCCGGCCTGGGCGGTGCAGGTCAGCCATGGCTATATCCATAGCGGCGAGCAGCTCGAGCCCGCCATCGGCGAGGCCAGGACCACGGCAAGCGTGCAATATGCGCAAGGTGGCCTGTCGACGACCTTCGGCTTTGCAATCAAGAACAAGCAACCGGGCCGCTCGCTGACGGCATGGCTGGCGGAGGCCAATTGGGATGTCGACCGGCACCACACATTGTTCGCGCGGGCCGAAAATGTCGCCAATGACGAGCTGTTCCCCAATCCCGCCGATCCGCTGCACGACCGGACCTTCCGGGTGAGCAAGCTGGAGGGCGGCTATGCCTATCGCCTGAAGATCGCGGGACCGGTGCAGGCGGCGCTGGGCGGCTCGGTCGGGGTCTATGCCAAGCCGGCGGCACTCGATGCGATCTACGGCAAATTTCCGGTGAGCTTCAGCCTGTTCGCCAAGCTCTCGCTCGGGCATTAGGCGCTATCGTCAAGGAGTCGCCGATGGTTCGCATTCGTCCGCTTTTCGCTGCCCTGCTCGCCATCGGCCTTTCCGCCTGCGCCACGACCCCGCCACCGATAAGCGCCCCGCTCGCGGCGCAGGCCGAGGCGCGCGCGCCGGTCACCATCCTCGTCTCGATCGACGGGTTTCGCGCCGATTATCTAACGCGCGGCGTGACCCCGAACCTGAATGCGATTGCCGCGCGCGGTATCTCGGCAGCGATGCATCCCAGCTTCCCGTCCAAGACCTTTCCCAACCACTGGACGCTGGTGACGGGGATGCGGCCCGATCGCAGCGGCATCGTCTCCAACAGCATGGAAGACACCGCCCGCCCGGGCAAGAAATTCACCATGGAAGACAGCAAGGACCCGTTCTGGTGGAATGCCGCCGAACCGATCTGGGCGACCGCCGAACAGGCCGGCATTCGCAGCGCGACGATGTTCTGGCCGGGTTCCAACGTCGCCTGGGGCGGGACGATGGCACAGGAATGGCCCAATGCGATCACCGGCGGCGTACGTCCGCGGGATTGGTGGCCGTTCGACATGGTGATCCCGGCGCATCAGCGGATCGATGGCGTGCTCGACTGGCTGCGCCGCCCCGCCGCGACCCGACCGCAGCTGATCACCCTGTATTTCGACACGGTCGACACTGCCGGCCACAGCTTCGGCCCCGACGCAACCGAAACGACGGCGGCGGTCGGCGATGTCGATGCCGCGATCGGCGAACTGGCCGCCGGCCTTGAGCAGCTCGGCCAGCCGGCCAATCTCGTGGTCGTCGCCGATCACGGCATGGCCGGGACGAGCCGTGCGCGCACCGTTGCGATCGACCGGATCGCCAACCCCGACGACTATCGCCTGTTCGACACCGGCCCCTTTGCCAGTCTCTACGCGCTGCCTGGCCATGAAGCAGCCTTGGAAACGGCCCTGCTGCGCCCGCACGACCATCTGCAATGCTGGCGCAAGGCCGAGATACCGGCGCGCTTCCACTATGGCAGCAACCCGCGCATCCCACCCTATTTCTGCCTCGCCGAAACCGGCTGGCTGATCGCGAAGACCACACCCACCAAGGAGGGCGACAGGGGCAATCATGGCTATGACAATATGGCGCCCGAAATGTCGGCGCTGTTCGTCGCCGCCGGCCCGAACATCAACCCCGTCGGCAAGCTGGCCGATTTCGACAATGTCGATGTCGCGCCGCTGCTCCGCGATCTGCTCGGCCTGCCGCCTGGCACGGCGCTCGATGGCGACGACTCACCCTTCAAGGGAGCGGTTCACTGATGCAATATTTCGAAGATATCATGGTCGGCGCAAAGTCCAGCTTCGGTCGTTATGAGGTAACGCGCGAAGAGGTCATCGCGTTCGCGCAGCGTTACGATCCCCAGCCCTTCCACCTCTCGGACGAGGCGGCATCGGAAACCCATTTCGGCCGGCTCTCGGCGAGTGGCTGGCATACGTGCGCCATGACCATGGCGATGGCGGTCGAAAACATGAAGGCCAGCAAGCAAGCCGGGCTCGGTTCACCGGGACTCGACGAACTGCGCTGGCTGACGCCGGTCTATCCCGGCGATACGCTACGCTGCGAGACCGAAGTGCTCGACAAGCGCACCTCGCAGAGCCGGCCCGAGATGGGAATCTTCCACAGTCGGATGACGGTGTTCAACCAGAAGGATCAGCCGGTGATGACGTTCGTCTCGACCGGTCTGGTGGCGACGCGACCGGCAAGCTGAGCCGCGGGCTGCTCCGGCCGTGGCCGGAGCAACCCGCACCTCGGTTCAGTGGCGGTGATGGCCACCACCGCGACTGACCCCATAGTCGCGCCACATCGGGCGCGTCTGGCGGCCGTGCCAGGCCTGTGAGCGTCCCTGCCAATAGTTGCGCTGGCCGTCGTCCCAGCGATGGCGGCGATTGCTCCGATCGTAGACGTAATTGCCGGTGCCGGGATAATAATAGTCGCCGTTCCAACCCCAATAGGGGTCGGCGCGAAACCCGCCATAATAGGGGTCCCAGTCGTTATAGCCGACGGCGACGCCGCCGCCATAGCCGTCCTCGACACAGGCTGACAAAGCAAAGCCGCTGGCGAGCAGGGCGCCGGCGGCAATAATCTTGATGGGTGGCATGAAGTGCACTCCGTTCCGGGCGACCCTCGGCAGATGTGCCACAGCTTCGCTATCCCGTATCAACGGCAGTACGGCGGGCCGGTTCCGTCAGGACCCGGCCCGCTCGGGCGATCAATGCTCCTTGTCGCGCCAGACGTTCTGGTAGGCGCCCCAGGCGAGGAAGCAGAAGATCAGCAGAAAGATCACGCTGGCGAAACCGGCATTGTGCCGCGCTTCCAGCTTCGGCTCGGCCGCCCAGGTCAGGAACGCCGCAATGTCCTTGGCATTCTGCTGCACGGTCGATTTGGTGCCGTCGAGATAGGTGATCTGCCCATCGGAGGCCAGCGGCGGCGGCATCGCGATGTTTAGATTGGCGAAGTACGGATTGTAATAGGTACCGTCCGGCGACTTCGCTTCCGGGAATTTCTTGATCAACGCCGCTGGCTGCTCGGCATAGCCGGTCAGCAGCGAATAGACATAGGCCGGACCGTCGTGACGCGCCTTGGTGATCAGCGAGAGATCGGGTGGATTGCCCTGTCCGGGATAATAGACCGCGGGGAATTTGTCCGACGGCAGGTTGGCGCGCTCACCCCAGGTGCCGGTCTTGGGATCGAGCTCCGGGTGCTTGGCACCCCAGTCGGCGGCAAACTTCTTCACCTGGCCGTCATTGTAACCGAGATCGGGGAGATCGTGGAAGGTGACATGGCTCAGCGAGTGGCAGTTCGAGCAGACTTCCTTGTAGACCTGCAGGCCGCGCTGCAGCTGGCGCTTGTCGTAGGTACCGAACACGCCGTCGGAGGCGAACGCCACCTCCTTGGGGTGCTGGAAATACTCTTCCGCCGCGGTTGCCGCAGGCGGATCGGTGATCACGCCGCTGATCGAGCCGATCAGCGCCCAGCCGAGCACGGCGACGAAAGCCGCGCCGATCAGCATTGCGAGATTGCGAACCATTTCTATCGTGCCCCTTCGAACTCAGTGCGCGCCGGCGAGAGCTGTCTCGCCCGGCGAAGTGCCACCATGCTTCGCCAGTACCGACTCGGTGATCGAGTTGGGCAGTGGCCGCGGCCGTTCGGCGCGCGAGATGAGCGGCACGATGATCAGGAAATGCGCGAAATAATAGGCCGCCGCGATCTGGCTGGTGATCACGTAGAAGGGTGTCGCCGGCGATCCGCCGCAATAGCCCAGCACCAGCACGTCGAGGACCAGGATCCAGAACGCGATCCGGTAGGCCGGCCGGTAATTGGCCGAACGCACCGGCGAGGAGTCGAGCCAGGGCAGGAAGAACAGCAGCAGGATCGAGCCGAACATCGCCAGCACGCCCCACAGCTTGGCGTCGAGAATGAAGTTCGCCGTGAACGCGCGCAGGATCGCGTAGAAGGGCCAGAAATACCATTCCGGAACGATGTGCGCCGGCGTCGAAAGCGGATTGGCCGGGATATAATTGTCCGGGTGGCCAAGCGCGTTCGGGTAGAAGAACAGGATCACCGCGAAGATCACCAGGAAAACGCCGAGCCCGACGCCGTCCTTTGCCGTGTAATAGGGGTGGAACGGCACGGTGTCCTGCTCACCCTTGACCTCGACGCCGGTCGGGTTGTTCGACCCCGGAATGTGCAGCGCCCAGATGTGCAGGATGATCACCGCCGCGATCACGAACGGCAGCAGATAGTGCAGCGAGAAGAAGCGGTTGAGCGCCGCATCATCGGGCGCGAAACCGCCGAGCAGCCAGACGCGGATCGATTCGCCGACCCCGGGAATGGCCGAGAAGAAGCCGGTGATGACCTGCGCGCCCCAGAAGCTCATCTGACCCCAGGGGAGGACATAGCCCATGAAGGCGGTCGCCATCATCAGCAGGAAGATCACCACGCCGAGCAGCCACACCATCTCGCGCGGCGCCTTGTACGAGCCGTAGAAGAGTCCGCGGAAGATGTGGATATAGACCACGACGAAGAACATCGAGGCACCGGTGGCGTGCGCATAGCGCAGGAACCAGCCGCCATTGACGTCGCGCATGATGTGCTCGACCGAATCGAACGCGATCGCGCCGTTGGCGGCATAATGCATCGCCAACACGATTCCGGTGATGATCTGGATGCCGAGAGCGGCGCCGGCGAGAACGCCGAAGTTCCAGAAATAGTTGAGGTTGCGCGGCACCGGATAACCCGCGCCGACCGCATTGTAGACGAGACGCGGCACGGGAAGCCGCTCATCCATCCACTTCATCAAGCCGTTGGTCGGCGTGTAGTTCTTGGCCCAGGGAAAGCTCATATCTCAGTCCTCAACCGACCGTAACCGTCGTCGCCGACGTGAATTTATATTCCGGAACGAAGAGGTTCTTCGGTGCCGGGCCTTTGCGGATGCGCGCCGCCGTATCGTACATCGAACCGTGGCACGGGCAGAAATAGCCGCCATAGGGGCCGCGATTCTCGCCCTCGCCCGCGCCCAGCGGCACGCAGCCGAGATGGGTGCACACGCCAAGCGTGATCAACCAGTTCTTGTGCCCCGGCTGGGTGCGCTGCTCGAGCGTCTGAGGGTCGCGCAGCTCGGACATCTTGACCGCGTCGGCCTCGGCGATTTCCTTCGCCGTCAGGTTGCGCACGAACAAGGGCTGCTTGCGGAACTGGGTCTTAATCGCCTGGCCCGGCTCGATCGCCGCGAGGTCGATATCGGTGCTCGACTGCGCGAGCACGTCGGCCGATGGATTCATCTGGTTGATCAGGGGCAGCAATACGATGCCCCCGCCCACACCGATCCACGAGACCGCGGCGATATTGATCCAGTCGCGACGGCGGACGCCGTCGGCATGGTCGGGGGAAGAAATCGGTCCGTCACCCGACGGCACAGCGGTATCAATTGCCATTCACTTGCCCTTGCAGTTCGCTCTTCGAGGACGGTGCGGCGACGCTGGCATGGCGCGCCACGCCGTCCGACCCCACGGCGGCTGCGGCCTGATAGACGCGGGCACGCGGCTTTGCCAACAGCATTTTGGGGGTTTCGGTGGATTCGCGGCAATGACCGTGTCGCTATCGTCGCGCACGATTGAAGCGTTGCCGGCGCGCGCGCTATGATCGGGCCATGCGTCTTGCACTTTACCAACCCGATATCGCGGGCAATGTCGGCACGATCTTGCGGCTCGCCGCCTGCCTGGACGTCGGCGTCGATCTCATCGAGCCGATGGGCTTCGCCTATTCGGATCGCGCCCTGGCCCGTGCGGGAATGGATTATGCGGCACAGGCGCGCGTCGTGCGCCATGCCGACTGGGATGCGTTTACCGGCCAGACTAACGGGCGGATCGTGCTGCTGACGACGCATGGTGGCATGCGCCTCGACGCGACGGCCTTCATGGCGGACGATGTGCTTCTACTCGGTTCGGAAAGCGCCGGCGCGCCCGCCGCTGTCCATGCGCGCGCCAATCTCGCGGTGCGAATTCCGCTGGCGCCGGGCTTTCGCTCCTTGAATGTCGCGGTCGCGGCGGGCATCGCATTGGCCGAAGCGTTGCGGCAGACCGGAGGATTTCCCGCGTGATTGAACCAGACGACCAGCAAGCTACCGCACGCCAGTGGTTCGAGCAGTTGCGCGACATGATCTGCGCCGAGTTCGAGGCGATCGAGCGCGAGGCCGGCTCCGACGCGTCGTTCGACTATACCGCGTGGGACCGCACCGACCCGGACGGAAGCCCCGGCGGCGGCGGCGTTCGCGGTGTGATGAAAGGCAAGGTCTTCGAGAAGGTCGGGGTCAACGTCTCGACCGTCGGCGGGACCCTGGAGGGTGATTTCGCCAAGACCATTCACGGCGCAGCCGACCATCCCGGCTTCTTTGCCACCGGCATCAGCCTGGTCGCGCACATGGCAAACCCGCATGTCCCGGCGGTGCATATGAACACGCGCTTCCTCGCCACCACGAAACGCTGGTTCGGCGGCGGCGCCGATCTCAACCCACCGCTACCGCGCGACGAGGACACGGCCGACTTCCATGCCCGGCTGAAGTCGGCGTGCGACGCGCACGACGCGGACTATTACGCGCGTTTCAAGGCATGGGCCGACGACTATTTCTACATCCCGCACCGCCAGGTCCATCGCGGAGTCGGCGGCATCTTCTACGATCATCTCGAAGGCGACTTCGCCGCGAACTTTGCGTTCACGCAGGATGTCGGGCGCGCGTTTCTCGATATCTACCCGGCGCTGGTGCGGCGCCGGATGGCCGAGCCGTTCACGCCGGCGGACATGACGAACCGCAATGCCTGGCGCGGGCGCTACGCCGAGTTCAACCTGGTCTATGATCGCGGGACGTTGTTCGGGCTCAAGACCGGCGGCAATGTCGACGCGATCCTGATGAGCCTGCCGCCCGTCGCCGAATGGGCGTGACCGCGTGTCGTTGACGCCGGTCGCGGCGAACGAGATTGCGACGATCGTCACGACGCTGGAGATGACGGCCCGGCCGGCACCGCGCCCGCTGCCCGAGTCTCCGCTGCGGCTGGTCGCGTGGGAACGGCCCGATCCGGCCAAGTACCGCGCCTTGTTCCGGCGCGTCGGGGCACCGTGGCTGTGGTTCTCACGCCTGGTGATGGACGAGTCGACGCTGACGAAAATCATCCACGACCCCGCCGTCACGGTGTTTGCCGCGCTCGACCGGCGCGGCATCGAGGTGGGGCTGCTCGAACTGGACTTCCGCACGGCCGGTGCCTGCGAGCTGTCCTATGTCGGCCTTGTCCCCGAGCTGACCGGACAGGGCCATGGCCGCTGGTTGATGGCGCACGCGCTGATGCGTGCCTGGACCAAGCAGGTGTCGCGGGTGTGGGTGCATACCTGCACGCTCGACCACCCGTCGGCACTGGGTTTCTATCGCGCCTCGGGGTTTGCCGCGATCGGTCGCACGATCGAGACGTTCGTCGACCCGCGCGTCATCGGGCTGTTGCCACCCGATGCCGCGCCTCAGATACCACTGCTCGCACCGATCCGGCGGTAGAGCGCGACCCGCACCAGGATGCCGCCGAGCATCGCGACGGCCATCAGCGCCGCGGCGACGGCATCGATGATCAACGCCGAAACCGGGTTGGCGAGCGGCGCCCGGTCAAGCAGGTCGCCGAGCGCGATTGCCGGCAACGGCAGCAGCACCGTGGCAAAGAGGATCAAGCTAGCGAAGCCGGCGAGCACCAGTCCGCGGCCGCGCGTCATGCGGAAGCTGCGCGCCACCGCAGCGAATGGGCCGACGTTCGATTCGGCGGCGAAGATCGGACCGGCAAGCAGCAGCCGGCCGACCAGATACAGAGCGGGAACGATAAGGTAGACGACGAGCACGCCCAGCGCCGCTGCGGATTCGACGACCAGCGTCAGCACGAAATAGGCCGGGAGGCGGCGCAATGCGGCCAGCAGCACGCCGCCGACGTCGCGCCGGCCCTCCCCGAGATAGATCATCAGGACAACCAGCACGCCGAACACTGTCGCGAGATTGATCGCGATCAGCAGCGGAGCATGCTGGGCGAAGAAATCCACGATGGCCTGGGCCTGGACCTGCGGGTCGACGGCGGCGGGAGTCGCGCCGCCCTGCGCGACGAGCGCCGGGCGATCGGGTACGAACAGCAGCCCGGCAAGCTGGGGCATGAACAGGAAAAAACCGACGATCGCCAGCAAGATCCCGCGGTCGCGCCGCCACATCGCCCAGGCATCGAGGAACACGCCGCGTATATCGATGGTCATCTCGCTTCGACGATCGACTCGCGTGCGTCGCGCAACGCGCGGTAGAGCTTGGCGGTAAAGGCGGCAGCCAGCACAGTGAACGCGGTCGCGACCACACCGACGAGAATCGAGGTCAGTACCGCCGGCAGGGAAACCGCCCCCTCTCCGCCGAACATCAGGCCAAGTAGGGCGCCGAACACGAATTGCGCCGCCTTTTGCGAAACGATCGACACGGTCAGATAGAGCAAAATCACCCCGACGAGTTTCAGCGCGATCCCGCGCGTGAGCCGAAAGGAACGCGCGAACACCGCGAACCCGCGCCGCTCCATCACGATGGTCGGGAGGAGCACGCAGAGGCGCGCGCCGACCCAGAAGAAGGCCGCACCGATCAACAAGCCGTACAATGCCACAAAAACCTTCACACTGCTGCCGATCTCGGTGGGTTGGCCGTTCGCCGCCGCTGCGAAGTCGAAACCGCCCATTTGCAGCACGATCAGGATCGGCGCGATCACGACGATGACGCCGACGAGCAACAACAAGCTGATCCCGATCGCCGGCAACAGCCGCCGCCCTGCCATCTGCACCGCACCGGGCCGGCCGCCATGCGGGTCCAGCGCCAACGCGACGATGCCGAGCTTCCCCCACAGACTCCACAGCGAGAGCAGGATCATCGCGCAATAGATGATCGACTGCTCGCCCGGTGCGACGCCCGTGGCAAGCGGCGCGAGGCTCCCCGACACGGTCAACGGCACAAAGATGCCGATCAGTGCGATCGGCACGACAGCCGACAGATTGTCGCTGACGAACTCGACTGTCCGATCCCACACCGCCCCGATATCGACCATTCCGCTCATGCCCCTGCCCTGCGCCCTTCCCGGTCTGTTAGCGCAAGCTTTTCACGCTTGCCAACAAGAACGCCCGGTCTTGCACCAACGGGAACAATGGCGCAGGCGGCGTCGCCGTGACCAGCCCCGACGCCGACATCGAATGGTGCATCGCCCGCGCGCCCGTTCCCTATGAGGAGGCGGTCGCGGTGATGGAAGCGCGTGCCGCCGCGGTCGCCGCGGGAACCTCGCGCGAACTGATCTGGCTGCTCGAGCACCCGCCGGTCTATACCGGCGGAACCAGCGCCGACCCGGCCGAGCTGCTCGATCCGCGCTTCCCCGTGGTGAAGACCGGACGCGGCGGGCGCTACACTTATCACGGGCCGGGGCAGCGAATCGGCTATGTCGTGCTCGACCTCGACAAACGCGGCCGCGACGTGCGGCACTTCGTCCATGCGCTGGAAGGCTGGGTGATCGCCGCCCTCGCCGAGATCGGCATCGCGGCGTTCCGCGCGCCGGGCCGGATCGGCATCTGGACGATGGCGCCGCTGCCGGCCGGCGGTGTGGCGGAGGCCAAGATCGGTGCGATCGGCGTACGCGTGCGGCGCTGGGTTACGCTCCACGGCTTTTCGGTCAACCTGTCGCCCGACCTGTCGCATTTCAACGGCATCGTGCCGTGCGGCATCGCGGAATATGCCGTCACGAGCGCGAACTCGCTCGGCAAGGCCGCCGATATGGCGCGTTTCGATGCCGCGCTGTCGGCGACATTCCAGGCCTGTCTCGAAACTCTTTCTTCACCTCGGTAAAACTGGGCTTGAGGGTCAGGCGATATCAGTCTAATGTCCACCTCGGTTTGGGTATTAAGGGCTCAGGGGCCTTGCCAAATCCACTAATCTAGGGAGCCTTTCCATGCGTGCACTCATTTCCAAGGTCGTTGCCGGTTCGATGATCGCCGGCGCGGCGCTGATGATTTCGGCTTGCAAGCCGGCAGCGACGACCGACACCAACGTCACCGACACCAACATGACGACCACCAACGTCTCGGAAGAGATGACCATGACCGACAACAGCGGCATGGTTCCGGACAACGCCATGATGACCACCAACGAGACGATGACCACGAACACCACCACGGTCACCGAGAACAAGATGTAATCACCCGCGAGGGTATTATGTCGGGGCCGTCCGGGAAACCGGGCGGCCCTTTCGATTCCGGGCCGTCGCCTGGCGGCTCGTCGCGCACCACATGGTGTGCACCGCGAAAGCTTCCGGAAAGCACTTGGGTATAAGCGCGAAACACCGTAACGAGACCTAGTTTTGCATGAGGTTGTGATGAACGTGTTGCGTTGCGTTTCCCTGCTCGGCACCCTGGCGGGTGTCGCCCTGGCCCAGCCCGCTGCGGCCCAGTTCTATCTTGCCAGCCCGGACATTCGCGGTGCGACGGTGCGCGGCGACGAACCGGGCATCGGCGAGGTCATGCCCGGCGCGACCGAGGACGAGGTGCGCGCCGAACTGGTCTGGAACATGCGATCCGGCCTCAACGTCGCCGCGTTGCAATGCCAGTTCGAGCCAACCTTGATGTCGGTGCAGAACTACAATGTCCTGCTCTACAATCACCGCGACGAGTTGAAGAAGGCGTTCGACACGCTCACCCGCTATTTCATCCGCGTCGCCAAGCAGACGAAGGCCGGGCAGAACGCGCTCGATCGCTTCGGCACGCGGACCTATACCGGCTTCACCGCCGTCGCGTCGCAATATGGCTTCTGCCAGACCGCCGCCGCGATCGCGGCGGAAGCGGCGATGGCGCCGCGCGGAACGTTCCACACGATCGCTGCGGACCATATGCGCGAACTGCGCACCAGCCTGTTGCGGCCGTTCGGCGAACAGCGCTTCGGGCGCTTCCGGATCACCAACTATCCCCCGTTGCCGCGCCTCGACCCGATCTGCTGGGACAAGAAAAGCCAGTGGTCGGCGAAGAAGTGCGGTGCGTTCTCGATGGCCGAGACGATCAGCTACTGACGTACTGAGACTGCGCTTGCCCTGCGCGCTATGTGTCGCTGGAGAATTGCGTCAGTGGTAAACGGCGGGGGCGCCGCCTAGCGCAGCCCGAGAAATTTGTGGGTCTGCAGCGTTAGCCGCCAGCGTGGGCGGTCGAGTGCGAACTGCACCGCGGCGTCCCGGTTGGCATTGGCCTGAGGATCGTCGAGCGGCTGCACCAGGAAATGGGTGAAGTGCCATGCCTCGATCTCGGCGAGGTCGGTCCCGGCCTGTGGCCACACCAGCTTCAACTCGTCGCCGCTGCGCTGGACGACGGTGCTGCAAGCCTTGGGGCTGATGCACACCCAGTCGATACCGGGATGCACGGCAATCGTGCCATTGCTCTCGATCGCGATGCGGAAGCCCGCGCCATGCAGGGCGTCGACCAGCGCATCGTCGACCTGAAGCATGGGCTCACCACCGGTCAGCACGACGAAGCGCTCCGCCCTGCCCTCGCCCCAATGATCTTCCACCGCCGATACGAGCGCCGTCGCGGCGGCGAAGCGACCACCGCCAACCCCATCGGTGCCGACGAATTCGGTATCGCAGAAGCGGCACACTGCCGTTGCGCGATCGGCCTCGCGGCCCGACCAGAGGTTGCAGCCGGCGAAGCGCACGAACACCGCGCGACGCCCGGCATTCACCCCCTCGCCCTGCAGCGTGAGGAACATCTCCTTGACCGCATAGGCCATGGTCAGGCCGCGTAGACGGTAGGATCGGCGATGCCGGCTTCCTGAAAGCCCTTGGCGCGCAGCCGGCAACTGTCGCAGCGCCCGCAATGCACGCCGCCGGGCGCCGGATCATAGCATGACCAGCTCATCCCCGCGTCGAGCCCGAGCCGCGCCGCTTCGCGGACGATGTCGGCCTTGGTCATGTGCTGCAAGGGCGCGCGGATACGGAATGGCTTGCCCTCGACGCCGGCCTTGGTCGCTATTTCGGCAAGTCCCTCGAACGCCGCAATGAACTCGGGCCGGCAATCGGGATAGCCAGAATAGTCGAGCGCGTTGACGCCGATATAGAGATCGCGCGCGCCCGCCGCCTCGGCCCAGCCGAGCGCGAGGCTGAGAAAGATCGTATTGCGCGCAGGGACATAGGTGATCGGGATCCCCGCCCCGACACCGCCCTTGGGCACGTCTATGTCGTCGGTCAGCGCGGAGCCGCCAAAGGCCGACAGATCGAGCGGCAGGACGATATGGCGCTCGGCGCCGAGCGTGGTGGCGACACGGCGCGCGGCGGCGAGTTCGAGCCGGTGGCGCTGGTTATAATCGACCGACAGCGCGAGCAGGCGGTGACCATCCTCGCGCGCACGCGCCGCCGCCACCATCGAATCCAGGCCGCCCGAAACGAGGACGACCGCAAGGGTCTGTTGCACTGTCATGATGAGCGAGACCTAGTGCCCGCGGCGCGATCCCGCAACAACGACAAAAAAAGGGCCGCCCGAAGGCGACCCGAAAGGAGCTGCCCGAGTTCGGGCAAGCAAGGGAGGAAAGCGTGCCGATGAAGCACAGCCCCCTGTTTGGACCCGTCCGGTAAATTCGATGTTAACGCGCGCAGGCGCCGAGCCGCCGCGCCTCGTAATCGTGATCGAACGGCAAGCCGCCGGCGATGCCCTGGGTCACGACATGCACGACGCGCGGCGTTTCCACCGAGAGAGTGGTGCGGCCATGGCCGGCGCCCGGGCAGGTATAGTGGACCGTCGCGCTGCCCGGTGTATCGTTGATGACGAAGCGTGAGCATTGCGCGCCGGGGTGGCCGAGCTGCAGCAGCATCGCCGGGTCGGCGAGACACAGCCCGCGTGGCGCCGCCGTGGTACCCGATTCGCGCAGCTGCCACTGGCCCGGTTCGACCTCAGCCAGGACAGCGAGTTGCGGCGGCGCCGTCGCGGGCGACGCCGCGCTCAGGGCGGTACCGAGGACCACACCGCACAGTGCAGTCCGGCCAAGGAGCCGAAGCTTCATCACATCCCCCAATGATGTCGTCTGTCTTGCGCGCCCTGCCCGCCAAGGTGACGTGTGTTGCGACGCAATGCAACCGGCGTCATCAATCGGCGGCGACCGACGCCGGGACGGGGAATTTCTCGGCGCAGAAAGCGCAGTCGACGATGATCATGCCGGATTCGTCGGCCATCGCGGCGCGCTCCTCGGGCGGGAATTTGGCCAGTACCTGGGCGATGTAGTCCGGCGAGCAGCGGCACCCGCGAGACAACGGGGTGGGTGCCTGGACGCGCACCTCGTCCTCCTCGTTGAACAGCCGCCAGATCAACGTTTCCAGCGGGATAGCGGGCGCTGCCAGCTCGTCGACGCCCATCGTCGCGCCGAGTGCTGCGACATGTTCCCATTCGGGGTGATCGAGCCGGGTATGGAGCCGTTCGCGGCCGTTCTCGCCTTCGGGCAGATGCTGGAGGAACAGGCCGCCGGCGATATGGCTGCCATCGGCAAGGCGCGAGATACCGAGCCGGACGAGCGTCGGGATCTGCTCGGATTGCACGAAATAATTCTCGGCCGCCTCGGCGAGGCTGGTGCCGTCGAGCGGGACGATGCCCTGATAGCGCTCGCGAGTCGTCGCCTGGTCGAAGGTGATGGCGAGATGGCCGGTGCCGAACAGCGCGAACAGCGTCGGTTCGTCGGGCCCTTCCGCGAGCCGATCGGCGTCGAAATCGACATAGCCGCGCAGCTCGCCGGCCTTGTAGTCGCACACCAGCAGGCGGACGACGCCGTTCTGGGTCTGCGCCTGGAGTGTCAGCTGGCCACCGGCATCCTTGAGTGTCGAGCCGATCAGCGCGGCGAGCGTCAGCGCCTCGGCGAGCAGCGCCTCGATCGCGCGCGGATAGGCATGCGCGGCGAGGATCGTGTCGAGCACCGGCCCGAGCCGCACGATCCGCCCGCGGGCATCACGCGCCGGGATGGTGAAGCCCAGCGCGGTGTCGAGATCATGCTGTTCCATGAGCACAGAGATAGGAGCGCGCGACGCGACCACAACTCACCCGATCTGCCCGAAGCACCAGCGCAGGATCGATTTCTGCGCGTGGAGGCGGTTCTCGGCCTCGGGCCAGATCAGCGATTGCGGGCCGTCGATCACCTCGTCCGTCACCTCCTCGCCGCGATGCGCGGGCAGGCAGTGGAGGAACCTGGCGTCGGGCCGCGCCGTCGCCATCAGCGCCGCGGTGACCTGATAGGGCATCAGCGCCTTGAGCTTGGTCTCAGCATGGTCCTGGCCCATCGAGATCCAGGTGTCGGTGACGACGATATCGGCGCCCGCGACCGCCTCGGCCGGGCTGGCGACGACGCGCGCGCGGCCCTGCCCGCGCGCCACGTCGCGTTCCGACGGCATGAAGCCTTGCGGGCACGCCGCGACGACGTCGAAGTGCATCAGCCCGGCGGCTTCGATGATCGAGGCGAGCACGTTGTTGCCGTCACCCAGCCACGCGACCTTGAGCCCGGGGAGCGACTTGCCGCTTTCGATGATGGTCAGCAGGTCGGCGACGATCTGGCACGGATGCGAGGCATCTGTCAGGCCGTTGATCACCGGTACGGTGGCGTAATGCGCCATCTCCTCGACCTTGGCATGGTCGTCGGTGCGGATCATGATCGCGTCGACATAACCCGACAGCACGCGCGCGGTGTCGGCGACGGTCTCGCCGCGGCCGAGCTGGGTGGTGCCGGCGTCCAGCACGACCGACGTGCCGCCAAGCTGGCGGATCGCCATGTCGAACGACACGCGGGTGCGCGTCGAGTTCTTCTCGAACACCATCGCCAGCGCATGGCCAGCGAGCGGCGCGTCGGCATCGGCCTTGCCGCGCGGCCAGCCGGCGCGTTCGGCCTTGCGCTGCACGGCGTCGGCCAGCATCGCGGCGATGCCGTCGCCGCCGGCATCCGACAGGTCGAGAAAGTGGCGGATCATTTCCCTTCTCCCCGTGTGGGAGAAGGTGGCGCGAAGCGCCGGATGAGGGGGAGTCGCAAGCGAGACTTAGCGATAGTCCCGCTCACCCTTCCCACTGCCTTCGGCAGCGGGCCCAGCGCCGGGTGGACAGCGCCCCGCGCTGTCCAGGCCATGCCGGGGGCATGGCCGACCCGGCGCTCCTCTCCCACAAGGGGAGAGGGAGATATGATGACACCGCTCGCCATCAGCTTGCGGACGCCGGCGCGAAGCTGCGTGCGCCCTCGCTCAGCCGCTCGATTGCCTCGGCGATGTGCTCCTCGCCGATCACCAGCGGGGGCAGGATGCGCACCACGCCCTCGCCCGCCGCGACCGTCAACAGGCCGTGATGGTCGCGCAGATGCGCCACCAGCTCGCGCGGCTCGTTGCCGGGCTTGAGCTTGATGCCGAGCATCAGCCCCTTGCCGCGTACCTCGGCGAAGAGGTGATCGTGGTTGGGGATCATCTGTTCGAGCGCCGCGCGCAGCCGGTCACCCATCGCGATGACGTGATCGAGAAAGCCGGGCTCGAGCATCACGTCGAGGATCGCGCTGCCCGCGGCCATCGCCAGCGGGTTGCCGCCATAGGTCGAGCCGTGCGTGCCGATGACCATGCCCCTGGCGGCATGTTCGGTGGCGAGGCACGCGCCGAGCGGGAAGCCGCCGCCAATGCCCTTGGCGACCGACATGATGTCCGGCGTGATGCCATAATGCTCATAGGCCCACATCTTGCCGGTGCGGGCATAACCGCACTGCACCTCGTCGAGCACGAGCAGCAGGCCCTTGTCGTCGCACACCTGGCGCAGGCCGGTGATGAATTCCGGCGTGGCGACCGAGACGCCGCCTTCGCCCTGGATCGTCTCGACCATGAAGCCGGCGGTCTCGTCATCGACCAGCGCCAGCGCGGCGTCGAGATCGTTGAACGGCGCATAGGCGAAGCCCGGCAGCAGCGGCTCGAAGCCGTCGCGCATCTTGGGCTGGTTGGTCGCCGAGATCGCCCCCATCGTCCGCCCGTGAAAGGCGTTGTTGAAGGTGATCAGCTTGTGCTTCTGCGGATTGCCCTCGGCATAATGAAAGCGCCGCGCGGTCTTGATCGCGCATTCGACCGCCTCGGTGCCCGAATTGGTGAAGAACACCGTGTCGGCAAAACTCACATCGACGATGCGCTGCGCCAGCGCCTCGCCCTGCGGCGAGCCATAGAGATTGGAGGTGTGCATCAGCGTCGCGGCCTGATCGGCGATCGCCTGGACCAGCTTGGGGTGGCCATGGCCGAGCGCATTGACCGCGATGCCGCTGGCGAAATCGAGATAACGCGCGCCGTCCTCGCCGATCAGGTAGCAGCCCTCGCCGCGCACCGGCCGGAACCCGCAGCGCGGATAGACAGGCATGAGTGCTGGGGTTGCCACGGCTGGTCTCCTCGAACGAAAAAGGGCGGCCAAACCGGACCGCCCGGAGCGGGCATTTACTTGGCGGGGTGGCAGGGCGTCAACACCGGTGGCGGGGCGACGGAAATGGGCGCCGCGCGGGGGTGGCGGGCGTGGGATTCAGGCGATTTGTTGGGATATTCCGGCGGGTAGCGCGATCGCTGCGGCAGGGAAGTTGGCAGGGAATTTTGGATATTTTTGCGGTGGCCGGCAGGGAATTTGCGGGCGGGCATGTTGGAGCCGGCGGCGGGAGTGTCGGGGCGCGGCGGCGGTGGTGGTCGGGGGCGAGCATGGGCGGCAGTTTAGGCGCGCGCCGGCACCTGTTGAATCGCGCGGAGCGTCGGCGGGCGCTTGCGGGCGCGCCGTGACCGAGAAGATCAGCGGGGGGCGGCAGGCCCGAAATCGACAACGGCGTTGTCGAGCGGGAATTCATCATGGCGGGTCTTGCGCTGCGTGCCCGGCACCGGATGCCAGGGCGTGCCGGTGTCGAGCGCGGTAAGGTCGGCGAGAACGCCTGTCTCCGCAAACGATGCGATCGCGTACGGAATTCCTTCCGCGCCGAGCGGCGAATTGGCGTCCATCAGCTGAAAATGCAGGTGCGGCGCGTCGGAATTGCCCGAATTGCCGAGCCGGGCAATCGGCTGGCCGACCTTAACCCGATCGCCCGTCTTCACGCTGATCGATCCGGGCACGAGGTGGGCGTAGAGCGCATAGCGTCCGCCGCCCAGATCGAGGACGATGGCGTTGCCGGTGATCGACTCCAGCGTAACGGTGCGCCCCGAAGCCGGATTGTTCCCGGCATTTTCCGGGAGGCCGTCGATGACCGCCGCAACGCGCGCTTCGGCGACCGCCAGAACCTCCGCACCATAGCCGGGATAGCCGGCGTTGACCTTCGGATCGCCGTGAAAGAAGCGGCCATCGGGCGCCAACCTGACCCAGTCGATCGCCAGCCGCTGGGCGAGATATTCATGGCCGTCCACGGCATTGAACGAGCGCCGATGGTCGGGTTCCGCCAGCCCGTTGGCGGCGACCCAGCCGGGGCCGCGCAACGGCGCGGCGATGACCGGCGCGGCCGGCCCGACCTGCACGGGGGCACCGCTGACGACGCGTTCCAGCGAACGGCCGTCGGGCAGATTTACCTTGAACGTGAAGGCGTGCGACAGGCCGGTCGGCACCGGCGCGCCGGGCGCCAGCGCCAGGTCGATAAAGACGATGACAGCGCGGCCGCCCCGCAAGACATGCGCCGGGCCATCGCCGGCGGCGGCGCCGATCGCCATCAGTTGCGCATCCAGTGCCGGGCCGCTGAGCGTCGCGAGCACGCCGCCATCCGGCGCGTGGACTTCGATCCGGTCCAGCGTGACTTCGCCAGCGTAGAAGTTGGCGATGCGCAGTTCGTAGAGCAAGCGCGTCTGCCCGCCGGCGCTCACCGGGGCCGGCGCCTTGGCGATCGCGATATCGACCGGGAAGCCGGAATGGACGGGCTGCGCGGCGGCATGGGCCACGCACAGGGCGACCGCCATGCCGGCGATGGTGCGTCTGATCATGGCGGCAGGTTCGCGTTGCCGCGGGCGATGTCAAGCGTCGCGGCGGCAGCGCGGTGGCGCGCTATTTCCGGCGAAGCGTGCGCCAATCGCTAGATTTCCGCACCTTCCTTCGGCTTCGGCCCACGCTTTGCGGGCGCGAGCTTGATGCCTGTCTTCGCCTCCATATCCTCCAGCCATGCGCGCGAGCCCGCCGGCCGGCCGACGCTTTCGGCCTTGCGCAAGGCGGCATAGGTCATCGCATCGTCGAACGGTTCGCCCAGGAATGCGGCAAAGTCTCCGACGCGCGCGAGCGCCGGAGCGACGGTGACGACGTGATCGTCCTGGCCGGCGATCAGCGCGCGCGTGCTCGACCAGCGCCAGTCCTCGGGCCGATCGACCAGGCGCGCACGCAGCGGGTTGAGCGCGACGTAACGCAGCGCGGCGACGAGGTGCGGCTCGTCCATCGCCACCGAACTGAAGCGACCCTGCCACAAATGGCCGGTCACGCGCAGCCGGGCGTTGATATAGCCGGTATAATGGCGGTGGACGTAGCGGAAGGTGCGGCTCAACCCGTCCTCGTCACCCGGCGTCGCGACGATGTGGACGTGGTTGGGCATCAGGCAATAGGACCAGATCTCGACCCCTGCCCGGCCCGCCGCGTCGGCGAGCAGATCGAGATAGAGCGCATAGTCGCCATCTTCGAAGAAGGTCTGCTCGCGGCGATTGCCGCGTTGCGTGACGTGGTGCGGGATGCCAGGCAGGACGATGCGCGGGAGGCGGGCCATGGTGAGAGGCTAGCGCGGCGGCAAGAGGTGCGCAAGAGATTAGGGGTTATTACACGTGTCACCGTAACCCATAATTCCATAATTCCTTCGTCGTGCTCGACAACGGCCTGATCGTCACCAAGAACCTGTCCGAGACGGTGTCTGCCCGGCTGACGGTGATCGATCCGGCGACGATGACCCCGGCCTGCGCCGCGATCGATTGCCCCGAGCCCTCGATCGCCCGGCTGAGCGCGATCGGCAACCAAGTCTATGTCGTCGGCGTCCGCTCGATCTTTCGCTATCGCTGGACCGGCGAGACGCTGGCGATCGACCCCGGCTGGCGCTTCGATTATGTCGGCGGGACGCGGCAAAGCCATGGCTGGGATGTCGTGCTCGACGGCGCCGATGCGTGGTTCATGGACAATGGCCGCCACCGCTATCGCACGAGCATGATCGGGCGCGGCGTCGTGCCCACGCCCAACCGGCTGATCCGCGTGTCGATGGCCGACGCGGCCGACCATGACGCGATCGAGATCAGCGGGATCGCCGGCGGCAGCATCACCAACCCGCCGCTGGTCGATCGCGCGCGGCGGATCGTCGTCGCTTA
>JBBRSN010000005.1:0-105814 GCA_038245375.1 Sphingomonadales bacterium | reverse complement strand
TGGCGGAGAGGGTGGGATTCGAACCCACGGTGAGCTTGCACCCACGGCGGTTTTCAAGACCGCTGCCTTAAACCACTCGGCCACCTCTCCGCGCCCATGTCGCATAGAGGCGACGGGCTATTTCGTGCAAGAGGCACGACCATAAGGGGTTCATGTCGACGGGGTGCTGTGGCACAGTCGTCACATGCAGGGATTCACGGGCAGGATGAGGCAGATCGTCGGCGTCGCACTGGCGCTGTTCGGGCTGTGCTGCGTCGGCGGTTCGGCGTCGGCGCAGGATGAGAGTGGTTTTCAGGCCTATCTCGGGACGCTTCGTGCGCAGTCGCAGGCGGCCGGCGTCACGCGGGCGACGATCGACGCGGTGTTCCCGACGCTGACGCTCAATACGCGCGTGGTGCAACTCGACCGCGCACAACCGGGCAGCGATCCCAATGCGCCGATCCCGAATTTCGAGCCCTATCGCGTGTCGCATATCGACGCCGAGCGGATCAGCCGGGGCCGCCAAGCCTATCAGGCACAGCGCGTTCGCCTGCAAAGGATCGAGCAGCAGACCGGCGTGCCCGAGTCGATCATGGTCGCGATCTGGGGCAATGAGACCAATTACGGTACCTTTATGGGGAATTTCGACATTCCCCGCGCGCTGGCGTCACTGGCTTATGACGGTCGCCGCCGCGACCTGTTCGCCGGCGAGTTCGTCGACGCGCTCAAGATGATCGATCGCGGCATACCGGCGGAGCGACTCAAGGGCAGCTGGGCGGGAGCGATGGGCGGGCCGCAATTCCTGCCGTCAATTTATCTGCGGCTCGCGCGCGATGGCGATGGCGATGGCCGCGCCGACATCTGGACCAGCGATGCTGACACGCTCGCCTCGATCGCCAACTATTTCGCCAATGCCGGTTGGCGGCCCGGCCAGCCGTGGGGCCTGGCGGTCAATGTGCCGCCGGGGTTCGATCGCAGCCAGATCGCCAACCGGCTGCTCTCGCCACGCTGCAGCAGGGTGTTTGCGCGACACAGCGGCTGGAAGATGATGGCGGAATGGCGCGCCCTGGGGATGGCACCGGTTGCGCACGCCTGGCCCGGCGACACTGTGCTGGCGACCTTGATCGAGCCCGACGGGCCGGGCAAGACGGCGTATCTGCTGACCGGGAATTATCGCGTGATCCTCGATTATAACTGCTCCAATTTCTACGCGTTGGCGGTCGGCCTGTTGTCCGACGCTGTCGCGCAATAATCATGGCGACAGCGATCCTGTTGCTCGCCGCGCTAGCCGCGCAGGCCGGTGCCACGCGCCCGTCGCCGGGCGTGTCCGAATCGCCCGTGGCGCGGATGCCGGCCTCCTCGCTCGACGGCACGCCGCCGTCGGAGTTGCCGCAAGGCACCGGTCCGCGCGGGACCTCCGGCGAGCAGCGCTACGATGCGACCGGCTATGCCGGCGTCACCGAACGCGGCGGCGACCCCGCAGCGATCACAGCGGCGAGCGATACCGTGGCGCAGGGTGGTTTCGTCGAGATTACCGCACTCGACAGCGGCAAGACGATCGTGGCGCTGGTGAGCGGCCATGGTGGCGGCGCGGGCATCGTCGACCTGTCACCCGGCGCGGCGCGACTGCTCGGCATCGTCGGCGGTCCGGCCGGGGTGCGTGTGCGCAACGTCACGCCGATACCGCAGGACCAGGTCGCGTTGCGCAGCGGTCGCGCTGCGTCGCCGCGGACGGATGCGCCGCAGGCCCTGCTTGTTGGGCTGCGCAAGCGGCTGCCCGCCGCAGTACCGCTCCGGCCGATCCACCGTCCGCTGCCGCCCACCCGACCGACACCGCAGGCAGGGACATCCTATGCACTGCCCGCTGACATCGCGCGGCCCGAGGCGGCGGCGCTACCGGCCCCGGTGCCGCCG
Source organism: Sphingomonadales bacterium (assembly GCA_038245375.1). Taxonomy (GTDB): domain Bacteria; phylum Pseudomonadota; class Alphaproteobacteria; order Sphingomonadales; family Sphingomonadaceae; genus Sphingomonas. The sequence goes on along the minus strand of JBBRSN010000005.1, from coordinate 103,921 downwards.
CGGCGACCAGGTGCGCCCTACGCCGCGCCGGCCGCATCGGGCTGGTACGTCCAGGTTGCTGCGCTGTCGTCACTCGAACGCGCCCAGGCGCTGGTCGGCAGTCTCGGCGGTGGCCGCGTGGTATCGAGTGGCGGCATCCACCGCGTCCAGATCGGCCCTTATGGCAATGCCGCGACCGCCACCCAGGCACGTGACGACGCGGCGCGGCGCGGCTATGCCGGTGCCCGCGTGCTGCATGATTGATGCGTGATCGCGCCGATGAAGTATCCCCCCAGCGTAAAGACGGACCCGCCCCGATGAAGAAACTGCTCGCCGCCACCGCTCTGTCGCTCGGTATGGCTGTCCCTGGCATGGCCGCCGCGCCGACCTTCGATACGCCGGCACCCGTCGCTTTCATGGTCGACACCTCTTCGGGCGCGATTCTCTACGCCAAGGATGCCGATCGCCGCATGCCCCCGGCCTCGTTGGCCAAGATGATGACGGTCTATGTCGTGTTCGACCTGATCAAGCAGGGCAAACTCAGCCTGAGCAAGCCAATCGACGTTCAGCCCGAAACGTGGCGCAAATGGCATTCCCAGGGATCGACGATGTTCCTGGGTATCGGCGAGAAGCCGACCGTCGCCGATCTCCTCAAGGGCATCGTAACGCTGTCGGGCAATGATGCGTGCGTTGTGCTCGCCGAGGGCGTTTCGGGAACCGAAGATGCGTTCGTCACGCTGATGAACCAGAAGGCCGGCGAACTCGGTCTGAGCAACAGCCATTTCGGCACGTCGAACGGCTGGCCCGACAATGGCGTGACCTATGTCACGGCGCGTGATCTCGCCAAGCTCGCCACGGCGACGATCAACAACTTCCCGGATCTGTACAAGCAATTCTATTCATTGCGTAATTTTACGTGGGGCAAGACGTTGGGCGGTGGCGATCCGATCAGCCAGGACAATCGCGACCCGCTGCTCGGCAGGGTCGCCGGCGCCGATGGCCTGAAAACGGGCCATACCGAGGAGGCAGGTTACGGTTTCACGGGCTCGGCCAAACAGGGTGACCGCCGGCTGGTGCTGGTGCTCGCCGGCCTCGGCAGCGCTCGCCAGCGGATCGACGAGTCGGTCAAGTTCATGAACTGGGGCTTCCGCGCATGGCAAGCCAAGCTGGTCGTCGCCAAGGGCAAGCTGGTCGATACCGCCGAGGTGCAACTCGGCAGCGCCAATCATGTCGGGCTCGTCGCACCGGACAATCTCAACGTCACCTTGCCGGGCGGAGCGACACCCGACATGAAGGGTCGTGTCGTCTATGACGGGCCGATCAAGGCGCCGATCAAGGCCGGACAGCATATCGCCGATCTCGTCATCACGACGCCCGACATGGCGCCGCAGCGCGTGCCGCTGGTGGCCGCCGAGGACGTGCCGCTCGCCGGCTTCTTCGGCCGCGCCTGGGCCGGCCTGAAGGGGCTGTTCGGCGGGTGACACAGGGACGCTTCATCTCGCTGGAAGGCGGCGAGGGGGCGGGCAAATCTACCCAGGCGAAGCGACTGGCCGCGGCGCTCGGTGCGCGTGGCATCGCGACGCTGGTCACGCGGGAGCCTGGCGGCAGTGAAGGCGCCGAATCGATTCGCGGCCTGCTGATGCAGGGCGCAGTGACGCGCTGGAGCCCGCACACCGAGGCGTTGCTGTTCGCTGCGGCGCGCGCGGACCATGTCGAGAAACATATCAACCCGGCGATCGGCGCCGGGACCTGGGTGATCTGCGACCGCTTCGTCGATTCATCGCGCGCCTATCAGGGCGTTGCGGGCGGGGTCGATGATGCCGCCGTGCTGGCGCTGCACGGCTTTGGTTCGCGCGGACTGCTGCCTGATCGTACCTTCGTGCTCGAACTGTCGCCCGAACAGGGCCGCGCGCGCGCCGCCGTACGTGATGGCGTCGGCGCCGACCGCTTCGCGGCGCGCGGCGAGCAGTTTCATGCCAATGTCGCGGCTGCGTTCCGACGCTTCGCGGCGGTCGAACCCAAGCGCTTCCGGCTGATCGACGCCGGGGGCACGGCTGACGAGGTGACCGAGCAACTGCTCGCCGGTCTGGACGATCTGCTGCCGTGACGCTGTCGCTCGGCAACGAAGCGGCGCACAGCGCCTTTGCCGCCGCGATGGCCAGCGGCGTGCTACACCATGCCTGGCTGTTCGCCGGACCGATGGGGGTCGGCAAGGCAAGTTTCGCACGCGCCGCGGCGCTTCGGCTGCTCGCGGAAGGTGCATCGCCGGGGACGCTGCCGCCCGGATTCGACGTGCCGGAGCATGATCGGACGCGTTCGCTGGTCAATGCCGGATCGCATCCCGATTATCGCGAACTGACGCGACTTGCCAAGGATGCCGACAAGCCCGGTCAGGATCTCGCCCGCAGCATTTCGATCGCGCAGGTTCGCGCACTCCAGCCGCTGTTCGCGACGACGCCGTCGATGTCGTCGCGCCGCGTCGTGCTGATCGACGCTATCGACGATCTCGAGCGCGGCGGCGCCAACGCGCTGCTCAAGAACCTCGAGGAACCACCGCAGGGCACCATCTTCCTGCTGATCAGCCATGCGCCGGGGCGGTTGTTGCCGACGATTCGCTCACGTTGTCGCCTGCTGCGCTTCGAGGCGCTCAGTGACGAAGCCATGACGTCAATCCTGCACGAACGGCTGCCGCAGGTCGATGCAGCCGAGATCGCCGCGCTGGTCCGGGCCGGGGAGGGTTCACCCGGACGGGCGCTTGGCTATGCCGGTCTCGACCTCGGTGCACTCGACGAAGCGCTTTTAGCGATCGCGCGTGACGGCGACCTGGGCAACAAGCGTCGTGGTGCGCTGGCCAGGTCGCTGGCGCTCAAGGCGGCGCAGCCGCGCTACGAGGCGTTTCTCGACCGCGTGCCGGCGTTCATTGCGAGAGCGGCGCGGACGCGGCAGGGCCCGGCGCTCCGCACCGCGCTTGACAGCTATGACGCGGCGCGCAACCTGGCGGCGAGCGCACGCGGCCTGTCGCTCGATGCGCAAGGCACTGTGTTCGAAATGGCTGGGCTGGTGGCGCGGCTCGCGGAGTAGATTGTCCGCCGACAACCGTTGCCGTCCGCGTGTTTCGATCTTACCAGCCAGACATGGCCGACCCTTATTACATCACCACCGCAATCAGCTACCCCAATGGCCGTCCGCATATCGGCCATGCCTATGAGGCGATCGCCGCGGACGCGATCGCGCGCTTCCACCGTCAGGCGGGGCGCGACGTGCGTTTCCAGACCGGTACCGACGAGCATGGCCTGAAAATGATGCAGACGGCGCGCGACCGCGGGGTCGAGACGCGCGCGCTGGCTGATGAGATGTCGGGATATTTCAAGGTGATGGATGACCGTCTCAACATCTCTTATGATCGTTTTATTCGTACGGTCGAGCCCGATCACCACGCCGCGAGCGTGGCCATTTGGGAGGCGATGGCCGCCGCCGGCGACCTGTATCTCGATCGCTACGAGGGCTGGTATTCGGTCCGCGACGAGGCCTTCTACGATGAGAAGGAGCTGGTCGACGGGGAGGGGGGGGCGAAGCTATCGCCGCAGGGCACCCCGGTCGAATGGACCGCCGAGGAGACATGGTTCTTCCGCCTGTCGAAATATCAGCAGCCGCTGCTCGATCTTTATGCCGCGCAGCCGGACTTCATCTTGCCAGAGCCGCGCCGCAACGAGGTGATGCGCTTTGTCGAGGGTGGACTCTCGGACCTCTCCGTGTCGCGCACCAGCTTCGACTGGGGGGTTAAGGTGCCGGGTAGCCCGGGCCATGTCATGTATGTCTGGGTCGATGCACTGACAAACTACCTGACCGGGGTCGGTTATCCCGACGATCCGGCGATGATGGCGCACTATTGGCCGGCCGATGTACATATCATCGGCAAGGATATCGTTCGTTTTCATGCGGTTTACTGGCCGGCTTTCCTGATGTCAGCGAACTTGCCGTTGCCGCGCCAGGTGTTCGGCCACGGCTTTCTGCTCAACCGCGGCGAAAAGATGTCGAAGTCGCTCGGCAACGTCACTGACCCGATCGCCCTGGTCGATCATTTCGGTGTCGATGCGCTGCGCTATTTCCTGCTGCGCGAGGTCAGCTTCGGGCAGGACGGCAGCTATTCCGCCGAGGCGATCGTTATCCGCTGCAACGCCGACCTCGCCAACAACCTCGGCAATCTCGCGCAGCGCAGTTTGTCGATCATCGCCAAGAATTGCGAAGGGCAGGTGCCTGCCGCCGGTGAACGAACCGCGGCCGAGGATGCACTCATTGCCAGTGTCGATGCTGCCGAGGCGGGCATGAAGGCGGCGATGGCCGAACTGGCGATCCACAATGCGCTGGATGCGGTGTGGTCGGCGGCGCGTGACGCCAACCAGTATTTCGCCGAGCAGGCGCCGTGGAGCGTGCGCAAGACCGATCCGGCCCGCGCTGATACGGTTCTCTATCATACCGCCGAGGTAGTCCGGCGGATCGCGATAATGGCTCGCTGGGCCATCCCGGCCAGCGCGGACCAACTCCTCGATCTGCTCGGGCAGGGGGCCGATGCGCGCGAATTCGCCGCACTGAGCGCGCCAATCGTCACTGGCACCGCGTTGCCGATGCCGAGCGGCGTGTTTCCGCGGCTCGAACTGCCGGTTGAGGCGAGCGCCTGATGCTCGCCGACAGCCATTGCCACCTCAACTATAAGGGGCTGGTCGAGCGCCGCGACGAGATACTGGCCAATGCGCGCGCGCGCGGCGTGACGGCAATGCTCAACATTTCGACGCGAGAAAGCGAATGGGACGATGTCGTCGCGACGGCGGAGGACGAAGCCGATGTGTGGGCGACGGTCGGCATCCATCCGCACGAGGCCGACAAGCACCCCGACGTCGACACCGCCAAACTTGTCGGGCGGGCGTCACATCCCCGTGTCGTCGGCATCGGCGAGAGCGGACTCGACTATTATTACGACCGTAGCGACCGCGACCGGCAGAAAGCGAGCTTTCACTCGCATATCGCCGCGGCTCGCGAAACGGGGCTGCCGATCGTCGTCCACACGCGCGATGCCGAGGAAGACACCGCCTCCATCCTGGGCGAGGAAATGGGGAAGGGCGCCTATCTCGGCGTAATTCACTGCTTCACCGCCAGCGATGCCTTTGCCGACATCGCGCTCGACCTGGGTCTCTATATTTCGATTTCGGGCATCGTGACGTTCAAGAACGCGCGTGCACTGCAGGAAACAGCGGCGCGACTGCCGATCGAGAGGCTGCTGATCGAGACTGACGCGCCGTTCCTCGCGCCGGTGCCGCACCGCGGAAAACCGGGTGAGCCCGCGTTCGTCGCTGACACCGCGGCGTTCCTGGCCAAGCTCCGTGGCGAATCGCTCGATGATCTGTCGTCGCGCACGGCTGAGAATTTTCACGTATTGTTCGCCAAGACGCGGGCGTGAAGGTTCGCATCCTCGGTTCGGGCACATCGTCGGGCGTGCCGCGCATCGGCAACGACTGGGGTGCGTGCGACCCGACCGAACCGCGCAACCGGCGCACACGCGCCTCGATCATGGTCGAAACCGCGACGACGCGGATCCTCGTCGACACCAGCTCCGATCTGCGCGCGCAGTTGCTCGATGCCGACGTCGCGAGGTTCGACGCGGTGATCTGGACCCACGACCATGCCGACCACTGCCATGGCATCGACGATCTGCGGCAGGTGTTTCATGCGCTGGGCAAGCCGTTGCGTGGACTGGCACGCCCAGCGACGCGAAGCTCGCTCGAAACCCGCTTCGGCTATGTCTTCCACGGACGTGACGGTTATCCGCCGACGGTCGCGCTCACTGACCTCCCCGATGCGCTGACGATCGGCGACATCACGATTCGCGCCGCTGACCAACCGCACGGTAATATCGAATCCGCCGGATTGCGTTTCGAGTCCGAGCGTGGCGCGATCGGTTATGCGACCGACCTCCACGATATGACCGACGCGATGCGCGCGCTCTATGCCGGGCTCGACATCTGGATCATCGATGCGCTGCGCCGGCGACCACATCCGTCGCATCCTGATTTGCCGACGGCGTTGACCTGGATCGCAGAGCTTGCCCCGAAGCGGGCGGCGCTGGTGCATATGGACCAGTCGATGGATTATGCGACATTGCGTGCGGAACTGCCAGGCGGAATCGAACCGGGCTATGACGGTCTCGAGATGATGCCATGAACGATCAGATACCCGATTTGATCTATTACGGCATCTGGCTGGCGATTCTCGTCTCGGCTTTTGCCGTGCGCCGCGTTCCGCTCAAATCGAGCTTCAAGATGGCGCTCGCCTGGGTCGGTATCTTTGCCGTCGTCGTGATGATCGCCAGCGGTCGCGAGCGCTATGCGGGCTGGTGGTCGAACGCGCGCCAAATGATCGACGGTCCGGACCAGTCGGTCGTCGGTGGCGCGTTGAGCGTGCCGATGGATGCCAGCGGCAGTTTCTTCGTCACGGCGACGATCAACGGCGTCGAGCGGCGCATGCTGGTCGACAGCGGTGCATCGAGCACAACGATCAGTGCCGAAACCGCCCGTGCCGCAAAAATCGACATCGAGGAAAGTCCGTTTCCGATCATCCTCGATACCGCCGGCGGGCCGATTACGGCGCGGGTCGCGACGATCCACAAGCTGGTGATCGGGCCGATTCAGGTTACCGATTTGGGAGCCTATGTCACGCCGACGATCGGTGACACCGACGTAGTCGGGATGAATTTCCTTTCCAGGCTCAAGAGTTGGCATGTGGAAGGGCGGACCCTGATGCTTCGCCCACAATCATGATTGAATTTTACATAATGTATATTATCGAACTGAATGATGGGGCAGGTCGGGGGAGTCCCCTGTCATGATCGCGCGGCTCGTTGCGATCATGGCGCGGCTGCGCGACCCGGTTGGCGGCTGCGAATGGGACGTTGCACAGGATTTCGCAACAATCGCGCCGTACACGATCGAGGAAGCCTATGAGGTCGCCGACGCGATCCAGCGTGGCGACATGGCCGATCTCAAGGATGAACTCGGCGATCTGCTGCTCCAGGTCGTGTTCCATGCCCGTATGGCAGAGGAGGCCGGACTGTTCGCTTTGCCCGACGTCGTGACGTCGATCAGCGATAAGATGGAACGTCGCCACCCGCACATCTTTGGAGATTCTCCCGAAGGTGGTCACTATCTGTGGGAAAAGATCAAGGCGGACGAACGTGCCGCCAAGGCTGAGACGAAGGTCGGTGCGGGTGGCGGCGGTGGCGCGCTCGACGGTGTCGCGCTCGGCCTGCCCGCCTTGTTGCGGGCCGAGAAACTCCAGAAGCGCGCCGCGCGCACCGGTTTCGACTGGCCCGACCCAAGCGGCGCCCGTGCCAAGGTCGACGAGGAACTGGCCGAGGTCGAGGCCGCCGCCAGTGATGCCGAACGCGAGGAAGAGATTGGCGACCTGTTGTTCGCGGTGGTCAATTGGGCGCGCAAGATGGGGATTGATCCCGAGGCGGCACTGCGAAATGCCAACGGCAAATTCGAGAAGCGCTTCAAGGCGATGGAAGCCGAAGCCGGCAGTGCGTTCGAAGCCCTCGATCTCGATGCCAAGGAATCGCTCTGGCAGCAGGTAAAGCGGAGCGCTTCGTGACCGCCCTGCCCGATTTTCGGCTTGAGGCGTTCTTCTCGCGCTGGGAGTTCGCGGCCCGCTATCATCTTACCGCCTCCGACGCCGAGACCCTCTCTCTAACAGAGCTTCTCGACCTTGCGTCCATTGAGGACCGCGCCGCGTTCGAGGGCTTGCGGCTGAGCTACACCGAGACATACGGCGCGCCCGACCTGCGCGAAGCGATCGCGGCGACCTATGAGCATCGGCGGGCAGCCGACATATTATGTTTTGCGGGCGCCGAGGAAGGCATTTACACGGCGATGCGGGTGATGCTGGTCGCCGGCGACCACGCCATCGTCATAACGCCCAATTATCAGGCAGCCGAAACCGTACCGTTGTCGATCTGCGCGGTGACCGGAGTGCCGCTCGACCCCGACCTTGGCTGGACACTCGATATCGATCGCGTCGCGGCGGCTATCCGACCGGAAACCCGGCTGGTCTCGATCAATTTTCCGCACAACCCGACGGGCAAGATCCTCGAACGCGACCGCTTCGACGCGCTGGTTGCACTGTGCCGCAGGCACGGTTTGTGGTTGTTCAGCGACGAGGTCTATCGCCCGCTCGGTCGCGAAAGCGTCGTCCACCTGCCCCAGGTCGCGGACGTCTATGAGCGCGGACTATCGCTCGGCGTCATGTCCAAGGCCTATGGCCTGCCGGGGCTGAGAATCGGCTGGATTGCCTGTGCCGATCGCGACCTGCTCGGTCAGCTTGAACGCTACAAACATTATTTGTCGATCTGCAATGCGGGACCGTCGGAGCGCCTCGCAGTCATCGCCCTCAAGGCGCGGGAGCCGATCATGGCCCGCAACTGCGCGCTTGTGACGCGCAATCTTGCACTGTTCGACACCTTTTTCGCAGAGCGGCCCGATCTGTTTGTGTGGCAGAGACCCGATGGTGGCTGCGTCGCCTATCCGCGATATCTCGGCACCGACGGGGTCGAAGTTTTTGCCGAGCGGTTGGTCGAAGAAGCGGGCGTGCTGGTCCTGCCCTCGGGCCTCTATCGATCCGCGTTGGGCTCAACCCCGCCCGACCGCTTCCGCGTCGGCTTCGGGCGCGCCGGGGTCGAGACAGGTTTGGCTGAATTCAGATCACATCTCGCAAAAATATACTAAATATATGATAATACTATAATAATAAAATATATGATAATACTATAATAATAATACGAAATATCACCCGCGTTGACTGAACCGTTCGAAATCGCGTTCGGTCATTCGCACATCGTAAATAACCTGGCTGTCCTCAATCTCCTGACCAAGCACCTCACCATGCTGATGGAGCCATGCCGCACTCGCGCCATCCGACTGGTCGATCGATATGTGATAGCGGCGATGTGCCTCGGTCAGCAGCGCGGCGACGGTTTCGACCAGCTTGTCGACCCCTTCCCCCGTGATTGCCGAGAGCGCAACGACATCGTCGCGACCGACGGCCTGCGCCAATGCATCCTCGCGCTCCTCGCCGTGCAGCAGGTCGAGTTTGTTCCACGCCTCGATCCGCGGCGTCGTCTCGGCAACCCCGATCTCTCGCAGCACCTTCTCGACATCGTCGCGCTGCGCCTTGCTGTCGGGGTGGGCTATGTCACGCACGTGGATCAGCAGGTCGGCCGATACCACTTCTTCCAGCGTCGCCTTGAACGCCGCGACGAGCTGGGTCGGCAGTTCGGAGACGAAACCCACGGTGTCGGACAGGATCGCCTTGTCGATCCCCGGGAGCGATATTTGCCGCAGCGTCGGATCGAGCGTTGCGAACAGCAGATCTTCCGCCATGACGTCAGCACCGGTCAAACGGTTGAACAGGGTGGATTTTCCGGCGTTGGTATAGCCGACGAGCGCAATCACCGGCCATGGTGCGCGCTGGCGCCGCTCGCGGTGCAAGCCGCGCGTGCGGCTGACCTGGTCGAGTTCCTTGCGCAGCCGCGCCATGCGATCGCGGATCAGCCGGCGATCTGCCTCGATCTGCGTCTCACCCGGGCCACCGAGGAAGCCGAAGCCGCCCCGCTGGCGCTCAAGGTGGGTCCAACTGCGCACCAGCCTGCCGGCCTGGTAATCTAGATGCGCCAGTTCGACCTGCAGTCGCCCTTCGGCCGTCGCGGCACGCTCGCCGAAGATTTCGAGGATCAGCCCGGTACGGTCGATCACCTTGGCACCGAGGGCGGTTTCGAGGTTGCGCTGCTGTACCGGGGTCAGCGAGGCATCAAACACTACGAGGTCCGCCTCTTCCATCCGGACAGTTGCGGCCAGCGCCTCGGCCTGTCCGCTGCCGATCAGTGTCGCCGGCTTCGGCGCGCGGACGCGGATCGCGACCTTTTCGGCGACGGTGATGCCGATCGCTTCGGCCAAACCGGCGGTTTCGGCGAGCCGCGCGTCGGCATCGCGCGCGGCATCGCCCTGATCCGGCAGGACGATGACGGCACGGGCGCCACGCGCGAACTCACCGCGATCGCGTTCGAAACCTGTGGTCAATCGTCTTCCGACCCGGTTGATTCCTCAGCGAGATTGAGGGGGTGAGCTGGCTGGATCGTCGACACGGCATGCTTGTAGACGAGTTGCGACATGCCCTCGCGCTGGAGCAACATGCAGAACAGGTCGAAGGCTGCGATATGGCCCTGCAGCATCACACCGTTGACCAGGAACATGGTAACATTGTCGTTCGACTTGCGCACCGCGTTGAGGAAAATCTCCTGCAAAAGCGGCTGCTTCTTCTGCGCTTCACCGACCAGGTCGATGATCCCTGCGACATCGACCGCGCCCGACGGCATGATCGTCGAGATGGCGTGCTTGTAGATCAGTTGCGACTGGCCGTCGCGGCGCAGCAGCACCGAGAAATTGTCGAACCAGGTGACGATCCCCTGCAGCTTCACGCCCTTGACGAGAAACATCGTCACCGGGGTCTTCGAGCGGCGCAGAGCGTTGAGGAAGAGGTCTTGCAGGGAAGTTGGTTTGTCGGCCATCGGTCGATCCTTTGTTCTTGGCGGCATATAGCCGCTGTGCGCCGTTTCCCGGCGTCGGGGCGCACCGAATGGTGCGCGGGGGCAATCTAGGTACGCGGCGGCGATACGTCCACTAGGCGCGGTCAATAATGCTGCCGACCGTCAATCTTCGCGCGTCTCGGTGATGCCGAGCAGCTTCAACTTGCGGTGCAACGCGGATCGCTCCATCCCGATGAACGTGGCAGTACGCGAGATATTGCCTGAAAAGCGGCGGATCTGGACGCGGAGATATTCGCGCTCGAAAGTTTCGCGCGCCTCGCGCAGCGGCGATCCCATGATCGCATTGCTCCCGCCGCCAATCTCGCCCGGGTCACCGAGCACCTCGGCCGGCAGCATGTCGAGATCGATGCGGCCGATCCGGTCGCCCGGCGCCAGGATAATCGTCCGCTCGACCACGTTGCGCAACTGGCGGACATTGCCCGGCCATTCATAGCTTTGCAGCGCGACCATCGCATCTGGCGCGATCTCGGGCGTCGGGACGCGGCGATCATTGGCATAGTGCGCCATGAAGTGCGTGACGAGCGCCGGGATATCCTCGCGCCGGTCGGTCAGGCACGGGATCGTCACCGGCACGACATTGAGGCGGTAATAAAGATCCTCGCGGAAACGCCCTTCGACGATCTCATGCGTGAGGTCGCGTGCCGTCGCCGAGACAACCCGCACATCTACCCTCACCACGCGCTGCCCACCGACGCGGGTGAAGCTCTGGTCGGTCAACACACGCAGGATACGCCCCTGCGTCGCGATCGGCATGTCGGCAATCTCGTCGAGGAACAAAGTCCCGCCATGCGCCTGCTCGAGCAGGCCGGGGCGAACGAGGTCCCCGCCCTCTTCCACGCCGAACAATTCTTCCTCGACCCGCTCGGGGGTCATGCGCGCCGCACTGACGATCACGAACGGCGCATCGACGCGCTGGCTCCATCCATGCAGCAGCCGCGCGGCGACTTCCTTGCCGACGCCGGCCGCGCCCATGATCAAGACCCGACTGCCGGTCGAGGCGACTCGCTTCAACGTTGCGCGCACCGCGTTGATCGCGGTCGAACTGCCGGTCAGGTCGGTATCACGGCCAACCGATAGACGCAGGCTGGCGACCTCGCGCTTGAGCCGCTCGGTTTCGGTCGCGCGGCCGACCATCAGCAGCAGCCGCTCAGCCTGGAAGGGCTTCTCGATGAAATCGGCGGCGCCGCGACGGATCGCGGCTACGGCGGTGTCGAGATTACCGTGCCCCGAAATCATCAGCACCGGGATCGACGGGTCACGGCGCTTGATCTCGTCGAGCAGTTCGAGCCCGTCGAGTCGTGATCCCTGCAGCCAAACGTCGAGCAGCACCAGCGAGGGGCGGCGCTCGGCGATCGCCTCGAGCGCCGAATCGCTGTCGCCGGCGGCGCGGGTACCATAGCCTTCGTCCTCCAACACACCCGCGACCAGTTCGCGAATGTCGCGTTCGTCGTCGACGATGAGGATATCGAGCGCCATGGTTCAGGTCCGGTTGGAAGCGAATTCGCGTGGGCTTTCGTCCACGCCATCGGTGGTTTCGACCGCGCCCAGCGCGGCCGTATCGAAGGTCATCGTTACGCAGGTGCCGCCGCCGACGCGGTCGGTGAAGGCGATTGTCCCGAAATGTTCCTCGACGATCTTCTTGACGATCGCCAGGCCGAGTCCGGTGCCGCGGGCACGGGTCGTGACATAGGGTTCGACGATGCGATCACGCGCCGCCGGCAGTCCGATGCCATTATCGCCAACCTCGATCGTGATGCAGCCATGTTTCTCGCTGAGGGTCATCGCGATCCGGCCCGGCTCTCCCTCGCCGCGCGCCTCGACCGCCTCGACCGCGTTCTTGACGATGTTGGTCAGGGCCTGGCCGAGCTGGCGGCGATCGCAGACCATCGTCCAGTCATCGAGCCGGTTGTCGATCGAGAAGGCGATCGTCGGGTGCGCGACCTCGTGGAGGAACAGCGTCTGGCGCGCGATATCGACAATGTTGTCGGGCCGGAAGATCGGCTTGGGCATGCGCGCAAAGGACGAGAACTCATCGACCATGCGCCGCAGGTCGCCAACTTGGCGTACGATCGTTTCGGTCAGCTTGGCGAAGGTGCCGTCGTCGTTGACGATCTGCTTGCCGTAGCGTCGTTGCAGCCGTTCGGCGGCAAGCTGGATCGGCGTGAGCGGGTTCTTGATCTCATGAGCGATGCGCCGGGCAACGTCGGACCAGGCGGCGCGGCGCTGGTCGAGCAACTGGCCGGTGATGTCGTCGAAGGTCAGAATCGGGCCCTCTTCGGCCCGGGTAATCTTGACGGCAAGCGTCCGCGCTTCCGGACCGGCGTCGATCTCGACGATCGCCTCGCGCTCCCCGCCGTCGATAAAGGCAGCGAGTTCGGGGGAGATGCTCGCCAGCGGCCGACCGACCGGGCTGTCCTCGCCGGTTTCGAGCAGTATCTCGGCGGAGCGGTTGATCAGGCGAATGCTGCCGTCGCCGGCAATCGAGATCACGCCAGCGGTGACGCCCGACATCACGGCTTCGATCAGTGCGCGCCGGCTTTCCAGCGCGCCGGTCTGGGCCTGCAAACGGACGGTCATGGTGTTGAACGCATTGCCCAGCGTTCCAATCTCGTCATCGCTGGTCGGATCGGGGACCCGCGCGGTCAGATCGCCGGTTGCGACGCGGTGTGCCGCGACAACCAGTTCGCCAACGGGTCGGACGAGGCGATCCGCCACTTCCAAAGCGATCCACACGGCGACGCCGATGATCAACAGTGAAATCGCCAACAGCGCCGCGTTGAACTTAAGCTGCAGCGACCGCGAACGTGCCAGCAGGTCGCGATAACTCGACAGCACAGCGATGCTGCGTTTCGACTGGGCCTCCATTACCTGGACGTCGGAAATTGCCACGGTCAGCAAGAAGACATTGGTGGTGCCAGGGACCATCGTCAGGGTCTTGATACGGTCGCCGGCGACAGTTGTGATGCTCCTGATTCCACCGCGCAACTTGTCGAGGTCAGACGTCGAAACCTCGTGCGCGACATCAAGCTTGTCGGGATTGACCTGGATGATCTCCTGCACATCGTTCTTGTCGGGCGAGATGAACAGAAACCCGTCCGACAAGCTGCGCAGGTAAAGCTGCTTGCCGAAATAGTTCGGAAACTCACGCGATTGCAGCTTGAGTTGGAGGCTTTCCGAAAGGTCCGTCGCCATGGTGACGGTCTGGTCCTGCCAGCGGTGCAGCATCTGCTCGTACGAGGTTTTTGCCACGCCGGTGGCATTCTCGATCATGCTGCGCGCCTGATCAGAGTACCAGAATTGCACGCCATATTGAAAAAGCAGCGACGCGAAGACCACCACGAACAAGGTCGGCACAGCGGCGATGACCGAAAAGAGCGCGACGAGTCGCACGTGCAATCGCCCTCGCCCGCCCATCGGTAGCCTGGCCGCGCGGCGCATTGCGATCCGTCGGCCGCCGAGCACCAGCAGCGCCACGCCCGGGACGAGGTTGGCGACGAGGAGCAATGCGACGACCGGCGGGCTCAGCAGCGACTGCGAGCCGGCATTGCCGGTAATGGTGAAATAGCTCGCCAGCGCGATCGCGACGGCGGCGGCAATAACCAGTACTTCTACGGCAGGCGTAATGCTCAGCCGGCGACCGAGGCCGTAAAATGTCGTTTGAGCTGCCGCGTCGGCCTTCATCGTGCTTTTCATACAACACAACCGTTGCAAGGAAAACGCACAATCGCACGCTTGATCGCTTCGTCGAACCGTTCGGCCGTCCTTAGCCGGGATCGATGCCCAGCGAATCGAGCCTTTTGCGTAACGTGTTGCGGTTGATGCCGAGCGCCTTGGCCGCGCGCAGCTGGTTTTGGCCGTGGCGCGCGAGCAATGCCAGAATTAACGGCCGTTCGACCTCGCCGATCACGCGGTCATAGAGTGTGCCATCGGCGAGCGCGTCCGGTTCCTCGATCGCCAGCCGATCGAGCATTGCCACGACAGCAACCTCAATGCCGACGTCGCGCCCTTGCGACTGCGCGGCGGGTCGCTCTCCGAGCATCGCGCGGATATCTTCCTGGCCAATCCGGTCGTCGCGGCTGAGCACGGCGACGCGGCGCATCATGTTTTCCAGCTCGCGGACATTGCCCGGCCAGTCGTGCCGCTCGAGAACCGCAATCGCGCCCGGATCGAGCGACTTGCGCGGCAGGCCGCTTTCCGCCGCCAGATCGAGGAAGTGACGCGCCAGCAAGGGAATGTCCTGGCGTCGCGCACGCAACGCCGGGAGCGTTACGGGCACGACGTTGAGGCGGTAGAACAGGTCTTCGCGGAACTGGCCGCCCGCGACGAGCAGGGCGAGGTCCTTGTTGGTCGCAGCAACGATGCGGACATCCGCGCGGATCGTCCGTGCGCCACCGACGGTGGTGAATTCGCCCGACTGCAACACGCGCAGCAGCCGGGTCTGCGCCTCCATCGGCATGTCGCCGATCTCATCGAGGAACAACGTGCCGCCGGCTGCTTGTTCGAACCGGCCCGCATTGCGTGCCTGGGCGCCGGTAAAGGCGCCGCGCTCATGACCGAACAATTCGGCCTCGATCAGTTCGCGCGGGATCGCCGCCATGTTGATGGCAACGAACGGCGCCTTACGTCTTGGGCCAAGATCGTGGACGGCGCGCGCCACCAGTTCCTTGCCGGTGCCGGATTCGCCCGAGATCAGCACGGTGAGATCGTTCGACACGACGCGCGCGATGATGCGATAGACGTCCTGCATCGCCGGCGAACGCCCGATCAGCGGCAGCGCGCGGTCTTCCTCGCCGAGCGGCTCGCCACTCGCACTGCCGTCACCACGTGCCAACGCGCCACTGACTGCGCGGGCCAGCACATCGAGATCGAAGGGCTTCGGCAGATAATCATAGGCGCCCGCCTCGGTCGATCGCACCGCGGTCGTCAGCGTGTTCTGCGCCGACAGCACGATCACCGGCAGCCCGGGATGCTCGGTGGTCAGCGTCCCCAGCCGATCGAGACCATTGCCATCGGGCAGTACGACGTCGGTAATCAACACATCGGGCAACGCCGCGGCGAGATGCACCTCCATCTCGGCCAGCGTGGCCGCGGTGGTGACATGGTGGCCCTGACGACGCAGCGCCTGTGCGACGACGGTGCGGATTGCCGCGTCGTCATCGACCACCAATATCTGGCCTTGCAGCTTCATGACGTTCCTCGCGGTAGCAGGATGCGGAACACCGTCGATGGCGGCGATCCCTCCCGCGCATATTGCACGATACCGCCCATATCTCGGATGAGCTTGTCGACCAGCGAGAGGCCAAGCCCCTGCCCTTCGCGCTTGGTGCTGACGAACGGATCGAACAGATGTTCGGCGATCTCGTCTGGCGCACCAGGCCCGTTGTCGATAACGCACAGTTCGATCGGCAGTGCCTGACGCGGACGGCCCGGCGCGGGGCTTACCGCCATGCCATGGCGGAACGCGGTCGAGATGGTGATCCGCGCGTCGGGTTGGCCCGCGATCGCTTCATAAGCGTTCTTGATCAGGTTGATCACTACCTGAAGCAGGGCATCGCGATCGACCAGCACGGGCGGGAGCGACGGATCGAAGCGTTCGTCGATCCGAACGTCACGCGCGAACCCCGCCAGCGCGACGCGCCGGGCATGGTCGAGCAGTGGGTAGATATTGGTCGAGGTCAGCGCTGGCGGGCGCGTATCGGTGAAGCCCTGCATGCTGTCGATCAGCGCGGCGATGCGGTCGACCTCGGTGGTGATCAGCGTGGTGAGCTCGTCGCTACCCTCGCCGCCGCCAGCGAGCAATTGTGCCGCTCCGCGAATCCCCGACAGCGGATTCTTGATTTCATGCGCCAGCATCGCCGCCGCGCCTACCGCGGCGCGCGCCGCCGAGGCGCGGTCGGCGCTGTGGCCGAGCCGGCGCGAGGCGGCGTCATTGTGCAGCACGATCACGCGCCAGCCCGGACGGTCGGCAACCTGCGATTCGAGATAGTCGACCCGCAGGCTCCCCCCGCGTGCGAGGACGATCTCGGTGTCGAACGCGGCGAAGCCGTGTTCCGCACGGCGGCCGGGTTCGCCGGGGGCCTTCAACACGGTATCTAGTGGCTGTCCGAGCATTGCCCGTTCCGACAGATTGAGCAGATTCTCGCAATCGGCGTTGGCATGGGCGATGCGCCGGTCGGGATCGGTGACCAGCAAGGCAACGGGCACCGCGGCAAACAGTTCGGCGAAACTTGGGCCCGTCCCGACCGTCACGACGTCATGCCGCGGCGCGGCTCAGCCACGGCGCGTAGAATTCGGCCAGCATCGCTTTGACCACGCGCGGATCGGGTTCCTGGTTGCAGCGGTTGCGGAACTCGGCCGAGCCGTGCAGCCCCCGCGTGTACCAGCCAATATGCTTGCGGGCCATGTTGACGCCGGTTTCAGTTCCATAATGCGCGAGCATCGCATCATAATGCTCTGCGATCAGAGCATATTGCTCATCTATGCTCGGGTCCGCCACGCGCCGGGCGGTGGCGAACCACTCCATCACCTGACCCAGCAGCCATGGGCGACCATAGGCGCCGCGCCCGATCATCACACCATCCGCGCCCGATTGGTCGAGTGCCAATTCGGCATCTTCGATCGAGCAGATGTCACCATTGGCGATGACCGGCAATGACACCGCGTCCTTGACTGTACGGATGAACGCCCAGTCGGCCTCGCCCTTGTACATCTGGTTGCGCGTGCGGCCATGCACCGTGATCAGCTTGACACCGAGATCCTCGGCGATGCGGGCCAGTTCGGGCGCGTTGAGGCTGGTGTGATCCCAGCCCATACGCATCTTGAGCGTTACGGGCACCGACACAGCCCTGACCGTTGCGTCGATAATCGCCGCGGCCAGCTTGAGGTCGCGCATCAGCGCCGAGCCGGCATCGCCATTGACGATCTTCTTGACCGGGCAGCCCATATTGATGTCGATGATCGCCGCGCCGCGATCCGCGTTGAGTTTCGCCGCCTCGCCCATCTCGCGCGGCGAACAGCCCGCGAGCTGCATCGACACCGGCTCCTCGACCGGGTGCCACGCCGCCTTCTGTAGCGACTGGCGCGTTTCGCGGATCATGGCCTGGCTGGCGATCATCTCGGTGACATTGAGGCCCGAGCCATAGCGCCGCACCAGCGTGCGGAACGGCATGTCGGTGACGCCGGTCATCGGCGCCAGGACGACGGGACGTTCAATCCGGACGGGTCCGATCTGGATGGGGGCGAGCGTGCGCATGGTCTGCCTGAAAAACGGGCAGCCTATAGGTGAGCGCGCGCGTTGCGGCAAGACTGGCGGGCGGCGCGACCTTGGGCTAGGCGAAAGGCATGACGTCGCCCCGCATCGCCGCGCTGATCGTCGCCGCCGGACAGGGCGTCAGAAGCGGCTCCGCCATCCCCAAGCAGTTCGCCCGCGTCGCCGGGAAACCGATGATCGCACACAGCTACGCGGCGCTGGCCGAGCACCCAGCCATCGACCAGCTGTTGGTCGTGATTGGTGCGGGACAGGAGAACCTGTTGGTAGATACTTTGAATGACGTTCCTTATACTCTGGGCGGTGCCACTCGACGCATGTCGGTGCTGAACGGGCTCGAAGCGCTCGCCGCCGATGCGCCCGACTATGTCCTGATCCACGACGCCGCGCGCCCCTTCATACCTTACGCTGTCGTCGATCGTCTGATCGCGGCACTGGAACACACCCCCGGTGCCATACCCGCCCTCCCCGTTGCAGATACGCTGGTGCGCGGCGAGGCATCACTGGACGAGGTTGTATCGCGCGATGGCTTGCACCGCGTCCAGACGCCGCAGGCATTTCGTTTCGCCGACATTCTCGCCGTCCATCGCAGCTGGGTCGGTGACGAGCCAACCGACGACGCGCAGATGCTGCGCGCGGCGGGTGGCGCGGTGGCGCTGGTCGAGGGAGACACGATGCTCGAAAAGATCACCCATGCCGGCGATTTCGCTGCCGCCGAGGCGCGGCATGGCGCCTCGCTCGTCTCACGGAGCGCGAGCGGCTATGATGTCCACCGGCTGGAGGCCGGCGAGGAATTGTGGCTCGGCGGCGTGCTGATTCCGCACGACAAGGGCCTGTCGGGGCATAGCGACGCCGATGTCGCGCTGCATGCCATCACCGATGCGCTGCTCGGCACGATTGCTGCCGGTGACATCGGCATGCATTTCCCCCCGAGCGACCCGCAATGGCGCGGTGCGGATTCGGCGCAGTTTCTAAAGCACGCTGCCGGTCTGGTCGCGGCGCAGGGCGGCATCATCGATTTCATCGACCTGACGTTGATCTGCGAAGCGCCGAAGATCGGCCCGCACCGCGACGCAATGCGCGCGCGGATCGCGGAGCTGTTGCAGCTGCCGGTCAGCCGGATTAGCGTCAAGGCAACGACGACCGAGAAGCTCGGCTTTGCCGGGAGAGGCGAAGGAATCGCGGCCCAGGCGGTGGCAACTGCCCGGGTACCGGTGGCGTAGAAAGAACCACAATATGACGAGCGATCCGGTCAAGACCGAAACGATTCTGCCAACCGCCCTGATCGAGGCGGCGCGGCGCGTAGTCGACGCAAATCGCGCGATCGGGCGGACGATAGCGCTTGCAGAGAGCTGCACCGGGGGGCTCGTCGCGGCGGCGATTACGGAAATACCCGGCTCGTCCGATATTCTCGACGCCGGCTTTGTGACCTATTCGAACGGTGCGAAGATGGACCTGCTCAAGGTCAGCAGCGACGTGCTCGATACGTTCGGTTCGGTCTCGATCGCCACGGCTTGGGCGATGGCGCAGGGCGCGCTCGCGGCCAGCGGCGCAGATATCGCGGTAGCCATCACCGGCATCGCCGGCCCGGATGGCGGCACCGAGAAGAAGCCGGTCGGTACCGTCGTGTTCGCCCGCGCCGAGAAGAATGCCGATCCGGGGCACGTCATTGCCGACCGGCGACTGTTTGGCGATCTCGGGCGCGGCGGCGTGCGGCTTCAGGCAGCGTTGTGCGCGCTCGAACTGCTGATGCCTGATTCGCCCGTGCCATAGAGTATGGCGGCACGCTCCTCGAACGCGCCGATCATCTTGCGCAGTGCCGCGCCGAACACCTGGCCGGCGAGCATCTCGAACATGCGGTTCTTGAACTCGAAATCGACGCTGAAATCGACTTGGCAGCCGGCGGGGTCGGGCCGGAACTGCCAGTCGTTACGCAGATATTTGAGCGGCCCGTCGAGATAGTCGACATGAATGGTGGCCGGACGTGTCTTTCCCACCTTCGAGGTGAAGGTTTCGCGCAAGCCCTTGAAGCCGACAATCAGGTCCGCGATCATTTCGGACGAGTTGTCGGAGCGCACCCGAACCGCCGTTACCCAGGGCAGGAATTCGGCATAGTGCGCGACATCGGCAACCATGTCGAACATCTGCTCGGGCGTGTAGGGCAGCCGGCGCGTCTCGCTGTGCCGAGGCATTTCAGGCTTTTCCGAGCTTGACCTCGCGTGCCGCACGCAGCTTCGCGAAATCGTCCCCGGCATGATAGCTCGACCGCGTCAGCGGTGAACTGGCAACGAGCAGGAACCCCTTGGCGCGGGCGATCGCGGCATAGGCGTCGAACGATTGCGGTGTCACGAAATCGATCACCTTGGTGTGACGCGGCGTCGGCTGGAGATACTGCCCGAGCGTCAGGAAATCGACATCGGCAGAGCGCATGTCGTCCATCACCTGGTGGACCTCCATGCGCGCCTCACCCAAGCCCATCATCAAGCCCGATTTGGTGAAGATCGACGGATCATGCCGCTTGACCGACTCGAGCAGCCGAAGCGAGGCATAGTAGCGGGCACCGGGGCGGATCGTCGGGTAGAGCCGGGGCACGGTCTCGAGATTGTGATTGTAGACGTCGGGACCAGCCTCGACGATTGCCTCGACCGCCGCTTGCGACTTGTTGCGAAAATCCGGGGTAAGAATCTCGATCGTCGTTTTCGGCGTCGTGCGGCGCAACGCCTGGATCACCTTGACGAACTGCGAGGCGCCGCCGTCGGGAAGATCGTCTCGGTCGACCGAGGTGATGACGATGTGTTCGAGGCCCAGTTCGGCCGCGGCATCGGCGGTATGTTGCGGCTCCAGCGCGTCGACGGCGCGCGGCATGCCGGTCTTGACGTTACAGAAGGCGCAGGCCCGCGTGCAGGTGTCGCCAAGAATCATCACCGTGGCATGCTTTTTGGTCCAGCATTCGCCGATATTCGGGCACGCCGCCTCTTCGCATACGGTCGCGAGGTTCAGGCGGCGCATCAGCGCCTTGGTTTCGGCAAAGCCGACCGAGGTCGGCGCCTTGACGCGGATCCAGTCTGGCTTGCGCTGGCGCGGTGCTGTCGGGGCGATCGGTGCGGTCTCGGTCATGATCTGCGCGAGATAGCGACTGGCGCCGCCGCTTGCCAGCCCTCGATCGGATTGGCAAAGGAGCGGCCATGGCCGATTTCAACGAACTCCTCACCGGGTATCAACGTTTCCGCCGCGATGACTGGCCGCGCGAGCGCGGCCGCTGGGCCGAGCTCAGTGAAGGGCAGAGCCCGAAGGTGATGGTGATCGCCTGTTCGGACAGTCGGGTCGACCCCGCGCAGATCTTCGACACCTCGCCGGGTGAGATCTTCGTGGTGCGCAATGTCGCCAATCTCGTTCCGCCGTTCGAGCGTGGCGGCGGTCGGCACGGCGTGTCGGCGGCACTCGAGTTCGCCGTGACGCAACTCGAGGTCGGCGAGGTGGTAGTGATGGGTCACGGCTCGTGCGGCGGCGTCGCGGCGGCGATGACCCAGCGTTTTCGCGGCGCCGCGCCCGGCGAGGGCGGGTTCATCGACCATTGGATGGACCTGCTCGACGCGGCGCGCGAGCGGATCGTCGATGAATTCGGCGAAGGTCCTGGCGGCCTGCGCGAACTGGAACATGAGACCGTGCGTGTTTCACTGGCCAATTTGCGCACCTTTCCATGCATCCCCGAGCGTGAGGCGGCCGGCAAGCTGAAGCTGCGCGGCGCTTATTTCGCGATCAGCGACGGCGTACTCCACCTGATGGACGACGAAGGTCGGTTCGCGCCTGCGCCTTTATGACCTTCTTCGGGCTTGCTCCCCAACCTTCCCACACTTAGGCACGGCGGCATGAAAGCCCAGACCCAGCGCGCGCTCCGCAAATATCATCACTATATCGGGGTGTTTCTCGCGCCCGCGATTCTGCTCTTCGCGATCAGCGGCGCGGTGCAGACGGTCCGGCTGAACGAGGAAAAAGGCTGGGGCGGCACGCCGCCCAACTGGATGGTGTGGATCGCCGCCTTCCACAAGGACCAGACGCCACCACGCGAGAAGCCGGCCGCACCCAAATCCGCTGCGCCGAACCCCGCCGCCGCGATGGCCGATGATCACGATCACGCTGCTCCCTCGGCCGCCAAGGCCCCGGCGCCGGCCAAGCGACCCTCCCCGCTCCCGCTCAAGATATTCGTCGTACTGATGGCGGTCGGGCTGATCGTCTCAACGCTGCTCGGCGTGACCATCGCGCTCAACAACCGCGCGACGCGGCGGGTGTCGATCCTCATGCTGGTCGCCGGTGCGGTGCTGCCCATCGTCCTGCTTTGGGTTTGATCCGACCGGGAAAGCCCCGGTCAGCGATGCACGCCGCCTGAAAACCACGGATTTCGTGTCGTCGTCTGACCGGCATTTGGTGCGGCGAAAAAGTCGGCTATTTCGAGGTGATTTTCTCGAAATTTCACCGTTATTTTTCAATATCTTGCAGGCATCCTGCCCTGCTTAAAAAAGCAGGGTAGAATTGCGCTCCGAGCAGGGGAAGGCAACGCCCCCCGCAGGGTGAAGTTCGCGCCTCCGTGACCGAGCACTTTCGTTCACAATAGCGATTTCAATGAGCGTGGTCGTTGTGTTCTGGACCTGCGTTGGCGCCGAAGTTCGCGCAAACTCCGCAACGGTTGAATCATCGGCGCGCGGCGCAGCGCCTCTTTCTTGGGCCGACTGATCGACCGCTCGCGCTAGCCATCCAGCCCGAGCGCCTTGCGCGCGATCTTTTCCACCGCGGGGTCGAGCGGTGGTGGCTCCATCGAGACATGCGCCTCCAGCCGGTCAGCAATGGCGGTGAGCGCGGCGATGCGTGCGGCCTTCTTGTTGTTGCCGTCGATCACAGTCCACGGCGCCCAGCGCGTGTCGGTGCGCTTGAACATCTCGGCCATGGCTTCGAGATAGTCGGCGCGGTGGGCGCGATTGCGATAGTCCTCGGCGCCGGTCTTCCAGCGCTTCCACGGATGCTCGAGCCGTCCCTTCAACCGTTCGTCCTGCTCGGCCTGGGTGACGTGCATGAACAGCTTGACGATCGTCGTGCCCGAATCCGCCTGCTGCGCCTCGAACTCGTTGATCTCGTCATAGCCACGCTTCCACTCGGCCTCGCTGGCGAAGCCCTCGACCCGTTCGACCAGCACGCGGCCATACCAACTGCGGTCGAATACGTTGATATCGCCGTTCATCGGCAACCGCGTCCAGAAACGCCACAGGAAGTGACGGCCCTTTTCCTCGGGCGTCGGCGCGCTGATCGGCCACACTTCGTAATAGCGCGGGTCCCATTCGGCGGTCAGCCGCTGGATCGCCCCGCCCTTGCCCGCCGCGTCCCAGCCCTCGAACATCACCACAGCGCGGCGCTGATGGACGATATGCGCGACCTGGATCTCCGCTAGCCGCCTCTGCAGCTTGGCGAGATCGCCGTCATAGTCGCCCTCATATTTGTTGCCGGCTTCATAATCGGATAGGTCGATCGTCATATACCTCGCCTATAATTCTACCCGTCACGCCGGACTTGTTCCAGCATCCACCGTTCCGCGAACACGGCGTGCGCTTGGTGTGCGGCACGGTGGCCCCCGGAACAAGTCCGGGGTGCCGAGGAGAGGTCAGCCGGCGCCAGGTGCCACCACGGCCGTCACAGGCTTTGCCGTGCTGGTTTGGTCGATCACGCGGATGTTGAGCTCGCGCAACTGTTTCGCGGTGGCGAAGTTGGGCGCGCCCATCATCAGATCCTCGGCCTTTTGCGTCATCGGGAAGACGATGACCTCGCGAATGTTGGGCTCATCGGCAAGCAGCATGACAATGCGGTCGATGCCCGGCGCCGAGCCGCCATGCGGCGGTGCGCCGAACTTGAACGCGTTGATCATGCCGGCGAAGTTGGTGTCGACATCCTGCTGAGTATAGCCTGCAATCTCGAACGCCTTGTACATGATCTCGGGCCGATGGTTGCGGATCGCGCCCGACGACAGCTCCACGCCGTTGCAGACGATGTCATATTGATAGGCGAGGATATCGAGCGGGTTCATCGTCTCGAGCGCTGCCATCTCGCCCTGCGGCATCGAGAAGGGGTTGTGGCTGAAGTCGACCTTCTTGGTTTCCTCGTCATATTCAAACATCGGGAAATCGACGATCCAGCAGAATTCGAAGCGGCCCTGGTCGATCAGTGCAAGCTGCTCGGCGACGCGGGTGCGGGCCAGGCCGGCCAGCTTGGCTGCCTGCGCTTCCTTGCCTGCGGCGAAGAACACGCCATCGTCGGGGCCGAGACCGAGTGTCTCGGCGATCTTCGCCATGCCTTCTTCGCCATGGTTGTTGGCGATCGGGCCGCCGAACACCCCGGCCTTGCGCGTCGCATAACCAAGCCCGGCAAAGCCCTCGCTCTGCGCCCAGCTGTTCATGTCGTCGAAGAACTTGCGGCTCTTCTCCGCGGTGCCGGGCGCAGGGATCGCGCGCACCACGTCACCGCCTTCGACGATCGAGGCGAAGCGACCGAAGCCCGAGCCCTTGAAGTGCTCGCTGACGTCGCTGATCAGGATCGGGTTGCGGAGGTCGGGCTTGTCCGAGCCGTATTTGAGCATCGATTCGCGGTACGGGATGCGCTTGAACGGCAGGGCCGAGACGGTGCGGCCCTTGCCCTGCCAGTCGGCGAATTCCTCGAACACGCCGTGCAGCACCGGTTCGATCGCCGCGAACACGTCATCCTGCGTGACATAGCTCATCTCGAAATCGAGCTGGTAGAATTCGCCTGGCGAGCGGTCGGCGCGCGCGTCCTCGTCGCGGAAGCATGGCGCGATCTGGAAATAGCGGTCGAAGCCAGCGACCATCAGCAGCTGCTTGAACATCTGCGGCGCCTGCGGAAGCGCGTAGAACTTGCCCGGGTGAACGCGGCTCGGCACGAGGTAGTCGCGCGCGCCCTCGGGCGACGAGGCGGTCAGGATCGGTGTCTGGAACTCGGTGAAGCCTTGCCCGATCATGCGCTGGCGGATCGAGCTGATCACCTGGGAACGAAGCATGATGTTGGCGTGCAGCCGCTCGCGCCGCAGATCGAGGAAGCGGTATTTCAGGCGGATATCCTCGGGGTAATCCGCCTCGCCCGCCACCGGCATCGGCAGTTCCTGCGCCTGCGACTGAATCGTCACGCTGCGGGCGAAGACCTCGATCTCGCCGCTGGCGAGGTTGGGATTGGTGGTGCCGGCGGCGCGCGCCTTGACCGTGCCATCGATCGTCACGACCGATTCGACGCGCAGGCTTTCGAGGATCGGCAGCGCAGGCGAATCGCTGTCTGCGACGATCTGGGTAATGCCGTAGTGATCACGCAAATCGATGAACAACACGCCGCCATGGTCGCGCCGACGATGCAGCCAACCCGAAAGGCGGACAGTCTCACCGACGTCACTCGCCCGGAGCGCGGCGCAGTTGTGGGTACGATAGGCGTGCATGGCGTATAATCTCTCAAATCCGTCACCCCAGCGAAGGCTGGAGTCGCGTGCCGCAGGGCGGACGACCTCCCCCATGAGATACCAGCTTTCGTCGGCATGACGGGGGAAGAAAGTGGCGCCCGCGCTTTCCCGCCAGAGACGCCTTTGTCAAGGCGCGCGACTATGGCTATGGGGCCAAGATGCATATCCATCCGCTGATCAGCGACACTGCCACCCTAGCCAATCTCTGCACCCGGCTCGCCGCTGCCGACTTTGTCTGCGTCGACACCGAGTTCATGCGCGAAAGCACGTTCTTTCCCGAGCTCTGCCTGATCCAGATCGCCGACAGCAACGAAGCGGCGGCGATCGATCCGTTGGCGCCCGGTCTCGATCTTGCGCCGCTGCTCGAGCTGCTCGTCGCCGACGACAATGTGCTCAAGGTTTTCCACGCCGGCGGGCAGGACCTGGAAATCATCTACAACCTGACCGGAAAGACGCCCTATCCGCTGTTCGACACCCAGATTGCCGCGATGGCACTGGGGCAAGGCGAACAGGTCGGTTACTCGAACCTGGTCGATTCCTTTCTCGGCATTCAGGTCGACAAGGGCGCGCGCTTCACCGACTGGAGCCGCCGCCCGCTCGACGCGCGACAGATCGAATATGCCATTGGCGACGTCACGCACCTGGCGAAGATATTCCCCAAGATGCTCGATCGGCTGCGCACCACAGGGCGCGGCGCGTGGCTCGATATCGAGATGGAGCGCCTCGGCGACCCGTCCAACTATGCCAATGACCCCGATGTCGCGTGGAAGCGCGTGCGCATTGCCGGCCGCAAGCCCGAAGTGCTCGGGCGGCTGAAGGCGCTGGCGCGGTGGCGTGAGCTGGAAGCGCGCGGGAAGGATTTGCCGCGCGGCCGCATCGTCAAGGACGAAACGCTGGCCGATCTTGCGGGGCACCCGCCCAAGCGGCAAGCCGATCTGGCGCGCGTTCGCGGCCTGTCGGCGACTTGGGCGCAGAACGACATCGGCGCGCGACTGATGGCCTCGTTGGAAGATGCCAAGCCGATGAGTGTCGATGAAATGCCGGCGCGCGACGACCGCAAGCCCGGCCTCGGCAAGGATGGCGCGCTCGTCGCCGACCTGCTCAAGCTGTTGCTCAAGATCCGTTCGCGCGACATCGACGTTGCGGCCAGGCTGCTGGCACGGACCGAGGAACTGGAAGCGCTCGCGGCGGGTCAGCGCGAGGGTCTGGCTATCCTTGCTGGGTGGCGCTTCGATCAGTTCGGTCGCGACGCGCTCGATCTGGTCGAGGGACGACTCGGCTTCACGGTG
This sequence comes from Sphingomonadales bacterium, assembly GCA_038245375.1. Lineage (GTDB taxonomy): Bacteria > Pseudomonadota > Alphaproteobacteria > Sphingomonadales > Sphingomonadaceae > Sphingomonas. The sequence continues at coordinate 77,234 of JBBRSN010000005.1, read as the reverse complement.
ATCGGCGGCAAGCTCAAGATGACGCGGACCGCTATCGCGGCGGAATAGTTACGCGACGAGCAATGCCTTGCGATCGAGGCGGGTAGAGAGAGCGCCATGACGTCGCTCGACCGCTTCGCCGTAAAGCGTCGCGTCGAGCCCCTGGAGGTGTAACGATAGCGATTTGCCATCGTCACTGAGCCGCGAGCGTTGCAGTGGCCCGGCCAGCCCCCCGCTCATCCGCTGGCCTAGCCGCATCGCCAGTCCCCAGTCGACCGCGCGCGCCAGTTCGTCATGTGGTGCCAGCGCGCCGAGCGGCGCCGGGCTCTCCGCTCCGCCGCCAAGGCTGGTAAACAGCGCCTGCGCCACAAGAGCGCGACCGCGACCATCGATCCCCACCCAGTTGCCGTGCAGCGCGATCTCCATCCCGCGCTCGGCGCGGAATTCGGGATTGGCACGCCAGCCGACATCGGCCAGCAGGCAGGCAGCGTGGCGCAACCGGGCGGCCTCGGCATCGTCCGCGACGAACAGCGGGGCGATCCATTGTTCGAGCAGATCGCCATGTTCGGCAAAGCGCCCGGCGCGGCGTCCCTCGTCGCGCGTCGCAACGATCAGCGGGTCGAGTTGCTGCGTCGCCGCGTCGAGCGCCCCATACAGCAAGCCTTCTCGCAACCCGAAGGCCGAGACGACGGTCGTTTCGCTTTGCAGATGCTTGATCAGCGCGGCGAGCAGTGCGGCGGCATCGCCCAGCGTGCTCGCGCGACCGGACGACAGCCCCGGCACTTCCCGCAAGGCGCTCTTGGGCACGTGGCTGATCGTGCGGCCAAGCCGCGCAATCTCGTGCCGCGCAAGGGTATATTGGTGGATGACGGGCAGCGGATAATCGTTGAGGTGCATGTCGAGGCGCGCCAGCGCGCGCCACGACCCGCCGACGAGATAGAGCGGTAGCCCCGCCCCGCGACCTTCCCACCCGGCGGTCTTGAGCGCCTTGGCGACCTGGCGCTCGAGCGCGCCCTGTCCCTTGCGAAGACCAGCGATGCGCAGCACGCCGAAGGGAAAGGAAATCCGATCCTGCACGCGGCCTTCCCAGACGCGGATAAGTTCGAGGCTACCGCCGCCGAGATCGCCGACAATGCCATCGGCGTCGGGTATGGCCGATAGCACCCCCTGCCCCGCAGCGAGCGCTTCCTGCTCGCCCGACAACAATTCGACATCGAGCCCATGGCGAACGGCAATGTCGAGCAACGCCTGCCCGTTGGCAGCATCGCGCACAGCTGCCGTGGCGACGGTGCGAAGGGCGGTCAGTTCCATCTCGCGCGCGACCGCGGCGAATCGGCCGAGCGCGGCATCGGCAGTCGCCAGCGCATCGGCGCCGATCACGCCACTGACACCGAGTTCGCGGCCCAGCCCGGCCATTACCTTCTCATTGAACAGCACCGATGGCAGGCGTGCGGGGCCCTGGTAGACGACGAGGCGGATCGAGTTCGATCCGATATCGATGATCCCGGTGCGCGGCTCGGTCGCGAGATCGCTGCGCGGTTTGCGGAACAATAGAGTTGCCATGTTGCCCTAGCGCTTCCGCCGCAGCGACAGCTCTGGCACCGTGCCGGTAGTGGCAAGCGCGGCGCCACGCCCGGATAGCGACGGGTTGGTCATGAAATAGCGGTGCAGGTTGAACGGCGTGTCGCCCGGATCGACGCGAACGTAGCTGCCATCGGCACGCAATTCCCAGCTCTGCTCATTGTCGATCAGATTGGCGACCATCACCTGGTCGAGCACCTGATCATGGACGGTCCGGTTCTCGATCGGCAGCATATATTCGATCCGGCGATCGAAATTGCGCGGCATCCAGTCGGCCGAGGAGATGAACAGCTTCGCGCCGTCATTCGGCAGCGCCTTGCCGTTCCCGAACGCCCAGATGCGGCTGTGTTCGAGGAAGCGCCCGATCACCGATTTGACGCGGATATGCTCCGACATCCCCGGCACACCCGGCTTGAGACAGCAGATTCCACGGATAATCAGGTCGATCTCGACGCCGGCATTGCTCGCCTCGTAAAGCTTCTCGATCACGGCGGGATCGACCACCGAGTTCATCTTCGCCCAGATCGCCCCTTGCTTGCCGGCGCGGGCGAAGGCGATCTCGGCGTCGATGAGCGCCATCAGCCGCGTGCGCATGTCGCGCGGGCTGAGGCTCATCAACGTCATGTCCTCCGGCTCGACATAACCGGTGATGTAGTTGAACATCTGCGCGGCATCGCGACCGATGCGCGGGTCGGCGGTGAAGAAGCTGAGATCGGTATAGATCTTCGCGGTGATCGGATGATAGTTGCCGGTCCCGAAATGGCAGTAGGTGCGGTACTGGCCATTCTCGCGGCGCACGACCATCGAGACCTTGGCATGGGTCTTCCAGTCGATGAAGCCGTAGACGACCTGCACGCCGGCGCGTTCCAGCGCAGACGCCCAGAGCAGGTTCTGCTCCTCGTCGAACCGTGCCTTCAACTCGACCACGGCGGTCACCGATTTGCCAGCCTCGGCGGCGGCGATCAGGGCGTTGATCACGGCGGGCTGTTTGCCGGCGCGGTAGAGCGTCTGCTTGATCGCGACGACGTCGGGGTCGGCCGCGGCCTGGCGCAGGAAAGCAAGCACCACCTCGAAGGTTTCGTACGGATGGTGGACGACGATGTCCTTGGCCTTGATCGCCGCGAAGCAATCGCCGCCGAACTCACGGATGCGTTCGGGAAAGCGCGGGGTGAAGGGCGTGAATTTGAGATCGGGTCGATCTTCCTCGACGATCGATTCGAGATCGCCGACACCGAGAAACGCGCCGCTTTCGGTGACAAAGGCGTTCGCCCCGCCGAGTTCGTCGCGCAGTGCCTTGCCGAGGGTCTCGGGCATGCCGGCTTCAAGTTCGAGCCGGATCACCCTGCCCCGCCGCCGCCGCTTGATCGCGTTGGCAAAGTAGCGGACGAGATCCTCCACTTCTTCCTCAATCTCGATATCGCTGTCGCGCAGCACCCGGAATTCCGCGGCGCCGTCGACGACATAGCCTGGGAAAATCAGCGACGAGAAACGCTTCACCAGCGATTCGACCGCGACATAGCGGGCCGGCGCATTGGGTAACCGGACGAAGCGTGGCATCGCGGCGGGCAGCATGACCAGTTCGCGGATCGGCTCGTCGTCCGACAGCCGCACAAGATCGAACATCACCGCCAGGCCCTTGTTGGGCATGAACGGGAATGGATGTGCCGGGTCGAGCGCTTGCGGAGTCAGGATCGGGAAGATCTGCTCGCGAAAATGTTTTTCGAGCCAGGCCGGCTCGTCGCCGTGCAGCGCCTGATCGATAGTGCGCGAGCCGAGTACATGGATATTGGCGGCGACCAGTTCATGGCGCAGGTCGCGCCATACGCCGCGCTGGCTCTGCACCAACGCATCGGCTTCGGCGACGATCGCGGTAAGTTGCTGTGACGATGTCAAACCATCGGCCGAGCGTCGATCGACATCCTGAGACAGCTGGCCCTTCAGCCCGGCGACGCGAACCATGAAGAACTCGTCGAGGTTGGAACCCGAGATCGACAGAAAGCGCACCCGCTCGAGCAGCGGATGCGCCGGATTGCACGCTTCCTCGAGCACGCGGCGGTTGAAGGCTAGCCATGACAGCTCGCGATTGAAGTAGCGCTCACCCGATTCGCCGTTGGCGAACGGATCATCATCCTGGTCGAGGCGCGATAGTCGGGCGGGGCGGGTCATGATGGCTCGGCTTCGGGGTCGGTCGATCGCGGGGCGACCAATCCGGCTTCGCTCAATGTGGCGCGTGCAAGTGGAATCGACAAGCGCTTGTGTCGTTGGAGCACCGCCTGATCGAGCAGGTCGATCGTGCGGAGAAGCGCAACATGGCTGCGCTCGATGCGCAGAATTAGCCACTGGATCAGCTCGGGCCTCGCATCGAGACCGCGGCGCAGGAACAGCCGCTCGAACAACGCACGCATCAATTCCTCATCCGGTGGCTCGATTCGCGCGACCGGCGTGGCCGCGAGGCGCGAGCGCAGATCGGGCAGCTTGATCCTCCATTCCGGCGGTGGCGCATCGGCCACGACGACGAGCGGGCGGCGCACTTCCTGGGCGTGGTTCCACGCATGGAAGATCGCGGCCTCGGGCTGGCGTTCGGCATCGTCGATCATCTGCCCACCGCTTTTCGCCGCGAAAATGCGCGCAAGGACGCTGCGGCCCGACTTGCGCGGCCCGACAAGCAGCACCGCCATGACCGGCCAGGTACTCCAGTGCTCGAGCTGGTGGACGACGCGGGCGTTGGATTCGCCGATCAGGAATTCGTCGTCCCGGGGGTCCGCCGGCCAATCGAGCGGCAACGCAAACTGGCTCATCCCCCGGTCACATTGTCCGGTGCGGGGAAATTGGGCGGCGGCAGCGGTCGGCGGATCCGCAAGGTCGTGCCGCTGCCGACGACAATCCAGCCCCGCTCTTCCAGTTCGGCACGAAGCACCGCCGGGTCGGCGTCGAATGCGATGCGCATCACCGAAATGCCGCCGAGTGCGAGGCTGGTCGTGACCGCCGATCTCACCCCGGGCGTACCGCGCAGCGCCGCTTCCGCCGCGCTGACCGAATTGACGCTCGGCGAGTCGTACTGGATTGTAACGGTCGCGCCGGTGACGGCCGCCTGATCGGGGCTCGTCGCAGCGACTTCTTCGGTTGCCGTGGCGGTCGGGGTCGGGGTCGGTACCATCGGGCGACCGGCGGCAAGCCCCCTATCGGGGGCAAGCTGATCATTCTGCAACGCCGCCTGATAGATTTCGTCGAGCCGCTTCACGCCCGCGTCGAGCAACACCGGCAGCGAATCGCCGCTGCCGACGCGAAGGCTGAATTGTGCGATCAGCTTGTTGTCGGGGCCATGTCGCGCCTGGAACACCCCGACCACCGGCCCGCCCGGCCACTGGCGATAGAGCTTGACCACCGGAATCAGGACGTCGGATGCGCCATATTGATCGAGGATGGTGCGCCACCAGCCGCGCCCGGGTCGGGTCTGCTGCCCGGCATTGAGCAGCAACGCGTCGGGGCCGGTGCCCGCCGGGCGGACATAATCGACTGCGCTGTTGGAGGTGCGATAGCGGGTCCAGGCGTCCTGCCAGTCGGTTTTTTGTTCGTAGCTGATCCTCGCGCCGCCCGACCATTCGATCGGCAGCAACAGCATCGGCGCCGATCGCGACGTCTGCGACGACACGCCAAGCATGGCGCCGGCGCGCGCCCGGCTGAACAGTACGCCGAGCCGCGCAATATAGCGGTTGGGGCCGATCTGCTCGTCCTCGACGACGATCCCCGAAACGACCGAATCAAGCGTGCTGTCGGACAGCGAGCCGCCCCCTGCGCCGAGCCGCTGCGACAGCAACTGCCAGCCCTTGCGCTGCGCCAGTCGCCAGCCCGCATAGCGTGCCGCATTGGCATCCTTGGCGGTGATATCGACCTGAATGCCGTCGACCTCATAGCTGCCCGAGCTGTCGAACGGCGAGTTTTGCTCGACGCCATCATCGGCCTGCGCGAGCACGACCCCACCGCTCGTGGCGAGCAGCAGGACGGCGACGAGGCCGAGCGGTCCGGAAAAGCGACGGGTGGGCATGCGCAGTCCTTTTGGCGAAGCAGACGTGGAAATCCAAGCGGGATATGTCTAGGCGACGGGTATGAGCGATATCGATCGGGACAATGCGCCCTATACTTACGCCCAGGCCGGCGTTTCCATCGCGGCCGGCAACGCGCTGGTGCGTGCGATTGCGCCACTCGCCAAGGCGACGCGACGGCCCGGCGCCGATGCTGATCTTGGCGGCTTCGGTGGCTTTTTCGATCTGAAGGCGGCCGGGTTCGTCGATCCGCTTCTGGTTGCCGCCAATGACGGTGTCGGCACCAAGCTCAAGCTGGCGATCGATAGTGGACGTCATGACGGGGTCGGCATCGACCTCGTCGCGATGTGCGCCAACGACCTGATCGTGCAGGGCGCCGAGCCGCTGTTCTTCCTCGACTATTACGCGACGGGGCAGCTCGATGCCGTGGTGGCGGAGCGCGTCGTCGCGTCGATCGCTGAGGGCTGCAAGCAGGCAGGCTGCGCGTTGATCGGCGGCGAGACGGCGGAAATGCCCGGCATGTACGCCGCCGACGATTATGATCTCGCCGGCTTTTGTGTCGGCGCGGTCGAGCGCGACAAAGTGTTGACCGGGCAGGACATCGCGCCGGGTGACGTCGTGCTCGGGCTGGCCTCGACCGGCGTGCATTCGAACGGCTTTTCGCTGGTTCGCCGGCTTGCGACCGACAAGGGATGGAAGTTCGACCGGCCCGCCCTGTTCGATCAGGACGTGCTGCTGATCGACGCGCTGATGGCGCCGACGCGGATCTATGTGCGCAGCCTGTTGCCGCTGGTCCGCGAAAAAAGGCTGAAGGGGCTCGCGCACATCACCGGCGGGGGCCTGCTCGAAAATATTCCACGGGTGCTGCCCAGGGGCACGCACGTGCTGGTCGATGCCGGCGCCTGGCCGCAGCCGCGGTTGATGGCTTTCCTCCAGGCGCAGGGAAAGATCGAGCCGGCCGAAATGGCACGCACCTTCAACTGCGGAATCGGCATGGTCGCCATTGTTGCGCGCGATGAGGTCGACGGAGTCGCCGCAGCGCTCGAAGCTGCCGGCGAGACGGTATTTGCGATCGGCACGGTGACCGACGGCGAGCGCGGCTGTACGGTACACGGCGGCGACGAAATCTGGAGCGGCCGCGGCAGCTGGTCCGCCACCCACCATGGCTAAGGCAAATATCGGCGTCCTCATCTCCGGGCGCGGCTCCAACATGATGGCGCTCGCCCACGCGGCCGCTGATGCGGCGACGCCGTTCAGAATTGCGCTTGTCGCATCGGACAAGCCCGACGCGCCCGGTCTTGCCTGGGCGCGCGCGCATGGCATCGCAGCGTTTGCCCTTTCGCCCAAGGGGATGCCCAAGGCCGACTATGAGGCTGGGATCGACGAGGCGATGCGCGGCGCGCGTGTCGAGACCATCGCGCTGGCCGGCTATATGCGTTTGCTGTCGGGCGATTTCGTCGCGCGCTGGCGCGGGCGGATCGTCAACATCCACCCGTCGCTGCTGCCCAAATACAAGGGCCTCGACACCCATGCCCGCGCGATCGCGGCACGGGACGCGGTGGCGGGCTGCTCGGTCCACATCGTGACCGAGGAACTCGACGGCGGCGAGGTGCTCGGCCAGACCGAAGTCCCGTTGCTGCCGGACGATACCGCCGAAACCCTCGCCGACCGCGTGCTCGCCGCCGAGCATCGCCTTTATCCACAAGTTCTGGCAGACTTCGTCACGCGATGAGCCCCGATCCCAGCCTGCAGCTCGAAAAGGTCCGCACCTTGTCGCTCGCGCTCCAAGGATCGATCGAGAAGCTTTCGCATGGCTCGCCCGGCTTCCTGATCGAGAAGGGCAAGTTCTTCGCCTATTTCTGGCACAATCATCATGGTGACGGTGAGACCGTGGTGATCGTCAAGACGAGCGGTCGCGAAGAGCAGGGGATGCTGATCGAGCTGGACCCGGATTGCTATTACAGCCCGCCCTATCTCGGCCCTTCGGGCTGGGTGGCGATGCGGCTCGACCGCGACGATACCGACTGGGATCGCGTCGGCGACCGTCTTGCGATCAGCTGGGAAATGGTCGCCCCGCGACGCTTGCTTGAAATGGGTGGTCGATGAACGAAGAAGTCCCCACCGACACGCCGGTGCCAGACCCGCAGCCAGCCCCTGCTCCACCGCCCGAGCCCGTCATGACACCCGCCGAACAGGCGATCGAACGTGCCGAAGCGGCCGCGACGCGACGGCGCTGGGTCTCGCTTGCTGAACTGGTCGGCGTCGCTGGCCTGATTATCGCCGCGATCAGCCTGTGGATGAGTTGGTCGGATCGTCGTGCCGATGTGGCAGACAAGCAGGCCGAACAGGCGATCGAAAGCAAGGCGCGTACGCTGGTAACGATCAGCGGTGCCGTGGAACATGATGGCGAGACGATCAAGCTGGGCGATGCCGCGCATCCGCTGCACGATGTCGAGGTGACATTCCCGAGTGCGCTGGGTGTATCGCCGCAGAGCGGACTGCTCGGGCCAAAAATCGATTCGAACTGGTTCGATGACCAGTTGCTCGCGTTGAGCGACAAGACCCATCAAGGGCGGCTGCCGGTGATTTTGGCGGCGACCTATTGGGATGGCAACGTCAAGCGCACCGACCGCGCAATCTATGAGATCACCTGGATCTCGGTCGCACGGACCGCAGCGTTCCTGCGTGGCCGCAAGCTCAAGATGCGCGGCCTGGTGCTCAGCGACCGCAATGCCACGCCTGCGCGGCTGGAGGCGGCATGGGCGCGCCTCAAGCCGGCAGGGTAACGATAGTTCAGCCGACGATTTCTTCCGGCGTGAAGAAATAGGCGATCTCGATCGCCGCATTCTCGTCCGAATCCGAACCGTGAACGCTGTTGGCCTCGATCGACTCGGCCAGTTCCTTGCGGATCGTGCCGGGTTCGGCGTTCGCCGGGTTGGTCGCGCCCATGATGTCGCGATTGCGCTGTACGGCGTTGTCGCCTTCCAGCACCTGGACGACGACCGGGCCTGAGATCATGAACTGGACGAGGTCGTTGAAGAACGGGCGCTCCTTGTGGACGGCATAGAAGCCGCCGGCCTGCTCCTCGGTCATCTGGATGCGCTTGGAAGCGACGACGCGCAGGCCGGCCTCCTCGAGCATCTTGGTGACGGCACCCGTGATGTTGCGACGGGTCGCATCGGGCTTGATGATCGAAAACGTACGATTGGCGGCCATGGTGGACGCTCGCTCCTTGTAACGAGAAATAGCGGAAATGCGCCGGCTACCTAGTCGCGCGAGCCGTGTGATGCAAGCCAGCCCCGACGCCGTGTCAGGCTGCCTGTTCCCAGCGCCCGGCGTCGTTCTGCTTCCAGTAACGGCGCTCGATGTCGTCGCGACTGGCGAGAGCCTTCCATGCGACCCGCGCCTCGGCAATCCGCTCGCCGTCGAAGAAGTGAAACGCACGATCGAAGCCCAGTGCAGCATCCCGCCACAGGCCGTCGGCGAGCGCGATGTTGCGCGCCCCATTGGTCGCAACTGGTTCCGCCGCGATCAGCACCGGTTGGTCGCCGTCTCCCGCTCCGCCGGCACAGCCATGCGGCAGGAAACTCTCGGCATTGTAGGTCCACAACAGCTTGTCGAGCGCCGCGCGCTGTGCCTCGCTTCCAGCGACCAGCAAGAGCTTAGCGCCGCTCGCCAGCACCTTCTCCGCGATCTGCGGCAAGGCCCGTTCGAGCGGCGTGGCGGTCAGATGATAGAAATCGACCTGCACCGCGCCCCTAGGTCTCGAAATTGTCCGCGACGAAACGATCGAGCAGGCGCACGCCATAGCCGGTCGCGCCCTTGTCGAAGGTCGCGCCCGGCTTCTCGGCCCACACCATCCCGGCGATGTCGAGATGCGCCCAGCGCACGCCTTCGTCGACAAAACGCTTGATGAACTGCGCTGCGGTGATCGAGCCGGCGCCGCGCGGGCCGACATTCTTCATGTCTGCGATCGGCGAGTCGATCAGCTTGTTGTAGGCATCCGACAGCGGGAAGCGCCAAAGCACGTCGCCCGAAGCCTTGCCAGCGGCAAGCAACTGATCAGCAAGCGAATCGTCATTGGCGAACAGTCCGCCATGCTCGTTGCCGAGCGCGATGATCATCGCCCCGGTCAGCGTGGCCAGGTCGATGATCGTCCTGGGATGATGCGTCCGCTGCACCCAGGTGATCGCGTCGCACAGCACCAGCCGTCCCTCGGCGTCGGTGTTGAGGATCTCGATCGTCTGGCCGGACATCGAGGTGACGATGTCGCCGGGACGCTGCGCATTCCCGTCGGGCATGTTCTCGACGAGACCACAAACGCCGATCACATTGGCCTTGGCCTTGCGCAGCGCGATCGCCTTCATCGCACCGGCAACCGCGCCGGCACCGCCCATGTCCCACTTCATGTCTTCCATACCTGGGCCAGGCTTCAGCGAAATTCCGCCGGTGTCGAAGGTCACGCCCTTGCCGACCAGTGCCAGCGCCGGATCACCCGCGCCGGCACCATTCCACTTTAACGCGAGCAGCTTGCCTTCGCGTCGCGAACCCTGACTGACACCGAGCAATGCGCCCATGCCGAGCGCTGCCATCTCGGCCTCGCCGAGCACGGTCACTTCCAGGCCGAGTCCCTCGATCTCGGCCATCACCTTCTCGACGAACGATTCGGGATGAAGATGATTCGGCGGCTCGGACACAAGCGTGCGGGTCAGGCTGAGGCCGTCGGTGACCGCCTTGTGCGATACCCATGAAGCCTCGGTGCCGTCAGGCGCGCCGAACAGCACGACCGTCGTCAGCGTCGGCTTGGCTTTCTCGGCCAGCTTGGTGCGATAGGTATCGATCCGCCAGGCGCGTTGCGCCGCGCCCGCCGCGAATCGTGCGGCGGCCTTGGGAGATGCACCCGCGGCGGCAAAATCTACCGCGACCGATTCGACTCCCGATGTGAGCAGCCGCGCCGTGAGTGCGCCACCCGCTCGTTCATAATCCGGTTCGCCGCCGCTGCCGACACCTAGCAGCAATGCGCGCCGCACCCCGCCGTCGATCGCCAGGAATGTTTCTACAACGCCGCCGACTTCGCCTTCGAATCTGCTGGCGCGCGCCGCCGCGACGATCGTCGCCAGCGCGTCAGCATCGAAATGCTTGCTGGAAAGGCGATCGAGGCCGTCTTTTTCGACTGGCAGCGCGATCGTGTCGCCAGGTGCGGGTGCTGCTGCGGAAAAGCTGATCTTCATGAAAGCAGGTCTCGGTGTGATGATATCGGGGACTCGACGCCTCTAGGACAATGTTGCGCGGGTGGCAAAACACGGCTGCGATTGCAGCGCGGCGCGGGCGATGCGATAGGGCGGCGACCGTTTACCGCGTGGCGGGATTGTTGAGCGGGCTTGTTGGGGATGTGTTTTTCGCCGTGAAGCGTGCCAATCTGCTTGCGACTTGCGCTCTGCCCCTCGCCCTCGCGATAACCGGCGGGGCGCACGCTCAGGATCTGACGCCCCGCCCCGTGGCGCCACCGCCGCCGTCCGACCAGACGGCGCCGATGGACGACGATGTGCGTTTCAGCGCCGGCACGCTGGAATATGACATCGACAGCGAGACCGTCACGGCAACGGGCGACGTGCGCATGTATCGCGAGGGCGACCGGCTGCGCGCCGATCGGGTCGAGTGGAACCGCAAAACCGGCAAGGTCATGGCGACAGGCAACATCGCCGTGACAAATCCCGGGGGCGACGTGGCTTATGGCGATTCGATCGAATTGACCGATGCACTCAAGGATGGCGTCGTTTCCAACATGCTGATCGTGCTCGGTAAGGGCGGTCGGCTCGCGGCGCGGCGCGGCACACGTGCGCTCGACGAGACCGTCACACTCGACGACGCCGCCTATACGCCTTGCGCCGTCACCGCCTCGAACGGCTGCCCGAAGGAACCGGCATGGAAGATCACCGCGGTACGCGTGGTTTACCGGCCTGACCGCAACCGGATCTATTATAAGGGCGCGCGAATCAACCTGTTCGGTCTGCCGTCCCTGCCGCTGCCGGCATTTTCTCATCCCGCCAGCCAGGCCAATCAAAGCGGCCTGCTGGCCCCCGATTTGCGCTACGATCGGGTCAACGGTTTCGAATTCGCGCAGCCCTATTATTTCGCGCTTGGCCCGAACCGCGGCCTGGTTTTGACGCCGCGCATCTACTCCGCCGTGCTGCCGATGCTACAGGCCGATTATCACGCATTGACGGCGACCGGCGCCTACAAGATCGGCGCCTACGCCACCGTCAGCCGGCGCAGCGACGACTTGCTCACCTCGGCAACGACGACCTCGCCTGAGGCTTTTCGCGGCTATGTCGACGGCGTCGGCCGGTTTCAACTCAGTCCCGAATGGAGCGTGACCGGCTCATTGCGCGTCGCCACCGACCGCACCTTCCTGCGCCGTTACGACATCTCGCAGGATGATCGCCTGCGCAGTACGGTGAGCCTCGAACATATCGACCGCGACAGTTATTTTGCGGTGTCGGGTTGGGCTGTGCAAACGCTGCGTCTTGGTGACCGACAGGGGCTGCAGCCCGTCGCGCTGCCCGAGATCGACTATCGCCGCCGTATGGCCGACGGCTTGCTGGGCGGCACATTGCAGCTTCAGTTGAACAGCTTGGCGCTGACCCGCACCGGCGGGCAGGATACGCAACGCGCCTTCGCCAGCGCGCAATGGGATCTTCGCAAGCTTACACCGCTCGGTCAGCAGATCACGTTCACGGCCTTCGCTCGCGGCGACCTATACAACGCCAATGACACGCTGGCCACGACGGTGGCGAGCTACCGCGGCGACCCCGGCTTTCATGGCCGCGCGATGGGGGCGCTGGCGTTCGATGTTCAATGGCCGTTCGTCGGCCCCTTTCTTGGCGGTACGCAGCGGTTGACGCCACGCTTTCAGGTCGTCGCCGCACCGCGTGCGGCAAACCTGCTGGTACCCAACGAGGACGCACGCGCGGTCGATCTCGAGGATTCGAACCTCTTCGCGCTCAATCGTTTTCCCGGTTATGATCGTTTCGAGGATTCATCGCGCATCACGGTCGGGCTAGACTGGAAGGTCGATCTGCCCAACCTCACCATCAATGCCAATGTCGGCCAGAGTTACCGGCTCGATTCGCGCCCGGTTCTCTTCCCGGAAGGGACTGGCCTGAGCGGTCACGTGTCGGATATCGTCGGCCGCACCGAACTTCGCTACAAGGATTTTCTTTCGGTCACGCATCGCTACCGGCTCGACAAGGATAGCCTGGCTGTGCGGCGCAACGAACTCGACGCCACGATCGGATCGAGAAATACTTACATTCTTCTGGGTTACCTGCGGCTCAACCGCAATATTGCGCCGACGCTGGAAGATCTGCGCGATCGGGAAGAAGCGCGTGTCGGGGCGCGAGTTCAGTTCGCGCGCTTCTGGTCGGTGTTCGGTTCGACTGTCATCGATCTGACTGACCGAAATGAAGACCCGACCTCGATGGCGAGCGGCTTCGATCCGGTGCGCCATCGTCTCGGCGTGTCTTATGAAGACGACTGCCTCAAGCTGGGACTGACGTGGAAGCGGACCTATCAGGACACCGGTGACGCCAAGGCAGGTAACAGTTTCCTGTTGACGCTGGCTTTCAAGAATCTGGGTCGCTAAGCCGTCGTTCAGGCGCGACCGGCGAGTAGACGAATTCGAGCGCGCCTCCGCGCGGGATGGGATGACGATAAAGTGATGAATTGGTTGACCAAAGCCAGAGCCGGTCTGGTTGGCGGCGCGATGATCGCCGCGATTTCAACCGGCGCCGTTACATCGGCACAGACGGTAACGGATGATTCTGCTCCGCAAGTCGGGCTCAATATTCCGAGCAATGTTCAGATTTTCGGCAAGCTGGACCCCAATGTCCGAAAACCCACTGCGATCGTCAACGACGTCGTCATCACGGGGACGGATGTCGACCAGCGAGCCGCGCTGATCATCGTCGCCAACCAACTGACCAATCTCACCGCTGAAGACACCAACCGGCTAAAGCTCCAGGTGTTGCGCTCGCTGATGGACGAGACGCTGGAGATCCAGCACGCCAAGTCGAACGAAATCACGATCACCGCCGATGAGATCAACCAGAGCGTTGTGCGCGTGGCGGCCAACTTCGGCAAGACACCGGCCGAGTTCAACGCCTATCTCCGTTCGGTCGGCTCGTCGGAGCGATCACTTCGCCGACAGATCGAGGGGGAACTGGCCTGGCGCCGGTTCCTTCAGCGCCGCGTCGAACCCTTGATCAACGTCGGCGACGAGGAAGTGAATGGTATCCTCAGGCGCATGGAGGCATCAAAGGGCAGCGAGGAATTCCACCTCAAGGAAATCTATCTATCGGCGGGGCCAGACCGCGCGCAGCAGGTGTTCGCGCAGGAGCACCAGATGATCCAGGATATCCAGAAGGGTGAGAAGCCGTTCGAATATTACGCGCAGTTCACCGAATCGAGCGCACGCGCCAAGCTCGGTGACCTGGACTGGCTGAGTAACGAGCAACTTGGGCAATTGCCCGAGAGCCTCGCGAGCCAGGCGCGGATCATGAAGGTTGGGGAGATCGCCGGGCCGATCGAGGTGCCGGGTGGTTTTTCGATTCTTTACCTCGTCGACAAGCGTCGCGTGCTCGAGGCCGATCCGCGCGATTCGCAGCTGACGCTGAAGCAGCTGAGCGTGAAGTTCGCACCCGGCCTGACCGAGGCGGATGCCAAGGCGCGCCTCCAGGCCTTCGCCAAAGCAACCGAAACGATCCGTGGCTGTGGCGACGTTTCGAAGGTTGCTTCGGCGATCGGCGCCGAAGTGGTCGACAACGCTTCCGTGCGGGTGCGCGATTTGCCTGTGCCGTTGCAGAAGATCATGCTTGAAATGCAGGTCGGTCAATCGACTCCGCCGTTCGGGTCCGTCCAGGAGGGCATTCGCTCGCTGGTCCTGTGCGGCCGCGACGAAGCGACGGGTGGCAATGCGCCGACCGCGGCACAGATCCAGGGCAAGATGGAAGAACAGCGCGTCAATCGGCGCGCCGACCAGATGCTGCGCGATCTGCGGCGCGACGCGATCATCGAATATCGCTAGGCTCGCGCGGTGATCGCTCCCCTCGCGGTGTCGATGGGCGACCCGGCCGGAATCGGGCCTGAGATCATCGCCAAGGCATGGGCGATGCGGTCGCGTGAGAGCCTTTCGCCGTTCTTCGCGATTGGTGACGTTCGAGCCGTATCGGCCGTTTGGGATGGTCCGATCGCGGAGATTACGGCGCCCGACGAAACCGCTATGGTCTTCGAGCGGGCGCTGCCGATCTTTGGTGTGGTCGACGGTGGGACGATCAATCCCGGAAACCCCGACGTGGATGGTGCGCGCTGTGCCCTCCACGCGCTGGAGATGGCGGTCGGACTGGCGCGGTCGAGTACCGTCGGCGCGCTCGTGACCGGGCCGGTATCGAAGGCGCAACTTTACGCGATTGGCTTTACCCATCCCGGACAAACCGAGTTCGTCGCCGAACGCTGCGGTATCGCGGCCGAGAATGCGGTGATGATGCTGGCCGGCCCGACGTTGCGGGTGGTCCCGGCAACGACGCATGTTCCGTTGGCTCAGGTCGCGTCGATGCTGTCGGTCGACCTGCTCGTCGCCAAGGGGCGCGCCACCGCACGCGGGCTTACCCGAAATTTCGGCATCCTCGCGCCGCGCATCGCTTTTGCCGGCTTCAATCCGCATGCCGGTGAGAGTGGCGCGATCGGGCGCGAGGAAATCGATTTCATCATGCCGGCCATCGCGACCTTGCGCGACGACGGGATCGACGCGACCGGCCCGTTCGCGGCCGACACCATGTTCCACGAGCGCGCGCGCGCCACCTATGACGCTGCGCTCTGCTGCTACCACGACCAGGCACTGATCCCGATCAAGACGCTGTATTTCGACCAGGGCGTCAACATCACGCTTGGGCTTCCGATCGTGCGGACGTCGCCCGACCACGGTACCGCCTTTGGCATCGCCGGCAAGAATCAGGCCGAACCCGGTGCCATGATCGCGGCGATCCGCATGGCGGCGCAAGCCGCGGCGATGCGCAGCGCGAACGGCGGATGACTCCCGATCTGCCGCCGCTGCGCGAGGTAATCGCGCGGCATGGCCTCGCCGCCAGCAAGGCGCTCGGCCAGAATTTTCTCCTGGATGCGCAATTGCTGTCGCGAATTGCGCGGGTTCCCGGCGATCTCACCGATGCCGAGGTGCTCGAAATCGGGCCTGGCCCCGGCGGCCTGACACGAGCGCTGCTCGCAGCGGGCGCAAAGGTGACGGCGATCGAGCGCGATCGGCGCTGCATCCCCGCACTGGCCGAACTCGCCGATGCCTATCCCGGCCGCCTGCGCGTGATCGAGGACGATGCGCTGACCTTCGATGCCCGGCCACTCTTCACAGGGCCGCCACACATCGCGTCCAATCTGCCTTACAATATTGGCACGGCGCTGCTGGTGCGCTGGCTTTCCACCGAATGGCAGCCCTGGTGGCAGAGTCTGACCTTGATGTTCCAGCGCGAAGTCGCCGACCGCATCGTGTCGCACGCCGGCGACGATGCCTATGGTCGCCTCGCGGTCCTTGCCCAGTGGCGCGCGACGGCCAGACTGGCGATGCCGGTGCACCGCTCCGCCTTCACGCCGCCGCCCAAGGTAATGTCGGCCGTGGTGCACATCACGCCGAATGCGGCACCCGAGGAGGTGGTCTTTGCCACGCTCGAGCGACTTACCGCAGCCGCCTTTGGCCAGCGCCGCAAGATGCTGCGACAAAGCGTCAAATCGATACCAGGGGCGTTGGAAGCGCTCGATCTGCTGGGAATTAATTCTGCGCGACGCGCCGAAACGGTGAAAATCGAGGAATTCATCGCCATCGCACGCGCGTTGGGATGATCAATTGCTCGGCGGTTTGGGGGTTGTGTCGGCCGAGGCGGTCGCGATCGGTGGCCCCTTGGCAATCATTGCCGCCAGCGCGCCGCTCTCGGCGCACGGGTTCTTGCCGCACAATGTCTTGAGCTTGGCGAGATTGTCGCGCGCGCGCTGCACCGCGCCCTTGGCGACATAAGCTTCGCCCTGCCCCTTCAGCGCCGCGATATCGTTCGGGTCGAGCAACAGCGCCTCGCGATAAAGCCGGATCGCCTTGCCGGGTAACCCGCGCGCCTGGGCAACCGCGCCCAACACGACAAAGGCCTCGCGATTGTGCGGATCGACCGCCAGCGCGGTTTCGAGCGCATCGGTCGCGGCGTCGAGATTGCCCGCCGCCTGCGCGGTACGCCCCTCCGCAAGCAGTGCCATCGACCGCGCATCGACCGGTGAGTCCGTCTTCTGCCCATGCAGCGAAGCCGACACCGTCAGCAGCGTCAGCGCAGCGGCAGCGGCGACGGTCGAATAACGCATGATCAACTCCAGTCTCGGCACGATGGCTCGGGCTAGCATGACCGCCGGAGACGCGCGACAAAAAAGCCGTCGGTCGCATCATGTGCCGGGGTCAGCCGCACGCCCGGGCCGTGGGCACGCCCGGCGGGGAGATCGAGCGTCTCGGCGCGCCAATCGGGGTGCGATGCGAGAAATGCGGCCGCCTGGCCCGCGCCTTCCTCGTCGAGTAGCGAGCAGACGATATAGACCAACGCACCGCCCGGTTTCACCACCTTGGCACCGATCGACAGGACATGCCGCTGTGTCGCCGCCAGTCGGGTCAGCCGGTCGGGCGTCAGTCGCCAGCGCGCTTCGGGGTTGCGGCGCCACGTGCCGGTGCCCGAACATGGCGCATCGATCAGCACGCTGTCGGCTGTCCCTACCCAGTCGCTCAGCGCGTCGATCTCGCGATCGGGATCGAGCAGCCGCGTCTCGATGATCGAAACGCCGGCGCGCGTCGCGCGCGGCGCCAGACGCGACAGCCGCGCCCGGTCGGTATCGGTCGCGAGCAGCGCGCCGCTATTCTCCATCAGCGCGGCCAGTGCCAGCGTCTTGCCACCGGCGCCGGCGCAAAGATCGACGACACGCTCGCCCGGCTTGGCCTTGCTGGCCAGCGTCACGATCTGGCTGCCGGCGTCCTGCACCTCGATCCGGCCTTCATTATAGGCCGGCATGTCGTCCAGATTGGTGCCCGCAGGCAGCCGCCTGCCGGCCGGCAATCCGGTAATCGCCTCGCCGATGTCGAGATCCGCAGCGGTACCATTGACGCGGATGTCGAGCGGCGCGCGGTCGACCAGCGCGGCCAGCTCGCGCGAGCCGAGTCCCGCGGCGGCGAGTTTCTTGACGATCCAGGTCGGCGCGACGCCGACCTGCGCGCCCGGTTCGTCCGCCGCGATCGGCTCGGGCGCATGCACGCTGCCATCGAACCGGGCGGCGACCTCGGTGTCGCGCTTGGCGACGGCGATCATCGCCGCACGCCCCGTGGTCGGTCGCGGCCCGGCAAGACGAATCGCGTCATAGACCAGTTCGCGCACCGCGCGACGGTCCTTGCTGCCCGCATAACGTCGCGTCGTGAAATAGCGTGCGATCAGCGTATCGGCGGCGGCGCCCTGGTCGCGGGCGGCGGCGATGATGGTGTCGAGCAGCTCGATAGCGGCCTGGACGCGTGCCTGGGGCGTCATCGCGTGGGGTAATTCGGGGCTTCGCGGGTGATCGTCACGTCGTGGACGTGGCTTTCGGACAGGCCTGCGCCGGTGATCTGGATGAAGCGCGCGCGCTCCTGAAGGTCCTTGATCGTCGCCGAGCCGGTATAACCCATCGCTGCCCGTACCCCGCCGACCAGCTGATGGATGACGTCGCGCGCCGGACCCTTGAACGCAACCTGCCCTTCGATCCCTTCGGGCACCAGCTTCATCTGGTCCTTGATGTCGCCCTGGAAATAACGATCGGCCGAGCCGCGGCCCATCGCGCCGACCGAGCCCATGCCGCGATAGGATTTATAGGCGCGGCCCTGGTAAAGGAAAGTGTCGCCAGGAGCTTCCTCGGTGCCGGCGAGCAGCGACCCTATCATAACCGACGACGCGCCGGCGGCGAGAGCCTTGGCGATGTCGCCCGAGGTGCGGATGCCGCCATCGGCGATCACCGGCACGCCGGCCTTCGCGCCTACCTCGGCGCAGTCCATCACTGCGGTCAGCTGCGGTACGCCCACGCCGGCGACGACGCGAGTGGTACAGATCGAGCCGGGCCCGATGCCGACCTTGATTCCGTCGGCGCCGGCATCGATCAGCGCGCGCGTCGCCTCAGCGGTCGCGACGTTGCCAGCGATGACCTGCACCGCATTGGACAGCTTCTTCACGCGCTCGACCGCGCGCGCCACATCGCGATTATGGCCGTGCGCGGTGTCGATCACGACGAGATCGAGTTCGGCGTCGACCAGCGCCTCGGTGCGCTCGAAGCCCTTGTCGCCGACCGTCGTCGCGGCGGCGACGCGCAGTCGCCCGGCGCTGTCCTTGGTGGCGTGCGGATAGGTCACCGCCTTCTCGATATCCTTGACCGTGATCAGGCCTATGCAGCGATAGGCATCATCGACGACGAGTAGTTTTTCGATCCGGCGCTGGTGCAATAGCCGCCGCGCCTCTTCCTGGCCCACACCGGGCGAGACGGTGGCGAGACCCTCGTGCGTCATCAGCTCGGACACCGGCTGGCGCGGGTTGCCGGCAAAGCGGACGTCGCGGTTGGTGACGATGCCGACCAGCTTCCCGCTCGCCTCTACCACCGGAATGCCGCTGATCTTGTGATGCGCCATCAGCGCCTGCGCCTCGCCGAGCGTGGCGTCGGGGCGGATCGTGATCGGGTTGACCACCATGCCGGATTCGAAGCGCTTGACCGCGCGGACCGCAGCGACCTGGGTCTCGATGTCGAGGTTGCGATGCAGCACGCCGATGCCACCGAGCTGCGCCATGACGATCGCCATGTCGGCTTCGGTCACGGTATCCATCGCCGCCGACAGCACCGGGATCGACAGGCTGATGCCGCGCGTCAGCAGCGTCGCGGTATCGGCCTGGCTGGGCACGAGCGAGGAGTCGGCCGGCAAGAGCAGGACATCGTCAAAGGTAAGGCCGAGGCGGATGTCCATGGGATGCCAGTTCCTGCGAGGGGCGAGTCGTGGCGGTCCATGTAACCAAAGGGCCCTCTCCTTGCTAGGCTGACCCGCGCAGGTGTCGCATTTCGCTATAACGCGGCCCGCGATCTGCTAATCTGCGCCCGCGTCGGCGGGCTTCGCCGGGATCATAATCGGGGATCTGTAATGGGTTTCACTATCGCCGCCCTGCTGTTGTTCATCGTGCTGATCTACATCATGATGAGCATCAAGGTCGTCCGCCAAGGTTATCAATACACCATCGAGCGGTTTGGCAAGTTCACCACAGCAGCGCAACCCGGCCTGACGCTTATCCTGCCATTTTTCGATCGCGTCGGCCGCCGCGTGAACATGATGGAGCAGGTGCTGGACATCCCCGGCCAGGAAATCATCACCAAGGACAATGCGATGGTCGCGGTCGATGGGGTGGTGTTCTTCCAGGTGCTCGATGCGGCCAAGGCCGCCTATGAGGTCAGCGACCTGTACGTCGCGATCATGCAGCTCGCGACGACCAATTTGCGCACCGTGATGGGCTCGATGGATCTCGACGAACTGCTGTCGAAGCGCGACGAGATCAACGCCCGCCTGCTCGCCGTGGTCGATCACGCGACCGAGGCATGGGGCGTGAAGATCACCCGCGTCGAGTTGAAGGATATCCGTCCGCCGGCCGACATCGTCAACGCGATGACCCGCCAGATGAAGGCAGAGCGCGAGAAGCGCGCGACGATTCTCGAATCTGAAGCGGCCCGGCAGAATGAGATCAACCGCGCGGAAGGCCTGAAGCAGGCGCAGATCCTCGAGGCTGAGGGTCGCAAGGAAGCCGCGTTCCGCGACGCCGAGGCACGCGAGCGGTCGGCGCAAGCCGAAGCGACCGCGACCAAGATGGTGTCGGACGCGATCGAAGGCGGCAGCACCCAGGCAATCAACTACTTCATCGCGCAGAAATATGTCGAGGCGATCAGCCAGTTCGCTACCTCGCCCAACGCCAAGACGATCCTGTTCCCGGTCGAGGCGACGCAGCTTATTGGCACGCTCGGCGGCATTGGCGAGCTTGTCCGCGACGCAGTCGGCGGCAATTCGTCACCGCCCGCCCCGCCCGCTGCGCCACGTCCGCCGCGCCGGCCCGGGCCGTTCGAGGGAGGCGCTGCATGAACTGGTCGTTGTTGAGCTGGAGCGCAGGGGCGCTGTGGCTCGCCGGCGCGCTTGTGCTGGTGATCGCCGAGCTGCTCGCGCCCGGGTTCTTCCTGATCTTCGTCGCGGCGGCTGCCGCCGTGACGGGCTTCGTCCTGCTCGTCGTTCCGGGAATGCACGCCATAACCCAGGTCGTGTTGTTCGCCCTGTTCAGCGCAGCGGCAATCTCGCTCGGGCGTGGTTGGTATCAGCGCATGCGCGGGACCACGTCGGAGTCCAACCTTAATGATCGCACCGGCAAGCTGGTCGGCAAGACGGTCGAAGTATGCGAAGCGATCATCGCCGGTGAAGGGCGCGTACGGGTCGGTGACGGCGCTTGGAGTGCGCGAGGCCCGGACGCACCCATCGGTGCGCTGGTTCGCATCGTCGGTGCCGAAGGCACCATGTTGCGCGTCGAACTGGCCTGACGGCGAGCAAGCGACCGGCAGGCTCGTTTTGCGACGTGTCCAGCGGTCGGTGGCCGGCTTGCTGGTATCAGTTCTTGCCGAACAGGCCCTTGGCAAAGCCGGCGATCTCATCGGTTGCGCTGCCGTCGCCATTCTGGTCGAGCATGCCGCCAAGCTTGCCCATGATTCCGCCGACATCACCACTCTGCGCGCCGAGCAGGGTGGCGAACTTGCCGAGCGCGCCCTCGCCGCCGATGTGACCGACAATCTGTTCCAGCACGTCGGATGAAAGACCGGTCGAGGCCGCCGCGGTGTCGACCGTGTCGCCGGGTTCGGTATGCGCATGACCGAGCGCGGCGATCGCGCTCGCAGCCTGTTCCGGCGAAATGCCGACCTTGGCAGCGAGCCCGGCGACATCGACGTTCGAAGCGATTTGACCCAGCAATCCGTCAAGCATACCCATCGCGCATTCCCTTCATATCGGACCCGGTACGACTTCTTCTAACACGCCGTCGGAAAGGGCGCGAGGTCGGGCGGCACGAACGAGAGCCTGGCGCTCGTCGAATTGAGCAGCGCGCGACTGTAGAAGCGCAGCGGCCAGTTGCGCTGACCCGCTGATGACCCAAGCAACGCGTTAACGCAATCGACGAGCGGCTCGCCCCGAGGGCGATCGACAAGATGCGCCCGGATCCCCGCTACGAAGGCACGCGTGATGCTGTCATGATAGCCTTGGGTCTCATCGTTCACTCCCCCAACGCTCTCATTGTAGCGTCTGATGATCGTCGCGATCTCGGCGTCGACGTCGATGTCGTGCCGATCGCGGAGCAGCCACAGCGTTGCGCCAAGATGGGCCTCATGGGTCCATTCGGCGCGGGGCAGTGTGCGCGCGATCAGCCCTTCTCCGACATGGCGGATCGCGGCGTCGTCGGTGAAGGGGCGGTATGCCAGGTCGGTCATCGGATCGGGCTCTCTCTCGGGCGCCCGATCCGTGACCGGGCCGTTCAGGCGTTGGCGGGGGTCCTGGGTGCGGCTTGCCGTACCCCCTCGTCGACATGCTCTGCGAACTGGGCGAAATTCTCGACGAACAGATCGACCAGCCTGGCCGCTGTCGCATCATAGTCTGCCTTGTTCGACCAGGTCTCGCGCGGATCGAGGATCGTGCTGTCGACGCCGGCGACGGACACCGGCACCTCGAAGCCGAAATTGGGATCGGTGCGGAATTCGGCATGGTTCAGGCTGCCGTCAAGCGCAGCATTGAGCAGGGCGCGTGTCGCCTTGATCGGCATACGGCTGCCGGTGCCATATTTCCCGCCGGTCCAGCCGGTATTGACCAGCCAGCAATCGACGCCACCCTTGGCGATCCGCTCCTTGAGGAGGTTGCCGTAGATCGATGGGTGGCGCGGCATGAACGGTGCGCCGAAACAGGTCGAGAAGGTCGCGTCGGGCTCGGTCACGCCGATCTCGGTGCCAGCAACGCGGGCGGTGTAGCCCGAAAGGAAATGGTACATCGCCTGGTCCGGCGTCAGTTTCGAGATCGGCGGCAGCACGCCGTACGCGTCCGCCGTCAGCATCACGATGTTGCGCGGCACCGGCCCCATATTCTCGGTCGAGGCATTGGGAATGAAATCGATCGGATAAGCGCCGCGGCTGTTCTCGGCCAGACTCGCGTCGTGCAGGTCGAGCTGGCGCGTCACCTGGTCCATCACGACATTCTCGAGCACCGTGCCGAAACGCTTGGTCGTCGCGAAGATCTCCGGCTCGGCATCCGCAGACAGCCGGATCATCTTGGCGTAGCAACCGCCCTCGAAGTTGAACACCGCGGTGTCCGACCAGCCATGTTCGTCATCGCCGATCAGCGTCCGACTGGCATCGGCACTGAGCGTGGTTTTGCCCGTGCCCGACAGGCCGAAGAACACGGCGGTGTCGCCCTTCGGGCCGATATTGGCCGAGCAATGCATCGGCATCACACCGTCGACCGGCAGCAGATAGTTGAGCAGGCTGAACACCGATTTCTTCATCTCGCCGGCATATTTGGTGCCGCCGATCAGGATCAGCTTCTCGGTGAAATTGACCGCGATCACCGTTTCGCTGCGGCAACCATGGCGCGCCGGATCGGCCCGGAAACTCGGCAGGTCGATGATCGTATAGTCGGCGACGAAACCGCGCAGTTCGGACTCATGCGGACGGACCAGCATCGTTCGGATGAACAGATTATGCCAGGCGAGTTCATTGACGACTCGAACCCGGACGCGGTTTTCCGGCTGCGAGCCACCGAACAGATCCTGGATGAACAGGTTTTCCTTGTCCTTCAGCGCGGCCATGAAATCGGCCTTGAGCACGGCAAAATGCTCGGGCGACATCGCCCCGTTGGATTTTCCCCACCAAACGACGGACTCGGTCTCGGCATCGCGGACGATGAACTTGTCCTGCGCGGAGCGCCCGGTGTGCCTGCCTGTTTCGACGACCAACGGTCCGTCGGCGGAGAGCTTTCCTTCGTTGCGCGCCACGGCAGCCTCGACCAGCCGTGCCGTCACCAGGTTCCAGTACAAGGTCGCTCTGGTCTCGATGCCCTGGGCTTCGAGCCCGGCGTCCGGAATCCGATCGCTCACTTTTATCACTCTCCTGAAACCAGCGCCACGCGCGGCCGCATACGTATGCGGCTCGAATCGAAATGCGCATATCGTTGGCACGCCAGTCGGTCAAATCGGCCGCAAAACTCGTACAAGCCTCATGTGGTTGAGCCTTTCCGTGCTTTCGACTAACCGGTGATGCCAATGGACAAGGCTCGCTCCGCATGACCGCTTCCATCGCGCTCGTCGACGACGACCGCAATATCCTCACTTCGGTGTCGATCGCACTGCAGGCCGAAGGCTTTCTCACCCGGGTTTATTCCGACGGAGAAACCGCGCTCAAGGCGCTGATCGACAACCCGCCCGACCTCGCCATTTTCGACATCAAGATGCCGCGCATGGACGGGCTCGAACTGCTGCGCCGGCTTCGCGAAAAAAGCGTCATCCCGGTGATCTTCCTGACCAGCAAGGACGACGAACTCGACGAGGCGCTCGGGCTGGCAATGGGCGCCGATGACTACATCGCCAAGCCCTTCTCGCAACGGCTGCTGATCGCCCGGATTCGCGCGATCCTGCGCCGTACCGAACTGGCGCAGACCGGCACCGTAGGCGGGGAAGAGGCGAGCGAGATCGAACTGGTTCGCGGCCGGCTGACGATGGATACCGCGCGCCACCGCGTCACCTGGAGCGGGGCGCCGGTGACCCTGACGGTAACCGAGTTCCTGATTCTCGAAACGCTCGCGCAGCGGCCCGGCATCGTGAAGACCCGCAACCAATTGATGGATGCGGCATATCACGACGACATCTATGTCGATGACCGCACGATCGACAGCCACATCAAGCGCGTGCGCCGCAAATTCCGGCAGATCGATCCCGAGTTCGATGCCATAGAAACATTATATGGCGCCGGATACCGATTCTCCGAGGAGTGACGAGCGCGAGCTGCGCTTCGGCTTTTCGACCCGCGTCTCGCTCACGCCACGCATCCTGTTCGTCAACATCTTCGCGCTGGCGCTGCTCGCTTTCGGTTTCTTCTACCTCGATTCATACCGCAGCCGCATTGTCGACAGCCGCGTCGCGCAGGCCGGGCGCGAGGTCCGGCTGATCGCCGAGGCGATCGCCGCGGTGCCGAAGGACCAGCGCGATGCGCTCGCGCTGCGCCTCGCGCACGATACAGGGACTCGGCTGCGACTCTACGACGCCAATGGCACCCAGCTTGGCGATAGCCGCGCGCTCGGGCTGCGCAATTTCGTGTTGATCGATCCCGACAAGGAGGACGTCGGGCAGCGCCTGGCCCGCTTCCTCGACGCGATGATCGACACCGTCGTCAATGCCGCGCGCGCACCGCTGTATCGCGAGCGCAAAGGCGGCCTCGACTGGCCCGACGTGCGCACCGCGCGCGACACGCACACCACGCCGACCACGGTGTGGCGGGCGCCCGATCGCACGCCGGTCATCACTGCTGCCGCCGCCTTGCCTGATGGCGGTGTCGTGATGACCACCGTGAACGCGCGCGACATCACCAGGACAGTGCGGGTTGAGCGCTATCGCCTCGGGGTCGTGCTCCTGATCACCGTGTTGCTGTCGGTACTGCTGTCGCTGTTCCTTGCGCGAACGATCGTCCGTCCGATGCGGCAGCTCGCCCGCGCGGCGGTGCGTGTGCGGCTCGGCCGGGCGCGTGAAGTGGTGGTGCCGCGCCTGCCGGAACGCCGCGACGAGATCGGCCTGTTGGCGCGCGCACTGTCCGATATGAGCCTTGCGCTTCGCGCGCGGATCGACGCTATCGAGGCTTTCGCCGCTGACGTGGCGCATGAGATGAAGAACCCCCTCGCCTCGCTGCGTTCGGCGGTCGAGGGGCTGACGATGGTCAGGCAACCGGAGTTGCAGGAGAAGCTGCTTTCGATCGTGCGCGACGACGTCCATCGGCTCGACCGCCTGATCACCGATATCGCCGAGGCATCACGACTCGATGCGCAGCTCAGCCGCGCCAAATTCGAACCGGTCGACATCGGCGCCATGCTCGCCGGCCTGATCTCGGCGCGCGAAGAGCGTGGCGTCGAGCGCGAAATTCGCTTCCGTTTCGACCGCGCAGAAGGACAACGCATGGTCGTGCTCGGCGAAGGAGCGCGGCTGGTGCGCGTGTTCGAAAACCTCATCGAGAACGCCCTGTCCTTCTCACCCGATGATGGCCTGATCACGATTTCCGCCGTGCGCGGTGCTGACATGCTTGAGGTTCGCGTCGAGGATGAAGGCCCCGGCGTTCCGGAGGAGGCACGTGCGCAAGTCTTCACCCGCTTTCAGTCGCTCCGTCCCGAGGGCGAGGCGTTCGGCCAACATAGCGGCCTCGGACTCGCCATCGCCAAGACGATCGTCGAGGGGCATCAGGGCAGCATCGTCGTCGAGGCGCGACAGGACCGGGTGCGTGGTGCGCGGTTCGTTGTGCGTTTGCCGTTGTCGCGGCCATGACCGCGGCGCGGATCCACGCCACGACGGTCGCGATCGGCGGACGCGGCGTGATGATCGTCGGGCCGTCGGGCGCGGGAAAGTCGGACCTTGCGCTGCGATTGATCGACCGGGGCGCGATGCTGGTCAGTGACGACTATACCGAATGTACCGCCCGCAACGGCATATTGATGGCGGCGGCGCCACCAATGATCGCGGGCAAGATCGAGGTTCGTGGAATCGGCATCGTCGACATGCCCCACGCGGGCGAAACCCCGGTCGCGATGGTCGTAGCTCTCGCTTCCGGCGTTGATCGTCTCCCCGAGCCCGGTACCACGCACATTGCCGGAATAGACCTTTCCGCCTTGGCGCTTATCGCTTTCGAAGCATCGGCACCGATCAAGGTGGAAATCGCCCTGTCGCGGCTGGTAGAGGAATAGGCGATGGCCGGTACACCCAAGGATATCCTGCTCGTCACCGGCATGTCCGGAGCGGGCAAGTCGACCGTGCTGCGGACGCTCGAGGACCTCGGCTGGGAAGTGGTCGACAACCTCCCGCTGCTGTTGCTTGAACGACTGTTGAGCGCACCGCCGGCCGAAGGAGCCGACGGCCCCGATCGTCCGCTTGCGCTGGGCATCGGTGCCGGCACGCGTGACTTCGACGCTGGCCGCATTATCCATCGCGTCAATGCGCTGCGCGATCGGCACGATATCGGGACGCTGTTTCTCGATTGCGCTGGCGGGGAGCTCGAGCGGCGCTATTCTGAAACCCGTCGTCGCCACCCACTCGCGCTCGATCGCCCGGCATCGGACGGCATCGCGCGCGAGCGCGAACTGCTTGCGCCGCTGCGCTCTTGGGCTAACCGTCTGATCGACACGACCGATCTTGGCGCCAACGAACTGACCCAGCAGATCCGCGCCAATTTTGCCGGCGAGCGCTCGGGCCAGCCTACCCTGCTGGTGACCTCGTTCGGCTTCGCGCGCGGCCTGCCGCGCGGCGCCGATCTGGTGTTCGACATGCGCTTCCTGCGCAACCCGCACTGGGTCGAGTCGCTGCGCCCGGGTACGGGTCTGGATGCTGACGTCAGCGCCTATGTCGCCGGCGACCCGGCCTATGACGAGGCGCTGGCGAGCATCGAATCGCTGCTGCTGCTGCTGCTGCCGCGCTATCGGGCGGAAGGAAAGTCCTATGTCACCATCGCGTTCGGCTGTACCGGCGGGAGACACCGCTCGGTCCATGTCACGGAGCGGGTGGCGGCACGGTTGCGCGCGGCGGGATTTTCGCCCACGGTCGCGCACCGCGATCTGGCGGCTGCTCCCCAGGACTCACTGGAGGGGGCGCCGCAGGGCCAGTCTGGGGACGGGACGACATTGATAATGAAAGAATCCGGGCAATGATCGGCCTTGTCCTGGTGACGCATGGCCGCCTCGCGGAAGAGTTCGTCACGGCGATGGAACATGTGGTCGGCAAGCAGGAGCGCATCGCGACGATCGCGATCGGTGCCGACGACGATATGGAAGGCCGGCGCAAGGACATCGCCGACGCCATCGCCGCGGTCGATGGTGGGCGCGGCGTGATCGTGCTGACCGATCTGTTCGGTGGCACGCCGTCCAATCTCGCGATTTCTTTGATGGAGCGCGGCCGCGTCGAGGTCATCGCGGGCATCAACCTACCAATGCTGATCCGGCTCGAATCGGCGCGCAAGTCGATGAAGGTGGTCGATGCCGTCGCCGCCGCGCGCGAGGCTGGCCGCAAATACATCTCGGTCGCATCGGAAGTTCTCGGCGAGGCTGCCGCCTGATGTCGATCAGCCGTCGTGTCCTGATCGCGAACAAGCGCGGCCTGCACGCCCGCGCCAGCGCGAAGTTCGTCACGCTCGCCGCTACCCAGCCATGTGAGGTCGCCGTCGAGAAAGAAGGTGCCGGCTCGGTGACGGGTACCTCGATCATGGGGCTGATGATGCTCGGTGCCGCGATGGGCGACAGCATCGTCATTTCCGCCGAGGGCGACGGCGCCGAGACCGCAGTCGCAACATTGTGCGAGCTGGTCGAGGCCAAGTTCGGCGAGGACTGACACCTTGCCGCGTGAAATTACCGCCTATTCCAACCCGCTGATCAAGCGCGTCCGGGGCTTGCGCGAAAAGCGCCATCGCCGCGACGAAGGGCTGTTTCTCGCCGAAGGGCTGCGCATCCTGACCGAGGCGCGCGAATCGGGCCGGCTGCCGGTCTATCTGTTCTTCGCGCGCGAAAGCGCCAACCATCCGCTCGTTCGCGCATTGGTCGCCGATGTCGAGGCCGCCGGCGGCGAAGCGATCGAGACCGTCCCCGACATCCTTTCGAAGCTGTCGGGCAAGGACAATCCGCAGGCGGTCGTCGGCGTGTTCGAGGAATTCGCCGTGGTGCTCGACCAGCTCGATCGCACCAGCGCGCCGATCTGGCTCGTCGCCGAACGGCTGCGCGACCCGGGCAATCTCGGCACGATCCTGCGCACCGGCGACGCAGTCGGTGCCGGCGGGCTGATCCTGATCGGCGAATGCGTCGATCCCTTCTCGGTCGAGGCGGTCCGCGCCAGCATGGGCGCGCTGTTCACCGTGCCGGTCGTTCAGTCGGGTTGGGGCGAGTTCCTCGTCTGGCTGCGGAGCGCCCCGGCGCAACTCGTCGGTCTCAGCCTCGACACCGACCACGACTATCGTTCGGTGCGCTATGCCGCGCCGACCTTCCTGCTCACCGGCAACGAGGCGCAGGGCATGCCGGACGGCTATGCCGCAGCATGCGACCTGCTCGTCAAGATCCCGATGCGCGGCAAGGCCGACAGCCTCAACGCCGCCGTCGCGACTGCGGTGATGGCTTATGAAGTACTGGCGCAGAGCGGCGGGTGAACGCCGGCGGATACCCCCGTCAGCCTGAAGAAGAAGGGATCCGGCGCGTCACTGGCGGCCAGCTTAACGCAAAAGTCACCTGCGGTTCAGCCTCGTTGCGCTAGCGACCGGGTCTGGAGACCCGTCATGAAATTCATATCTGCGCTTGCCATCCCCGCCTTGACCATCGCAGCGGCCGCCACCGCGCAGGCGATGCAGGCCCCGTATCGCGCCGCAGGCAGCGCTCCCGATTGGACGCTGCGAATCGACCATGGGCTGATTGCCTTCGCGGCACCGCGTGACCGGGTGAGAGTCGTTGCCCCTGCCCCGGTCGCCCGACCCAGCTTCAATGGCCTGCGCTATGTGACGCCGCGGATCACCGTCGACGTCACTTATGCGCGGTGTATCGATACGCGTACCGGCGACTCGTTTCATGACCGCGTGACCGTGACGGTCGGCCGGAAGAATTTCAGCGGTTGCGGCGGCGAAAAACTGGCGCCTACGCTGGCGCTGTCCGGTACGCGCTGGATGATCGCCGCGATCGATGGTCGCCCGGTGCGGACCGCGCGCACCTCCGACATCAGCTTCACCGACACGCGCATTGCCGGCAATGCCGGCTGCAACAGCTTTGGCGGCGCCTATCGCCTCACGGGGGATCGGTTGAACACGGGTCAGGTCATATCGACGCGGATGGCATGCGCAGGGCCGGGAATGGATGTCGAAGGGAGATTCTTCGCCGCCATCGCCAGCGCGCACATCAAGCGCAGTGGCGCTGACACGATTACGCTGTCGGGCGACAACGGGACGATCGAACTGCGCGCCGTTCGCTGATCGCGCGACGCTTTACGCAATGCTCAGGTGTGACGCTTGCGCTGCTCGCCGATCGAGCGCAGCTCGCCCTGCGACTTGGCGTCGTCGGGGTCGAGTTCCAGGCACTTGCGGTACATCGCCTCGGCCTCGTCGAGCTTGCCTTCCTCGACGAGATTATAGCCGAGGCCGCGCCACGCGCGTCCGCGCTCGACCTTCATCGACGCCGCGTCATATTCGGCACTTTCGTCGGCCCGGCGATAGGTCGCGTCGGATGCCGGCCAATTGTGCTGCTGCTGATAGGCGAAGCCCCGTTCGTTGAGATAGTGGGCATTGTGCGGCGCCATCGCTATGGCGCGCTCCAGCAGCGCGGCAGCCTCACTGAAATGATGCCCATCATCGAGAATATAGCCTTTGAGAAACAGCGCTTTACACCAGCCCGGCCCAATCGCGATCGCTGATTTCTTCACGGTCGCTGCCATTGCCATGTAAAGCAGCACTTCCTGCGGGCTCTCGCTGCAGTAGATCGCGCGGGTCTCGCTACCGAACTGCCGCTGATACGCTTCGAGTGCCGGGTCGAGGATGCGTGTCGCTTCCTCCAGCTTGCCGTCGGCGACCAATTGGTCGGCACGATTGACCGCTGCGGCTTGCGGATCGAAATCGGCTTGCTTCTCCGGTGCCGCAGGCAATCCGGACAGGGCGATAGCGATCACGACGGCAAATATGGTCAGGCGCTCCTCCCGAAAGCATGGCCGTTATAAACCAGCAGTGCAGGCTTCATCAATGACGGTCCGCCCGCATCATTCCGCCGCTTCGCCGATATCCTCGATCAGTTTGGGCGTGTCGCCATAGCGCGCCAGCGCCTCGACCGGCGCGACCTCCTCGATGTCGCGCGCGCCGGGCTCGATGTTGAGGTCGCGCAACTTGCGCGCCGTTACCAGCGTGCGTGATTCGAAGCTGGCGACGAAGCTGTTGTAATTGTTGACCGCACTGGTCAGCCCGCCGCCGACCTTGCGCAGGTCGCCCGCCGCCTTGGCGAGGCGGTCGTAGAGTTCCTTGCCGAGTTCGCCGATCTGTCGCGCTTCCTTGGCCAGCCGCTCCTGCCGCCACACCGCCGATACGGTTCGCGCGATCGCGATCAGGTTCGTCGGTGTCGCCAGCAGCACGCGCTTCTCGAACGCAAAATCCCACAGGGGCGGGTCATGCTCGAGCGCCGCCGACAGGAAATGCTCGCCCGGCACGAACATGATGACATAATCCGGCGCGTCGGCGAACTGGCTCCAATAGGCCTTGTTGCCGAGCGCGTTGACGTGGGCGCGCATCGCCGTTGCATGGAGCGCCAGGCCCTTGAGCCGCTCGGCCTCGTCGACTGCGCCGAATGCGTCCTGATAGGCGTTGAGCGACACCTTGGCGTCGATCACCAGCGCGCGCCCGCCGGGGACACGAATGATCGCGTCGGGACGCAGCCGTCCGCCCTCGTCGTCGCTGACGCTCACCTCGGTCTGGAAATCGGCATGTTCCGACAGGCCGCAGGTCTCCAGCACGTTCTTGAGCTGCTGCTCGCCCCACCGCCCGCGCGACTTGGGCGCGTTGCGCAGCGAATTGACCAGCTTGGCCGCCTCGCTGCTGACCTTTTCCTGCCCGATGCGCATCGCCTCGATCTGGCCCTTCAACTCGCTGAACGCACCCTTGCGCTCGACCTCGACCTTGCCGACCGCTTCCTCGTAACGCAGCAGCCGGTCGCTGACCGGCTGGAGCATCGATTTGAGATTCTG
The DNA here is from genome assembly GCA_038245375.1 of Sphingomonadales bacterium. GTDB lineage: Bacteria > Pseudomonadota > Alphaproteobacteria > Sphingomonadales > Sphingomonadaceae > Sphingomonas. Next base: position 45,538 of record JBBRSN010000005.1, on the reverse strand, counting down.
GCCCGCCGTCTCTTCCGACTGGCGAAAACGTTCGTCGGCGCGCTTTAGGAACACCTCCTGCGCCTGCCCGAGCGCCTTGGCCGACAGTTCGGCGAACTGGCCCGCCATCGCCTCCTTAGCCTCGAGCAATTCTTTCTGACGCGACTCGAAAGCCGAGGCGAGCGTCTTGAGTTCGATATTTTCCAGCCGCGCGATGTCGCGCTCGTCGCGCAGCAACGCAGCTTCCTCGCGTAGCTGCTCGGCACCGCGTGCGCGCTCCTCGGCCGAAGCGAGGTCGACGATCGCGCGCTTGAACTCCTCGGTGCGCGTGTCGCGCTCGGCGCGGATCTGTGCCGTGCCACGCCCGCCGAGCAGCCATCCGACCAGCAGCCCGGCGACGAGCACCGCGACCACCACCAGCGCTGTCATCATCCCGCCCATTTACGCCTCGCACAGAACATTCGGCGAACTTTCTAGCCGCTGTGTGTCATTTGGCAAAGCGGCTTGCGGTGGATGGTGATCGCGCTACCTTTCACGCCCATGCTGACCGATATCGAAATCTCGCGTGCCGCCCAACTCCAACCGATCGGTACGATCGCCGGCCGCGCCGGCATCCCGCACGAGGCGGTAGAACCCTATGGCCACCACAAGGCCAAGCTCGACCTGTCCCGGCTGCCGACTGCAGTGACGCAGGCCAAGCTCGTGCTGGTCACGGCGATCAACCCGACCCCCGCCGGCGAGGGCAAATCGACCACTTCGGTCGGCCTTGCCGACGCGCTCAACCGCATCGGCCGCAAGACGATGCTTGCCTTGCGCGAACCGTCGCTCGGCCCGTGTTTCGGCACCAAGGGCGGCGCGACCGGCGGTGGCTATGCCCAGGTCGTGCCGATGGAGGAGATCAACCTCCACTTCACCGGCGATTTCCACGCCATCACCTCGGCGCACAATCTGCTCGCCGCGATGGTCGACAACCATATCCATTGGGGCAATGCGCTCGATATCGACACGCGCCGCATCGTCTGGCGCCGCGCGCTCGACATGAATGACCGCGCGCTGCGCGACATCGTCCAGTCACTCGGCGGACCGCGCAATGGCTACCCACGCGAATCCGGCTTCGACATCACCGTCGCGTCGGAAGTGATGGCGATCCTCTGCCTGGCCAGCGACATTGCTGATCTCGAAGAGCGGCTCGGCCGTATTGTCGTCGCCTACGCCCGCAACCGCCGCCCCGTCACGGCACGCGACCTCAAGGCCGATGGCGCCATGGCGGTGCTGCTCGCCCAAGCGATCAAGCCCAACCTCGTCCAGACGCTCGAGGGCAACCCGGCGCTGATCCATGGCGGCCCGTTCGCCAATATCGCGCATGGCTGCAATTCGGTGATCGCGACACGCACGGCGCTCGGCCTCGCCGATTATGTCGTCACCGAAGCCGGCTTCGGTGCCGACCTTGGGGCCGAGAAATTCTTCGACATCAAATGCCGCCAGGCCGGGCTCAAGCCGGCGGCGGTGGTGCTCGTCGCGACGGTGCGCGCGCTCAAGATGAACGGCGGCGTCGACAAAGCGGACCTCGCCCGGCCGGATTATGAGGCGGTGCGGCGCGGTGGTGTCAATCTGTCACGCCATATCGAGAATATCCGCCAGTTCGGCGTGCCGGTGGTCGTCGCGGTCAACCGCTTCGACGGCGATACGGACGAGGAGTTCCAGGTGATCCGCGAGATAGCCGCTGCGCAAGCCACCGAGGCGGTGTTGTGCACGCATTGGGCCGAGGGCGGTGTCGGGGCCGAGGCGCTCGCGCGGCACGTGGTAGACCTGTGCGACAACGGCTCGGCGCAATTCGCACCGCTCTACGCCGACGAACTGTCGCTGTTCGAGAAGATCAACACCGTCGCCAGGCGCATCTACCGCGCCGAGGAGGCGATCGCCGATCCTTCGATCCATCGCCAGCTCGCGCGCTGGGAAGCGGCCGGTTTCGGCCATCTGGCAGTGTGCATGGCAAAGACGCAGTACAGCTTCTCGACCGATCCGGCGAAACTCGGCGCCCCGACCGGCCACATCGTCGACGTGCGCGAAGTGCGGCTCTCGGCCGGCGCGGGCTTCGTCGTGGCGATCTGCGGCGAGATCATGACCATGCCCGGTCTGCCCCGCGTCCCGGCGGCGGAGTCGATCCGCTTTGGGAAAAACGGGCAGATAGAGGGGCTGTTCTAAACATGCGGCGTCATGCCGGACTCGTTCCGGCATCCACCGCGCCACAAGGTCATGGGCCCTTGCTCACGCGAATCCTCGGCCGCAGGAGCGAGTCCATGAAACCGCGGCGCGGAATTCAGCTGAAGACGCGTTCGGATCGAGCGTTCATGATGATTCAAATTTTCCGAAATCGCTGCAAGCTCCGGCAATCGCACACAGGTTGAATTCCGGCTCGTGCCCGCTCTTTCGCATCGTCAACATGATCCACACGCTTCGCCGAATGGTGATATCTGCCCTGCTGTACCCTTCGCTCTCCCCTGCTTTTGACGTCATTCTCCCCTGCTTTTCGGAGCAAGGGAGAGCGTCGTTAAAGTTATGAAATAGCGTTATAAAAGCGACCAAAAATTGACAAAAAATGCTCCGGCTCTTCGCGGTCGATTTCGGGGCGGGAAATTGCGACTGCATATCCACCTGTGACACATGCGAATCGCGTTGGCGGACGCCGGCACCGCGTATCGCGGTGGTCCGTAGACCTACCGATGGCGGATGATCATCGGAGCCGCCGTAAGTCGCTGTGCATGAGCAATATCCTCCTGATCGACGGCTACCCCGACCCTGATCGTGGGCGCTTCGTCCATGCACTCGCGGATGCCTATGCCGATGGCGCGGCCTCAACCGGCCACAATGTGCACCGGATGGATATCCCCATGCTCCATACCCGCGCTGAATGGCGCGAAAACATGCGCAAGCACGGCGCTGCGGGCGATTGATCCGGGGATCGCCCCGGCAATACGAGCAGCGCCGGCCCGAGCGCGCTACGCCGTCAGGCCGCCTTGCGCATCTTGGCGAGCTTCTTGAGCACCATGTCGCGCTTCAGCCGCGAGATATGGTCGATGAACAGCACGCCATTGAGATGGTCGATCTCGTGCTGGATGCAGGTCGACAGCAGGCCGTCCACTTCCTGCTCATGCTCCTTGCCGTCGCCGTCGAGCCATTTGACGCGGCAGCGTGCCGGGCGCTCGACCTCGGCATATTGCTCGGGGATCGACAGGCAGCCCTCACTGTAGCTGGCCAGCTCGTCGCTCAGCCACAACAGCTCGGGGTTGACGAACGCCAGCGGCTGGCGCGCACGCTTGGCATCCTCGCCCTCGCCTTCTGGCTCCTGCAGGTCGATGACGACGATGCGGCGCTCGATCCCGACCTGCGTCGCCGCCAGGCCGATGCCGTGCGCGTCGTACATCGTGTCGAACATATCGGCGATCGTGTCGCGCACCTGGTCGTCGACGGTTTCGACAGGTTTGGCGACGGCGCGCAGGCCGGGATGCGGCACTTCGAGGATTTCCAGCAGGCTCATGATCGCGAGCTAGGAAAGGTCGGGCGACTCGTCAAGCGACAGGACGTCGTGCGCGCAAAGCCTGTGCCAAGGTACCCTCGTCGAGATAATCGAGTTCGCCCCCAACCGGCAGGCCGTGCGCCAGCTGCGTGACGCGCACCGGGAAACGTTCGATGCGGTCGGCGATATAGTGCGCGGTGGTCTGCCCTTCGAGCGTGGCGTTCATCGCAAGCACCACCTCGTCGATCCCACCGTCCGCGATGCGCCGCACCAGCGAATCGATCGTCAGGTCCTCCGGGCGAATCCCCTCCAGCGCCGATAGCCGCCCACCGAGGACATGGAAGCGCCCCGGAAACAGCCGCGAACGATCGAGCGCCCATAGATCGGCTACTTCCTCCACAACGCAAAGCGCGCGCGAGTCGCGGCGCGGGTCGGCGCAGACGCCGCACGGGTCGGTCGTATCGACGTTGCCGCAGGTCGTGCAGGTGGCGAGTCGCTCTTCGACCGCGGTCAAAGCTGCCAGAAGTGGCCCGAGTGCTGCCTCGCGCTTCTTGAGCAGATGCAGCACGGCGCGCCGCGCGGAGCGCGGGCCAAGGCCGGGAAGCCGGGCCAGCGCCTGGGTGAGCGCCTCGATCTCGGGTGATGCCATGGAGAACAGATAGGGGGTTGCGTACCCCTCTGCCAAGCGGCGAGAGAGGCGCCATGCGGATCGTCTTCATGGGAACCCCCGACTTCGCCGTGCCGGTGCTCCAGGCACTGGTCGATCATGGCCACGATGTGGCGGCAGTATACAGCCAGCCGCCGCGCCGCGCCGGGCGTGGCAAGACGCTTTCCGCTTCCCCGGTGCAGCGCCATGCCGAGATGTTGGGGCTGGAGGTGCGGACGCCGGCGACCTTGCGCGACGCGGCGGAACAGACGCGCTTCGCGACGCTGCGCGCCGATGCCGGCGTCGTCGCGGCCTATGGTCTCATCCTCCCCCGGCCCGTGCTCGAGTCGCCGCGGCATGGCTGCCTCAACGTCCATGGGTCGCTGTTGCCGCGCTGGCGCGGTGCAGCGCCGATCCAGCGCGCGATCCTTGCCGGCGACACCGAGACGGGTGTCGATATCATGCAGATGGAAGCCGGTCTCGACACCGGGCCGATCCGGCTCGAGGAAAGCACGCCGATCGCCGGCAAGACCGCCGGCAATCTTACCGCCGAGCTCAGCGCCATGGGCGCGCGGTTGATGGCGACAGTGCTTGCCGATCTTGCCGCCTATCCACCGGTCGCGCAGGCCGAGGACGGCGTCACCTATGCCGGCAAGGTCGACAAGGCCGAGGCGCGGATCGATTTCGGCAATTCGGCCGTCGCGATCGAACGTCAGGTGCGCGCCTTCAATCCCGCCCCGGGCGCCTTTTTCGAGCGCAATGGCGAACGCATCCGTATCCTGTCCGCCGTCGTCGAGCCAGGAACGGGCAGCGCCGGCACGGTGCTCGACGACGACCTCGCCATCGCGACCGCAGCCGGCGTGCTTCGCCCGACCAGCCTGCAGCGCGCCGGACGTGGCGTCATGACGGCACCCGAGCTGCTGCGCGGCTTCGCGATCCCGGCCGGCACGCGCCTCGCGTGACCCGCTTCGCGCTGACGATCGAATATGACGGCCGGCCGTTCATGGGCTGGCAGCGCCAGCCGCATGGCCCCAGCGTGCAGGAAACGATCGAGACCGCCGTCCATGCCATCACCGGCGAGCAGGTCGCGGTCCACGCCGCCGGTCGCACCGACGCCGGGGTCCATGCCACCGCGATGCGTGCGCATCTCGATATCGCGCGGCCGATCACCGCGTTCCGGCTCGGCGAGGCGCTCAACGCGCTGGTCCGCCCTGCCCCGATCGCCATCCTCGCCTGCGACGTCGTTGCCGATGACTGGCATGCGCGCTTTTCCTGCCTCGGCCGGCGCTACGAATATCGTATCGTTACAAGGCGTGCGCCGCTGACCTTCGAGGCTGGTCTCGCCTGGCGCGTGCCGACGCCGCTCGATGCGGCGGCGATGGCGGCGGGCGCGCGGCACCTAGTGGGGCGCCATGACTTCACCACCTTCCGCTCCGCGCATTGCCAGGCCGACAGCCCGCTCCGCACGCTCGATCGGCTCGACGTGACCCACATCGACGACCGCCTGACCATATATGCCGAAGCGCGCTCCTTCCTGCATCATCAGGTTCGTTCGATGGTCGGTTGTCTGGCGCTGGTCGGCCAGGGCAAATGGTCGCCCGACGACATGGCGACAGCGCTCGCCGCGCGAAACCGCGCCGCGCTCGGGCTCAACGCGCCGCCCGACGGGCTATATTTCGTCGGCGCGGACTATCCGGCGATCAGCGACTGAACCGCGCCGCCAGTTCGACATGCGTCGACCAACGGAACTGGCCGACCGGCTGAATCCAGTCGAGCGTGTAGCCACTCTGACACAAGATCTCGGCATCGCGGGCGAAGGTCCCGGGATTGCACGAAACATAAGCAATCACCTGGGTCGTCGCCGCCGCCAGCTGCAGGACCTGCTCGCGTGCACCGGCGCGCGGCGGATCGAGTACGATCGCGGCAAAGCGATTGCTCTCCTCGGTGGTGAGCGGGCGGCGGAACAGGTCGCGATGGTCTGCGAACACCCGCCGTCCGGCGAGCGTGGCTGCGGCCTTGAGCGCGCCGATCGGATCGCGCGCGCCCTCCGCGGCATAGACCCGCCCCGGCAGCGCCAACGCGAAAGTGCCGAGCCCGGCGAACAGATCGGCCACCGTCGCCGCATCGCCAATCGCCAACCGCACGGCATCGACCAGCGCCGCCTCGCCCTCGCGCGTCGCCTGAAGGAAGGCGGCATAGGGCAGCGGTACCGCGACGCCGCCAAGCGTGATGGTGACCGGCTCGGGCTCCCAGCGATTTTCCGGGCCATCGCCATTGTCGATGGCGATCCGCGCGACGCCGTGGCGCTGGGCAAAGCCGGTGATCGCCTCGGCCGCAGCCAGCCCCTCGGCGGCGATGCCCTCGATCAGCAGGTCGGGACCCTGATCCGCCTCGACAAGGTGCAGGCGGACGCGGCGCTTGGGCTTCATCAGCTTGCTCAGCAACGCACGCAGCGGCGCGATCAGTGCGAACAGTGCCGGGGTCAGCACCCAGCATTCCTCGAGATCGACCAGCGCATGGCTCGCATTCTGGCTGAAGCCGATCCGCACCCGCCCGCCACTCAGTTCGGCCTGCAGCGCCGCGCGCCGCCGGGTGCGCGGTGGTGACAACAGCGGCGCACGGATTTCGGTCGCCAGCCCATGTGCCGCCAGCGCGCCCTCGATCCGGTCGGAGACGAAGTCAGCATAGCAGGCGTCGTCGAGATGCTGCAGCTGGCAGCCGCCGCAAACGGGGAAATGACGGCATGGCGGCGTCGCATGATGCAAGCCGGCGATGACGGTGCCATCAGCGGTCAGCGTGTCGCCCGGCGCCGCCAGCGCGGCATGGCGCCCGTCGGCGGTCACGCCGTCGCCGCGCCCGGCAATGCGGATGATGGTGTCACTCACAACGAACCCCTTGCAACCGTCAGTGCCGCCGCGAGATCGTCGGCGATAAACGCGCCGCCGAGCCGCCTAGCCGCCTCGGCATGAAGCCACACCCCGGCCCCGATCCGATCGAGCGCCGGGCTCGTCCCCGCTGACAGCATCGCGGCCATGGCGCCAGCGAGCACATCGCCCGAGCCCGCAGTCGACAGCCAACTGCTTGCCTGCTCGGCAAATCGGATCTGCCCGTCGGGCGCCGCGATGACCGTATCGGCACCCTTGAACACGACGACCGCACTCGCGCGCTGCGCCGCGCTGCGCGCGGCATCGGCCTTGCTGCCGACCGGCGTGCCGAACAGCGCCGCAAACTCGCCGGCGTGCGGCGTCAGGACCGTGATGGCTCGACGCATGGCCAATTGTCCCAGGCGGTGGCCGTCGAGCAGATGCAGGGCGTCGCCATCGATCACAAGGGCGTGCGAGCTGGCAATCGCCGCGTCGAGCCGGGTGACAGCGTCATCATCGCGCCCGAGCCCCGGGCCAACCAGCACCGCGCCGATCCGCTTGTCGTCCAGCGCGTCGCTCCGCCACGCCTTGCGCACGATCGCATGCGGCGCGACCTTGCCGCCTTCACCGAGTAGCAGAACATAGCCCGCCCCGGCACGCAGCGCCGCCTCGGCGGCGAGCTCCGCGGCACCGGGCATGGCGCCGGCGATCACCGCGACCATGCCACGGGTATATTTGTGCGCGTCGGCTTCGGGCGGCGGCAGTTCCGGTTTCCCCAGCACGCTAAGGTTGCTGTCGATCGGAATGCCGATATCGAGCACCCTGACGGCGCCACAATGCCGCGCCGCAGGTTGCAAGAGATGCGCCGGCTTGGCCGCCCCCAGCGCCAAGGTCAGGTCGAATTCGGGTACCGCAGCCAGCAGCGCGCCATCATCCGTCCCGACCCCACTTGGCACGTCCACGGCAATCGACAGCCGCGCGGCGCGGACGAGGCGGGCCAGCGGTCTGCTGATCGTCGCGTCGAGCGGGCGTGACAGGCCCGTGCCGAACAGCGCATCGACCAGCACGGCGGCCGGCGCGACATCGGCAAGCGCATCGACCGGCCCTTTCCAACCCAGCCGCGCATGCCGCGCGGCATCGGTACCCGGCGCGCCACTGGCGGCGACCCGCACGCTAAGGCCGCGCGCCGCCAACGCTGCCGCCGCGACATAGCCATCGCCGCCGTTGTTGCCGGGGCCGCACAGCACCAGCACCGATGAGGTGCCGCCGATCCGCCATACTGCTTCGGCAACAGCCTTCCCGGCACGATCCATCAGTTCGATTACCGACGTGCCGCTTGCGATGACCGCAGCCTCCGCCGCGCGCATTGCCTCGGCCGTGACGACCGGGAGGCCCGCGAGCGGTGTCATGAGCCGGGCGCCGCCGAACCCTTGACCGTGGCCGGCAGACGATAACGATCGCCGCCCAGCGCCACCTCGATGCTGTCACCACCGATGACCGTCACGACCGCCTTTTCCGCCCCGTCGGCGGCGACCACGCCGCGTCCGTCCTTCGTCACGAGCAGGCGGTGGAACGAGCCGTCCGGGTGGCTGACCGTCAACACCAGGCCGTCGGCCGCGCTGACACGATCGACGGTGCAGACCCGGGCGAAGTCGTTCGAGCCATGCTGCGCGCAAACGATCCGCCCGCTTTCCTTGGCAGCGTCGCGCTGTCGCGCCTCGACTTGCGCAAGCACGTTGCGATCGGTCGTCGCTTGGCCGCAGCTGCCCAGCAGAAAGGCCAGCAACAGGCCGCTAGATATCCGCGTAGACATGGGTTTCGGCGCTGGCTCCAGGGTGGGTGACAGCCCCCCTATAGGCCGGGCCGACATTGACCGCATAGCGCCACAATGCGCCGGACTGGTAATCATTGGTCCGGGGCTGCCATGCCGCACGCCGTTCCGCCAGGATTTCCGGCGCAACGTCGAGGTCGATCGTGCCTGCTTCGGCGTCGATGCGTATGATGTCGCCATTCTGTACCAGCGCGATCGGCCCGCCTTCTGCTGCCTCGGGGCCGACATGCCCGATGCAGAAGCCGCGCGTCGCGCCGGAGAAGCGCCCATCGGTGATCAGCGCAACCTTCTCGCCCAGCCCGAGGCCGTAAAGCGCGGCGGTGGTCGACAGCATCTCGCGCATGCCGGGCCCGCCCTTGGGTCCCTCATAGCGGATGACGATCACTTCGCCCTCGTTGATCTCGCGATTCTCGACTGCGGCGAAGGTGTCTTCCTCGCATTCGAATACCCGCGCAGGTCCTTCAAATTGCAGGCGATGCATGCCCGCAACCTTGACGATCGCGCCATCGGGCGCGAGGCTGCCGCGCAAGCCCACCACGCCGCCGGTCGGCGAGAGCGGCGTCTTGACGTCGTAGATCACCTTCTGGTCGGGGTTCCATGTCACCTGGTCGATATTCTCGCCGAGCGTCTTGCCCGTCACCGTCAGGCAATTGCCATCGAGCAGGTCGTTGGCGAGCAACGTCTTCATCAGCATGTAGACCCCGCCAGCCTCGTACATGTCCTTGGCGACATACTTTCCACCTGGTTTCAGGTCTGCGATGTAAGGCGTTGTTTTGAATACCTCTGCAACGTCGAACAGATCGAACGAGATACCCGCTTCATGCGCCATTGCCGGCAAATGCAGTGCGCCGTTCGTCGAGCCGCCGGTCGCGGCGACGACGCGCGCGGCGTTGACGAAGGCGGCGCGGGTGCAGATGTCACGCGGGCGGATATTGTCGGCGAGCAGTTCCATCACCTGCGCGCCGGCGGCGACGGCGATCTGCTCACGCGTCGAATAGGGTGCCGGTACCATATTCGAATTGGGTAGCGACAGCCCGATCGCCTCGCCGACGCACGCCATGGTATTGGCGGTATATTGCCCGCCGCACGCGCCATGGCCCGGGCAGGCGACCTTTTCTAGTTCATGGACTTCCGACAATGGGCAAGTGCCGGCGGCATAACGGCCGACCACCTCGAACACGTCGACCACGGTGACGTCACGACCATGGAAGCGACCCGGCAGGATCGAGCCGCCATAGACGAAGATCGACGGGATATTGAGCCGCAGCATCGCCATCATCATGCCGGGCAACGACTTGTCGCACCCGGCAAAGCCGACCAGCGCGTCATAGCAATGCCCGCGCACGCTGAGCTCGACCGAGTCGGCGATGACCTCGCGGCTGACCAGCGAGGACTTCATGCCCTGATGGCCCATCGCGATGCCGTCGGTGACGGTGATGGTGTTGAAGCGTCGCGGCATCCCGCCGGCCTGGATCACCCCGCCGCGCGCGGCATCGGCCTGCGCGTCGAGCGTCGTATTGCACGGCGCGCTATCGTTGCCGGCGCTGGCGAGGGCGACGAACGGCTTGGCGATATCCTCCTCGGAAATCCCCATCGCGTAATAATAGCTGCGATGCGGGGCGCGTTCCGGGCCCACCGAAACGTGGCGGCTGGGCAGGCGAGAGTTGTCGAAGGTGCGTGTCATGCGCGCGCCTATGTCGCGAGAGGGGTGTCTCGCGCAAGACTCTTGCGTATTGTTTCGAGAATAGGCGCGAGAATGTCGCACCAGCGCGCCACGCCCTTATCGTCGCAGATCAGGTCGTTGCGCACTTCGATCGCGATGCTCGGGGTGCCCGCCGCCTCGCCGTGCCGGTTGAGCGTCGCATTGAGCATCCGCCCCGAATAGGGCTGGTTGTCGCCGGTCGGCAGACCGGCCGCGCGCAACAGCGCGACCGCAAGGTCGGCGGCGCGGCGGTCACGATTGGAAAGGATGCCGATTTCCCACGGCCGCGGCGCGCCGCCCTGCTCAAGTTGCGGCGTGAAACTGTGGATCGAGGCGAGCAAGCGCGGCCGGGTCGCGCGGATCACGCTGGCCAGCGTGCGGTGATAAGGCGCGTGGAAACGCGCGATGCGCTCGGCCCGTTGGTCGGCCCGGTTGCCGGGAATGACATGTCCGTCGCTCCTTTCCGGGATAAGCGCGGGATGGTCCGGCTGGCGGTGGAGGTCGATCACAAGACGTGAAACCGTTGCGAGCACCGCCGGTGACACCAGCCGCGCGGCCAACGCCTCGGTCAACGCGCCCGCGCCGATATCGATCGCGATATGCTTGGCGAGCAGGTGGTGGTCGATGCCGAGATCGATCCCTTCGGGCACGGCATTTGAGGCGTGGTCGCAGATCAGCAGGATGCCGCCAGCCTTGCCGGCAATGTAACGCGGCGCGCTCATGCAACACGCAAAAGGGCGACAGGCGCAAACCTGCCGCCCTCGTGGGGGGATGGCGCGCGGCGGGGCCGAGGACCACCGGCAGGCGCGACGTGCGTCACGGCGGACCTGCTCAGGATACCCAGAGCAAGAAGGATGCCATGTGCACTGCGTCGCCTTGGGGACGTCGCGTCCGCCGCATGGTGTCCTAAATCGGGGCGGCAGACTGTCACGCGAGCACCGATTCGAGACACCACCAACGCGGATGCGCGGTGCGGATCGCTGTCGCGGCTGCCGCCCGGCGCATGTCGCTGGCATAGAGCGCGAAGCAGGTCGCGCCCGATCCTGACATGCGCGCGAGCATCGGCTCAGTGGCGGAGAGCGCGTTCAGCACATCATCGATGTCCGGCGCCAACGCCCGCGCCGGTGCCTCGAGGTCGTTGCGGCCGGCATCGGCGCGGGCAAGCGTCGTGCCCGCTACAATGGGCCCGCGATCAAGCCGGTCCCAGCCGGCAAAGACCTTGGCGGTCGACACCGCCACGCCCGGATTGACCAGCAGCACCGCCATGCCGGCGACGCCATCGATCGGTGCAAGTATCTCGCCCCTGCCCTCGCCTAGCGCGGTGACGCCAAGCAGGCACGCCGGCACGTCGGATCCCAGCGCCGCCGCGCAGTCGAACAGGCGCACGTCGTCGGGCGCGACACCGTCGCGTCGCGCCAGCGCGCGCAACGCTGCCGCCGCGTCGGCCGAGCCACCGCCGATCCCCGAGGCGACCGGCAGGCGCTTGTCCAGCGTAAAGCTGCCCGCCTCGGCGACGTCGAACGCCGCCGCATAGGCCCGCGCCGCGCGCAACACGAGATTGTCGTCATCGATCGCAAGATCGCCCGCGAACGGTCCGGTGATCGTCAGCGCCAGCGCGCCGGGCGCCAAGGTCAGCACATCGCCATCGCGCAGAAAGGCGAACAGCGTTTCCAGTTCGTGATAGCCGTCGGCGCGCCGCGCACGGACGTGCAACGCCAGGTTGATCTTCGCCGGGGCCGTTTCGACGATCATCGTCGTCACATGTTCGGGTAGTTGGGGCCTCCGCCACCCTCCGGCACCACCCAGTTGATATTCTGGGTCGGGTCCTTGATGTCGCAGGTCTTGCAGTGGACGCAGTTCTGCGCGTTGATCACGAACTTCGGGTCGCCCTCCTCCTGCCCGACGATCTCGTACACCCCGGCCGGGCAGTAACGCTGCGCCGGCTCGTCATACATCGGCAGGTCGTATGTGACCGGAATGTCGGGGTCCTTGAGCGTCAGGTGGACCGGCTGATCCTCCTCATGGTTGGTGTTCGAGACGAACACCGAGGAAAGCCGGTCGAAGGTCAGCACGCCATCGGGTTTGGGATAGACGATCGGCGTGACCTGATCCTTGCGCCACAGGCTCTTGTGGTCAGGATGCTGCTTCATCGTGAAGGGCATCTTGATGCCGAAATATTCGAGCCACATCGTCGCGCCCGACAGGATCGTGCCAAGCGAATCGCCGAACTTCTCGACCAGCGGCAACACGTTGCGGACGATCGATAGTTCCTTGCGGACCCAGCTCTTCTCGAACGCCTCCGGGTACGCGGTCAATTCGTCGCTGGCGCGCCCAGCCTGGACCGCGGCGAACGCGGCTTCGGCCGCCATCATCGCCGACTTCATCGCCGTATGCGTGCCCTTTATGCGTGGCACGTTGAGGAAGCCGGCGCTGTCACCGATCAGCGCGCCACCAGGGAACACGAGCCGCGGGATCGACTGGAGCCCGCCATCGCTGATCGCGCGCGCGCCATAGGAAACGCGCTTGGCGCCTTTCAGGATCTCGGCGATCGCCGGGTGCGTCTTCCAGCGCTGCATTTCCTGAAAAGGCGAGAGATAGGGGTTGGAATAGTTGAGCCACGTCACGAAGCCGAGCGCGACCTGACCATTGGCCTGATGATAGAGGAACCCGCCGCCGTTCGTCCCGGTTTCCGAGAGCGGCCAGCCCTGGGTGTGGATCACCCGGCCCGGCGCGTAGAGCTCGGGGTCGATGTCCCACAATTCCTTGATTCCGAGGCCGTAGACCTGCGGCTGACTGTCTTTCGCGAGGTCGAAGGTGCGGATCGTTTCCTTCGTCAGGTGCCCACGACAACCCTCGGCAAAGAAGGTATATTTTGCGTGCAGCTCGAGCCCTGGCTGGTAATCGGGCTTGTGCGTGCCGTCGCGCGCCACGCCCATGTCGCCGGTCGCGACACCCTTCACCGAGCCATCGTCATTGAACAGGATCTCGGCTGCCGCAAAGCCGGGGAAAATCTCGACCCCCAGTTCCTCCGCCTGACCCGCCAGCCAGCGGCACAAATTGCCCAGGCTGCCGGTATAAGTGCCCTTGTTGTGCATGAACGGCGGCGTGATGAAATGCGGCAGGCCGAAACGCTTGCGCCTGGTCAACACCCAATGCTGGTTGTCGTTCACCGGCACCTCGGCGAGTGGGCACCCCTTGTGCTTCCAGTCCGGAATCAACTCGTCGAGCGCCCTGGGATCGATCACCGCGCCCGAGAGGATATGCGCCCCGATCTCGGAGCCCTTTTCCAGCACGCAGACCGACAATTCGGCTCCTGCCTCATTCGCCAGTTGTTTCAGTCGGATCGCCGCCGACAGTCCGGCCGGGCCGCCGCCAACGACGACGACGTCATAGGGCATGGACTCGCGTTCGCTCATGTTCGTCTCCCTACGGGACGTTCGCGATCCTGTCGTCGCGTCCCGGCCACGGCTTGTCCATCTGCGCGTGCCAGCGAATTGACGGCCGCGTCAACATGCTAGTCTATGCAAAAGACATGGGGGCTGACCAAAATCTTGACTGGCACGCGGTCGCCGCGAGCGCGATCGACTGGTGGATCGACGCCGGCGTCGACGTATCGGTCGACGAAGCACCGCGCGACTGGCTCGCCGCGACGGTCGCGCCGCCGCCGGTCACGCGGCGATCTGCCGCCGTCGCCGAAGCAGTACCGGAGCAGATCCTTCCGGCCACGCTCGACGCCTTTCTCGCATGGCGGCAAAACGATGCCGCACCGGAAAGTGACTGGCCCGGCGCATTCCTGACGGCGCAAGGCCCTGCCGATGCACCGCTGCTCATCCTGGTCGACGTGCCGGAACGTGAAGATGTCGAAAGCGGCCAGTTGCTCAGCGGCGCGGCCGGGCGACTGTTCGACCGCATGCTCGCCGCGATCGGTCAGAGTCGTGCATCGATCCATCTCGTCGCGCTGTGCGCCAAACGCCCGATTGCGGGGCGCATCGCCCCGGAGATCGAGGAGCGGCTCATTGAAATCGCCCGCCATCACATCGCGCTTGCCGCGCCGAAACGCGTGCTCTTGCTTGGCAATGCGCCGAGCCGTGCGCTGCTCGCGGCGGACGTCGCGCGGGCAAGACAAAGTTTACGTTCCGTTAACCTTACGGGCGGAAACAGGGCGGTAACGGTCGAGGCGATTGCGAGCTTCCATCCTCGCTTCCTGCTCGAACGCCCGGCCCAAAAGGCCGAAGCTTGGCGCGACCTGCAATTGTTGATCGGGGGCCCTGATAGATGACCGCGAAATTCCTGCTCGCCGCCTCTGCCGCGCTGATGCCGCTTGCCGCGCACGCCGCGCCGGCCGATTATGCGACCGCCGCGGTGTCCTCGTCGGTTCCTACCCAACTCGATGCCGAGCAACGCGCCGGCTATCGCGCGGTCTTCCAGAGCATCCGCGAGCAACGCTGGCAGGATGCTCGACTTCAACTCGACGCGATGAAACCCGGGCCGCTCCACGCCATCGCACGCGCCGAACTACTCACCGCCAAGGGCTCGCCCAAGGCCGACCTCGACCCGCTGCTGAAATTGCTCTCCGAGGCCCCAGAACTGCCGCAGGCGCAGCAGGTTGCCACGCTCGCCGCCTCGCGCGGCGCGGTTGGCCTGCCACCCCTCCCCGAGGCGCACGCGCTGACCTGGATCAACGGCGCGCCGGCGCGCAACCGCGCACGCGCGATCAAGAGCGATTTGGTCGGCGCCGAACTCGTGCTGCGCATGCAGCCCTTTATCAAGGCCGACGACGGCGCCTCGGCGCAGGCTGTGCTGGAAAGCACGCCCAACCTCTCGCCCGAAGCACTGACCGAGTGGCAGCAGAAGGTCGCCTGGATGTATTTCCTGTCGGGCGACGACAACAATGCCCGGGCGATGGCGACCAAGGCGTCACAGGGTGTCGGGGATTGGGCGGTGCAGGGCAACTGGGTCGCCGCCCTCGCCGCGTGGCGCCAGCACGATTGCGCAGCCGCTGGCACCAGCTTCGAGGCGGTGACAGCGCGTGCGAGCGATGTCGAGCTACGCGCTGCGGGGCTTTATTGGGCCGCGCGTGCTGACATGGCATGTGGCCGTCCCGACTTGATCGAGGCGCGGATGAAGAGCGCCGCGCAATATCGCGAGACATTCTACGGCCTGCTCGCGCGCCAGGCACTCGGTATCCAGGATCCGCCGCGCCGCGCGGCCGACACCTTCATCGCCAGCGACTGGCAGGCGCTGGCGCGTCGCCCGAACATTCGCGTCGCTGCGGCGCTCGTCGAAATCGGCGAAACCGGGCTCGCCGATGAGGTCATTCGCCAGCAGGCGAAGATCGGCGATCCCTCCGAATATTCGTCGCTGGTCCGTTTCACCGAGGCGCTGAGCCTGCCGAGCACGCTGGTGTGGCTCTCGCACAATGGTCCGGTCGGCGCGACGCCGCCGGTGGAGGCGCGCTTCCCCGCGCCCAACTGGGCTCCCGATGGCGGGTGGCGGGTCGATCGCGCGCTGGTCTTCGCCCACACATTGCAGGAATCGCGCTTCCGCACCGACGTCGTCAGTTCGGCCGGCGCCTATGGCCTGATGCAGGTTCGCCCGGGCGCCGCGTCGGACATCGCCCGCAAACAGGGTCGTTCCTTCGATCGTTCGGCGCTGAGCCGTCCCGGCACCAATTTCGAGGTCGGGCAGAGCTATCTCGAGCAACTGCGCGACCAGCCGTGTACGGGCGGTCTGCTGCCCAAGGTGATCGCGGCCTATAACGCCGGTCCCGTGCCGGTCGAACAGTGGAACGCACAGGTCCACGATGGCGGCGATCCGTTGCTGTACATCGAATCGATCCCCTATTGGGAGACGCGTGGCTACGTCATCACCGTGCTGCGCAACTACTGGATGTACGAGGGGCAGAGCGGCCGCACCGTCTCGCCAAGCCGCGTCGCGCTGTCGCAGGGCCTGTGGCCGCGCTTCCCCGGGCTGCCCGGCGCGACCTCGGTGCGCATGGGTGCCCATCCACCCTCGGTATCGGTCGCCAGTGCCAATTGATCAGAGCGCGGCATTCCTGCCGGTTCGCATCGCCATCCTGACCGTTTCCGACACACGGACGCTCGCCGACGATCGGTCGGGCGATACGCTCGTCGCCCGGATCGAAGAGGCGGGGCACATCCTCGCCGACCGCAAGCTTCTGCCCGACAATGCCGACATCATCGTCGCCGCGCTTCACGCGTGGATCGACGACCCGCAAGTCGATTGCATCATCTCGACCGGTGGAACGGGCCTCACCGGTCGCGACGTCACGCCAGAAGCGATCGAGCGGGTCCAGGAGAAGGCGATTCCCGGCTTCGGCGAGTTGTTCCGCTGGCTCAGCTACAGCAGCATCGGAACGTCCACGGTCCAGTCTCGCGCCTGCGCTTGCGTGACCCGCGGTACCTACATCTTCGCGCTGCCCGGGTCGACCGGGGCGGTGAAGGACGGCTGGGACGGGATCCTGCGCGACCAGCTCGACAGCCGGCATCGCCCGTGCAATTTCGTTGAACTTATGCCACGCCTACGCGAGCGCTAGTATCTTAGCCCGATCTACTTCTTCGCCGCGGCGCGCTTTTCGCTGACGAACTTGGCGAGTTCTGAATCCATCGTGGCGTACCAGTCGACGATGTCGGCAAAATTGGCGAACGTCGTCTTACCCACCGCGGTAAAGTCCATATATTCGTTGAGGTTACCGTCGGTGTCGACCGCCAGCTTCAGGAATCGCTTCTTCACGTTCCATTCGTTGGCGAACGCAACGGTGAAGAGCGGATCGGCCTTGTACCAGCTGGAAAACTGGTACGATCCACAATCCTTCACCCCGGTACAGCCATAGAATTCGATCGTGAAATCCGATCCGTTCGCGCCGCTCAGTACATAGGGTTCGCCCTTGCTGTTGGTCTTGACCTCCGCCTTGTAGCCCGCATCGTGCAGCGCGGCCGCCACCACCGTCGGCTGACGAAGATCGAGCAGGCGATCTTCCGCCCGTGCCGCTGTCGAAACGATCGACGTTGCGAGCAACCCGATGGCAATGAAACGCATGGCAATCCTCCCCCGGTCCGCACACAATTTATCGGTTCCACGTCACAGCGCAATGCTTTTACCGTGGTCAATCCGCCTGCATCGCCGCCAGTTCATGGCCCGCCGGGTCGCGGAAGTGGAAGCGGCGGCCGCCGGGAAAGGCGAAGGTCGGCAGCGTGATCGTCCCACCCGCCGCGGTCACGCGCGCTTGCGCCGCTTCGAGATCCTCCACCGCGATCACGGGCAATAACTGCGCCGTCGCTTGCGAAGCGTCGCCGTTGAGGCCGAGATCGCTGTCGCCGCTCATCGTCGACGCATAGTCCGGACCGAAGTCCGTGAACGCCCAGTCGAACACGGCGCTGTAGAACGCCTTGGCACCCGCGACATCGCCTACCGGCAATTCGAGATAGCTGATTCTGGCCATGGCGCGCTCCTTAGTTCTTGTTATGTTCTATTGAATCTCGTAGGATCTGGCAATGGCCAAAACTCGCGCCGTCCGGGGCGCCACGATCAACCAGGAGAGCGGCAGATTCAAACTGCCGGCGCGCGAGGCCGATGGCGACTGGCTCGATTCGCGCGATGCGCTCGAAGAAACGCCAGCACCGTTGCGCACCACCGTTACCGTGGAACATCCCCGTACGATCATCACGCGCAACGCATCGCCCGACATCCCGTTCGATCGCTCGATCAATCCCTATCGCGGTTGCGAACATGGCTGCATCTATTGCTTCGCCCGGCCGTCGCACGCCTTCCACGATCTGTCGCCGGGACTTGATTTCGAGAGCAAGCTGTTCGCCAAACCAACCGCCCCCGCCCTTCTCCGCGCCGAGCTGGCGAAGAAGGGTTACAGCCCCGCGCCGATCGCGTTCGGCACCAACACCGATCCGTACCAACCAATCGAGGAGCAGTGGCGCATTACACGCGCGTGCATCGAGGTGCTCGCAGCGTGCGACCACCCGCTGACCATCACCACCAAATCCGATCGCGTGACGCGCGACATCGACCTTCTCGGGCCGATGGCGGCGAAGGGGCTGGTGCTGGTGGTGCTGTCGATCACCTCGCTGCAACCGAAGGTAGCGATGACGGTCGAACCGCGCGCGCCGACGCCGCTGCGCCGCCTCGCCGCCGTGCGCAAGCTCGCCGATGCAGGCATCCCGACCTATGTTTCGATCTCTCCCGTCATCCCCGCGATCACCGACATGGAAATCGAGCAATTGCTCGCAGCCGCCGCGGACGCCGGCGCACGTGCCGCTTTCTTCCTGCCGGTGCGGTTGCCATGGGAGGTGGCGCCGCTGTTTCGTGCGTGGCTTGACACGCATTTCCCCGATCGCGCGAGCAAGGTGATGGCGACGATCAATTCACTGCGCGGCGGGCGCGACAACGATCCCGAATTCTTCTCGCGAATGCGCGGCAGCGGTCCCTGGGCCGACCTGCTGCGCACGCGCTTTCGCATCGCCTGCCGCAAGCACGGCCTCAACCGCGAACGGATCGAACTGCGCACCGACCTGTTCCGCGCCCCACGCGGGGCACAGGGGGACCTGTTCGATTAGGCCGGCTTCACCCCAGCGCGGCATTTCATCAGCGGCTGGATCCGCGTGCCGAAATTCTCCACCCCCTCGATGAAATCATCGAAGGTCAACAGCACGCCGCCGGTGTTCGGCACCTCGGCCATCTCGTCGAGCATCCGTGCGACGCTTTCATAGCTGCCGACCAACGTCCCCATGTTGATGTTCACCGCCCCTTCCGGCGCGGCGAGCTGGCGAACGTTGGTGGTCTTATTGTGTTTGTCCGCCGCGCCCTGGTCGGCGAGCCACGAGATGGCATCGATATCGACCCCGTCATTATAAGATTTCCACTTGGCCATCGCCGCGTCGTCGGTTTCGGCAGCGATGATCATCACCAGCACGAACACCGACACGTCGCGCCCGGTCTTGGCGGTGGCAGCGGCGAGCCGCTCGTTGTTGAAGGCGAAGGCCTTGGGCGTGTTGACGCCCTTGCCAAGGCAGAAGGCATAATCCGCCCATTTCGCCGAGAAGGCGAGCCCGTCATCCGATGACCCGGCGCAGATGATCTTCATGTCGCCGCTCGGCGTCGGGCGGACGCGGCAATCGTCCATCTGATAATAGGTGCCCTTGAAGTCGCTGTCGCCCTTCTCCCACAATTCTCGTAGGATATGAGCATATTCGTCGAGCATCTGGTAACGATTGCGGAAATGCTCGTCGCCGGGCCACATCCCCATCTGGCTATATTCGGGGCGCTGCCAGCCGGTGATCAGGTTAAGCCCGAAGCGACCATGGCTGATCGAATCGATCGTGTTGCACATCCGCGCCGCAAAGGCCGGCGGGATAACCAGCGTCGGGCAGGTCGCGTAGATATTGATCTTCTCGGTCACCGCGGCAAGCCCTGCCATCAGCGTAAAGCTCTCCAGCCCATATTCCCAGAACTCGGTCTTGCCGCCGAAACCGCGCAGCTTGATCATCGAGAGCAGGAAATCGAGCCCGTGCTTCTCGGCGCTCAGCGCGATCTGCTTGTTCATGTCGAACGACGGCTTGTACTGCGGCGCATTCTCCGAGATCAGCCAGCCATTATTGTTGATGGGCACGAAAACGCCGACTTGCATGGCCTAGCTCCTGAGAAATTCGAGAATGAGTTTGTTGAACGGCGCCGGGTCCGTGACGTTGCAGGCATGTCCGCCCCACGCCATCGTCGCCAGCGTGGCGCCTGGAATGCCTTCGGCGAGCCGTTGCGAACAGGTTACCGGCACCAGCATGTCGTCGGTCGAACCGATTACCAGGGTCGGCACGTTCACGCTGTTGAGTCGCGCGTCGACGTCGAACGCGCGCAGCGCCGCGATGCGCTTTTCATAGGCTTCGGCGCCGGCGAAGTGCGCGAGCAGCACCTCTTCCTCCTCGTCGAGTAGGTCGGCATTGGCCGAGATCCAGGTCGCGGGATAAAGGAAGATCGGCTGGGCGTGGAGATAGGCGCGCGGCCCGCTGTCGCGCAGCAGCGCCAGCCGCGTGTCGAAACAGCGCGCGAAATGCGGGTCGCCGCGCGACCAGGCGTTGACCAGCACCATCCGCGAAATCCGCTCGGGTGCCTTCAGGGCGAGGGCCAGCGCCGCCACCCCGCCTGCCGCATGGCCGACGATAGTTGCGTGCTCGACGCCGAGCGCATCGATCAGCGCGAGCAGGTCCTCACCCATCTGCGCGACGGTCACATGTGCAGGGAGTGTCCGGCCGCTACGCCCTGTGCCACGATGGTCGTAGAGGATGACACGATGATAGCGCGCCAGCGCGTCGAGATTGGGCGACCAGTAATTGCCCGAACCGCCCAGCCCTGCCGACAGGATCAACGGGACACCATCGGCGCGCCCATGTTCCTCATAATAGAGCCCGGCCGCGTCGGGCATCAGGTCCGCCTCGCAGCCAGCGTCACGAGAGGTGCGCCACGGATGCAATCTCGACGAGGCAGTCGGGTTTCACCAGTTCGCACTTGACGCAATAACGCGCTGGCTTTGGACCAGGAAAATACTCGGCATAGACGCCGTTGAACGCAGCATAGTCGGCCAGGTCCTTGAGGAAGATGTGGTTCATCGCCACGTCCGCCATCGTCGCGCCGGCCGCTTCCAGCGTGGTCTTGATCACCTCGAGCACATGCCGGGTCTGCGCCGCGGCGTCACCGACATGGAGCACTGTGCCACCTTCGCCCAGCGCCAGGACGCCCGAGACATAGACGGTGTTCCCGGCCTTGGCGCCGGCCGAATAGGGCGCGATCGGGGTTGGGAACTGCGGCGGATTGATCGCTTCGAACGGCATTTCCCTACTCCTTTGGCGACTGGCCGAAGCTGCCGCAGAAATCAGCGACGGTCGACACCCAGCCGAAGAATTTCTCGACATTATAGACGGTTGCCTGCTGCATCAGCGCGGGGCCCAGGTGATGCGTCGCATCCTCCAGCATCACCCCGAAATATTCGAGATGAAAACCGTCGCGCAGCGTGCTTTCGACGCAGACATTGCTCGCAATCCCGACGAACACGATGTTGCGGATGCCGCGCGCGCGCAGCGTCGAATCGAGCTGCGAGTTGAAGAACGCCGAATAACGCGTCTTGTGCAGGCTGATATCGCCAGGCTGCGGCTTCAACGCATCGACGAGTTCATAATCCCACCCGCCGCGCGCCAGCAACTGGCCCGACAATTCGGGCCTGTTGCGCATCGCCTTGAGCGCATTGGACTTGTGCCAGTTCGGCGAGCCCCGCCCGCCGGCCTCGACATAATCGGGATCCCATCCATTCTGCAGGTAGATCACCTGCACGCCGGCATCGCGCGCCGTCTGCAATACGGTGCCGATCTTGCCGATAACGCCTGCGGCGCCGGCAATGTCGAACCCCGCCAGATCGACATAGCCCCCTTCGGACGCATAAGCGTTCTGCATGTCGATCACGACGACGGCGGTTTGCTTCGGGTCGAGCCGTAGCGCCTCGGGGCGCGCCGGCAGGGTGACGGCACCAAGGACGTCGGCAGTGGTAATGATCGGATCGGCCTCGGCCATGCGCCCTCGCAACAAACAATCGTCAAATGTGGCGCAGATCGCAGGACGCGCGCAAGCAAAAGCTCAGGCGGCGCTGACCAGGCGGTGATCCTTGTACTGCTCACGCAGCGCCGTCTTGAGCAGCTTGCCGGTCGCCGTATGCGGCAGCGAATCGACGAATAGGATCTCGTCGGGCAACCACCATTTCGCAACATGAACGGAAAGATGCGCGGTCACCTGCTCGGCGCTGACCGCGCTGTCCGGTTTGCGCACCACCAGCAAGATCGGCCGCTCATCCCATTTCGGGTGATAGATGCCGATCGCCGCCGCTTCCGCCACGCCGGGGCAGCCGACCGCGGCGTTTTCAAGATCGACCGAACTGATCCACTCACCGCCCGATTTGATCACGTCCTTCGCACGGTCGGTTATCTGCATCGTCCCATCGCGGTGCAGCACCGAGACATCGCCCGTATCGAACCATTGATCGGCATCGACCGCATCGGCATCGGCCTTGAAATAGCGTTTGATCACCCATGGCCCGCGGATCTGCAGGCGACCCGAGCTGACGCCGTCGCGCGGCTGCTCGACACCTTCGTCGTCGATCACGCGCAGTTCGACCCCGAACGGAATCGCGCCCTGCTTCGCGATTAGGTCGAGCCGCTCGCTCTTGCTCATCTCGTCCCAGTGCGACGGATACATCCCGGCGGTGCCGATCGGCGACGTTTCGGTCATGCCCCACAGATGTTTGACCGTGACGCCCATGTCCATGATCCGCTCGATCATCGCGCGCGGCGCGGCCGAACCGCCGATCGTCACCTGCTGCAGGTAACGCGGCACCTCGCCGGTCGCGTCCATATGCTGGAACATCGCCAGCCATACCGTCGGCACCCCGGCCGAATGCGTGACCTTCTCCTGGTTCATCAGACGGCACAACACGGCGGCATCATTGACAGCGGCATAGACGAACTTGGCGCCGGCCAGTGCGCCGGCAAACGGCAGCCCCCAGGCGGCGGCATGAAACATCGGCACAACCGGCAGGATGACCGATTGCGACGAAATATTGAACACCGCGGGCGCGATCTCGGCCATGGCGTGGATCAGTGTCGAGCGATGCTCGTACAGCACGCCCTTGGGGTTGCCCGTCGTCCCGCTGGTGTAACAGAGCATGCACGGTTCACGTTCATCGCCCTCGACCCATGCATAGTCGCCGCTCTCGGGCGCAATCAGCGCCTCGAACCCGTCTGGCCCGTCACTGTCGAAGACGACATAATGCTCGATCGTCGACCATTGCGATTTGAGTCGATCGACGATCGGCTGGAACTGCTTATCGTAAAACAGCACCCGGTCCTCGGCATGATTGGCGATATAGACGAGTTGCTCGTCGAACAGCCGTGGATTGATCGTGTGGATCACCCCGCCCATGCCGATCGCGCCATACCACGAGACGAGGTGCCGCGCGTGGTTCATACCCAGCGTGGCGACACGATCCCCCTTCTTGCAGCCGAGCCGCTCCAGCGCCTGGGCCAGCTTGCGCGCGTCGCGAGCGATTCCGGCCCAGTTGGTCCGCGTTTCACTGCCGTCCGCCCAGCTGGTGACGATCTCGCGCTGGCCATGCTCACGCGCCGCGTGTTCGATCAGCCGCGGCACGCGAAGCGCGAAATCCTGCATGGCACCAAGCATTCTATC
Source organism: Sphingomonadales bacterium (assembly GCA_038245375.1). Classification (GTDB taxonomy): domain Bacteria; phylum Pseudomonadota; class Alphaproteobacteria; order Sphingomonadales; family Sphingomonadaceae; genus Sphingomonas. The sequence continues at coordinate 21,748 of JBBRSN010000005.1, read as the reverse complement.
TACTCTCCCGCTTGCGGGAGCGGGCTCCCGACTTCCGCAAGTCATTGTTACGGGGTGCGCACAAACTCACCCTCGATCCCTAGCCGCATAGGACAGCAGCGCATCAGCCGACCAGCGCCAGCCTCGTCTCCGAGGTTTTGAGCTCGACGTTGCGCACATCCTGCAAGGCTTCGATCCGCGCGGCAAGCTCTCCGTCGATCAGAAAGTCGCGCCCCAGCAGCACGCGGGCGGTGCCGCCGTCGGGCAATGCCGCATTGGCCCACACCTGACCGCGCGCACCACGCGCCTCGCCGAGCAGCGCGGCAAGCGCAGCCATGCCCTCGGGCGAAGCGATATCGGCCTCCAGCACGAAGCGCGCATTGCTGGCCAGCGCCTCGAACGGCTGAAAACGCTTGATCGAGACACGCGGGCTTTCCTCTCCCGGGCGGCGATCCAGTTCGACCGTCACGATGCCGCACGCGCCGCCTCGCGCCGCCTCTTCGAGATCGGCGGCGACCATGTCGTCGAAGCAGGTCGCAACGAACTGTCCCGATGGGTCCGACAGCGTGGCCATCAGATAGCGCCGCCCCCGCGCCGAAGTCCGCCAGCGCGCATCCTCGATCAGCGCCGCCATCGTCGCGCCGGCGCGCGTCCCGTCATCGGGAATGTCGAGTTCGCCCAGCGCGGCATAGCTGCGCGCGCCGTGCATCTTGGCGAGATGGCCATGGCGGTCGACCGGGTGCGCCGAGAAATAGAAGCCGAACGCCTCCTTCTCCTGCTCCATGCGCTGCGCCAGCGTCCAGCGCGCCGATTGCGGGAGGCGGATCGCCGGCTCGGCCGCATCCTCGCCGCCGAACAGGCCGTGCTGGCCGCTGACCTTCTGGTCATGGACGCGTGCGGCGGTGGCGAGGATCGTCTCGGCACAGGCGAAGATGCCCGCGCGATTGAGGTCGAAGCTGTCGAATGCCCCCGCCCCGGCCAGCGTCTCGATCTGCCGCTTGTTGAGCATGCGCGGGTCGACACGGTGGGCGAGGTCGTCGATGCCGGCAAATGCTCCCTGCGCATCGCGCTCGGCGACGAGTCGTTCCATCGCCCCTTCGCCGACGCTCTTCAGCGCGGCGAGCGCATAACGCACGCCGAAACCGTCCTTCGTCTCCTCCACCGAAAACTCGGCGACGCTGGCGTTGATGTCGGGCGCGAGGCACGACACCCCCATGCGCCGCATGTCGTCGGTGAAGATACCCAGCTTGTCGGTCAGCCCCATGTCGTAGCACATCGAGGCGGCGTAGAATTCGTGCGGATAATGCGCCTTGAGCCAGGCGGTGTGATAGGCGAGCAGTGCATAGGCCGCGGCGTGGCTCTTGTTGAAACCATAGCCGGCGAACTTGTCGATCAAGTCGAACAACTCGTTGGCCTTGCCGGCCTCGATGCCGTTGATCGCCTTGCAACCCTCGACGAACCCGGCGCGCTGTGCGTCCATCTCGGCCTTGATCTTCTTGCCCATCGCGCGCCGCAACAGATCCGCCTGGCCGAGGCTGTAGCCGGCGAGCACCTGCGCCGCCTGCATCACCTGTTCCTGATAGACGAAGATGCCGTAGGTTTCCGACAATATCCCTTCGAGCAACGCGTGGGGATATTCGATCGGCTCGCGCCCGTTCTTGCGCGCGCCGAACATCGGGATATTGTCCATCGGGCCCGGCCGGTAGAGCGAAACGAGCGCGATGATGTCGCCGAAATTGGATGGCCGCACCGCCGCCAGCGTGCGCCGCATCCCTTCGGATTCGAGCTGGAACACGCCGACCGTGTCGCCCTTCTGGAGCAGCTTGTAGACACCCTCGTCATCCCATTCGAGCGTCTCGAGATCGACGATCACGCCGCGATCGGCGAGCATCTCCAGCGCCTTCTTCAGCACCGACAGCGTCTTCAGACCGAGAAAGTCGAACTTCACCAGCCCGGCGCCCTCGACATATTTCATGTCGAACTGCGTGACCGGCATGTCGGATCGCGGATCGCGGTACAGCGGGACGAGCTGCGCCAAGGGCCGGTCGCCGATCACCACGCCGGCGGCGTGGGTCGAGCTGTGGCGCGGCAGCCCCTCGAGCTTCATCGCCAGGTCGAGCAGCCGCTTGACCCCGTCGTCGGTGCGATATTCCTGCGCCAGTTCGCTGACGCCGTTCAGTGCGCGCTCCAGCGTCCACGGGTCGGTCGGGTGATTGGGGATCAGCTTGGCGATGCGGTCGACCTGGCCATAGCTCATCTGCAGCACGCGGCCGGTGTCCTTGAGCACCGCGCGCGCCTTCAGCTTCCCGAAGGTGATGATCTGCGCGACCTGGTCGCGGCCATATTTCTCCTGGACGTAGCGGATCACCTCGCCGCGCCGCGTTTCGCAGAAATCGATGTCGAAGTCGGGCATCGACACGCGTTCGGGGTTGAGGAAGCGTTCGAACAGCAGCCCGAGTTTCATCGGGTCGAGGTCGGTGATGGTCAGCGCCCAGGCGACGACCGAGCCGGCGCCCGAACCACGGCCCGGTCCGACCGGGATGTCATGGTCCTTGGCCCATTTGATAAAGTCGGCGACGATCAGGAAATAGCCCGGAAATCCCATCGAGATGATCACGTCGAGCTCGAAATCGAGCCGCTCGACATAACGCCGGCGCGCGTCGTCATCGGCGATGCCGGCCTTTTCGAGCCGCGCGACCAGACCGGCATGCGCATCCTCGCGCAAAGCGATCGCCTCGGCATCGCGGTCGCCGGCAAGGCTCGGCAGGATCGGCTTGCGATTCGGCGCCGACACCGCGCAACGCTGCGCCACGACCATCGTGTTGGCGATCGCCTCGGGCAGGTCGGCAAACAGCAGCCGCATGTCCTTGGCCGGCTTCATCCACGCATCGGGCGAGCTGCGCGGGCGGTCCTCGGTCTCGATATAGGTGGCGTTGGCGATGCACAGCAGCGCGTCGTGCGCCTCGCCGAACGCCTCATCGGCAAAGCAGCACGGATTGGTCGCAACCAATGGCAGGTCACGGTCATAGGCGAGATCGAGCAAGGGGCCTTCCGCCCGCCCCTCGATTTCGTCGAGCCGCCGCGTCAACTCGACATAGAGCCGGTCGGGAAACAGGGACCGCAGCCGGTCGGCATAGGCGAAAGCGCGATCGGGCTGGTCCTCGGCAAACAAGCGCGCCAGCCCGCCCTCGCGCCCCGCAGTCAGCGCGATCAGTCCGTCGGTCCGCCCTTCCAGTGCTGCGAAATCGACATGCGGCGCCAATTCCAGCGGCCGGTCGAGATGCGCCTCTGACACCAGCCCGCACAAATTCTGATAGCCCACCTCGTCCTGCGCATAGAGCGCGATCCAGTCGATGATCGGTTCGACGCCCTCGGGCATGTCGGGCCGCGCCAGCCCGAGCATCGCGCCGATCACCGGCTGCACGCCGGCGCCCTTGCACGCGTCGGAAAAGGCCATCGCCGCGTAGAGCCCGTTGCGATCGGTCAGCGCGACCGCCGGGAAGCCGAGTTCCTGCGCGCGTTTGGCAATCGCCTTGGGCTCGATCGCACCGTCGAGCATGGTGTAGGACGAAAAGACGCGAAGGGGCACGAAGCCGGAATGGGGCATCGCCCGGTTATGCGCGCCTCAAATGATTCGCGAAACCGTCATCCGGTCGGATGGTGGCGAATTTGATCGCAAACCTCTCCGTTCTCCTGCGAACGCAGGAGTCCAGGGTTGCTCAGCGGCAGCGCTCCTGGCTCTGGGCTCCTGCTTTCGCAGGAGCACAAGGAATGAAGCTACAGCAGCGCCTCGATATCGGCCTTGATCTCTTGCGGCTTGGTCGTCGGCGCATAGCGCTTGACCGTCTTGCCGCTGCGATCGACCAGAAACTTGGTGAAGTTCCACTTGATCGACTTGGAACCCATCAGACCCGGCGCTTCGCTTTTCAATTGCTCGAACAGCGGATCGGCGTCGGTGCCGTTGACGTCGATCTTGGCGAACATCGGAAAAGTGACGTCATAGGTCAGCGAGCAGAAGTTGGCGATTTCGGCCGCGTCGCCCGGTTCCTGTCCCCCGAACTGGTTGCAGGGAAAGCCGAGCACCTCGAAGCCGCGTCCGGCCATCTCGCGGTGCAGCGCCTCGAGCCCGGTATATTGCGGGGTAAAGCCGCATTTCGATGCGGTGTTGACGATCAACAGCACCTTGCCGGCATAGGACGACAGGTCGGCGGTCGAACCATCGGCTGCCTTGACGCTCATCTCGGTGATCGCGGTCATGCTTTGCTCTCCTCATGGCGCGACAACAGAAATCGCAGATTCTGCCGCACGCCGGGCCATTCATCGGCGATGATCGAATAGACGACAAGATCGCGCACGCGCCCGTCGGGCATGATGCTGTGCTTGCGAAGGACGCCATCGCGCTTCGCGCCGAGCCGTTCGATCGCCGCCTGCGAGCGTTTGTTGAACCAGTCGGTGCGGATCTGCACGACATTGCAGCCCATCGCCTCGAAGGCATGGCCGAGCAGCAGCAGCTTCGCTTCGGTGTTGACGCCGGTCCGCTGGACCGATTTGGCGTAGAATGTCCCGCCGATCTCGAGCCGCCTGTTGGCTTCGTTGAGCCGCATCAGGCGCGTTAGCCCGACGACCCGGCCATCCGGCGTCTCGACCGCGAACGGCATGGCGCGGCCGAAATCGCGTTCCCTGAAGATCGCCGCCATCGCCGCATAGGGATCGACGAAACTCGACACGTTGGTGAAGAACAAGGCGGTAAGGTCACCGTCGCCTGCCGCCGCGACGATCGCGTCGCGATCCTCGACGCGCAGCGGCCGCAGTGTGACATGCTCGCCGCGCAATGTTGGTGCATTGCGCCACGCAGTCACACCAGCCGTCCTTCGGCGAGCCTCACGACCCGGTCCATCTTGCTGGCCATGCGCTCGTTATGCGTTGCGATCAGCGCGGCCGAACCCTCACCGCGGACCAGTCGCAGCAATTCGGCGAGCACGACATCGGCGGTCGCCTCGTCGAGATTGCCGGTCGGTTCGTCGGCCAGCACCAATGCCGGCTTGTTGGCAAGCGCCCGCGCCACCGCGACACGTTGCTGCTCGCCGCCCGACAGCTGGCTCGGCCGGTGGGTCAGGCGATGCCCGAGCCCCAGCGCGGTGAGCAGCGCGGTCGCACGCGCATCGGCCTCGGCGCGCGTGCAATCACGGATCAACTGCGGCAGCACGACATTCTCGGTCGCGTTGAAATCGGGCAGCAGATGGTGGAACTGGTAGACGAAGCCGAGATAGTCGCGCCGCAACACCGTCCGGGCATGGGCGTCGGCCCGCGACGCTTCCTGGCCGGCGATGCGGATCGATCCCTCGAAACCGCCCTCAAGCAGCCCGACCGCCTGCAACATCGTCGACTTGCCCGACCCCGACGGCCCGAGCAGCGCGACGATTTCGCCCTGGCCGACCGTCAGGTCGACGCCGCGCAATACCTCGATCGTCTCGCCGCCCTGGCTGAAACTGCGCGTGAGGCCAGTAACCTCGAGGATCGGACTATTCATAGCGCAGCACCTGGACCGGGTCGGTACTCGCCGCCCGGAAGGCCGGGTAGAGCGTCGCGAGAAAACTGAACAGCAGGGCCATGATGGCGATCGTCGCGACCTCCACCGGATTGCTCCGCGACGGCAATTCGCTGAGGAACCGGATCGTCGGGTCCCATAGATTTTGCCCCGTCAGCCGTTGCACGCCATCGACGATCGGTTGGCGGAAGGTCAGCAGCACGAAACCGAGCAACAGGCCCGCGAGCGTACCCAGCGCACCGATCGTCGTACCGACGGTAATGAATATACGCATCAGCCCGCCGCGCGATGCACCCATCGTCCGCAGGATCGCGATGTCGCGGGTCTTGGCACGCACCAGCATGATCAGCGACGACAGGATGTTGAAAACAGCGACAAGGATGATGAACGACAGGACCGTGAACATTACGACGCGTTCGACCCCCAGCGCCTCGAACAATTGCGCATTCATCTGCCGCCAGTCTGTCGTCACGGCCTGGCCGGCGACCTTGTCGTTTAGCGGCTGCAGGATCGCCTGAACCCGGTCGGGATCGACCGTGTTGATCTCGATCATCCCGACCGAATCGCCCATCAGCAACAGCGTCTGGGCGTCCTCCATCGGCATCAGGATATAGGATTTGTCATAGTCATAGACCCCGATCTCGAAGATCGCGCCGACCTTGTACGAGACGATGCGCGGCACCGTCCCGAACGGTGTGGCCGGTCCAGCGGGATTGATCAGCGAGATCTCGCTGCCGACCGTCGCGCCGAGTTCCTCGGCAAGCCGCGAGCCAATCGCCACCTGGTTGCTGCCTGGTGTCAGATTGGCGAGCGAACCGAGCACGATCTTGTTGCTGATCGTTGCATTGCTGCGCAAATCCTGCACCCGCATGCCGCGCAGCAGCACCGCCTCGACCCGGCCATTGTAGCTCGTCATCAACGGCTGCTCGATCAGCGGCGTCGCACTCGTCACCCCCGGGGTAGCATCGGCGATCTCGATCACGTGCCGCCAGTTCGGCAATGTTCCACCGATGCCCTGCACCACCGCATGGCCGTTGAGTCCGACGATCTTGTCGAACAGCTCGGCGCGAAAACCGTTCATTACGCTCATCACGACGACGAGCGCCGCGACGCCGAGCATCACCGCGAGCCAGCTGATCACGCCGACCAGGAAGATGAAGGCTTCACCTTTGCCCGGCAGCAGATAACGCCGCGCAATCATGGCTTCGTAGCGGGACAGGATCATGCGAGCGCCGGCACCATGGCTGGAGGATGTCCGCGCTCTAGGCGGTGCGTGCACCGCTGGCAACCGGATCGGCCTGTTGCGCAATCGCCACAGCGCTGCCGCAATCGGTTCACTCCGGTCATATTCCCGGTGACAAATCCAACAGCGCTGCCTAGCAATCGACCCGCTGAGACACAGGCAACGGCCGTGGTTCGGGGAAGGATTGCAGTCCCGCTTCGCAAGAGGCGCGTGGGCGAGATCCCAAGGGGGCTGACGAGCGATCGTCACGCAGGCGCCCGGGCTGGAAACGGTCCGGGCGTTTGCATGTCCAGGCTCCGGGCATTCGTCATGCCGGACCTCCCGTTCCTCGACAAGCGGGCCGCTCCAGGAATGTCGGGACGACGACGCGGCATCGTCGTCCAGCTTTGCCCTCAGAATTTTTTCGAGATCGTCCCGCCAAAGCTCCGCGGATCGCCTGGCTGACCGACAATCAGCCCGGTGCTGCCGGACTGCGGCGTCAGGATTTCGAAATAGTCCTGGTTGAACGCGTTGCGCACCCAGCCAAAGATATTGAAGCCACCGTGACGATAGCCGAGGCGGAAGTTCGACAGCGAGTAGCCGTCGATGTCGGTGTAGCGCGACCGCGACGGGTTCGATGAGAATTTCGAACGATAGCTGCCGTCATAACCAAGATAGACCTCGCCCCGCGCGACCGGCACATTGTACTCGGCGCCAAACGAAAAGGCCCATTTCGAGATGCCGGGCAACCATTGCCCCGAAATGTCGCAATTCGCCGGGCTGGCGGATCCACCCGACAGTTCCGGGGGGCAAGGGGCATCTGGAAAGCGGACATATTTTGCGTCGGTAAAGGCGCCGTTGACATAGGCGTTGAGGCGTTCGTTCGGGCGGAAAGACGAATCGAATTCCACACCGCGCACGCGGACCTTCTGCGCGTTGGCGAGATAGCCGCGGATCACGCCAAGCTGGCCGTTGGTGACGGTCGCCTGATAATCGCTGATCTCGGTCCAGAAGCCGGCGAGATTGAGGGTGATCCTGCGATCGGCGAACTGCGTCTTGAGCCCCACCTCGAAGTGGTTGACCTTCTCGGGCTTGACCGTTGCCGCGCTCAGGATCGGGTTATTCGCCGTGTCCAGTGGCAGGCCCGACAGGTTGATACCACCCGATTTGAAGCTGCGCGCATAGGTCGCATAGGCGTGGACATCAGGCGTGAAATCATAGGACAAGGTCAGGTCGCCCGAGACGTTCCACGCGCTGAACCGCGGCTGATAACTTTGCGGCGCGAGCACGCCACGCTGGTCGGACGTAAGCACCGTGCTACCCGCTCCGGTTGCGACCACCGCAACATAGGAGCCGCTCTTCCTGTCATAGTTCACGCGAAGACCGGGCTGAACGTGCAGCCGGTCGACGACTTCCCAGTTGAGCTTTCCAAACACGGCGAGGCTGGTGTTGTCGAAATCGATCGTGTTGCGGCTGGCAAGCCCGTCGAGAATCGCGGGGTCGGCCTTGTTCAACAACCAGCCACTCGCCGCCGGCCCCTGCACCTGCAAGCCGGCGGTATGGATCGTCTGATTGAAGTAGAAGGTGCCGAGCGTATATTGCAGCCGCGACTTGCCGTTGGAGGCGAGGCGCAATTCCTGCGAATATTGTGTCTGGCGCGACGGGTTCGCCGATACCGTGGTGATCGGCAGGCCGGTGAAGTCACGGTCGTTCGCCGGATTCCAGTCCCAGTTGCGCCATGCACTCACCGAGGTGATCGTCGCTGGCCCGACATCCCAATTGCCGACCAGCGAGACGCCCGCCATTTTTTGGCGCGAATTCAGATCGGCGTCGAGATCGGTCACGCGATCGAACGGGTTGGTGCTCGGCGGCGCGTAGTTGAAGGCGGCGGCAAGCGCCGCATATTGCCGGACTAGGGCGCGCTGCGTGGCTCCTACCCGCGCGTAATATTGCACGCAGCACAATGGGTTCTGCAGATTATAGTCGCCGGCCAATGTGAAATCGAGATTGGGTGCGGCCTTCCAGAGCAACTGCCCGCGCGCGCTGAAATTGTCCTGGCGGTGGAGATCTTCGCCCGTCGTGATGTCGAAGATCGTGCCCTTGCGACCGGTCCGTGAGACGGACAGCCTGACCGCGAGCGTGTCGGCGATGATCGGTGCCGAAGCTGACGCCTTGATTTGCAGGAATCCGTAATTTCCCGTGCTCGCCTCGAAGCGCGCCTCGGGGGTGAAACTCGGTGCGCGCGTCGTCACGTTGATCGCACCTGCGGTGGTGTTCTTGCCATAGAGTGTCCCCTGCGGGCCACGCAGCACCTCGACGCGCTCGACGTCGACGAAATCGAACATCGCGGCGCCCGCCCGCCCGACATAGACACCGTCGAGATAGAAACCGACGCCCTGTTCGATGCCGTCATTGGTGAGCCCGAACGGCGCACCAAGACCGCGGATGTTGATCGCGCTGTTGCGCGGATTGCTCGAAACGAACTGAAGCGAAGGCTGCAGTTGCTGGAGCCGGCTGACATTGAAGGCACCGGTTTTGGCAATGTCATTGCCGGTGATGACCGACAGCGCGATCGGCACCTCCTGCGCGCGTTCCTGCCGGCGCTGCGCCGTGACGACGATGTCACCGGGCACTTGCGTCTCCTGTGGAACCGCTGTGTCGGCGGCCTGCGCGAGATCGGGCGATGCAACCACCCGCGTGGCAGAGGCGAGCAGCATGGCAAATGATGAAAGCATGATGGCGTCCCCTTCTCGATTCGCCGTTAATCTCCTCTAATTTGATGGGAGTTAAATCCTAGCGCTTCTTGGCTCGCCCCAAGCGCAGCTTTAGCACCACGTTTTTCCGCCATTCCGCCTCTTGAACTGTCGACGGAACGCACCAGATTTGCGGTGTCCGGCGCCTTTTGGGCCGGACGGAACATGGAGCCGCACCCTTGGTGGGCACCGATTTTGACGACCAAACTCGCTTCGATGGAGGATTTTACATGCGTCAGTTTGATTTGACCCCCTTCCGCCGCTCCGCGATCGGCTTCGACCGCCTGTTCGACATGCTCGAAACCAGTGCGCGCCAGTCGGCGGTGGACAATTACCCGCCCTTCAATCTCGAACGCCTCGCCGAGGACCGTTACCGCATCACCATCGCGGTTGCCGGTTTCAGCCGCGACGAGATCGAGATCACCGCGCAGCAGAACCTGCTTCAGGTGCGGGGCAAGAAGGCGGATCAGGCAGCCGATAACGGCGCCTTCCTGCACCTCGGCATCGCCAATCGCAGCTTCGAGCGCCGCTTCGAGCTGGCCGATTTCGTGCGCGTCGACGATGCCCGGCTCAATGATGGGTTGCTGACCGTCGAACTGGTCCGCGAAGTGCCCGAGGCGATGAAGCCCAAGAACATCGCGATCAAGACCGGCGCGCCGCTCATCGCGGTCGAGGATGCGGACAAGGCCGAAGCCGCCTGAGCCGCGCCGTCGCCGTTGCGTGAGACGGGGCGTCCGGAGCAATTCGGGCGCCCTGTTTTCCTTCATTTAATCCTCCCCGGAACGGGGAGGGGGACCATTTGCTACTTCAGCAAATGGTGGAGGGGCTGGCCGGCCGTAACCGCGCCTCGATCAACACTGGTGCTGGGCGGCAAACGGAATATGGACTCTCGTGGCACGCTTCCGTTCGACCAGCCCCTCCACCGCGCGATGCGCGGTCCCCCTCCCCGTTCCGGGGAGGAATTTTAAGCGCGATTGCTCGCCGCGATCCAACCAAACGCAAAATGGCGCTTGGTTCGCCGCATGCACGCGACCACCCTGCCCGTCCGCAATCGGCGATCGACCCGGCGGCAAAATCCCTGCCACCCAAACAAAAAATATTCAAAATTCCCTGCCAAATTCCCTGCCGGACCCAGCCGGCAGGGAAATTTTACGGGCGCGCGCGTCGATTCAGACCAGCCGGCTCTGCCGCACCGCCGCCGCGATAAAGCTTGCGAACAGCGGGTGCGGTTCGAACGGCTTCGACTTGAGTTCGGGGTGGAACTGCACGCCAACGAACCACGGATGGTCGGGCCGCTCGACGATTTCGGGAAGCATCCCGTCGGGAGACATGCCGGAAAACACCAGCCCGCCCTTCTCCAGCGCGGCCTGATAGGCGGTGTTGACCTCGTAGCGATGGCGATGCCGCTCCGAGATATGCGTGCCGCCATAGATCGACGAGACGACGCTGTTGCCGTCGAGCGTCGCGTCATAGGCGCCGAGTCGCATCGTGCCACCCATGTCGCCGCCGGCCTCGCGCGTCTGGATACCGTCGGCGCTCATCCATTCGGTGATCATGCCGACCACCGGCTCCTTGGTCGGGCCGAACTCGGTCGAACTGGCATTGGCGATCCCGGCAAGATCGCGCGCGCCCTCGACGCACGCCATCTGCATGCCGAAGCAGATGCCGAAATAGGGGATGTCGCGTTCACGGGCGAACCGGACGCTGGCAATCTTGCCCTCGGCGCCGCGCTCGCCGAACGCGCCGGGCACGAGGATCGCATGGCACGGCTCGAGCCGCGCGGCGATCTGCGCATCGTCGTCGCTCTCGAACAACTCGGCGTCGATCCAGTCGATATTGACCTTTACGCGGTTGGCGATGCCGCCATGCACCAGCGCTTCGTTCAGCGACTTGTAGGCGTCCTGCAGACCGACATATTTGCCGACCACGCCTACCGTCACCTCGCCTTCCGGGTTGGTCAGCCGGTCGACGATCTCGACCCAGCGCGACAGGTCGGGCGCCAGGCCCGGCAGGATGCCGAACGCCTTGAGCACCTCGGCGTCGAGCCCCTCGCCATGATATTGCAGCGGCACGGCATAGATGCTCTTGGCGTCGAGCGCAGGGATAACGGCTTCCTTGGGCACGTTGCAGAACAGCGCGATCTTGGCGCGGTCGCTCGCCGGCAGCGCATGTTCGCAGCGGCACACCAGCACGTCGGGCTGCACGCCGAGCGCAGCGAGTTCGCGCACCGAATGCTGCGTCGGCTTGGTCTTCAGCTCGCCCGCCGCCGAGATGTACGGCACCAGGGTTACGTGGATGCTGACCGAGTTGCCGCGGCCGAGATCGTTCCTGAGCTGGCGGATCGCCTCGATGAACGGCAGCGACTCGATGTCGCCGACGGTCCCCCCGATTTCGCACAACACGAAATCGAGATCGTCCGTTTCCGCCTGGGCGAATTCCTTGATCGCGTCGGTGACGTGCGGAATGACCTGCACCGTCGCGCCGAGATAGTCGCCGCGCCGTTCGCGCTGGATGATCTGCTGATAGATCCGGCCCGAGGTGATGTTGTCCGACTGGCGGGAGGCCACCCCGGTAAAGCGCTCGTAATGGCCAAGATCGAGGTCGGTTTCGGCCCCGTCATCGGTCACATAGACCTCGCCATGCTGATAGGGCGACATCGTGCCGGGATCGACATTGAGATACGGGTCGAACTTGCGGATTCGCACGCGATAACCGCGTGCCTGCAACAGCGCCGCAAGGCTCGCCGCCATGAGACCTTTGCCGAGCGAGGAAACCACGCCGCCGGTAATGAAAATAAACCGCGCCATGGGAGGAAACGCCTAACGTGTCTGGACGCCACGCGGCAAGCGCGCGACTCCAATTATTTTGATGGGATGACGAAAGCGGCACCGCGCGCCGCTCGTCGCCGTCTAGTTCTGGACCGGAACCGCGCCGTTGCCCGCCGGCACGGTGACGTTCGCCGCCCCCGAGGAGAACGCGCCGCCGTCCTGCGGGAGTTGCGCGCCGGGCTGCTGGACCGCGCCGGCCGGGGGCTTTACCGCCAGCGTCGGGTCGATCTTGGTGCTGTGACCACCCGCGGCATAGATTGCCAGACCGATGCTGAGCAGCACGAACAGCGAGGCGAACACCGTCGTCAGGCGGGTCAGCAGGTCGGCCGCGCCGCGCGCCGACATCAGGCCAGACGGACTGCCACCCATGCCGAGTCCGCCGCCCTCGGAGCGCTGGACCAGGATCACCACGACCAGCGCAAGAGCAACGAAACCGTGAACGACGAGCAAAAACGTAAACATGGAAAAGCGATCATCCCGAACGGCGAAGGCGGGCACATAGGCGACGCGCCGCCTGCGATCAACCGCGCGTGTTGCCGCAAAGCTGCAACATTTCGCATCCGTCCTGAAACCAGTGGCGTGCGAGAGCGTTGTTTGCCTCAGCCGCGGCGTATGTTCGCCGCGCCGTGTACAGAGTTGGACAATTCAGGTGGCCCATCTTTTCGATCGATCTCTGACCAACTGGATGCAGGCGTTGGTCGACTATGTCCGTTCGGGCCAACCCGACCTGACCAATCGCCAGATGGCCCTGCTCCTGTTCGTCTATCTGGCGCCCGGACCGCACACCGTGCGCGGATTAGCCAATGTTCTCAATGTCTCGAAGCCGGTGGTGACACGCGCCTTGAACAGGCTCGGTGCGCTGGGCTATCTGCGCCGCCAGCGCGACGAAGCGGACAAGCGAAACATCTTCGTGGCGCGCACGGCGGAAGGGGCAGATTTTCTTGCGGAATTCGGACAATTCATCGGCGGTACCGTTCAGCCCGTCGCTCGGCGCGCGACCGCGTAGCAGCTTCTCGCTGCTCGGGCGCTCGTTGGTGCTCGATCCGCGGACGCACGCCGTGCGTCGCGATCTCGCCGATATCCGCCTCGCCGAAAGCGTCTTCGCGCCGCACTATGCGGCACCGCGCGCCATGGTTGCACTGCGTGACGTGATGATGCGCGTCGGCCCACAACATGATGCCGAGGTGATCGGATCGCTCGGCGAGGGAGATTCGTTCGAGACACTCGAACTCGCCGGCGGCAATGCCTGGGGCAAGGCGCCTCGCCTGAACCTTGTCGGCTATGTCGACGCAGACGCATTGGGGATGGCATGACGCTTTCGGTCTTCATCGATGGCGCAGCCGGCACGACCGGCCTCGAGATACGCGAGCGCCTCGCCGGGCGCAGCGAGATCACGACGTTCGAGCTGCCCGACAGCAAGCGCAAGAGCGTCAAGGCGCGCGCCGAGGCGCTCAACGCGGCTGACATCGTCATCCTCTGCCTGCCCGACGACGCGGCGCGCGAAGCCGTCGCACTGATCGACAACAGCACGACGCGGGTGATCGACGCATCGACCGCACACCGCGTCGCCGATGGCTGGACCTATGGCTTTCCCGAGCTCGAGCCCGGGCAACAGGCCGCGATCGCCGAGGCGATGCGCGTCTCCAATCCCGGCTGCTACCCGACTGGTTTCCTCGCGTTGGTCAGGCCGCTGATCCGCGCCGGCCTCGTCCCGGTCGACTGGACCTTCGCGGTCAACGCGATCTCGGGCTATTCGGGGGGCGGGAAGGCGATGATCGCCGAGTTCCGGGGACCGAACCCGCCGCCGGCGGCGCGGCTATATGCCCTTGACCTGTTGCACAAGCACGTGCCCGAGATGCAGAAGCATGCGCGGGTCGAGCACGCCCCGATCTTCATGCCCTCGGTTGCCAACACCTATCGCGGCATGATCGTCGAGGTGGCGCTTCCCTTGCACCAGTTCGTCCGGCGGCCAACATTGGCCGGGTGCGAGGCCGCATTGCGCGACGCCTACAAGGATTCGCCGATCGTGCGCGTCGTCGAGCCCGATGGCGACACGGTCACGATCGAAGCCGATGCCGAGACCGACCGGCTGACGCTCCGGGTTTGTGGTAACAGCGAGGCCGGTCAGGCGCGGCTGATCGCTACGCTCGATAATCTCGGCAAGGGTGCGGCGGGCGCTGCGGTGCAGAGCCTCAACATCATGGCCGGGTTCGATCCGATCACCGGTCTGACGCTGTAGCGACAGGCCTGACTACGTATTCACATGGCCGTTCATGAACGCCTCTGTTAGGCGCCCGGCGGCGATCACGAAGAGGCGGTAGGAACGATGCGCAAACCGGTGGGCAAGCTGCTGCTGTTCGGCGCGACGGGCGATCTCGCGCAGCGCATGCTGCTGCCCTCGCTGTACGGCCTGCACGCCGACGGTCTGCTGCCCGAGGGTTTGACGATCACCGGCACCGCGCGTTCCGAGAACACCGATGCCGCCTATCGCGCTTTCGCCAAGAAGGCGCTCGACCAGTTCCTGCCCGAGGATCGCAAGGACGAGGAGGCGATAAAGTCCTTCCTCCCGCGGTTACAGTACCAGGCGCTGGATGCAACGGATCTGGCGCACTACAAGGATTTGGCCGCGAAGGTCGGCGACGTCGCGGGTGGCCTCGCGATCTTCCTCTCGACCGCACCGTCGCTGTTCGAACCGGTCATTCGCGGGCTCGAATCCGCCAAACTTGCCGGGCCGACCGTTCGCATCGGCCTTGAGAAGCCGCTCGGCTACGACCTCGCCTCTAGCCGCGAGATCAACGACACCGTGGCGACCGCCTTCCCCGAGGACCGCACCTTCCGCATCGACCATTATCTCGGCAAGGAGACGGTGCAGAACATCCTCGCACTGCGCTTCGGCAACTCGTTCTTCGAGCCGGTGTGGAACGCGCAAGGCATCGACAACATCCAGATCACCATTGCCGAGACGGTAGGGCTGGAAGAGCGCGCGGGCTATTACGACACGGCCGGCGCGCTACGCGACATGGTCGCCAACCACATGCTCCAGCTCCTGGCACTGGTCGCGATGGAACCCCCGGCCCGCTTTGACGGCACTGCAATCCGCGACGAGAAGGCCAAGGTGTTTCGGTCGCTGCGGCGTATTTCCCCGGTCGAAGCACCGCAAGTCACCGTGACCGGGCAATATGGTGCCGGCGCGTCGGGCGGCGAGATCGTCAAATCCTATGTCGACGAACTCGGCAAGCCGTCGACCACCGAGACGTTCGTCGCGGTCAAGGCGCATGTCGACAATTGGCGCTGGCAGGGCGTCCCCTTCTACCTGCGCACCGGCAAGCGCATGACGACGCGGCGCAGCGAGATCGCGATCCAGTTCAAGGCGGTGCCGCATTCGATGTTCGCCAGCCGAGGCGGGTTGCTCCAGCCCAACATGCTGATCATCCGGCTGCAGCCCGAGGAGTATATCCAGCTGCTGGTGATGGCCAAGGAGCCCGGCCTCGATCGCGACGGCGTCCGCCTGCGCGAGGTGCCGCTCAACCTCAGCCTCGATTCGGAATTCGCCGGCACGCGCCGCCGCATTGCCTATGAACGACTGCTGCTCGACCTGATCGAAGGCGACCAGACATTGTTCGTGCGCCGCGACGAGGTTGAGGCGCAATGGGAATGGGTCGACGCGATCCGCGCCGGGTGGACCGCCAACGACATGAAGCCCAAGAGCTACGCTTCGGGCACCTGGGGGCCGTCGGCCGCGATCGCGCTGACCGAGCGCGACGGTGTGACCTGGCAGGATGATTGATCACCCCTCTCGCGTGTTGAGAGGGCAAAGGAGTGACTATGAGCGACGAAATCGAATGGTGGGACTATGACGACGCCGAGGAGATGGCCGCGGCCGTTGCCGGCGATATCGCCTTCATCATCGAAAGCGCGATCGACGCGCGCGGCGGCTGCGTCGTCGCACTCTCGGGCGGCAAGACGCCGGTGCCGATCTACGCCAAGCTGGCCCAGGCCAAGCTCGACTGGAAGCGCGTGACGATCGTGCCGACCGACGAACGCATCGTGCCGCTCGGTGACCCGCTGAGCAACGTGACGATGATCGCCAAGACCTTCCTGCCCAAGGGCGCGCGGGTCATGCCGATCGTGCCGACCGCGACCGCCGACTACAAGGCGGCGGGCCGCTCGGCCGACGCGCTGATGCAGGACCTGCACTGGCCGCTCGACCTGTGCCTGCTCGGCGTCGGGGTGGACGGCCACACCGCGTCGATCTTCCCCGGTCCCGACTTCGACGAGGCGCTGAGCGGCCCGAACGAGCGTCGCGCGCTCGGCGTGATGCCGGACCCGCTGCCCTCCGAGGCGCCGGTGGCGCGCGTCTCGCTGTCGCGTGCGGCGATCGTCTCAGCGCGCGCGCTGCTGATCGCAGTGACCGGTAACGCCAAGAAAAAGGTCATCGAGGCCGCGATCAAGCAGGGCCCGTCCTCGGCCTATCCGATCGGCCGTGTCCTTGCAGACGCCGAACTGCCGGTC
Source organism: Sphingomonadales bacterium (assembly GCA_038245375.1). GTDB lineage: Bacteria > Pseudomonadota > Alphaproteobacteria > Sphingomonadales > Sphingomonadaceae > Sphingomonas. The sequence continues at coordinate 4,906 of JBBRSN010000005.1, read as the reverse complement.
GACATCCACTGGGCGCCGTGAGAGTGATTAACCTACCCTCCCCCGTTCGTGCTGAGCCTGTCGAAGCACCGTTTTTTCTCCCGCGCGTCGGAGAGAAGAACGGCGCTTCGACAGGCTCAGGGCGAACCGTTGTGGGGAGAGACGTATGACCCTTCACCCCGACATCTCGGCGGTCACCGATCGGGTGATCGAGCGGTCGCGAGCGACGCGCGAGGCCTATCTCGCGCTGATCCGGCGCGAACGCGACCAGCATGTCGCACGGCCCGCTCTGGGCTGCGCCAACCTCGCGCACGGCTATGCCGGCACCGAGGAAGATCGCGATGCGATGAAGACCGGCAAGGCGATGAACATCGGCATCGTCAGCGCTTATAACGACATGCTGTCGGCCCATGCCGTCTACTACCGCTACCCCGAACTGATGAAGGTCTGGGCGCGCGAGGCCGGCGCAACGGCGCAGGTCGCCGGCGGCGTGCCAGCGATGTGCGACGGCGTGACGCAGGGCTATGCCGGCATGGAACTGTCGTTGTTCAGCCGCGACACGATCGCGCTGTCGACCGCCGTCGCGCTGAGCCACGGCATGTTCGAGGGCGCCGCGCTGCTCGGCATCTGCGACAAGATCGTGCCTGGCCTGCTGATGGGAGCGCTGCGCTTCGGGCACTTGCCGATGGTGCTGGTGCCCGGCGGGCCGATGCGCACCGGCACGCCCAACAAGGAGAAGGCCGCCGTCCGCGAGGCTTTTGCCGAGGGCAAGGTCGGCCGCGACGCGCTGCTCGAGGCCGAGATCGGCGCCTATCATTCCAAAGGCACCTGCACCTTTTACGGCACCGCCAATTCGAACCAGATGATGATGGAGGTGATGGGCCTGCACATTCCCGGTGCCGCCTTCGCCAATCCAGGTACCAAACTGCGCCAGGAACTCAGCCGCGCCGCCGTGCACCGGCTCGCGAAGATCGGCTGGGACGGCGACGATTATCGCCCGCTCGGGCTGTGCGTCGACGAGAAGGCGATCGTCAACGCGGCGATCGGCCTGCTAGCGACGGGCGGCTCGACCAATCATCTGATTCATCTGCCCGCCATTGCCGCCACCGCCGGCATCTTGATCGACTGGGACGATGTTGACCGGCTGTCGCGTGCCGTGCCGCTGATCGCGCGGGTTTATCCCAATGGCGCGGCGGACGTGAACGGCTTCGAGGATGCCGGCGGCATGCCCTATGTCATCCGCGAATTGCTCGATGCCGGCCTGCTGCACCGCGACCTGCTGACGATCGGCGGCGCGGATATGGGCGATTACGGCAAACGCCCGACGATCGACGGTGATTCGCTCGCGTGGAAAGACCCCGGCGCGAGCGGCGACGACACGATCCTGCGCCCCGCCGCCACGCCGTTCGCCACCGAGGGCGGTTTCCGCATCCTTGCCGGCAATCTCGGCCGCGCGTGTATCAAGGTCAGCGCGGTGGAGCGCGATCGCTGGATCGTCGAGGCGCCGGCGCGCGTGTTCCACGACCAACTCGACGTGCAGGCGGCATTCAGGGCCGGCGAACTCGACCGCGATGTCGTCGTCGTGGTGCGCTTTCAGGGCCCGCGCGCCAACGGGATGCCCGAACTGCACAAGCTCACCCCGCCACTCGGCGTGCTGCAGAACCGCGGCTTCCGCGTCGCATTGGTTACCGACGGGCGCATGTCGGGCGCGAGCGGCAAGGTGCCATGCGCGATCCATGCCAGCCCCGAGGCGCTGGGCGGCGGCCAGCTCGGCAAGGTGCGCGATGGCGACATGATCCGACTCGATGCCGTGGCCGGCACGCTGGCGGCGCTGGTCGACCCGGTTGAATGGGCCGCGCGGTCATTCGTCGAGGCACCGCCACCCGCCGTCGGCATGGGCCGTGAACTGTTCGCGCTGTTCCGCGGCGCGGCGAGCGAGGCCGAAAAAGGCGGATCACCGCTGCTGTCGGCGATGGGTTGGTGAGCATGGAACTGGTGGCAGTCGATATCGGCGGGACGCACGCGCGCTTCGCCATTGCCGAGGTGGCCGACGGCAAGGTCGTTTCGCTCGGCGAGGCGGTCACGCTCAAGACCGCGGAATATGCTTCGCTGCAGACGGCGTGGCAGGCCTTTGGCGAACAGCTCGACCGTCCGATGCCGCGCGCCGCGGCGATCGCGGTGGCATCGCCGGTCGGCGGCGAGATCATCAAGCTGACCAACAATCCGTGGATCATCCGCCCCGCGCTGGTCAAGGAGCGGCTGGCGGTCGACGACTATGTCCTGATCAACGATTTCGGGGCGATCGGCCATGCCGTGGCACAGATGCCCGACCACGCCTTCCTGCACCTCTCCGGTCCAAACCTGCCGTTCCCGTCACACGGCGTGCTGACGGTTTGCGGTCCCGGCACGGGGCTCGGCGTGGCGCAAATCCTGCGTACGCAGCAAGGGTATCACGTACTGGAGACCGAGGGCGGGCACACCGATTTCGCGCCGCTCGACACGATTGAGGATGCGATGCTCAAGCGGCTGCGCAAGACCTTCAACCGGGTGTCGACCGAACGCATCGTCGCCGGCCCCGGTATCGTCACGATCTACGAGACGCTGGCCGAAATCGAGGGCCGCGCGGTACAGCGGCTCGACGACAAGGCGATCTGGACGCAGGCGCTCGAAGGCCAGGACAGCCTCGCGCTCGCTGCGCTCGACCGCTTCTGCCTGTGCCTTGGCGCGGTCGCGGGTGATCTCGCGCTGGCGCACGGTGCCAATGGCGTGGTCATCGCCGGCGGGCTCGGGTTGCGGCTCAAGGACCATCTCGCCCGCTCAGGCTTCGGCGAGCGCTTCACCGCCAAGGGGCGCTTCCAGTCGATGATGGCCGCGTTGCCGGTCAAGCTCATCACCCACCCCCAGCCGGGCCTGTTCGGCGCCGCGGCTGCCTTTGCCCAGGACCATGCCCGATGACCGATATCGCCGACATCATGCGCACCAGCGCCGTCATCCCGGTGCTGGTGATCAACGATGCCGCGACCGCGCGGCCGCTTGCCGAAGCGCTCGTCGCCGGCGGCCTGCGCGTACTCGAGGTGACGATGCGCACCGACGCCGCGCTCGACGCGATCCGCGAGATGAAACGGGTTCCCGGCGCGATCGTCGGTGCCGGCACGGTGGTCAATGCCGCCCAGTTCGAGCAGGTGATGGACGCCGGCGCCGAGTTCATCGTTTCGCCCGGCCTGACCGAGCGGCTCGCCGAACCGATCATCGCCAGCGGCGTGCCCTTCCTTCCCGGCATCGCCAATGCCGCCGACATCATGCTCGGACTCGAGCTCGGGCTGACGCACTTCAAGTTCTTCCCGGCCGAGGCCAATGGCGGCCTCAAGGCATTGAAGGCGCTCGCGGCGCCCTTCTACCAGTGCCGCTTCTGCCCGACCGGCAGCATCACCGAGGCAAGCGCACCCGACTGGCTGGCCTTCGCACCGGTGCTGTGCGTTGGCGGCAGCTGGGTAACGGGCGGTTCGATGGCCGAGGTCGAGACCAAGGCCCGCGCTGCCGCCGCCCTGCGCGGCTGAGCACTATTCCTCGCGCTTGACCTTGGCCAGCGCCGCGCTCTCGCGCTTGAGCGGGCGGCTGTGCGGGCATGCCTCCTGCACGAAGCCATTAAGTGTGTTGACGAGGTTTTCAGGCACCTGGCGGTAGAAGACGAACTGGCCGCGCTTCTCGCTGGCGATCAGGCCGGCAGCTTCGAGGATCCCGAGGTGCTGCGAGATCGACGGTTTCGACATCGCGAAGCGCGCGGCGATATCGCCCGCATTCAGTTCGGTATGAGAAAGATAGGCGAGGATCTTGCGGCGCACGGGCGACGCCAAGGCTTCGAAGATTCGCTGCATCATGCACAGTATTTAGGGAATGAGCTAAGCATTGACAAACTGCGATAGGTATTTAGGTTTTTCCCTAATTACCTTGGAGTGCGCCATGCCCTGCATCGCAACCGATCGAATGCATATCGACGTCGATACAAGCGCGACCGCCGGGACCGTGCGATGGGCGCCGGCGCGATCGATCTGGATTGGCTCGATGACGCTGTTCGGGGTTGGTCTGGCCCCCTTCTTCGCGACGCCCGGGGCTGCGGCGGTCTACCTGCTGATGAGCGGCCTAACCCTGTGCCTCGGCCATTCGATCGGGTTGCACCGCTTGCTGATCCATCGCAACTTCGCGACGTCGCGGCCGATGGAATATCTGATGGTCTATCTCGGGACACTGGTCGGGATGGCCGGTCCGCTCGGCATGGTGCGGCTGCACGACACGCGCGACTGGGCACAGCGGCAGGCAGAGTGTCACGATCTCCACGCCCATCGCACCACAATGCTGCGCGATGCCTGGTGGCAGATGCATTGCCGGGTGGCATTCGACCATCCACCCCGTTTCGTACCCGAGCCGCACCTGCATGATCGCTTCCTGCGCTTTCTCGAAGCGACATGGATGGCGCAGCAATTGCCGGTGGCGCTGCTGTTCTGGTCGATCGGCGGGATGCCGTGGCTGATCTGGGGCGTGCCGCTCCGCATCGCGGTGTCGGTGACCGGGCATTGGCTGGTCGGCCATATCACGCACCGGCGCGGGCCGGCCGGCTGGGTCGTCGATGGCACGGCGGTGCAGGGGCACGACCTGCCGATCGCCGCGCTGATCACCTTTGGCGAGGCGTGGCACGGCAACCACCACGCCTGGCCCGATTCGGCGCGGCTGGGGATCGAGCCGGGTCAGCACGATCCGGGCTGGTGGGTGCTGGTGGCGCTGCGGCGGTTATACCAACGGCCTTAAAGATTGACCTGTGCCCAGCTTCGCGTTGTGACAGAAGCGACGCGGGCGAGGTCGTTGGCGAAGAAATTCCAGGCATCACAACATTTTGAGACGACATGATCGTAGTCATCGAAGACGGTGTTGG
>JBBRSN010000004.1:0-107431 GCA_038245375.1 Sphingomonadales bacterium | reverse complement strand
GGCGCGACTCCCTACGACTGCGCCGGTTCGTTCGGCTACACCAGCTGTGGTACGCCGCTTCCCAAGTGGCGCCACAAGGCGCGCCTGACCTACACGCTCGAGAACGGGCTCGCCTTCTCGGGAGCATGGCGCTACTTCAGTGGCGTTACCAACGAGATCATCACGCTCCCACCTGGCGGGACGACCAATCCGGACGTCGCGAAAATCAAGGCGCAGAGCTACTTCGATCTGTCGATGGTCGCGCGCGTGGGTGAGCATTATACGTTCCGACTTGGTGCGCAGAACGTGTTCGACAAGACGGCACCGGTGCTGGATTCGAACTATACGAACAACGGATCCGGGACTTACGCGCAGGTCTATGATGCGCTCGGTCGCTACGTCTACGCTGCGATCCAGCTGAACTTCTAAGCTTGGATCACGGGTGAAAAATCGGGCGGCACGTCGTACGACGTGCCGCCCTTTTTGTCGTAGTGAGGGCGTATGAGTTTTGACTACCATCGGTTCGCCGACCTTGCCCTTGCGCGCGGGGAACCGCACGAAGCGATCACTTTACTCGAGCGGGGGCTTGAAGGTGCTCCTGACGATTTTGCCGGGAGAATGAAACTCGCGGCGCTGCGTCGGAGTACGGGCGACGTTTCCGGTGCCCTCGACGCCGCAAATGCTGCTCTCGACATCCACCCCAACGACTTTCTGGGGCTGTTGCTGAAGGGAAGGTTGCACGAGGAGCTCGGCGATACCAGCCGTGCCGCCGAAATCTATCGCGCGGTGTTGTTTCATGCCGACGGGCAAGGTGTGCTGCCTTCACCGATCGCGACGCAGCTTGAGCGGGTGCGGAGCTTCCTTGTGCGCTATCGCGGCGATGTCGAAGCTCGGCTGGCGGTAACCAGGATCATGGACGGGCCGCACCGCGCGCGTGCGCGACGCTTTGCGGACAATGTACTCGATCGACGCCCGGTCTATCACCAGGAGCCGACACACTATCGCTATCCCGACCTGCCTGACATCGAGTTCTTCGATGAGGCCTATGATAGCCTTCGCGACCGGCTCAGGCGCGCGGTTCCCGACATCCTCGCGGAGTTTAATGCGCTAAACGCGGCCCATGCCGATCGTCAGCGCCCCTATGTTGATTTCGCTTCCGGTCAGCCGGTAGGGCAATGGTCCGCGCTCAATCGCTCGCCCGACTGGAATGCTTTCCACCTGATCCGCTATGGCGAGCACGACCCGGTAAACGCCGCCGCCTGCCCCCGGACAATGGCGGCCTTTGCCGGCGATGCTCCGGCAGCAATCCCCGGCCTTGGCCCCAATCTTATGTTTTCGCTGCTTGCACCTCATACTCACATTCCCCCGCATCACGGCGTTGCGAATTTCCGGGTAGTCTGTCACGTTCCGCTGATCGTTCCCGCAGGTTGCCGCTTTCGCGTCGGCGCCGACATGCGGGAGTGGAAAGAAGGCGAGCCGTGGGTCTTCGACGATACCATCGAGCACGAGGCCTGGAACGATAGCGATGAGCTTCGGGTCGTCCTGATCGGCGATCTGTGGCGCCCCGAACTCGACGAACAAGACCGCGAGATCGTGCGAGATTTGATGCAAGCGCAAACACGTCTGGCGAATCGCACGCTAGGTGCACTATAATGTTTGCTGCATCCATCTGATATGTTTAGGCGAATATCATAGGGTGGAAGACACTAAGCGCGGTGCACACCGCCTGACGATAAGGCTGAAGACATGAAATTTGCGCATTTGATGGTTGCCTGTGCGGCGCTCTCCGTTCCCATGGGGGCATTTGCCGGTCAATCCGAGCCCGTGCCGGCTCAGCCGGCGACCATTCCCGCGCCCTCGGGCGCAAAGTCCGATCGCGTCATCTGCCGCACGGACGACACTACAGGATCGCGAATTACCAAGAAGAAAATCTGTATGACGGCCGCGCAATGGCGCGAGTCAAGTTACCAGGCAGGACAGTCTGTCGAACGCAGGTCGCCCCAATAAGGCAAGCCCGGCAGCCCCAAAATGAGCCTAGGCGTCGGCATAGCCGAGCCGCTCAATCCATGGCCGCAAGATCGGTTCAACCGTGGCGAGTTGGCGCGCATAACGGCGCCAGCCGCCTGACCCGTCATATAGCCCGCGGCGAACTTGGGTTGCGCTCGCGGTCGAGACGCCGCGCTGCTGCGCCGTACGATCGAATTCGCGGAGCTTCTCGTCCCATGCCACGCCCAAGAAGGCGCAAAGCGCCTGGGTGGTGACGTCGAAATTCTGCACCAGTGCGTGATATCGCAGGTCAAAGTGATCGATCGACAGGGTCGCCAACACGTCTTCAACGATGTGCCAAGACAGATCATAGTGCCGCGCCGTATTTTCCAGAGACGAAAAGGCAAGCGTGCCAGCGTTGAAAGCAAAGCTCGTGTGAAAGCAACTCCACACCACGTCGCGCGGATCACGCCGCATGATCACGACCTTCGCGTTTGGGAAGAGCTTCGCGATCACGGGCAATCGCGGGCCCTTGAACGGGTCCATATCGATAAAGACTTTGCCGGCGAGCGATTCTCCTGCGGCTTGCTCCGCACGTTGCCAGTAAGCAGCACGAAGCCCCGCCAGTTCGCTCTCCGGCAGCATGGCGAGTTTCTGCAGTCCGTCCGGGTCATTGAGGAAAGTGCGATCGATTTCCCCGAGTGTCGGTCGCTCCTCGATCGCTATCGCACCAGGTAGGGTGGCAAGGATATTTTCGACCAACGTGGTACCCGATCGAGGATAGCCGGTGAGGAATACATGCGTGCCGGGTCCCGCGTCGGCCTGCGCGTCTCCGGTATGCCAGAGCGCTTTGTCGGCCGCCGCAAATGACGCTTCGATTCCCTTGAGAAAGGATAGCGGGTCCTGTCGATCGACGCTCAGTCGCGAGCTATGGATCGTGTAGAACAGATGTTGCGCTCGTTCATAGGAGGCATAGGCATCGTCATAACGGCCGATTCCCTCATAAGCGTCACCAAGCAATGTCCGGGTGCTGACGAGCAGGTCACGTTTATCCTCATCGACTCCGACGACCGGTTCGAGCAACGTGATCGCATCATTGTAATGCTTCTGCTCGATAGCGATCTGGGCGAGAGCGTTTCGTGCCGTCACGCTGCCAGGGTCCAGTTGCATGGCACGTTCTGCATGCTTCGTAGCATCTACGACCGCACCTCGCCGAGCGCATACTGCCGCGAGCGAGGCATGCGCCGCGGCGTTCTCGGGCTCAAGCGCGATAGCACGGCGATAATCGTCGGCCGCATCGGCAAGCGCCCCGCCCTTTTCAAACGTCGAGCCGCGTTCGAACCATGCTGCCGAATAAGCGCCATCAAGGCTGATCGCGCGTTCGAAGCTGTCTACCGCCAATTTGAGCCGTCCCTGTCCGCGTAAGACGACACCAAGTGCGAGGTGGAGCGATGGGTCATCGGGCGTCAGGGCCAGGGCCTCGCCCAGAAGCGCTTCGGCTTCATCGAACTCACCGCGCTCCTCGAGGCGCCAGGCCGCGAGATTGAAGACAAGCGGCTCGCGCGAGCCCTGTGCCAGAGCATGTGCCGCAAGCTCGGCAGCGGTCGAGATATCATCGGCGTCCAGCGCCCGCTGAATGGTAGCGATCAACTCGTTCATGGTCGGCGTCTAGCCCGATTGGGTCGGCAATCATAGGCGCGGGAGAGGTCGATGCCGTAGTCGGTTAGACAAGCCGGTTGGGGCAAGTTACGCAGCCGCCATGTCTCAACGCGAAAAATTGCGTCTGGCTCTTCTGGCTCCCGCGTCCAGGACGGCGGTCGAGCTTTACGATCTCGCGCTGGATGCGCTGGATCACGACCTGTCGCAAGAGGTCATCTTCGCTGCCGAACGCGCGCTGGCGTCGGGGCATGAGCGCGATCGGCGGTTGTGGCAGGTGTTGGGGCTGGCCCACCGCGATGGGCAAAACAGTGCGGAAGCGTATGCCGCCTTTTCCCGCGCGGCAGCACTGGCGCCTCTTGATGCGCTGATTGCGCATAGTCGCGCGCGAACCGCATTGGAGGCGGGTTTCCCTGCTTCGCGACTTTTTGAACATGCGCGCACACTGGCGTCTGGCGATGGCGGTCTTCTCCTGGGTTTTGCCTCCGCGATGCTCGCCGACGGCAATGCACTAGGCGCGCTCGCGCTTCTTTCCAAGGCCCTCGCGGCCAATCCAGGCTGGCACGAAGGCCATATAGTGTACGCCCGGATAGCCGCTGTAAGCGGAGCACAGGACGGGATTGGCGCAACCGTGCGCGCAGCGCTGAAGCGATATCCGGGCGACCTGTCCCTAAGATCGCTGTTGATCCGCATTCTATTGGAAGCAAAGGATTATCACTCCGCGCTCCAAGCGGCGGACGCGGCCCGCGCAGCGCTCGGTCCCTCGCCAGAATGGACACGCATCAAGGCCATCTGCCTGGGAGAAATGGGTCAGGTGACGGAGGCGCAATCTCTGTTTGACGCGCTGCCCTCATCCGACCGCGTTTCCGTCCTGCTGCACCCCATGCGCAACCTTATCAGGCTGGGGCGCTTCGATGAAGCGTTGGCGATCGCCGAGCGGCGTTTCCCGTCCACGGAGGAAGCTGAGGTCTGGCCCTATCGCGCGCTGTTGTGGCGGATCATGGGAGACGCCCGCTGGACGTGGCTCGAAGGCGACCAGCGCCTGATCGGTGTCCATGATATCGCCGGAGAGGTCGGCGATATGACGGCACTCGCCGACATGCTGCGGGAACTGCACAAGGCAAGGCATCAACCGATCGATCAATCTGTGCGTGGCGGAAGCCAGACCGACGGCAATTTGTTCGTGCGCGCCGAGCCGGAAATCCGCAGATTGCGCGCGGCCATTCTCGGCGCAGTCGAGGCCCATGTCGCGCAGTTGCCGGCGCCGGTTGATGGTCATCCGACACTCGCCAATATACGGGCACCAGTGCGTTTCGCGGGCGCATGGTCCGTGCGCCTAGTGCGCGGCGGTGTACATGTCGATCATGTCCACCCTCAAGGCTGGTTGAGCTCCGCATTCTATGTCGCGCTCCCCGGGGATTTGGGATCAGGCGTTGACGACGACACCGAGCGGGCCGGCTGGCTCACCTTGGGCGAGTGCCGTAGCCTGGTGCCCGACCTCGATGGGTTTCGTTACGTCGAACCAAAGATGGGCCGGCTCGTGCTGTTTCCTTCTACGATGTGGCACGGCACCCGGCCATTTGAGCGCGGCGAGCGCTTGACCGTGGCTTTCGATGTCGCACACCCGCAAAAGTACGACTGAAGCTCGCCGAAGATTCCAAGGGAGTAGATCTCGATACCGGGGCGGCCCAAAGTGCCGCCCCGGTTTACATCATGCCACCCCCAGGCTCAACTTCCCGTCGCCCTCTTCGACGCGGATCGTCGATCCGTCGCGCACGTCGCCGCGCAGGATCATGTCGGCGAGCGGATCCTGCAGATAACGCTGCACCGCACGCTTGAGCGGCCGCGCGCCGTAGACCGGATCATAGCCGACCCGCCCGAGCCAGTTGCGCGCGCCCTCGGTCAGGTCGAGCACGACCTTGCGATCGGCCAGCAGCTTGCCGACGCGCGCCACCTGAAGGTCGACGATCGGCGCCATCTCGCTCTGTCCCAGCCGGTGGAACAGGATGATCTCGTCGAGCCGGTTGAGGAATTCGGGCCGGAAGTGCCCGCGCACGATCTCCATCACCTGCGGCTCGACCGCGCTGACCGGCTCGCCATCGGGCTGATTGGCGAGGAACTGGCTGCCGAGATTGGAGGTCAGGATGATCAGCGTGTTGGTGAAGTCGACCGTGCGGCCCTGGCCATCGGTCAGCCGCCCGTCGTCGAGCACCTGCAGCAGCACGTTGAAAACGTCGCCATGCGCCTTCTCGACCTCGTCGAACAACACGACCTGATAGGGGCGCCGCCGCACCGCCTCGGTCAGCACACCGCCTTCCTCGTAACCGACATAGCCCGGCGGGGCACCGATCAGCCGCGAGACGCTGTGCTTCTCCATGAACTCGCTCATGTCGATGCGCACCATCGCTGCCGGATCGTCGAACAGGAACTCGGCCAGCGCCTTGGTCAGCTCGGTCTTGCCGACGCCCGTCGGGCCGAGGAACAGGAAGCTGCCGAGCGGGCGGTTGGGGTCCTGCAGCCCCGCGCGCGCGCGCCGCACCGCAGTCGACACGGCATGCACCGCGTCGGCCTGGCCGATCACGCGCTTGCCGATCGTCTCTTCCATCTTGAGCAGCTTCTCGCGCTCGCCCGCCAGCATGCGCTCCACCGGAATCCCGGTCCAGCGGCTGACCACGCCGGCAATGTCGTCGGCGGTAACTTCCTCGCGCAGCATCGCGCCCTTGGTCTGGCCCTGCGCGTCTTCGAGCTTGCGCGTCAGCTCGGGGATGCGCCCATAGGAAAGCTCGCCCGCCTTGGCGAGGTCGCCGGCGCGTTGCGCCTGCTCGAGTTCGAGCCGCGCCGCGTCGAGCTGCTCCTTCAACCGCGCCTCGGCCGAGATCTTGTCCTTCTCGGCCTGCCAGCGCGTCGTCAGTTCGGCCGATTGCTGTTCGAGATTGGCCAGTTCGCCATCGAGATTGCCGAGCCGCTCGACCGATGCCGCGTCGGTTTCGCGCTTCAGCGCCTCGCGTTCGATCCTGAGCTGCATGATCCGCCGGTCGAGGATCTCGATCTCCTCGGGCTTGGACTCGACCTCCATGCGGATCCGGCTCGCCGCCTCGTCCATCAGGTCGATCGCCTTGTCGGGCAGGAAGCGGTCGGTGATGTAGCGGTTCGACAGCGTCGCCGCCGCGACGATTGCGCCATCGGTGATACGCACGCCGTGGTGGAGTTCGTAACGGTCCTGCAGCCCGCGCAGGATCGAAATGGTGTCCTCGACCGTCGGTTCGCCGACGAACACCGGCTGGAAACGCCGCTGCAGCGCGGGGTCCTTCTCGACATGCTTGCGATATTCGTCGAGCGTCGTCGCGCCGATGCAGTGCAGCTCGCCGCGCGCCAGCGCCGGCTTGATCATGTTCGACGCATCCATCGCGCCGTCGCCCTTGCCCGCGCCGATCAGCGTGTGCATCTCGTCGATGAACAGGATGATGTCGCCCTCGGCGGCCTTGACCTCGTCGAGCACGCCCTTCAGCCGCTCCTCGAATTCGCCGCGATATTTCGCGCCGGCGATCAGGCTGCCCATGTCGAGCGACATCAGCTTGCGGTCCTTGAGCGTGTCGGGCACGTCGCCATTGGCGATGCGCAGCGCCAGCCCCTCGGCGATCGCGGTCTTGCCGACGCCGGGCTCGCCGATCAGCACCGGGTTGTTCTTGGTGCGCCGCGCGAGAATCTGGATCGTGCGGCGGATTTCCTCGTCGCGCCCGATCACGGGATCGAGCTTGCCGTCGCGCGCCGCCTGGGTGAGGTCGCGGGCGAACTTCTTGAGCGCGTCATAGCGATCCTCGGCACCGGCGGTGTCGGCGCTGCGGCCCTGACGCAACTGGTTGATCGCGGCGTTGAGCGCCTCGGCCTTGACCCCGGCGGCCGCCAGCGCCTTGCCGGCGGCGGTCGTCGTCGCCAGCGACAGGGCGACGAGCAGCCGCTCGACCGTGACGAAGCTGTCGCCGGCCTTTTGCGCGATCTGTTCGGCCTGGTCGAGCACGCGGACGATGTCGTTGTCGAGCCCGGGCTGCTGCTGCGCGCCGCCGCCCGACACTGCGGGGATCTTGGCGAGCGCGGCGTCGGTCTCGGCAACCGCACGCTTGGCGTCGCCGCCCGCCGCCTGGATCAGCCCGGCGGCCATACCCTGCTCGTCCTCGAGCAGCGCCTTCAGCAGATGTTCGGGCGAAATCCGCTGATGGCTCATGCGGATCGCAACGGTCAGCGCCGACTGGAGAAAGCCCTTGGCGCGGTCGGTGAATTTTTCGAGGTTCATGGGTGCCCCTGTCATTGGTCATAGCGCAGATAGTGTTGTAATTTGGCAACACAAGGGGCGCGATGGGCGTCAAAGACAATGCGTCAATATACCTAGTCGGCGTCGCCGCCCCATCCCGGCAGGCACGAACCCAGCCCGCGCAGGCAGGTGCCGATGGCGCCCATCACGCTCAGCCCCTCGGGTTGCTGCGGTGCCTGGCCGAGCAAGGCGGCATGGTCATCCACGGGCTCGTCATGCACGGCGTCTTCAATGTCAGCGACGACCGGCCCGGGTCGCTGGATGCTGACAGCGCCGCCGGGCAAATCGGCGCCATATTCCGTGGCGAAGCTTTGTTCGTGGGCGGTGCCGTACATTTTGTAGAACCAGGTCTTGTCCATCAACCGCTTGCTGAAATTCTCCGACGCTTTCGCGCCCGCATTTTCCATCGTCACATGGTCGCCGCCATCCGCCATGATGATGCCGGCATAGTGAAATGCCCATTCGTCGGCGTCGGTGCCGCCGGGGCTATGGACATGGCGGTGCCCGGGCCTGGGGGCGCTGTCGGGATCCGCCTCGGGATTGGTCAAGCCGGTCACGAACACAGAGGCCTCGTCGCAGTTGCTGGGCAGAAGCGGGCCATCGCGGTCGATTTGGGCCTGTTCATATTGCTGGTTGTAGTCAGCGTTGAAGGCGTCGCGGCTTTGCCGGTGTTCGTTGAGATATTGGGTGTTTTCGTCGATGTCCTGCGTCGTCGGTGAAGCGACCGCGCCCGCCGCGTCGGTCCGATAAAAGGGGGGTGACTCCGCATCCGGCCTGAGAGTCGCGGTCACGCGATGGAGGTTGGTCGCCCGATCGGGAGCAACAAAGCCTTCGCCGATCTGCGCGCCGGCTGCGAAGCGAACCATGCCGGGGATCTCGTTCGCCTCGGCGAACTGGTCGTCGCCCGCATATAACTCCTGCGTATCGACGAGGCACAGTTGCTCATTTTCCGAGACCTTTGCCCCGTTGACGATCGCGTAAAGCTGGATCGGCCCTGCGGCTTGAGATTCCCTGACCGAACGATCCGACAGCGCCGCAGACGCTTTTTGCAATGTAAGCGGTCGTTGCGCATTGAGACGTTGCGCGGTGTCCCAGAGCGCCTGCACCGCCGCCGGCGCATGGCGGGGGCGGTGCGGTACGACGCCGGCCCGCGACGGGGGGTGGCTTTCAGGCGCTACATCGCGCTTCCTTGTCGGTGACGCATATTCGGCCATCGATCCGTGTCCAGCGCACGAGAGGCGGCGCCATGCCGACTTGCATGCTAACCGGTTTCCCCCGATGGTATAGTACCAAATTGCAGGCAAACTGGCTCGATCCCGTCGCTGAGGTCTGCGAAGCCGGCGCGCCAAGTTGTTCGGCGATCAACAGGGACGGGGATGAGATGCGGAAAGTTCTGCGGCGCACGGGCGCCGGTCTGCTGGTGCTTTTCGTGCTCGCTGCGATCTTCCTCGCCACATGGGATCCGCTCACCGCGAGTGCCGCTGTGCCGCCGCCGGCGCATCATTACGACGTGACCATCGCGCGCGACAATTTCGGCGTGCCGCACATTTTCGGCAAGACCGACCCCGACGTCGCGTACGGCATCGCCTACGCCCATGCCGAGGACGACTTCTCGACGCTGCAGGAAGTGCTGGCAATGACGCGCGGACGGCTCGGCGCGATGACCGGGGCGGACGGCGCGAAGAGCGACTTCGCGCTGCATCTCGTCGGTGCGCGCGCCACCGCGTTGCGTGACTATATGAAGCAACCGGCAGACGTCCGCGCGCTGCTCGACGGCTATGCCTCGGGTCTCAATCGCTTTGCCGAGCGCCATCCGGACGAGGTGCGGTTGTCGAAGCTCTTCCCGGTCGACGGCGAGGACGTCGCGACCGGCTTCGTGCTCCGCTCGCCGTTCTTTTTTGGCCTCGATGCCACGCTCGCCGCATTGGTCGGCGACGAGGCGTTGCCGCGCGAGAGTGCCGGCCCGCAGCCGGATGCGCCCGACGTCACGCCGGTCGGCCCCAACGGCCAGGAAAATGGCTCGAACGCCTTCGTCGTCGCGCCGCGCCGTTCAGCCGATGGCCATACCCGTCTGGTGTCCAACTCGCACCAGCCATGGCGCGGCGGCGTCGCCTGGTATGAACTGGTGGTGCATTCGCAGACCGGCTGGAACTTCGCCGGCGCGACCTTCACCGGCGCGCCCTATCCGCTGCTCGGCCACAACCTCACGCTGGGCTGGACCAACACCGTCAACCGGCCCGATCTGATCGACGTCTACAAGCTCGCGCTGAGCGACGACGGCAACAGCTATCGTTTCGACGGCGCGATGCGCCCGCTCGAAAAAATGCGCATCTGGCTGCACGTCAAGCTGTGGGGGCCGTTCGTCCTGCCCGTGCCCAAGACGGTGTATCGCGCGGTGCAGGGGCCGGTGATCGTCAACCGGAGCGGTGCCTACGCCATCCGCTATGGCGGCGCCGACCAGTTGAAGATGGTCGAGGAATATTACCGCCTCAACCGCGCGCGCGATTTCGGCGAGTGGCAAAAGGCACTGGCGATCCAGGGCGTGCCGGCGACCAATTTCCTCTACGGCGATGCCAAGGGCAACATCGCCTATTTCTACAACGCGTCGTTCCCCAATCGTAAGCCGGGGTTCGATTATGCGAAGGTCCTGCCCGGCGATACCTCGGCCGATTACGCCCCTGGCACCGTGTCCTGGACGATGGTGCCGCGGAATGTGAATCCGCCGTCGGGCTTCCTGATCAACGCCAACAACACGCCCTATCAGGCGGCCGGTACCGGCTCGGAGATACCGCCGCAGAACCCGCTGCTCGGCGTCGAGACCGACACCACCAATCGCGGCACGCGGGCGCTCGAACTGATGGGCGCCAACCCGCGGATCAGCGCGGAGGATCTGTATCGCATCAAGTTCGACACCGGCGTCAGCAAGCGCGGCTGGGCAGGCAAATGGTTTGCCGATCTCGCCGCCGCCGATGCCCGCGGTAACGAACAGGTCGCCCATGCCCAGCAATTGCTCGGCACCTGGGGCTGGCGCTTCGACGGCAAGGACCCCGCCGAGGCGCTCGCCGCGATACTGCTGCGCGCGGGCAACAAATGGCATTATCCGCGTAAGCCCGAGGCCAACCCCGGCGCGGAACTGGCAACCGCCGCGGCCTACCTCACCGATCATTTCGGCCGGCTCGATCCGCCGCTCGGCGAGGTCCTGCGCTTGCGCCAGGGCAAGGTCGACCTGCCGATGGACGGCGGTCCCGACGTGTTGCGCGCCGCCACGCTGTGGGATGAGGCGCCCGACGGCAGGCTGGTCGTCAAGCATGGCGACAGCTTCATCATGTTCGTCGACTGGGACGAGGCCGGCCATGTCAGTTCGCGCTCGATCCAACCGTTCGGTGCCGCGATGACCCGGCCGGAATCGAAACATTATGCCGATCAGGCGCCACTGTTCGTCGCGCATCGGCTCAAGCCGGTATGGTTCTACCCCAGCCAGCTCAGGCAGCATGTCGAGCGCGTCTATCGGCCGTGATTGCGCCGCCAGGTTGCAGTGCTATAGCTTGATGCAACACACCAATGTCGGGGAAAGTCGATGAATCGCAAACTGTTCGCCCAGTCTGCCGCGCTGCTGTCCGGGGTTGCGCTCGCGGTGCTCGGCGCACCGGCGGCGGGCCGGCCGGCCACGCCGGCGCCGGTCGCCCAGGCCGCCGCGCCGGTCGCATCGCTGATCGCCAGGGTCGACATCCCCTATCAGCAATTCACCCTGCCCAACGGCCTGCGCGTCATCGTCCATACCGATCGCAAGGCGCCGATCGTCGCGGTCAGTGTGTGGTACAATGTCGGCTCGAAGATGGAGCCGGCCGGCAAGACCGGCTTCGCGCATCTGTTCGAACACCTGATGTTCAACGGCAGCCAGAATGCGCCGGGCGACTATTTCGCCTATCTCAAGCAGCTCGGCGCGACCGATTATAACGGCACGACCTATTTCGACCGCACCAACTATTTCGAGACCGTGCCGACGCCAGGGCTCGGCGCGGCGCTGTTCCTCGAGGCCGATCGCATGGGACATCTGCTGCCCGCGATGACGCAAGGCGTGGTCGACGAGCAGCGTGGCGTAGTGCAGAACGAGAAGCGCCAGGGCGACAATCAGCCCTATGGGCTGGTCGAGTACAAGCAGGTCGAGGCACTGTTCCCGACCACGCATCCCTATGGCCACACCACGATCGGTTCGATGGCCGACCTCGACGCCGCCAGCCTCGCCGACGTGAAGGCATGGTTCACCGATCATTATGGCCCCAACAATGCGGTGCTCGTGCTCGCCGGCGATATCGACGTCGCCAGCGCGCGCCCGCTGGTCGAGAAATATTTCGGCGGCATCGCGCGCGGCCCGCAGGTGCATCTGCCCGTCGCCCCGATACCGACGCTCGCCGCGCCGAAGGTCGAGACGATCACCGATCGCGTCGCGACCACGCGGCTCTACCGCATGTGGGCGGTACCTGGTCTAAACGACCCGGACTCGGTCGCACTCGACGTCGCGGCGTCGGCGCTCGGCGGGCTGTCGAGCGCGCGGCTCTACCAGGCGCTGGTCAAGCAGGAGAAGCTCGCGGTGTCGGCGCGGGCGCGCAACGAGAGTTTCTCGCAACTCGGCATCTTCGAGATCATCGTCGACGTGAAGCCGGGCGTCGATCCGGCGCTGGTCAACAAGCGCATCGACGCGATCCTGGCCGATTTCCTCAAAGCGGGGCCGACCGCCGACGAGGTGCAGCGCATCGCCACCAGCGCGGCGGTGCGACGCATCGCCGGGCTTGAATCGGTCGGCGGCTTCGGCGGCAAGGCTGTCGCGCTGGCGCAGGGTGCCTTGTTCTCCAACGACCCCGATCACTACAAGAAGGAGCTCGCGACACTCGCCGCCGAAACGCCGGTGCGCGTCACCGCCGCTGCGAACAAGTGGCTGTCGCGCCCGGTTTATGCGCTGACGGTCGCGCCCGGCGCGCGCGCCGCCTATGCCCAGGCCGCCGCGCCTGCCAAGGCGCCGGCCGCCGCCGCCACGCCCGACGCGCCGCCGGTCAAGCTCGATGTCGGCAAGGTCGAGGCGCTGTCCTTCCCGACGATCGAGCGCACGCACCTGTCGAACGGCATCGAGCTGATTTATGCGCAGCGCAGCGCCGTGCCGATGACGCGCGCGGTGATCAGTTTCGACGCTGGCGCCGCCGCCGATCCGGCGACCCGCCTCGGCACCCAGACCTTCACCCTGTCGATGATGGACGAAGGAACGCCGACGCTAGATTCCAATGCGCTGGGCGCGGCGCGCGAGCGGCTCGGCATGGGCCTCGGCATCGGTGCCAGCGCCGACCGCACTTCGCTCAGCCTGTCGGTGCCGAGCGTCAACCTTGCCCCCGCGCTCGATATCTTCGCCGATATCACGCGCCAGCCGACCTTCCCGACGGCCGAGATGGAGCGCGTGCGCGGTCAGCTGCTGGCGGCGATCGCGCAGGAAAAGACCAACCCCAATGCGCTGGCCGGCCGCGCCGTCCCGCCTTTGCTGTACGGCCCGAGCTCGCCCTACACCAAGCTTGCCGCCGGCACCGGCGATCCCGCTGCCGTCGGGGCGATGACGCGCGACGAGATGGTTGCTTTCGCCCGGGCGTGGATCCGCCCCGACAAGGCCAGGATCTACGTCGTCAGCGATCGCCCGCTCGCCGAGATCAAGGCGACGATGCAGGCGCATTTCGGTGACTGGACCGCGACCGGCCCGGCCGGCGTCAAGGATTTCGCCGCGCCACCGGTCCAGGTGTCGCCGCGGATCGTGCTGATCGACCGGCCGGATTCGCCGCAGTCGATCATCGTAGCGGCGGCGCTGACGGGTCTCAAGGGTACCGACGATCTGCTGCCCTACAACACTGCCAATGTCGTGTTGGGCGGCGATTTCCTGTCGCGCATCAACATGGATCTGCGCGAGGCGCGGCACTGGTCCTATGGCGCGGGCGGCCGCTTCTCGGCGCTCGAATTCGCCGCGCCCTACCAGATCAGCGCGCCGGTACAGGGCGACAAGACCGGCGCCGCGATCGCGTCGTTGCAGGACGATCTCAAACACTTCCTGACCGACCAGGGCATCACGCAGGACGAGTTCGATCGCACCATCGCCGGTGCCACGCGCCAGCTCGCCGGCAGCTTCGAGACGGCCAACGCCGTGCTCGGCGCGATGCAGACCAACGATCTGCTCAGGCGCCCCGACGATTATTACCAGACGCTCGCCGCGCGTCTCGCGCGTTTCACCCGCCCCGAACTCGACGCCGCCGCGCGACGCGTGATCGATCCGTCGAAGCTGGTATGGATCGTTGTCGGCGACGCGAGCAAGGTGCGGCCGCAGCTTGACAGCCTTGGTCTGCCGGTTGAGGTGGTGCCCGCCGAATCCGTTGCGGATAAGCACTGATTTTCAGGAGAGAACGATGTCAGGTGTGGATGGAACCTATGAGACCGTTGTGAAGTCGCCGATGGGCGACCAGAAGGCGACGCTCACGGTCAAGAGCGACGGCAGCAGCTGGACCGGCCAGCAGATCGGCGCCATGGGCAGCGCCGACATCACCGACGGCAAGGTCGACGGCAACACGATCAGCTGGAGCATGTCGATCACCGTGCCGATGCCGATGACGCTCGATTGCACCGCGACGATCGACGGCGACACCGTGGCCGGTTCGGTCAAGGCCGGCGCCTTTGGCAGCTTCCCGATGACGGGCACGCGCGTCTGAGACGCGTGACGCGGTGACGAAGCGGTCCGCCTCCTGAAGGGGAGCGCGGGCCGTTTCTTTTTCGTCACTCCGGACTTGTTCCGGGGTCCACGGTGCCGCACACTTGCCGCCGCCGCATTTGCGGGTCGGTGGATGCCGGAACAAGTCCGGCATGACGAAACGGGGAACTGACGATGCACTATCGCGCCTGGCTCGCGGCGACCGTGATGTTGTTGGCGCCAGCCATCGCCCACGCCCAGTCCGCCACCGACAAGGCCGCCGACGAGCGCCCCGCCAAAGTCACCACCCCGACGCCGGGCTGGAACTACGAGCGCCGCGCGGTCGACATTGCGATGCGCGACGGGGTCAAGCTGCACACCGTGATCCTCGTCCCCACGGGTGCGCACGACGCCGCGGTGATCCTCACGCGCACGCCGTACAATGCCGAAGGGCTGACGACGAATCAGCATAGCGGCGATCTCGGTTCGATCCTCGACGGCTATGACAACGCCTATGACGTGATCACCGAAGGCGGCTACATTCGTGTCGTCCAGGACGTGCGCGGCAAATACGGCTCGGGCGGCATCTACATGATGAACCCGCCGCGCGCCGGCACCGTACTCAACCCGACCAAGACCGACGATTCGACCGACACCTACGACACGATCGACTGGCTGGTGAAGCATTTGCCCGAATCGAACGGCAAGGTCGGCATCATGGGTATCTCGTACGACGGCTTCCTGCCGCTGATGGCGACGATCAATCCGCATCCCGCGCTCAAGGTCTCGATCCCGATGAACCCGATGGTCGATGGCTGGCGCGGCGATGACTGGTTCCACAATGGCGCGTTCCGCCAGATGAACATGCCCTATGTCTGGGAACAGGTCGTCACGCGCGACAATTCCAGTTTCTGGACGTCGAACTACGCCGACGATTACGACCAGTATATGCGGGCCGGCTCGGCCGGCGAGCTCGGCCGCCAGCACGGCCTCGAACAGGTCGGCACCTGGCGCAAGGTCGTCGCGCACCCCGCCTATGACAGCTACTGGTCCGAACAGGCGATGGACCGCGTGCTGGCGAAGGAGCCGCTCAAGGTGCCGATGATGCTGGTTGCGTCGCAATGGGACCAGGAGGATATCTACGGCGCCACCGCCGTTTACAGCGCGCTCAAGCCGAAGGACAGTGCGGGCGACATGGTCTTCCTGTCGATGGGGCCGTGGTATCACGGGCAGGAGATCGGCGCGGGCAGCAATCTCGGCGCGATCAAATGGGACCAGGACACCGCCAAATGGTGGCGCCGCCACGTGCTCGCGCCGTTCCTTGCGCATTATCTGAAAGGTGCCGCAATGGACGTGGCGCCGGTCACGGTGTTCGAAAGCGGCACCAACGAATGGCGCCGGCTGCAGCGCTGGCCCGAGGCCACCGGTACGACCCCGCTCTACCTCAGGCCCGGCGCCACGGTCGGCTTCGACGCGGTGGGCGGCGCGGCGCAGACCGCCGACTATGTCTCCGATCCCGCCAAACCGGTCACCTTCGTGCCGCGCCCGGTCGCGCCGATCGGTTATGACGGGGATCACTGGACGGCGTGGCTGACCAGCGACCAGCGCCCCGTCTCGAGCCGACCCGACGTGCTGACCTTCACCGGCGCGGTGCTGACCGCGCCGGTCAAGATCGCCGGCGTGCCGATGGTCCATCTTACCGCGGCGACCAGCGGCACCGACAGCGACTGGGTGGTCAAGCTGATCGACGTCTATCCCGACCAGGTGCCGGGGGATCGCGCGATGGGCGGCTATCAGCTGGCTGTGGCGATGGACATCTTCCGCGGCCGCTACCGCGAGAGCCTGGCCGAGGCCAAACCGCTCGCCGCCGGGGTGCCGCTGAAATACCAGTTCGCGCTGCCGGCGTCGGATCACGTCTTCCTGCCCGGCCACCGCATCATGGTGCAGGTCCAGTCGAGCTGGTTCCCGCTCTACGACCGCAACCCGCAAAGCTTCGTGCCCAATATCTTCTTCGCCAAGCCGGCCGATTATGTGAAAGCGACGCAACAGGTGACGGTCGCGGGTCCGGACGAGAGCTATATCGACCTGCCCGTGGTCAGGTGAGTCCCGCCGGCTAAAATCCAATCTGCTCCCCGGCGAAGGCCGGGGCCCAGCTGGGAAACGCCGATAAGAGAGCGCTGCGCTCAGTTACTACGGCCTTCCCGACTGGGCCCCGGCCTTCGCCGGGGCGCAAAGTGTTTTGATCTCAGGTTCAAGGGAAACAGCATTGATGCGTGAACCGATCGACCGCCGCACCATCCTCCGCTCGGGCGCTGCGGCCGGTGCCATGCTCGCACTGCCCGCCACCGCGCTCGCCGCGACCCCGGCGCACGACCCGAAGCTCGCCACGCTGTTCGGCACCCTGTTCCTTGAAGGCGTACGCCAGCGACCCGAGAGCGCGACGCTGCTCGGCCTCGATACCGGCCGGAACGCCGATCTGCGCAGCAAGCTCAGCGACGCCAGCGAGGCCGGCCGCGCCGCATCGCGCGCGCTCACCGCCAGTCAGATCAGGCGCCTGCTGGCGGTCGACCGCACGCACCTTTCGCCCGCTGACCGGCTCAACTACGACGTCGTGCTCTACGCCCGTCGCGCGACGGCGGCGGCTGATCGCTTCGACTATGCCGGCGCGCCGTACGTCATCAGCCAGCAGAACGGCGCCTATCAGGCGACTCCCGACTTCCTCGACACCAAGCACCCGTTGAACAATGCGAGCGACGCGGATGCGTGGCTGGCGCGGCTCGCCGCCTTTGCCGGCCAGCTCGACGCCAACACCACGCGCTTCACCCGCGACGCCGCGGCGGATGTCGTGCCGGCGGATTTCCTGCTCGACCTGACGCTGGCACAGCTCGCCAGGCTCAAGGTCCCGGCGGCGGAGGCGCGGCTGATCCAATCCTTTGCGGCACGCGCGCGCGGCAAGGGCCTGGCCGATGGCTATGCGACCAAAGCCGCCGCGCTCTACGACGCGAAGATCCTGCCGGCGCTGACCCGCCAGTTCGATGCGGTGACGGCGGCGCGCGCCCATGCCACGCATGACGCTGGCGTGTGGAAGCTGAAGGACGGCGACGCCTATTACCGTATGGCGCTGCGCAACGCGACGACCACCCGGCTGACCCCGCAGGAGGTGCACAAGTTCGGTCTCGACCAGGCCGCCGCGATCACCGCGCGGATGGACGGCATCATGCGCAAGCAGGGCATGACCGCGGGCAGCGTCGGCGACCGGCTGAAGGCGATCCACGATCTGCCCGGGCAGGTCTTCCCCAACACCGATGCCGGCAAGGCCGACGCGATCGCCTATTGCAACGCGCGGCTGGCGGCGATCCGCGAGCGCCTGCCGCGTGTGTTCAAGCGCATCCCGCCCTACAAGTTCGAGGTGCGCCGCGTGCCGCCCGAGACCGAGGCGGGCGCCGCCTCGGCCTTCTCGCAGGGCCCGTCGCTCGACGGGTCGCGTCCCGGCTATGTCTATTTCAACTTCCAGGATTCGGGCGAATGGCCCAAATTCATGCTGCCGACCGTGATCTATCATGAAGGGCTGCCCGGCCATCAGTTCGAGGGCGGCCTCGCGCTGTCGAACAACGACCTGCCGCTGATCCGCAAGGCGAGCGGCTTTTCGGGCTATGCCGAAGGCTGGGCGCTCTATGCCGAACAACTCGCCGACGAGATCGGCATGTATGACGACGATCCGCTCGGCCAGCTCGGTTATCTCAAGGAACAGCTGTTCCGCGCGCACCGCTGCATCATCGACACCGGCCTGCATCATTATCGCTGGAGCCGCGAACGCGCGATCGACCTGTTCGTCACCGCGCAGGGCGAAACCCCGGGCTTCGCGACGCGCGAGATCGACCGCTATTGCGTCAACCCGGGCCAGGCGTGCAGCTACAAGCTCGGCCACTCGACCTTCGTCGGCATCCGCGACAAGGCGCAGAAGCTGCTCGGCGCCAAGTACGACATCAAGGACTATCACGAAGCCGTGCTGGCCGGCGGACGGCTGCCGCTGGAGATATTGCAGGCGCAGGGCGATGCGTGGATCGCACGGCGGATGCGGGGGTAGGGGGACCGACTTCCTCTGCCGGCCGTCTCAGGCCGCCGCCGGCATCATGCCCACCGAGGTCAGGAAGCCCGTCCAGCCGGGCACCGTCATCGTGTCGAGATATTCGCGCTGCATCTCGGGGGTCAGCACCTCGATCATGCGCGTTCCCTCGATCCACACCTCGGCCTGGCTGGAGATGCGCGATCAGTGGGATCACGGTCGGCGACAGCGCCGATGCCAGCGAATGGGCGATTCGCACGCTGCTCGCCGATCTGCGCCGACGCGGATCTATGCCGCTCGCAGCGGGCCCCGCCGACCCCGATGTCGGGTCGCGCTGAATCGACGCTGCGTGCGGATTCGTCGCGTCACCGCGACCTCGCTATTCCATCACGCGCAGCAACTCATCGACCTCGACCGTAGCAAAGGCCGTAAAGCTGTCGGCCACCGCGTAGGGCAGCAACATCCTCCGTCCAGCGACCAGCGCGCCGCAGCTGTAGACAACATTGGGGACATAGCCGTCGCGCTCGTGCGGGGCCGGGGCGAGCACCGGGCGCGGGGTGCGGGCGAGCAACTTCGACGGGTCGTCCTTGTCGAGCAGGCACGCGCCGATGCAATAATTGCGCACCGTGCCGACGCCGTGCGTCATCACCAGCCAGCCCTCGTCGATCTCGGTCGGCGACCCGCAATTGCCCATCTGGACGAATTCCCAAGGATAGCGCGGCTTGACGATCCTGGTGCCGCCCGCCCAGTGCAGGATGTCGTCGGACAGATGCAGCCAGATATTCTCGTTGTCCTGCCGGCCAAGCATTGTGTAGCGGCCACCGACCTTGCGCGGGAACAGCGCCATGCCCTTGCCATTCGCCGCCGACCCGGTCAGCGCGCGCATCTCGAACGAACGGAAATCGGTCCCGCTGAGCAATTCCGACCGCACCTCGGCACCGCTGAACGCGGTATAGGTGCCGTGATAGGCGATACTGTCGTCATCCTCGACGAAGCGCACCAGCCGCATGTCCTCGATACCCTGCCGCTGGCTCGGGAGCAGCGGAAACAGCACCGTCTCCGAGATCGTCCTGCTGCCGCCGCACTCGAGAAGGACGGTCGTGTCGCTGTCGTCCGCGCCCTTGCCGACGATCGGCGCCACCGAGACCGGGCTCGGCGCGTCGACCTCCAGCGTGCCGCCGGGCGTCCAGGTGCCGGTGCGAAAGGTGACCGACGAGACGTGACCCTCGCCGATGCCGCGCAGCGACATGACAAAGCGGATCGAGCCCGCAGACAGCCCGGACTGGTCGGGGTGGAGCACGATGCTCGGGTTGAACAGCGCGGCCGCCTCATAGGCATATTCCTCGCTGAAATATGCTCCGATCAGGCGGCGCTGCCTGGTGTCGAGCCGGTCCGCGTCGGCGATTCCGCCCGCGATGGCGTCAAACCGCCGCATCAGCAGCGCGTCGACATCGCGGTGCTGCTCGTCGAGCGATTCGGTGACGCCGGCGAACTCATGCGCCAGTTCGGCACCGTTCAGCGTGACGATCCGGTCGACGATCTCCTGGGTCCGTGAAGTGCCCCCGTCGAACCCCCGGGGATAGGCCAGGTCGAACGGCCGCACGACCGTTCGCGACGGGTCCGGCCGCAGCACCTGTTGGTAGAAATCCAGCTTCGCTCGGTCGGCCATACTCGGAGCCCTCTTGCTTCCAGGTTCGATCATTCGCGCTGCGCGTACCGCATGGTAACGCCGCCGGCTCGGATTCGAGCCACCATGCTATCGGTCGCTTCCTGTTTCCACGAAGCCGAGCGCTACCCGTTGGCCCTGCCACCGTGCCGCACCGTGGGTCCGGGTTTCTACGCATGATGCACACCGCCCGATCGTCCTAGGTTTCGCGCATTGGGAGAGTTCGAGCATGGTTGATCAGGATACCGCGTCAGGTGCCGAACGGTGCCGCTGGTCCCGCGTAGCGATCCGGTCGATGCGCATCGCGCCGGTTTCCGCATGACCGACGGGTTGACCCTCGCCTTTCACGGCGCGTCGCGCACCGTCACCGGTTCGTGCATGGAATTCTGCCACGCGGGCAAGCGCGTGCTCGTCGATTGCGGCTTGTTCCAGGGCTCGCGCACGCTCGAGACGCTCAATCGCGCGGCGTTCGCGTTCGACGCGCGCAAGGTCGATGCCGTCATCCTCAGCCACGCGCATATCGACCATAGCGGCCTGTTGCCCCGGCTCGTCGCCGAGGGTTTCACGGGCGACATCTGGTGCACCGAGCCGACCGCCGCGCTGCTCGAGTTCATGCTCGCCGATGCCGGACGTATCCAGGAGGGCGATGCCGCCCGCCGCAATCGCCGCAAGGACCGCGCCGACCAGCCCGCGATCGAGCCGATCTATACCGAGCAGGATGCCATCGCCGCGTGGAAGCAGACCCGGGCGGTCGCGCTGGAGACATGGTTCGAGCCCGTGCCGGGGTTCCGCGCGCGGCTGTGGAATGCCGGGCATATCCTCGGCTCGGCTTCGGTCGAACTGATCGTCGACGACACGCACCTGCTGTGCTCGGGCGATATCGGTCCCGAGCACAAGGCCTTTTATCCCGATCCGGAAAGTCCGGCCGGCTTCGATCATGTCATCTGCGAATCGACCTATGGCGATCGCACGCGCGAGGATCTCACGCTCGCCGATCGCCGCACCCTGCTGGAGACCGAGGTCAAGGCGGCGCTGGCGCGCGGCGGCAATCTGATCATTCCGGTCTTCGCGCTCGAGCGGACGCAGGAACTGCTGCTCGATCTTGCCGCCCTGCTCGACGCGAAGCGCATCCCGGCGGTGCCGGTGTTCGTCGACTCGCCGCTCGCCAACCAGGCGACGCGGGTCTTCGCGCGCTATGCCGACACACTCGAGGACATGGAGGGCGGCAACATCTTCCACAACACCGCCTTCCATTTCGTCGACGCGACGGCGGAATCGATCCGCCTCAACAGCGTGTCGGGCGCGATCATCATGGCGGCGTCGGGCATGTGCGAGGCCGGCCGCATCCGGCACCACCTCATCCACAATCTGTTCAAGCGCGAGGCGACGATCCTGTTCGTCGGCTTCCAGGCTGAAGGCACGCTCGGCCGCGTGATCCTCGAGGGCGCCGAGCGCGTGCGCATCTGGGGCGAGGACATCGTCGTGCGTGCCACGATCCGCCGTATCGAAAGCTATTCGGCGCACGCCGATCAGGAAGGCCTGCTTGCCTGGATCGCCGCGCGCCGTCCGATCGCCGGCAGCCTGTTCCTGTCGCACGGCGAGGCCAAGGCGATCGAGGCGCTACGCCGCCTCGCGACGTCGCGAGACTTGGCATCGTCGATCCTCGTGCCCGAGATCGGTGAGGTCTATCGTCTGCAGCCCGCGGCGCGCGCGGCGCGGATCAAGACCGCCGACCCGCAGCTGCAGGACGTGGTCGGGCGCGACTGGCAGAACAGCTATGCCGATTTCGCGACCAGCCTGAAACGCGAGCTGTCGCGGATCCATGACGCCAGGGCGCGCGAAAAGGCCGTGGCCGAGATGCGCGCCGTGCTCGCCAGCTATATCGACGCCCGTGCCGAGCAGAAGGCGCGGCGGCATCATTCGTGAGGCGCGTCCGGCGGTGACCAGGATGAAGATCAGGCGCGTCGCGATCGACACGCACCCCGAGAACACGGCGTTCCTGCTGCGCTCGTCCGACGGCTATGGCCCCGAGCAGTTCCTCGCATTGCGCAAGATCGAGATCGCCGGCGACGATCGCTGCATCCTCGCGACGCTGGCGATCAGCGACGATCCGGCGATCGTCGGTATGGGCGAAATCGGCCTCGGCGAGCAGGCCTTTCGCCGGCTCGGTCTGCCCGAAGGCGCGAGCGCCGGCATCGCCCAGGCCAAGCCGCCGCGCAGCCTCGAGGCGGTGCGTCGCAAGATCGGCGGCGATGTGCTCAGCGACAGCGAGATCGGCGCGATCATCGTCGATATCGCCGCCTATCGCTATTCGCCGATGGAGATCGGCGCGTTCCTCGTCGCCTGCGCCGGCTTCATGACCACGCCCGAGACGCTCGCGCTGACCCGCGCGATGGCCGATGTCGGCAGCAGGCTCGACTGGCACGCGCCGCTGGTGGTCGACAAACACTGCATCGGCGGCGTCCCCGGCAATCGCACCTCGATGATCGTCGTGCCGATCGTCGCCGCGCACGGCCTGATCATGCCCAAGACCTCGTCGCGCGCGATCACCTCGCCATCGGGTACCGCCGACACGATGGAGGTGCTGGCCAATGTCGACCTGACCGCCGGGCGCATCCGCGCGATCGTCGCCAAGGAGAATGCCGTGCTGGCATGGGGCGGGCGGATGAACCTGTCGCCGGCCGACGACGTGCTCATCTCGGTCGAGCGGCCGCTGAGCATCGATACGCCGGAACAGATGGTCGCCTCGATCCTCTCCAAGAAACTCGCCGCCGGCTCGACCCATATGGTCATCGACATTCCGGTCGGCCCCAGCGCCAAGGTGCGCAGCCAGAGCGAGGCGGTGCGGCTGCGCAAGCTGTTCGAATATGTCGCGCACAAGGTCGGGCTGACCATCGACGTGATCCTCACCGACGGCACCCAGCCGGTCGGCCGCGGGATCGGCCCAGTGCTCGAGGCGCGCGACGTCATGGCGGTGCTGCGCAACGACGCCGACGCCCCGGCCGACCTGCGCGAGCGTTCGCTGGTCCTGGCGGGTCGGGTGCTCGATTTCGACCCCGACCTCGAGGGCGGGCGCGGTTATGCCCGTGCGCTCGACCTGCTCGCCTCGGGCAAGGCGCTCGCCGCGATGGAGCGGATCGTCGCCGCACAGGGCGCGCAACCCGTCGCCCACCCTCCCGGGGCGCTGCGTCATGAGATACTCGCCGTCGCGGACGGCTCGATCGTCGCGATCGATTGCCACCTCATCGCGCGTATCGCGCGGCTCGCCGGCGCGCCGATGGACAAGGGCGCGGGGATCGATCTTCTGCGCAAGATCGGCGACACCGTCCATCGCGGCGATCCGCTCTATCGCATCCACGCCGAGTCCGAGGCCGGGCTGGCCTTCGCCACCGACCTCGCCGCCGAGAATGCCGGTTACCGGCTGCTCGCATGATCGCGACCCTCCACGCTTTTGCCGAGGGCCTGCCGGCGGCACGGCGCCTCGCCGACCTGCTCGGCATCGTATGTCGACCGATTGGCACCCGCCGCTTTCCCGATGGCGAATCGCTGGTCACGGTCGCGCCGAGCGAAGCCACTGCGATCCTCTACCGCTCGCTCGATCACCCCGATGAGAAGCTGGTCGAACTACTGTTCGCGGCCTCGGCGCTGCGGGATCGCGGCGCATCGCGCCTCGTGCTCGTCGCGCCCTATCTCGGCTACATGCGCCAGGACGCGGCGTTCCATCCCGGCGAGTGCGTCAGCCAGCGTGTCGTCGGGTCATTGCTCGCCGATCATGTCGATGCGCTGGTCACGGTCGATCCGCATCTTCACCGCGTCGGCTCGCTGGCCGAGGTGGTGCCCGGAATAGCCGCCGTTGCCGTGTCGGCGGCGGCGACGCTGTCCGACACATTGCGACCGGACATCCCGCATGACGCGATCCTGATCGGACCCGATGCCGAATCCCGGCCATGGGTAGAATCCGTCGCCGCGCCGCTCGGTCTCGCGGTGCTCGTCGGCAGCAAGCGACGGCTCGGCGACCGCCAGGTCGAGCTGGCGATCGACGGCGTGGATCGCGTCCGCGGTCGTCACGTCGTGCTCGTCGACGACGTGATCTCCAGCGGCGCGACGCTGCTGCGCTGTGCGGCGCTGCTCCACGCGGCGGGTGCGGCGTCGATCGAGGCATGCGCCACCCATTGTCTCGCCGGCCCCGCCGATCTTCGCGCGCTGGCTGCGGGCGGCATTGCCCGCATCCGCGCGACCGACACCGTCGCGGGCCCAACCGCGTGCATCGCGATCGCGCCGGCGCTGGCCGCGTCATTTGCGAAGCACGGGGGGCTGCTCGCATAATTGTCGGTGCCCAGGATGATCGCGTCGAGGACCGGCGGCGAGATCATGTCAGCCAGCCGGGCCGCCCAGCGCCACCCGCCAGGGTTTGGCGAGGCCGTGGTACAGTCGTTCCTTGCAGACCAGCGCCGACACCGAATGGGCGATCAGCGCCGACAGGAACAGCGGCAGGATCAGCCCGCGGCTGGCGGTCGCTTCGACGATGATGATGACGGCGGTCAGCGGCGCGCGGACGACGCCGGTGAAATAGGCGACCATGCCCAGCAGCACGACGGCACCCCCTGGGTCGCCCGGAAACATCGGTCGCAGCAACGCCCCCAGTCCTGCCCCGGTCGCCAGCGATGGCGCGAAAATCCCGCCGGGCAGCCCGGACGACGCCGTCGCGAGCGTTGCGGTGAATTTCGCGGGTCCGAACCAGTAAGGGGCGTTGGTCCCGTCGATGATGGCGTGCGCCGCCTGATAGCCGGCGCCCCAGGTCAGCCCGGTCACGACACCGAGTCCGGCGACGACCACGCCGCACGCGAACGCCCAGACGACCGGCCGGCCCCTGAACCAGGGAATCCACCGGTCGCGCGTCGGGCCGATGTTGAGCATCGCGCGCGCGAACAGCCCGCCGCTCAACCCGCCGAGAATGCCGGCGACCGGCGCGACCCGCAGCACCGCGCCGAAGCTCATATGCTGGCCAACCGCACCGAAATACACATAATCCCCGGCCAGCCCCAGGCTGACGATACCGGCGATCAGGATCGTCGACATCACCAGCAGCGCGACGCGCTGTTCGTACGCGTCGGCCAGTTCCTCGATCGCAAAGGTGACGCCGGCAAGCGGTGTGTTGAAGGCGGCCGCAACCCCGGCGGCACCCCCGGCAATGATCATCGATGCGCGGATCGGTGCCCGAAAGAGGCGCGTGTACCAACCAAGGATCGCCGCGGAAATCTGCACCGTCGGCCCCTCGCGCCCGACCGATGCCCCGAACAGCAGCGCGACCAGCGTCATCGCGCCCTTGAAGGCGGCGATCCTGAGCGAGATCAGCTTGCGCAGCGACTGTTTGGGATCGTGCGTCGCAGCGATCACCTGCGGGATCCCCGATCCGGCCGATTCCGGAGCGTACTTTCGCGTCAGCCACGCGACCGTGGCAAAGCCGATCGGCGTGATGATCAGCGGAAGCCACCAGACCGCATGCACGGTCTTATCGAACAGCGAGCTGGCGCTGTCCGCCAGTCGTGCGAACAGCAGCGCGGCAAGCCCGATCGTGATCGCGCCCAGGCCCATTGCGGTGCGTCGACGCCATACTGCGGATGCTGGGCCGTGGCGCCTGAGCAGCACCCTCCAGCGCCGGTTGATTGGTAGCTTCATATCAGTGTCACCTAGGCTCTGACCGGATATTGCACCACTGCAAATGACAGCCGGCGCACCGACGCGCCTTGCTCCGATTTGCCCTCGACCCGCTATCGTCGGTAAGGCGCTGGCGGGCTTTCATCCGGAAGCCGGGAGGCTGGTAGTGGCAACGACAGCACAGGGCACGCCGCCCGATCATCGCTGGCAGCATAACCCGCTGTACCGCTGGTGGCGAAGTGCGGTGGTCGGTTCGGTCGAGCATGAGCGCGTGGTCGAGCGAATCGTCGCCGATAGCGGATGGTCGCCGCGTTACGCCTTCATGACGATGATGTCGGCGGGCATCGCCGTGCTTGGCTTGCTGCTCTCGTCCCCCGCGGTCGTCATTGGCGCGATGCTCATATCGCCGCTGATGAGCCCGATCCTCGGGCTGGGATTCAGCCTGGCGCTGTTCGACTTTGCCGAGACGCGCCGTTCGCTGACGGCACTGGCGGCGGGCGCGGCGGTCGCGGTGGCGTTTACCGCGCTCATCGTGCTCGCATCGCCGCTCAAGGCGCCGACGGCCGAAATTCTGGCGCGCACGCGCCCCAATCTGTTCGATCTTCTCGTCGCGCTGTTCGCGGCGCTCGCCGGAACCTTCGCCATCGTCCGGGGTCGCGGCGACACCATCGTCGGGGTGGCCATCGCCACCGCGTTGATGCCGCCACTTGCCGTGGTGGGTTATGGACTGGCGACATGGAACATGCCGGTACTGGCCGGCTCGTTCGCGCTGTTCATCACCAACCTGATGACGATTGCACTGGCTGCCACCGTCGTCGCCCGCTTCTACGGCTTCGGCCATTATCTTTCGAGCCAGCAGAGCTGGGCGCAGTCGATCGTCCTGCTGCTGGTCTTTGCCGGCATGTCGGTTCCGCTGGGCTTTTCGCTGACACGCATCGCCGGTGAGACTGTTGCCGCCACGAAGATTCGCTCCTTCCTGTCCGATCGCTTCGGCCCATCGTCACGCGTGACCCAGTTCGACATCGACTTCGACCGCGCGCCGATTTCGGTGCGCGCGGTGGTCATCGCGCCGCGCTCGGCCGCGACCGACAATGCCGCGCTCGAAAAGGCGCTGGTCGCCTATCTCGGTCGCCCCGTGAAATTGCAGGTCGCCCAGGTGCTGATGAGTCCCGGCGCCGACCCGATCGACGCACAGCGCGTCGAAATGCAGCAGGCCTCCGCGACGACCGCCGCCGAAAATGCTGAGGCGGCGATGGTCACGAAGCTCGTCGCGCTCGGTGCCGGCATTTCGCCCGACGACGTCACCATCGATCGCGATCATCGCCGCGTTACCGCAACCGCTGTCCCGCTGCCGGGCGCTACTGCGGCAACCTTTCGCGCGCTGGAGCGCCGGATGAACGATGCCGTCGATGGTTGGCGCGTCACGATCGTGCCGCCGCTCGGCACTTTTCCTGCCATTCGCTTCGCGCGCGGGAGCGATGCGCTGGACGATGCGGCGCGTGACGCGGTGCTGTTGTCGGCATGGGAAGCCAAACGCTGGAACATCGTCGCGCTGGGCATTCCGGGGTTGCCGGCCGGCGACACACCGGCCAAACCCGGCTTGATCCAGCGCCGGGCGCTGGCGATCGCGTCGATCCTTCATGCGCAGGGGATCAAGGTGGTGGCGAGGCCCGGTGTCGGATCGGCAATCGTGCCCGTCGCTGCGTCGGAGGTACCCGTCCAATGATCGGTGGTGTGGTGATTACGCCGTTTGACGCGGCGGCGGTGCTGATCGTGCTGGCGGCGGCGCTCGGCTACATCAATTATCGCGTGCTGAAACTGCCGCAATCGGTCGGCCTGACGGTGATGGGCGCGGTCGCGTCGCTGATCGTCGTCGGCATCGATGTTCTGATGCCGTCAAGCGGCGTTGGCGCCGACATCGTCAGGTTCATTGCCAACATCGATTTTCACGAGACGTTGATGAACGGCATGCTGTCGTTCCTGCTGTTTGCCGGCGCGCTCCATGTCGACTGGAGCGACATGAAGAAGGGCCGCTGGCCGATCCTGCTGTTGAGCACCGTCGGCGTTCTGCTGTCGACCGCACTGGTCGGCGGTGGCTTCTATCTGCTCGCCCATCTGATCGGTCTCGACGTGCCGATCGTCTGGTGCCTCGTATTCGGCGCGCTGATCAGCCCGACCGATCCCGTCGCCGTGATGGGGGTCTTGCGGCGCGCGAAAGTATCGCCGACGCTGGAGGCGACGGTCGCCGGCGAAAGCCTGTTCAACGACGGCGTCGGCGTGGTCGTCTTCACCATCATTCTCGCCACGGCGCTCGGCACCGAGCCGTTCTCGCTGGGCCATGCCGCCAGGCTGTTCGCCTTCGAAGCGGGCGGCGGGGTGCTGCTCGGGCTGGTCGTGGGCTGGATCGGCTACCGTGCCATGCACTCGATCGACGAATACAAGCTCGAAGTGCTGATCAGCCTGGCGATCGTGATGGGCGGCTACACGCTGGCGAGCTGGATTCATGTCAGCGGCCCGGTCGCGATGGCCGTTGCCGGTTTGCTGATCGGCAACGAGGCGGTACGCACCGCGATGAGTGACACGACCCGCACCTACCTGCTGGGGTTCTGGTCGTTGATCGACGACATCCTCAATGCCGTGCTGTTCGTCCTGATTGGCCTCGAGGTGGTTACGGTGCCGGCGGACAGTCGTCTTCTCCTGCTCGGGCTGGCTGCGATACCGCTGGTCTTGCTGGCGCGGTCGATTTCGGTCGTCGGGCCGCTTGCCGTGATGCGCCCGTTCCTGACGCTGGGTCCGCTGGCCTTGCCGACGCTGATCTGGGGTGGTCTTCGTGGCGGTATTTCGATTGCGCTCGCACTGGGCTTGCCGGATGGGCCGGCACGGTCGATTGCGCTCGCGGCGACCTATGTCGTGGTGCTGTTCTCGGTCATCATCCAGGGCGGCACGATCGCGCGGCTGCTCGCCTGGCTTTCTCCGCGCGCCGCCAATCCGGAACACAAAGCGGCTTCATCGGGTTAGGGTGCGCAACGACTGATGGCGCGACCGCGTCCTCGAGGAGACCTCCTTGTTCATTACGCTAGTTGCCGCCGCCATTGCCGTGCTGGTCGCCGGCGGTCTCTCGTTCGGGCGATTCGCGCGATCGGACACCTGGGCGGCGACGGTGACGCCGCTGGCGTCGATCATCGGAAGTGGTTTCCTGATCTCGGGCCCGCTGCTCGCGCGCGAATTCGGCGGCGCGGCATTCTGGGCGATGGCCGCACTGCTGCTGCTGGCCTATGCGGTCGGTGGGGTGATCCGCTGGAACATCGTCCATGTCGAAGACTATCTCGCCGACAAGCCGTTTCACGATCCGGTCGTGTGGGCCGCCCGTATCACGCAACTCGTCCTCGCCGGTGCCTATGCCGTGTCGGTCGCCTATTATCTGAAGCTGCTCGCCGAGTTTGCGATGGAGCCGCTGTCGGTGCCTTCCGCCTGGCATGGGCTGGTGTCCAACATCGGCGTCACTGCCATCATCGCCATATTGACGATCATGGCTTTTGGCGGCGGCCTGCGGCGTGTCGAGCACGTCGCGCACGGCACGGTGTCGATCAAGATCGGCATCATTGCGGGTCTGCTCGCCGGGCTGGCGTGCTGGTGGATCATGCATCTGGATACGGCCCCCTCGGTCCCGGCGGCGCGTCTGTCTTGGGCCAGCGTGCCGATGCTGCTCGGGCTGCTGATCACGGTTCAGGGGTTCGAGACCTCGCGCTATCTCGGCCATGCCTATAGCCAGGCGTTGCGCGTTCGAACGATGCGTCATGCGCAATGGATCGCGGCGGCGATCTACCTTGCATTCCTCGCGCTGCTGACGCCGTTCCTGGCGCAGGCGGCGGAGACGGAGGGGGTCGCGGGCATCCTGGGCATCATGCGGATGGTCGCGGCGCCGCTTGGCGTTTTCGTCCTGATCGGCGCCCTTTCCAGCCAGCTGAGCGCGGCAGTCGCCGATTCGATCGGCTCGGGTGGGCTGATGAACGAGGTTTCGCGTCGCAAGATCAGCGTGCCGGCCGCCTTCGCCATTGCCAGCGCGCTGGCCATCGCCGTCGTGTGGCTGACCGACCCGTTCCAGGTCGTCGCGGTTTCGTCGCGGGCGTTTGCGCTGTTCTACGCGATGCAGTGCGGCCTGGCGCTGATGGTGTCATGGCGTACCGGCCGCGGCGGTTGGCTGCTGCGCTGCGGGTTCGCGCTGGTCGGGCTGATTTGCCTCATCGCCGCCGCCGCTGGCGCTCCTGCGGAGGGCTAGATAGGGCCGGAACAGCATCACGGTTTTGCCTCGGCGGTCACTATGCCGTCGCCAAGCAGTTTCCCGCCGATCCGCTGTCCGTAAAGGTCGCCGCTGGCATGGAAACGCTGTCGGGCATCCTCGATGCTGCCGGTCTGGCGCGGGTCACGCGGCCTTTCATGGCTATCGACAAATGCCGCGACATCCCAGGCCTGCTGGTCGGTGAGGCTATATCCCTGACCAAGGGGCATATTCGCCTTGATGAAGCCTGCGGCATTGGCGATCTTTCCCATGCCGGCACCCCAGTTGAACGATTGTGGACCCCATAGGGGCGGAAAGGCAAAGCCGCCGTCGGTGTTCTTCGTTCCCTGCCCTTCGTCCCCGTGGCACGCCGCGCAATTTTTCGCATACACTTGCGCCCCGCGCGCGGGATCGTGGCCCAGCGCGGTCTGCCGAAGCTGCAAATAGCCCTTGCCGGGAAGGTCGACGCCGGCCGGCGCGCCCTTGGCCAACCAGAAAAAATACATTTGCAGGTCACGGTATATAGCGTCCGCGCGTGGCGGCGGGCCGCCGCTGGGCGATGCCGGCGCGTTCATCGAATAGGAGAAGCAATCGCGAATGCGATCTTCCATGGTATTGATCTGGTCGTTCTTCGCCCGATAGGCGGGATAGGAACCCCATGCCGCCCACATCGGCGCCGCATTCGGTCGCCGGCCCCCGTCGAGATGGCAATTGCCGCACGACAGGCCGTTGCCGACATAGTTGCCGGCATTGGCGCCGGTGTGCAGAAAGATCTGCTCGCCTCGTCGGATCGAATCGCCCGCCGGACCACCGGGAATTTCCGAGTCCGTCGGGGGCGTGAACGCCGCCGGAGTCGCGGGCGTCGCGCTGACCGAAACGGCCGGTGCTACACCTGGCCGGCGCATCCCGGGCCTGTAAAGAATCGCGACGATCAGGATGATCGCTAGCAGGCCGCCGGCGCAGACAAGAAAAAGGCGGCCGCCCGGAAGTTTGCGGATGTCGTCAAAGGGCTCATGCATCGCCGATCCGCCTCTTTCGCCTCACCACTTCACCGCTCGATCGCCGGGGGCCGCGAGCATCAATCCGGGATAAGCGCCCAACCACGCAGTTGGAGCGTCGCCTGCGTCGTGATCGCCGACACATCCACCCGGATACCCTGTGCGACATCCTTCGTCGCAATGTTGTTGCCGTGGAGCGCCTGGCTGCACACCGCTACGGTGACGCCGGCCGCCTGCAATTTGGCAATCAGCGGCAGGTTGGGATTGTTCGGCGCCTTGGTCCTGGCCGCATAGACAGCGTCGGTCCCGACGACCGGGGTTGCCGGGCCGTAGACGATGGCAACCACGTCGCCCGGCAGGGGGCGGACGCCATCGGCGGCGAGCAGATTGAGAAAGCGCGCGATCTTTTCCAGTGACGGGCTCGGTCTGCTGGCATCCGCACTTGCCTTGGTGACATCGAACAGGACGCGATATCGCAGGGTCGGATCCGGTCGCTCGGCCGCGCCGTCTGTCGGCGCGGTCGCGCCATAGGATTCGATCGCCGGGGAGCCGTGCTGCTGGGCGAAGGCGGGTGCCGCGCTGAATGCGGTCGCCCATATGGCTGCGGTCACGAATCGCTTCATCGGTTCCTCCTTGGGGGCAGGCGTGCCAGCCGCCATCGCTTGGCAACCGTGCGCGCCCACATGATTTAGTTGGGTTCCTAGCGCCTATGGACGGGAGGGGCGAGCGACATCAGCGACCGGTACGTCGGCTTCGAGCCAACGCCTTCCACCGGGTCAAGATGCTTCTCGACCCGACAGCGCGATTCACCGCGCACGCGGCATGAGCCATTCTCGGCGCTCATCGCGCACATCGGCCAAGGCACGCCGGCTGGATCGGCCCCTCCCGGGCTGTGCCGTACGCAAGCAGCGGGGCAGTCAAATTATCGTATTTATATAATAGCAGAGATCGGCGATGGTGACTCATCGCACCGCGCGAGCGCACCACGACAATGACGGCGCCGCGGACATCGCCCTGTGATTCTTCGCCCGGCGTATCTTCGGCAGCGCAGCGTGATTCAACCGCCATCGCGGCGGCGCTATCCGATCATGCCGCCACGGCGCCCGCAGCGCCGCGGTGAGGCTCTTTCGCATTGTCGATGATGGATGCCAGGCCGGCTGTTCCGGGCGCTGTTCCCGGCTGTTCGCCGCGCTGTTCTTCGCGCAGTCCCGTGGCTGTTAAACCGCTGTTCCGTGGCTGTTCCGCCGCTGTTCCTGAACGGCGGTTGTGCTGAACCAACATATTGATATTATGCGGAACAATCACGAAAATCCTCGGCTGTTCCGCCCGGAAGATTTTTTCGCGGAACAGCGCTGATATGTTGGTCGATGCCGACCGCGAATAGCACAGATCAGCAAGGGAGACTGATAGCCCGGCCATCAGGACGGCGTCGGCTGCCGATCCTCCGGATCAGCCCCAAAAGCTGCCGCAACCCTATCGGAAAAAGCGCCCGCGTGTTTCGCAAAATGCCACCGATACCAAATATGGCCGAGTGAAATTACCTCGCGGTTACTTTCGCGCCAGCCGCGTGACGTGCCCCATCTTGCGCCCGTGGCGCATCTCCTTGCCGTACAGGTGCAGATGCGCCCCCGGCTCGGCGAGGATCGCGTGCCACGCATCGGCCTGCTCGCCGATCAGATTGTCCATCGTCACCGCCGGCGCGGCCAGCCCGGTGTCGCCGAGCGGAAGGCCGCAGATCGCGCGGATATGATTTTCGAACTGCGAGGTCACCGCGCCCTCGATCGTCCAGTGGCCGCTGTTGTGGACGCGCGGCGCCATCTCGTTGAACACCGGTCCGTCTGCACCGGCGAAGAATTCGCACGCCAGCACCCCGATATAGTCGAGCGTGTCGGCGATCCGTCCGGTCAGCGCCGCGGCCTCGGTCCAACATGCCGCGACCTCGGCCGGGGCGGGCACGGTAGAGCGTGCCAACACGCCATCGACATGCTCGTTCCATGGCGGCGGATAGCTCACCATCGCGCCATCCGCGCCGCGTGCCAGGATGATCGAAAATTCGTGACTGAAGGTCACGAAGCCTTCGAGGATCGCAGGCCGCCGGCCGATTGCTTCCCACGCCGCCTCGGCCTCGCCGGCATCGCCGATCCGCACCTGCCCCTTGCCATCATAACCGAGCCGCAGCGTCTTGAGGATCGCCGGCGCGCCGATCTCGGCCAGCGCGTCGCGCAATTCGGCGATGCTCGTCACCTTGCGCCACGGCGCGGTGCGTCCGCCGAGCTTGCCGACAAAGGCCTTCTCCGCCGCACGGTCCTGCGCGATCGCGAGCGCTGCAGGCGCGGGGTGAACCGGCAGCTTGGTCGAGAGATAGTCGATCGGATCGAGATCGATATTCTCGAACTCATAGGTCACCACATCGGCCGCGCTGACCATTTCGTCGAGCACGATGCGGCTGTGATAATCGGCACGCGTGAAGCTCGACGCGGTCTGCGCCGCGACGCTCTCGGCATCGGGTGCCAGCACGCGGGTATGATAGCCCAGCTCGGCCGCCGCGCTCGCCAGCATCCGGCCGAGCTGCCCGCCGCCCAATATGCCGATCGTCGATCCAGGCGGCAGCGGCGTCATTGCGGGTCGACCGGAACCGCCTCGGTCTGCGCCGCGCGCCACGCCTTGAGCCGCTCGGCGAGCAACGCATCGCCCAGACTCAGGATCGCCGCGGCGAGCAGGCCGGCATTCTTCGCGCCGGGCTTGCCGATCGCCAGCGTGCCGACGGGGATACCGGCAGGCATCTGCACGATCGACATCAGGCTATCCATGCCCTTCATCGCCTTGCTCTCGACCGGCACGCCGAGCACTGGCAGATGCGTCATCGACGCCGTCATGCCCGGCAGGTGTGCCGCGCCACCGGCACCGGCGATGATCACCTTGATCCCGCGGTGCTCGGCATGGGTGGCATATTCGTACAGCCGCGCCGGGGTGCGATGCGCCGACACGACCTTGGACTCGCACGGCACGCCGAGCTCCGCCAATATGTCGGCGGCGTGGTGCATCGTCTCCCAATCGGAAGTGCTGCCCATGATGATGCCGACCCGGGGTTGCGTCATGCCCGAGGGCGTTAGCGGGCGCAGGCAGGGAGGGCAACTGGCGTGGTGTGGATCGTGGGTGTAGAGCCGGGGACATGACGCAAGAACAAGGTACTATCGCGGAGCAGGATAATTCCGGCCACCGCGCGCTGCTGCGCATCGCGGCGCTCGGCGTGGCCATCGCCGGCTCGGGCTTCGCCATTGCCCGCGCCGTCGCCCCGCGCATCGCCGCACGGCGGCGCGACAAGGGGCTGAGCTTCGGCACGGCGCGCGTCCATGGCGCGGTCCTCCACTTCGCCCGCACCGGGCGCGGCCCGGCGCTGATCCTCGTTCACGACGTTCCGCAGGACTGGAGCGCCTGGCGCCCGATCATCGATCGTCTCGCGACCCGCTTCACCGTCATCGCGCCCGATCTGCGCGGCATCGGCGGCTCGACCGCGGGGTCGCCCAAGTTCGATGCTGCGACGATGGCGGCCGATCTCCACAACCTCGCGCACGCGCTCAAGCTCGACCGTGTCCATGTCGTCGGCCACGGCATCGGCGGGCAGGTCGCGCACGCCTTTGCGCGGCAATTTCCGCAGGCGACGCGCGGCGTGACGTTGCTCGACAGCGCGGTGCCAGGCATCGACGGCTGGGATGACAGCCTCGCCGATCCCGCCGCCTGGCCGATTGGTTTCCTGCAGACCCCGGATCTGCCCGAGACTCTGCTCGTCGGCCGCCATGCGCCGCTGCTCGAATATCTGCTGAGTGGTGGCAATTTCGATCCGGCGATGATCGCCGAGAGCCTGAAGGCCTATGCCACGCCGGAGCAGCTCCACGCCGCCTGCGCGATGTACCGCGCGTTCCCCGCCAATGCCCGTTTCGGCTTCGAGCAACAGGCGCCGATCGACGTGCCGCTGGTGCTCGCAACCGGCGACGCCTCGCCGCTCGCCAGACTCGCCCCGCGCATCGCCACCGCGCTGCGCGCGAGCGGCTTTGCGCATGTCACCGAAGCGACCATCCCCGGCGCGGGCCATTATGCCGTCGCCGACCAACCCGACGCTGTCGCAGCGCTGATCGAACGACACGCGGGGTAGGGGCGGTCGCCGCAGCGACCACCCCCATCACCTATTCGGCCGCGACCGGCTCTTCCGCCTCGGCCACCGTGTCATTGGCGACCACCCCGGCGAGCGCCAGCCCCTTGTCGGCCAGCACCAGCCCCATCAGTGCACTGACCAGCGAGCCCTCGCTCGGGGCACCACCACCGCCATTGATCTGGACCCGCGGGACGATGTCGACTCCCGAGGTCTCCAGCGCCTCGGCGATCCGCTCGACCACCTGACGCGTCAGCTGATATTGTGCGCCTCCCGAGGCCGCGACCTGCTTCTCGATCGTTTCGGCGGTAGCAGCACCGACCTTGCTGACATGCTCGGCCTCGGCAGATGCCAGCGCGACGATCTTGGCCGCCTCGCCCTCGCCGAGCAGGCGGATGCGGTCGCCCTCGGCGCGTGCCGCGGTGCGGGTCTGCTCGGCCTCCTGCGTCGCACGCCGCGCCGACGCCTTGCCCTGGTTCTCCTGCACCGTGATCGACAGCTCGGATTCGGTAATCGCGGTCTGCTGATGCGCGCGCGCCTCGGCCTCTCTCAGGCTCTTCTCGCCCTCGGCCGCGACCTTCTGCTTGTCGTAGGTCGCGACCTTCTCTTCGGCGATCTGGCGCTGGCGCAGCTGGTTGAGCACCTGCTCGATCTGGTCGTTGCCGACTGCCGCGCGCGGCGTGCCAATCAGCACCTCCTGCATTTCGAGGTTATAGTTGCTGAACTTGGCGCGCATCTCGTCGCCGGCCTGCTCCTGGATGTCGCTGCGATCCTGCAGCAGCTGGATCAGCGTCTTCTTCTGCGCGACGTTCTTGAAATAGGCCGAGACCATCGGATCGAGCGTCTGCTCGACCAGCTTCTTGATGTCCCCGAAGCGCTGGATGACCAGCGGCGCCTTGCGATAGTCGATATGCACCACCACCGACAGCGGCAGCGTCGGCTCGAACGCATCCTTGGTGATCAGCGACACCTCGGACAGATTCTCGTCGAGCTTGTGCTGGCCGGTCGTGTCATGGTCCCACTTCAGGATGAAGTTGGTCGTCGGCACGACGATGATCTTGCCGGCATAGGTGTTGAAGGCATATTTGCCCGGCAGCAGCGGCTCGCGCCATACGCCGCGCGTGCCGCGCTCGACCAGCTCGCCATGGCGATATTCCTCGCCCGTCGTGTCGGCGCCGCTGTCGCCGGTATAGGAAATCACCACGCCGACATGGCCGACCTCGATGATCGTCTTGGCGACCATCTCGACCGTCGCGAACAGCCGGTTGATGAAATAGCTGCCCTCGACCAGCACCTGCAGCTGCCGGCCGCGGCGCCCGCCCGCGGCGAGGAACTTCTCGGGATCCTGGAAGCTGTTGTGAAAGGTCGCGCTGTCGTCCTGGTCGGTGCCGACCTGCGGCGCGATGATGTGGTCGGCGGTCAGCGCCGGGCCGTCATGCACGGTGACCACGCCGATCATGTCGTCGGCATTCTTGATCACCACCGCCATGAAGCCGTTACGCTGGTCGATGACGTCCTTCATCTCGGCGAACAACTGCGCGTCCTCGCCTTCGAGCATCAGCCCGTACATGCGGTCGCCGGTGATGACGACGAACTGCGCGAGGTTGAGCGCATAGGTGCCCTCGCGCAGGATCGCGCGCTGCGGGCCCTTCTGACCGCCCTCGGTGAGAAAGCGGCGCGTGTCGAGGAATTCGGCGGTGCGTACGTTGCTTGCCAGGGTCTGCGTCGGCTCGAGCGGCAGACCATCGCGCGCAAAGACGTAGCCGACCTGCCCTTGCGGGATGGTTACCAGCGACTGGATGTGCAGCCGGTACTGGAACGGGAAGAAGAAGTGGTAGCCGCCGCGCAGTACATCGGGCTGGAAACCAGCTTCCTTGTTGAGCGCGATCAGCCCGCCGGCGATCGAGCCGTTGCGACTCCACAATTTCTCGACGATCGCCACGCGGTTGTTGCCGACATAGCGCACGCATCGCGATGCCATGAAGAGGACGACAAAGATGACTGCCACCACCGCAATGGTGCTGGCCGTATAGATAGTTGCCATCGGAAAGTTGGTCCTTGAAATGAAGACCGGTTTGCCCCCGGGTCTTCGCAATCACGTCTTGCGTGATCGTCGATCAATTTACGCTTGCGCGAAATAACGGTCGAGCGGAATCGGGATGCGTCGCACGCAATCGTGCGTAACGGACTCAGTCGATTGAACCGGTCGACAGGGGTTCCGCGCCACCAGGATAGCGCGCGGCGATATAGCCGGCGACCGTCCGCGCATCGCCTTCGTCGAGCTTGCCGCGCTCCGCCGCCAGTGCGGCGACGGCAGCGGCAAGGCGTTCGCAGCTTTCCGCGGCAAGGTCGATCAGCTCGGGCCGCCGTGTCGGTGCGGCCGAAGCGAAGGCAGCGGCAAAGGCGTCGGTCGCGGTGCCGAGATCGCCCGCGAGCAGGCGGAAGCGCTCGTCATGATGATCCCAGGCCAGCCGGTCGATCGCGGTGATCGCCTGGTCGAGCCGGATCGAGCGCGCCTGCGCCGACAGCCCACGCAGCGTCCGCACCGCGTCCGCCACCCGGCGCTGCGACGTGTCGGCAATCGCGCCGGGGTCGCGCGCCAGGCGATGCGCGCGCCGCCGCCGCAACAACGGGTCGAGCATTCTCGCCCCGATCGCACTGACTCCGATCAGCGCGGCATAGGCCGGCAGGAAGTAGCCGCCGGTCAGCATCATCCTCGCGACCACTTCGCCCAGCGAGCCCGGCCGCGGCATCACGAGGAGGCCCGCCGCGAGGCAGGTCAGCAGATAGGCCGGCACGCAGAAATGCAGCAGGATTCCGGCAACGATCCGCCACGGCAGCACCGCGCGGGTGGTATCGTGGATCGCCGGTGTCGTTCGCCCCGTCACGCCCTTCTCCCAACGCGACGGGAGGCCGCGCTCAGCGCTCGCTTAGATAGTAACGATCGGTCGCGTTCAAATCCTCGTCGAGCTGATAGACGATCGGCTGGCCGGTCGGAATCTCGAGCGTGGTGATCGCGTCGTCGGGAATGTTCGACAGATGCTTGACCAGCGCGCGCAGCGAATTGCCATGCGCCGAGATCAGCACGCGCTGCCCGGCGCGTAGCGCGGGGGCGATGCGCGCCTCCCAATAAGGCAGCACGCGCGCGATCGTGTCCTTCAGGCTTTCGGTCGACGGGATGGCGATGCCGGCATAGCGGCGGTCCTGCGACAGGTCATAGGCGCTGCCCGCTTCCATCGGCGGCGGCGGGATGTCGAAGCTGCGGCGCCAGATATGGACCTGCTCGTCGCCATATTCCGCCGCGGTCTCCGCCTTGTCGAGCCCGGTCAGCCCGCCATAATGCCGCTCGTTGAGCCGCCAGTCCTTCTCGACCGGCAGCCACAGCCGGCCCATCTCCTCCAGCGCGAGGTTGAGCGTCTTGATCGCGCGGGTCTGCAGCGAGGTAAAGCACTGGTCGAAATCGAGCCCCTTCTCCGCCATCAGCACCCCCGCCGCGCGCGCCTCGTCCGCGCCCTTCGCGGTCACGTCGACGTCCCACCAGCCGGTAAAGCGGTTCTCCAGGTTCCAGGCCGACTGGCCGTGGCGGATCAGGACGAGGGTGGGCATGGGGTCACTCCGTTCGCCCTGAGCTTGTCGAAGGGCTGCTTTCTATTCCGCCGTTAGTGGGAAGGACGGTGCTTCGACAAGCTTAGCACGAACGGAAATGTCAGATCCCGTCGATCACCTGGGCGATCGTCTCCAGACAGGCATGCGCCAGCGCCTTGCTCCGCTCGGGCGACCAGCCGAACTCGGCATCGGCGTTCGCGTCATGGTCCTTGAACGGCATCTCCAGCGTCATCGCCACCGCGCCGAAGCGCTCGGCGAGCTGGTTGGTCGACATGGAAAGGTTGGCTTTGCCCGG
Source organism: Sphingomonadales bacterium (assembly GCA_038245375.1). Lineage (GTDB taxonomy): Bacteria > Pseudomonadota > Alphaproteobacteria > Sphingomonadales > Sphingomonadaceae > Sphingomonas. Next base: position 68,071 of record JBBRSN010000004.1, on the reverse strand, counting down.
CGCCGACTTGTCATAACCCTTTTCGGTCTGGAAATCGGGCGTGCGCGCCGCCAGCCGCCGGCCGAAATCGTAGAACTTCTCGCCCAAGGCATCGGTCCAGCTGGGAATCCCCTCGAAGCCGGCAAGGAAATTGGCCGGGATCGCCTCGTCGCCATGCACGTCCATCGCCAGCGCGACGCCGGTCTCGTCCATCGCGTTCCGCACGCACAGCACCTCGGGGCTCTTCTCCGCCGTCGGCGTATGCCATTCGCGGTTGAGGTTGATGCCCGCCGCGTTGGTGCGCAGATGGCCGCGAAAGCTGCCGTCGGGGTTCATGTTGGGCACGACATGGAAGGTGCATTTCTCGCGCAGCGCGCGCGACGTCGCATCGTCGCTGTCGGTCAGCCGCTCGAGCGCGCCCTCCATCCACCACTCAGCCATGCTCTCGCCGGGGTGCTGTCGGGCATAGAGCCACACCGGCTTGGGACCCGAGCCGATCGTGAAGCAGTCGATCGCGCGCCCGTCGAGCGAGGTGCCGAGCTGGCGATGCGTCACGCCCGGCTGGAGCGCGGTCGCCGCCACCAGCGCGTCGTGGCGCTCCATCGTGTAAGGCGCGAAATAGGCGAACCACACCAGCTCGCTATCGACTGCCCAGTTCCATTCCAGCACGCCATCGGCATAGCTGGTGTCGGTCATCCGCCATTCGGTGCGGTCGGTCGAGACGCGCGTCTTGTAGCCCGGCCAGCCGAATGGATAGGCCGAGCCGCCGGCGTTGACGATGCGCAGCGTCAGCGTCCGGCCCTTCGCCCCGGCGACCCGGAAATGGAACCATTGGTAGAAATCGGACAGATGGTCCTTGGCGATTTCCAGGTCGACACGATCGCCTTCTATGCCGACGACGCGAATGTTGCCGCTATCGAAGGCGGCGTTGATCTCGATGCTCATTTGACCGTGATAGTGCGGCCGGATTCGCCGGGGAAGTCCTTGAAGATGGCATTGGCCAATTTCGCCGCCTCGATATTGGCCTGCGCATCTGGTGATGCCGTGTCGGCCGCGGTCTGCGCATGGCCTTCCCAGATCACCGTGCCGTCGGTGCGGCGGCGAATCTGCACCGACAGGTCGGTCAGCACGATCTCGCGATAGCGCGGCTTGCCGATCGGAAAGGATACTGCGCCGCCGATGCCGACGCCGCTGCCATAGCCGCCCGACGAGGTCCCGCCCCCAATGCCGATCGTGACCGGGGAGCGGCGCGGCGCGCCCGGACGCGTCGTCCGCGTTACGCCGACCACGGCGAGATACTGGCTGGTCGCGCCCGCTGTCGGTGCCGCATAGCCATAGCGCGCCAGTTCGTTGGCGACGGCGCCGGTATAGACCTGCGACTCGAGACTCGTCGCCCAGCCGGCGGTGGTCGCCTCGGCGCTCAGCGTGCCGGTTTCGAGCGGCGCGCCGAGGTGGAAACGCGAAACCTCGACCGGTGTTCGCGTCGGCGTCGTCGCGCAGGCGCCCAGGGACATCGCCGCACTGGTCACCAGCACCATCGATAGAGCACGCATCGCAACGATCCTTCGCAAGGTTGTTTCGCCTCCATAACGCTCGACTCGGGTCTTAGGGTTCCCGCGTTCCGCACCTTGACTTGAGGCCGAGGCGACTATAGGCGAGCGCCTCTTTTCCGACACCAAGAATCAGAAGCGAACGAGATCATGAAGATCCGCAATTCACTGAAGTCGCTCAAGGACCGGCATCGCGACAACCGCGTGATCCGCCGTCGTGGCCGTACCTATGTGATCAACAAGACCAACCGCCGGTTCAAGGCCCGCCAGGGCTGAGCCGTGTCCGCCCGTCGTGCCGTCATCTTCGATGTCGGCCGCGTGCTGGTCGATTGGGAAATCCGTTTCCTTTATGAGCGTCTCATCCCCGAGGGTGAGGCGCTCGACGCGTTTGTACGCGATATCGTCACCCCCGAATGGCATTTTCAACATGACATGGGCCGGCCCTTCGCCGAGACCTCGGCGGAACTGAGCGCGCAATATCCGCAGCATGCCGAGCTGATCGCGCAGTTCGGCCCGCGCTTCAACGAGACCAATGCCGCGGCGATCCCGGGCATGCCCGAACTACTCGCTGAGCTCGATTCGGCCGGCGTGCCGCTGTTCGCGATCACCAATTTCTCTGGCGAGTTCTTCCCCCCGTTCCGCATCAAATATCCCGAGATGTTCGATCGCTTCCGCGACATCGTCGTGTCGGGCGACGAGAAGATGATGAAACCCGACGCGGCGATCTACCGCCTCGCGCTCGACCGATTCGGGCTGACGGCGGCGGAGTCGGTCTTCATCGATGACAATGCCGACAACATCGCCGGCGCCGCGGCGCTTGGGATTCACGCCATCCTGTTCACGGGCGAGCCGGCGTTGCGGGCCGAACTGGTCGCGCTGGGCCTCCTTTCCTGACCTCCCAACTTTGTGTACACTGTGTCCACAAGGAGTCGTGCCATGGAAATGTCAGTCCGCGAAGCCCGCGCCCAGTTCGCCTCCGCGCTCGCGGCGGCGGAGCGTGGCGAGCGTGTCACCATCACCAAAAATGGCAAGGCCGTCGCCGAGCTTGGCCCACCGACAAAGCGTGACGGCTTCAACTGGGAGCGTGCCGAGCGCTGGCGCAAGGAACATGGTTTCGATCGCTATAACGGCCCGCCGCTCGACGAAAAATGGCTTGAGGAATTCAACGATCCAGCTTGGACGCGTGAAATCTTCGGTGCGGAATATTTCGATGACGAGCCGGGCAATCCGTCGTCGTGAGGGTATTGCTCGACACGCACTTCCTGATCTGGCTGATCGCCGGTCCCGCACATCTTACGCTAAAAGAAAATGCGATCATTTCCGATCCGGCGGCGCATCTGTTGGTTTCTGCGGTGTCGATCTGGGAATTGCGACTCAAATGGGATCGACGCAATCCCGACGGAACACGCAAAGGCTCGGTTTCGCCCGATGACGGCATCGATTACGCGCGTGAGAACGGCATCGAACTCATATCGTTAGGTGTCGGTGATGTCGCGACGACGCTGGCCGCTCCGATGCCGCATTCCGATCCGTTCGACGAAATGCTGCTCGTTCACGCCCAGCAACTCGAAGCCCGCTTGTTGACCCGCGATCGCAAGCTTACCGGTCACCCGCTCGTCCTTCAGCTATAACCCTTCAGCTCGTCGCCGACGATCCGCACGACATGAAGCACATTGGTCGAACCTGGCGTCTTGAACGGCACGCCGGCGATCAGGATCACGCGGTCGCCGGCCTTGGCGATCTTGTGACGCAGCGCCATGCGCTTGGCCTTGGCGACCATGTCCTCGAACGATTCGACGTCGCGCGTGTGCACCGCATGGGTGCCCCAAAGCAGGCCGATGCGACGCGCCGTCTCGAGTCGCGGCGTCAGCACCATCAGCGGTACCGAGGGGCGCTCGCGCGCCACGCGGCGTGCGGTCGAGCCTGAGCTGGTGAAGCAGATGATCGCCGCCGCGTCGACCGTCGCGGCGATATTCTTCGCCGCCTCGGCCAGCGCATCGGCGGTGGTCGGGTCGGAGCTGACGACGGTGAAGTGGATGCGCGCGCCATAGGTAGGGTCGCGCTCGACCGCCTCCCCGATCGAGTTCATCATCGCGACCGACTCGACCGGCCAGGCGCCCGCCGCGCTCTCCGCCGACAGCATGATCGCGTCGGCGCCGTCATAGACCGCAGTCGCCACGTCGGAGACCTCGGCGCGCGTCGGCGAAGGCGAGACGATCATCGATTCGAGCATCTGCGTCGCCACTACGACCGGCCGGCCGAGCCGGCGCGACACCTCGACGATGCGCTTCTGCAGCGGCGGCACCGATTCGGGCGGCAGCTCGACGCCGAGATCGCCGCGCGCGACCATCACACCGTCGCACATCTCGACGATTTCCTCGAGCCGCTCGATCGCCGCCGGCTTTTCGATCTTGGCGAGCAGCGCGGCCTTGCCGCCGATCAGCTTGCGCGCCTCGGCCAGATCCTCGGGCCGCTGGACGAACGACAGCGCGATCCAGTCGACCCCCTGGTCGACCGCGAAGGCGAGGTCGCTGCGGTCCTTCGGCGTCAATGCCGCCATCGGCACGACGACGTCGGGGACGTTGAGCCCCTTGTTGTTCGACAACGCGCCGCCCACCACGACCACGGTGGTGATCCGGTCCATGTCATGCTCGGTGACGCGCAGCACCAGCTTGCCGTCGTCGAGCAGCAGCCGCGCGCCCGGCTCGATCGCCTCGAAGATCTCGCGATGCGGCAGTTCGACGCGCGTCGCGTCGCCCGGCGTCTTGTCGCGGTCGAGGATGAAAGTCGTGCCGGTCTCGAGCTCGGTCTTGCCGCCCGCGAACTTGCCGACGCGCAGCTTCGGACCCTGCAGGTCGGCGAGGATCGTGGTCGGACGGCCATATTTCTTTTCGAGGCTGCGAATCGCCGCGATCACCGCCACCTTCGATTCCTGGTCGCCATGGCTCATGTTGATGCGGAACGCGTCGGCGCCCGCCTCGTAGAGCCTGGCGATCATCTCGACGCTGTTGCTCGCGGGGCCGAGCGTGGCGAGGATGCGGACTTTCCTTGAGCGCGGGCTGATGGCCTTGGTCATGCGGTCCTCTCGCTTGTACCGGCCCGGTCCTAGCCCCTATCTGCCGGCAATCAACCTTGGAGCATAGAAATGTCATCGCTCGACGCACTCGACGACCATGTCGCCGCAAACGCCTTCCGCCGGCTGGTCACCCATCTGCGCCACCGCGAGGATGCGCAGAATATCGATCTGATGGGTCTCGCCGGCTTTTGCCGCAACTGCCTGGCGGACTGGGTCGAAGAGGCGTCGGACGGCGCGCTCGACAAGGCCGCCGCGCGTGACCTGATCTACGGCGAACCCTATCCCGCGTTCAAGGCACGCCAGCCGGAGGCAACCCCGGAACAGGTCGAGGCGATGCGGATCAGCGTTGCGAAGAACGGGTGAGCGGGACTAAGGGCCGCGCTCCCGATTCAAATTCAGCTTCAAGGATTCGCCCATGAGCGACGTGATCGCCGCCGAACAACTCCGCCTGTTCATCGAACGCATCGAGCGTCTCGAGGAAGAGAAGAAGGGCATGGCCGACGACATTCGTGACGTCTATGCCGAGGCCAAATCGACCGGCTATGACACCAAGACGATGCGCGCGATCGTGCGGTTGCGGCGGATGGAAAAGCATCATCGCGACGAGGCGGAGGCGCTGCTCGAGACGTACAAGGCGGCGCTCGGTCTCGCCTAGGAGGGGATATGGGGATGCATCTGCTGGGCTCGACCGCGTCGCCGTTCGTTCAGCGCGTGCTGATGACGGTCCGCGCCAAGGGCGGCGAGATCGAGGTGCATCCGCCACTCGGCGGCAAATTGACCTCGCCCGAGTTCCTCGCGGTCAGCCCGATGGGGCGCGTCCCGGTGCTGGTGCTCGATGACGGTGCGCATCTGTGCGAATCGGAGGCGATCGCCTGCTATCTCGACGAGACGTTGCCGGGGCCCGCGCTCATGCCCGATACGGCGCTGGGGCGGGCGCGGGTGCGCGAGATCGTCGCCATCACGCTCGCCGAGGTCGCCGCCGGGTTACGCCCGCTGATGATGCATCAGGTGTTCGGCATGCCCGGCGTGCCGGAGATCGTCGTGGCGGCGCGGACGCAGCTCGGCAGGGGGCTCGATGCGCTCGACCGCCTGCTGTCTCGCGACGGTCTGTTCGCCGCCGGCGCGGCGTTGACGGCGGCGGATTGCGCGCTGGTGCCGATCCTGGCGCTGGTGCGGATCGTCGATCCGATCGCCGGCACCGGGGCGATGGTCAGCGAACGGACCCATGTCGCCGGCTACGACGCGCGTATCGCCGCCGATCCGGTGGCAGCGCGCACGATCGAGGAAATGACCGCGGGTTTTGCCGCGATGATGACGCGCAACGCCGCCGCAGCGGGTTGAGCAACGACCGACGAAAGCGCTAGAGCGCTCCCGATCTCCAGGAAGAAAGACGCGATACCGCGATGGCAGGCCATTCCAAGTTCAAGAACATCATGCACCGCAAGGGCGCGCAGGACAAAAAGCGCTCGGGCATGTTCTCCAAGCTGAGCCGCGAAATCACCGTCGCGGCCAAGATGGGGCTGCCCGATCCGGATATGAACCCGCGGCTGCGCGCGGCGGTCAACACCGCCAAGGCGGCGTCGATGCCGAAGGACAATATCCAGCGCTCGATCGACAAGGCGACGCGCGGCGATGCCGAGAATTACGAGGAAATCCGCTATGAGGGCTTCGGGCCCGGCGGCGTCTCGCTGATCATCGAGGCGCTGACCGACAACCGCAACCGCACCGCCACCAATGTGCGCACGGCGGTGTCGAAAAATGGCGGCAACCTCGGCGCCAGCGGTTCGGTCAGCCATGCCTTCGACCGAATGGGCCTGATCACCTACCCCGCCAGTGCCGGCGATGCCGAGAAGGTGTTCGAGGCCGCGCTCGAAGCGGGTGCCGAGGACGTGCAGTCGAGCGAGGACGGCCACGAGATCTGGACCGCGCAGGGCGATCTTCACGAAGTTACCAAGGCGCTGACCCCGGTGCTCGGCGAAGCCGAAGGCGCCAAGCTCGCCTGGCGCCCGCAGATCATGGTCGATGTCGACGAGGCCGACGCCGCGCTGCTGTTCAAGCTGATCGACACGCTCGACGACGACGACGACGTGCAGACCGTGTGGGGCAATTATGAAGTGTCCGACGCCGTGATGGAGAAGCTGGGTTGACCTCTATTCCCTCTCCCGGCGGGAGAGGGAGGGGCCCATGCGCAGCATGGGAGGGCGAGGGCAGGTCGCTCTCGCCTGTCGTTAAGCTCGGCGATGCCTCGGCAGAAGAAGAGATTGATTCACGCGAAGGCGCGAAGGCGCGGAGCGGGTGCGCACCCGGCAAACGCACGTGCGAACGCGGAAGACAATTTGATCGGTTGCCCCGGAATAAGAAGATCTCGCTGACGCGAGACGCAGGCGCCGCGCGCGACACCTCCGCGCCTTCGCGCCTTCGCGTGAAAAAATCTTTCTCTTTCTCGCGCGAACAGCACGCATGATCATCCTCGGCCTCGACCCCGGCCTCGCCACCACCGGCTGGGGGCTGATCCGCGCCGAGGGTAACCGGCTGTCGCACCTCGCCAATGGCCGGCTCAAAACCGATAGCGCCACGCCGCTCGCCCGCCGGCTTGCGCATCTCGACATGATGCTCGGCGCGCTGATCGTCGATCATGCGCCCGAGGCGGCGGCGGTCGAGGAAGTGTACGTCAACGCCAATCCGCAATCGACGCTGAAGCTTGGCCAGGCACGCGGCGTCGTGCTGTGCTCGGTCGCGCGCGCCGGAATCGAGCCGGGCGAATATGCCGCGCGACTGGTCAAGAAGGCGGTGGTCGGCACCGGCAACGCGGAAAAGGCCCAGGTTCACGCGATGGTCGCGCGGCTGCTGCCGGGCGTGAAGATCGACGGCCCCGATGCCGCCGATGCGCTCGCCGTGGCGATCTGTCATGCGCACCATCTGGCGTCAGCAAGAACGCTCGCCGCACGTTAGCCGTCACCTCCTAATTCCTCCCCGGAACGGGGAGGGGGACCGCGAAGCGGTGGAGGGGCTGGTAGGGCAAGCACAAGCGACAAATACCGACCGTCCGTTCGCCGTTTGAGAGGCGAAACACACCGTCTCTTGGTCGAGACTCTAGCTTGCGCGACCAGCCCCTCCACCATTTGCTGAAGAAGCAAATGGTCCCCCTCCCCGTACCGGGGAGGAACTGCTAGCACGCGCAAATGATCGCGCATCTCAAGGGCAGACTGGAATCGACCGGCATCGACCATGCGGTGATCGATGTCGGCGGCGTGGGGTATATCGTCGGCGCCTCGGCCAAGACGCTCGCGGCGATCGGCCCGGTCGGCGAGGCCGCGACCCTGTTCACCGAAATGCTCGTTGCCGAGGATTTCATCCGCCTCGTCGGCTTCGCCCGCCCCGACGAGCGCGACTGGTTCCGCCTGCTCACCGGCGTGCAGGGCGTCGGCGCGCGTGTTGCGCTGGCAATCCTCTCGGTGCTTGAACCGACCGAACTCGCCCGCGCCATCGCCGCGCAGGACAAGGCGATGATCGGCCGCGCCAACGGCGTCGGCCCCAAACTCGCCGAACGCATCGTGCGCGAGTTGAAGGACAAGGCCGGCGGGGTGATCCCCGGATCGGTCACACCGGTTGCGGCGGCGACCAGCGCCGCCTCGGATGCGGTCTCGGCGCTGCTCAATCTCGGCTTCCGCCCGGCCGAAGCCAATGCCGCCGTCGGTGCGGCCGAGGAGGAACTGGGTACGGGTGCCAGCCTCGATGCGCTGGTGCGATTGGCGCTCAGGAAGGCGGCGAAGTGATTGCGCCTGAAGTCAGCGAGCTTTTCAATGCGTGCCCTTTTCTGGCTAACGCGATTGATGTGGAAGATCTGGATCTGCCGACGGTTGTGTTTGGGAGCGTCGGCAGGTTGCTGATCGACCATAAACTGGCGGCTGATCAAGAATGCCTGGTATTCGCATATCTCAATGACCTCGCCGAGCGAGCGAACACGCGCGAAGCTGAAATCCTCGGCACCGGCGCGCTCGAATTGTTCAATGATAATGCGGAGGCGCAGCGTTTGGGCTGCGGCAAGTTTCAAGGTCGCGCTTTGCGTATGATGGAAGAATTTCGGCGTGCATGGGGCCAGCCTGATTATGCTAGCGGCACTCACGATGGTTGATGACGACCGCCTCATCACCCCCGCGCGCCCAAACGGCGCCACCCGCCGGCAAGGTGCGGTCGCATTGGCGCTTCGACCGCATCGGGTTATATTCGCAGCATGACGCAACTCACCATCTCCATGCCGGCGGCGCTGCAAAGCTGGGTCGAATCGCGGATTTCCGAAGGCGCCTATGCCAATGCGGCCGATTATGTGCGCGATCTGGTGCGGCGCGACCAGGCCGCGAGCGCCGAGCGGCAATGGGTAAAGGCGATGGTGGATGAGGGATTGCGTTCGGGCGTGATCGATCGCGATCCTCGCGAGATCATTGCCGAGCTCATTGCCGAAGACCCCGACCTCCGTGACTAGGCTTCGTACCGCGCCGGCGGCGCGGGAGGATTTGCGCGGGATCCGCGACTACAGCAAGTCGGTGTTCGGCGCGCGCGTCGCGAAGGAGTATCTGGAAGGCCTGATCGCCGTCTTCGCCCTGATCGAGGCGCGTCCCCTGGCGGGTGTCGCCGAACCGGCGCTGGCCGAAAACATGCGCAGCTTCGGCTTCCGATCGCACCGGATTTACTACACGCTCGAAGGCGACGATTTGTTGGTGGTACGCATCCTTCATAACGCGCAGCACGTCCCGGACGCTTTGGGATCGAGCCAATGACCGACGACCGCCTCATCACCCCCGCCCGCCGCAGCGAAGACGTGGATGCTGCGCTGCGCCCCAAGAGCCTCGACGATTTCGTCGGGCAGAAGGCGGCGCGCGAGAATCTGCGCATATTCATTGCCGCCGCCAAATCGCGCGGCGATGCGCTCGACCATGTGCTGTTCTTCGGCCCGCCCGGCCTCGGCAAGACGACGCTGGCACAGATCGTCGCGCGCGAGATGGGGGTGGGGTTCCGCGCCACCTCGGGCCCGGTGATCGCCAAGTCGGGCGATCTCGCCGCGCTGCTGACCAATCTCGAGGATGGCGACGTGCTGTTCATCGACGAGATCCACCGCCTCCAGCCGGCGGTCGAGGAAGTGCTCTACCCGGCGATGGAGGATCGCGCGCTCGACCTGATGATCGGCGAGGGGCCGTCGGCGCGCTCGGTGCGGATCGACCTGCCGCGCTTCACGCTGATCGGCGCGACGACGCGCCAGGGACTGCTGACCACGCCGCTGCGCGATCGTTTCGGCATCCCGGTGCGGCTGCATTTCTACACCGTCGACGAACTGGAGCGCGTCGTGTCGCGCGCCGCGTCGCTGCTCGATCTCGCCATTTCGCCCGACGGCGCGCAGGAGATCGCCCGGCGGGCGCGCGGCACGCCGCGCATCGCCGGTCGGCTGCTGCGCCGCGTGCGCGATTTCGCCCATGCCGCCGGACATGATTTGGTCGACGCCGCTGCGGCCGACGCCGCGCTCAACCGGCTCGAAGTCGACGGGCTCGGGCTAGATGCGATGGATCGCCGCTACTTGACGATGATCGCCGATATCTATCGCGGCGGCCCCGTCGGGGTCGAGACGCTCGCCGCCGGCCTCAGTGAACCGCGCGACACGGTCGAGGAAGTGATCGAGCCCTATCTCATCCAGCTCGGCCTGATCGCGCGCACCGCGCGCGGCCGCTGCCTCAACGCGGGGGGCTGGAAGCATCTTGGGCTCAACCCGCCCGCGAGCACGCAGGACGGCTTGTTCGACTAGGTTTTGACTAGCGTTCCGGCGTAGCTTTTCTTTGCCTGCCGTAGCGGCGGCGGCGTAGCGATGCTGCGCACAATCTGTTAGCTCCGCCCGATGCCAGCCGCCGCCTCTTCCGCCCGCGAAATCCTCGTCCGTCTGCACGACGTGATGGCGTCGCGCACCGCGGCGCAGGCCAAGCTCAACGCGGTGGTCGGGATCGTCGGCGAGGCGATGCACAGCGAGGTGTGCTCGATCTACCTGCTGCGCGACGGCGAACTCGAACTCTACGCCACGCGCGGCCTCGCGCAGGAGGCGGTCCATGTCACCAAGCTGGCGCTCGGCGAGGGACTGGTCGGCACGATCGCCAAGGATGGCGACGTGCTCAACCTCGACGAGGCGACCAGCCATCCCGATTTCGCCTACAAGCCGGAAACCGGCGAGGAGAAGTTCCACAGCTTTGCCGGCGTGCCGATCATCCGCCGCGAACGCGTTATCGGCGTGCTCGCCGTGCAGCATGCCGCCTCGTACAAATATGGCGATGTCGAGATCGAGGCGCTGCAGACCGTGGCGATGGTGCTGAGCGAGCTGATCGCCAATGCCGAGCTCGCCGATGGCGGCGGCACCAGCGTCGATCGCCCGCAATCGACCGCCGCTGTGCGCATTGCCGGGCTCAAGCTGGTCGACGGCATGGGCAGCGGCTACGCGGTATATCACCAGCCACGCATCACCATCGAGCATACCGTGGCGGAGGACATCGAGGCCGAGCGCCAGCGGCTCTACGCCGCCTTTGCCAAGATGCGCGAGCAGATCGACCGCATGGCGCAGCAGGCCGAGTTCGGCGTCGGCGGCGAGCATGACGAGGTGCTCGAGATGTACAAAATGTTCGCCTATGACGAGGGCTGGTCGCGGCGCATCAACGAGGCGATCGATTCCGGCCTGACCGCGGAGGCCGCGATCGAACGCGTCCAGCAGCGCACCCGCACGCGCATGCGCCAGATCGACGATCCGCTGCTGGCGGATCGGATGCACGATCTCGAGGATCTGTCGAACCGCCTGTTGCGCATCGTCTCGGGCCAGATGGGCACGGCGGCGCAGCTCGGCCTGCGCCAGGACACGATCCTGATCGCGCGCAACCTCGGTCCGGCCGAGCTGCTCGAATATGATCGCCGGCGCTTGAAGGGCGTGGTGCTGGAGGAAGGCTCGCTCACCGCGCACGTCACGATCGTCGCGCGCGCGATGGGCGTGCCGGTGCTCGGTCGCGTGAAGGGCGTGCGCCGCGCGATCGCCGAGGGCGACCTGCTGCTGCTCGATACCGCCGAGGGCAATGTCTTCGTGCGGCCGTCCAGCGCGATGGCGGAGGCGTTCGACACGCGCGCCGCCGTCCGCCAGAAGCGCCGCGCTGCCTATGCCGCGCTCAAGAGCGTCGTGCCGACGACCAAGGACGGACACCGCGTCACGGTGATGGTCAATGCCGGGCTGCGCGACGACATCGCCGCGCTCGACGTCACCGGTGCCGACGGCATCGGGTTGTTCCGCACCGAATTCCAGTTCCTCGTCTCGGCGACGCTGCCGGCGCGCGAGCGCCAGCAGCGGCTGTACAAGGACGTGCTCGATGCTGCCGGCGATCGCCCGGTGGTGTTCCGCACGGTCGATATCGGCGGCGACAAGGCGCTGCCCTATCTCGCCCAGGACGATAATGACGAAAACCCGGCGATGGGCTGGCGCGCGCTGCGGCTCGCGCTGGGCCGTGCCGGCCTGATGAAGGTCCAGGCGCGCGCATTGCTAGAGGCGGCGGCGGGCCGCACGCTCAACGTGATGTTTCCGATGGTTTCGGAAGCCTGGGAGTTCGACGAGGCCCGCGCATTGTTCGAAGCGCAGCGGAGCTACCTCGTCGAGCGCGGGCGCAAGATGCCGGTCGAGATTCGCTACGGCGCGATGCTCGAGGTGCCGGCGCTGGCGGAGCAGCTCGACCTGTTGTTGCCCAACCTCGATTTCCTGTCGGTCGGCACCAACGACCTGACCCAGTTCCTGTTCGCCGCCGACCGCGCCAACCCCAAGCTCGCCGAGCGTTACGACTGGCTCAGTCCGTCGATCCTGCGCTTCCTCGCGCGCGTCGTCGCACCGTGTCGCGAAGCCAATGTGCAGCTCGGCGTGTGCGGCGAAATGGGCGGCCGCCCGCTCGAGGCGATGGCGCTGATCGGCCTCGGTATCGACCGCCTGTCGATTACCCCGGCGGCGGTCGGGCCGATCAAGGCGATGGTCTGCTCGCTCGATCGCGGCGCCTTGATGCCGTGGATGCAGGCGCTTCTCGCCCACCCGCCGCGCGATATGCGGGCTGCGCTGGCGGGCTGGGCGGCCGAAACCGGTGTCGAACTGGCATGATCGCGCGTCAGGGCGAGCATCGGGACCGTTGACACTGGAGCAGCGCTTTGTGAGACGGTGGCGCGACGCAGGGAAGAACGGGCCGCAACCAACCTGCCGGAGAGTTACATGACCGATCCCACCGCCGGCGAAGAAGCGACGCTGTTTCCCAAGACCGCCGGCGAGAAGCTGCGCGACGCGCGCGAGGCGCAGGGCCTGTCGCTCGCCGAGATCGCCGCCCGCACGCGCATTCCGCTGCGCCAGCTCGAGGCGATCGAGCAGTCGGACTTCGCCCAGCTGCCGTCGATCACCTATGCCGTCGGCTTCGCCAAGGCCTATGCCCGTGCGGTCGGCGTGGACGAGGCGTCGGTCGCGCGCGAGGTGCGGGGCATCAACGAACAGACGGTGCGCCGCACCGAATATGAAGCCTATGAGATCAACGACCCGGCGCGCGTGCCGAGCCGCAGCGTCGCCGTCTTCGGCGGGATCGTCGCCGTACTGCTGCTGATCGGGGCCGGCCTGTGGTTCGGCACCAGCCTGTTCCGTGGTCAGGAGAATGGCCCCCCGCCGCTCGTCGTGCCGAGCGAGGTGCCGCCGCCGGTTGTGGCGATGCCGACCGCGCCGCTGACCGGCCAGGTGACCTTGACCGCCAATGACGATGTCTGGATGCGCGTCTATGAGGCGGACGGTACGCCGAAGGGCAGGACGCTGTTCGAGAACACGCTCAGGCCCGGCGACCATTTCGACGTGCCGACCACTGCGCAGAATCCGATGATCAATGTCGGTCGGCCCGACAAGCTGCAGGTCACGGTCAATGGTACCGTGGTGTCCGCGCTGGGCACCGGCAAGATCGCGATCAAGGATGTACCGCTGAGTGCCGCCGCGCTGCTCGCTCGCGCCACCCCGGCACCGGATGCGACGCCGCCGCCGGCCGCCAGCGCGACGCCTGACCGGCCCGCGAAGCCGCCGGCGCCACGCCCGACGCCAAGTCATGCCCCGACGCCGAAGCCGGTGGCGACCAGCGTGCCGGCGCTCAACATCGCTGCGCCGACCGTGCCGGCGCCTGCGAAACCGACGCCTGTCGCGACACCAACGCCTTGAGGGTTATGACACGATGACATTACACCGGGCGAGCAACCGACACCGGGGGTGCATGATGCCGAACATGATGATCAGGGCGCTGTTGCTCGCAGGGCTGAGCCTGATGCCGATCGCGGCACAGGCGCAGACTGCGATCGAGGGTCGCGTCGACCGTCTCGAGAGCGAGATGCGGGCGGTCCAGCGCAAGGTTTTTCCGGGCGGCAGCGGGCAATATGTCCAGCCCGACAACGCCCCGCGGATGCCCGACACCATCGTTCCCGGCTCGCCATCGAACAGTCCGGTGACCGATCTCAATGCGCGCGTCGACGCGCTCGAGATGCGCCTCACCGCTGTCACCGGCCAGGTCGAGACCGCGAGCCACCGCCTCCAGATTCTTGAGGATGCCTTCAACGCGTATAAGCGTATCACCGATGCGCGGCTCAAGTCGCTGGAAGACGGCGCCACCGCGACCGCCGGGTCCGCATCCGTGGAGCCGGCTGCAGGGCCGGCGACGAGGCCGGCTCCGACCAAGTCCGGTGGTACTGCCACAACCCCGGCCAAGCCGACGACGCCGGCCACGCGCGATCCCGCCCGTGGCGCCCGGATTGCCGCGATCGAGAAGCCTGTAACCGGCGACCCGGCGGAGGATGATTATATCTATGGCTACCGCCTCTACGCGGCGAAGCTTTATCCCGAGGCGCAGGCGCAGCTCGAAGGGGTCGTCAGCAAATTCCCCAGGCACAAGCGCGCCAGCTACGCGCAAAACCTGATCGGCCTCTCCTATCTCGACGACGGCAAGCCGGCGGCGGCGGCGCTTGCCTTCTACAAGAGCTACAAGAAATTCCCCGACGGCGACCGCGCACCCGACAGCCTGATGAATCTCGCCGAGGCCCTGAAGGCGCTCAACAAGCCGGCGGCGGACATCTGCCAGGTCTATGACGAGGCGCTGAAATATGGGCCGAAACTGACCGCGAAGATCAAGGCCGACCTTGACGAGGGTCGCGCGAAGTCGAAGTGCAAGTGATCCGGTCGGCGCCGGGCAGCTATTGATCAGGTGCGCGCAAGCGCACTTCCCGCGGCCGAAATCGCGCGATTTCGTGGCGATCTCGGCCGCGTGCTGGGACATCCGCTCGCCCCGGCGGAAGCCCTGGCGGTGGCCGTTTCGGGCGGCGCCGACAGCATGGCGCTGCTTGCGCTCGCCCATGCCGCCTTTCCCGGGCAAGTAGTCGCCGCGACCGTCGACCATGGACTGCGTGCAGCGGCGGCCGAGGAGGCGGCGCTGGTCGCCGCATGGTGCGCCGATGCCGGCGTGCCGCATACAACGCTTGCCGCCGACCGCGCGATCGGCCCCAGCGACATCCAGGCCGAGGCGCGCGCGCTGCGCTATGATCTCCTCACGCGCTGGGCGACCGACGCCGGTGCGACGATCGTTGCGACCGCGCATCACGCCGACGATCAGGCCGAGACCTTTCTCATGCGCGTCGCGCGCGGCAGCGGCCCGGCAGGCCTCGCCGGAATCCGCGCTCGGCGCGCGCTCGGCGCGCTCACCCTGGTTCGCCCGCTTCTCGGCTGGCGCCGCGCGGCGTTGCGCGGGCTCGTCGAAGCGTCTGGCATTCCCTTCTTTGACGATCCGAGCAATAGCGACACACGCTATGAACGCGTGCGCGTTCGTCAGCTACTTGCCGCAGAGGCCTGGCTCGATCCGGTCAATCTTGCCCGCGCCGCGACGCATGCCGCCGAAGCAGACGCCGCGCTGGCCGAGCTCGCCGATCGCCTCTGGCGGTATCATGCGAAGGCCACCGACGGCGGCGCTGTCGAGGTTGCGCTGCCGGACGTGCCTCGCGATCTGCGCCGCCGCGTCGCGCGTCGCGCGATCGACGAGGTCCGGAACGCCGCCGCGATCACGCGACCGACGTTCGATTCGGCAAGCAATGTCGAGTCGCTGCTCGACGCGCTCGAGCGCGGCACATCGGCGACGCAGGGTGGCGTCATGGCGACCGCGAAGCGCGAAATCTGGCATTTTCGGGTGGCACCGCCGCGCCGTTGATGCGGATCGGCCCAAATACGGCCCCGTTCCATTGCCATTAACCGCGCGTCGCCTATCTTGTTTGGTGACGAAAGGTGCGCAAAGCCGATGAACGATCAAGACAAGCCGCAGGGTCCCGATGCCGGTGGGCCCAACCCGTGGATGAAGCATCTGCTCATCTGGGTCGGTATCCTCGTTGCGGGGGCGCTGTTCGTCACCATGCTCGATGGGCGCGCGCAGACCGCGGGCGTCAACACGATCGCCTATTCGGCGTTTCTCGACAAGGTCGAGCAGGGCACCGTGGCTGAGGTCAATGTCGCCGGAGACGTGATCACCGGCGCGATGAAGAACAACGAAAAATTCCGTACCTATGCGATCCCCGATCCGCAGCTTGCCGACAAGCTGCGCAAGAACAGCGTGACGATCACCGCCAAGCCCGAGGAAGGCGCGCCGATCTGGCAGCTGCTGCTCTATCAGTCGCTGCCGTTCCTGCTGATGGTCGGCCTCGCCTTCTTCGTCATCCGCCAGATGCAGAAGGGCTCGGGCTCGGGCGCGATGGGCTTCGGCAAGAGCCGCGCCAAGATGCTGACGCAACGCGAGGGCAAGGTGACCTTCGACGACGTCGCCGGCATCGACGAGGCGCGCGAGGAGCTGCAGGAGATCGTCGAGTTCCTCAAGGATCCGACCAAGTTCGCCCGGCTCGGCGGCAAGATTCCCAAGGGTGCGCTGCTGGTCGGCTCGCCCGGCACCGGCAAGACCCTGCTCGCCCGTGCCATTGCGGGTGAGGCGGGCGTGCCGTTCTTCACCATTTCCGGCTCGGACTTTGTCGAGATGTTCGTCGGCGTCGGCGCCAGCCGCGTCCGCGACATGTTCGAACAGGCCAAGAAGTCGGCGCCGTGCATCGTCTTCATCGATGAAATCGATGCGGTCGGTCGTCATCGCGGCGCCGGGCTCGGCAATGGCAATGACGAGCGCGAGCAGACGCTCAACCAGCTGCTGGTCGAGATGGACGGCTTCGAGGCCAATGAGGGCATCATCATCATTGCCGCGACCAACCGGCCTGACGTGCTCGATCCCGCGCTGCTGCGCCCGGGTCGTTTCGATCGCCGCGTGACGGTGCCGCTGCCCGATATCGAGGGCCGCGTGAAAATCATCGAAGTGCACATGAAGAAGGTCCCGCTGGCCCCCGATGTCGACGCGCGCACCATCGCGCGCGGCACGCCGGGCATGTCGGGCGCCGATCTCGCCAACCTCGTCAACGAGGCGGCGCTGATGGCGGCACGGCTCGGCAAGCGGCTCGTCGCGATGGCGCAGTTCGAGCTCGCCAAGGACCGCGTGATCATGGGCACCGAGTGGAAATCGCTCGTCATGACCGACGAGGAAAAGCGCATGACCGCCTATCATGAAGCCGGCCACGCTTTGGTCCATGTCCATGAGCCGGCGTCGAACCCGATCCACAAGGCCACGATCATCCCGCGCGGCGGTGCCCTCGGCATGGTCGTCTCGATGCCCGAGCGCGACAACTACTCCTATCACCGCGACAAGATGTACGCCGATCTCGCCATCGCGATGGGCGGCCGCGTCGCCGAGGAACTGATCTTCGGCCACGACAAGGTGTCGTCGGGCGCGTCGGGCGACATCAAGCAGGCGACCAAGCTGGCCCGCGCGATGGTGATGCGCTGGGGCATGTCCGAAAAGCTCGGCCCGCTCGAATATGAGGAGGAGCAGGGCGAGACATTCCTCGGTTACTCGCAGACCCAGCGGCACAATATGTCGAACGAGACGGCCTTGCTGATCGACAGCGAGATCCGCCGCCTCGTCGACGACGGCCACAAGCGTGCGACCAAGGTGCTGACCGACAATATCGACCAGCTCCACCAGATCGCCGGCGCCTTGCTCGAGTTCGAGACGATCACCGGCGACGAGATCAAGCATCTCGCCACGGGCGGTTCGATCGACCGTCCCGACAACGACGCCAAGGGCTCGGCGCTGCCCACTGGCGGCACCTCGATTCCCAAGACGCGCCGGCCCAAGGGGCAGGGACCGTTCGGCAATCCGGCACCCGCCGGGGCGTAACCGACCCCGTTCATCGACCGGACATCCGGCCGGCATTAGCCCTCTCGTCGATCATGGCGGGAGGGTTTTTTGCATGCGGCGTTGGACAAAAGTGGCGGTGGCGGCGACGGCGGCAATGATGCCGCTGGCAGCGCGGGCGATGACGGTCGATCAGCTTCTCGCCAGGGCGAACGCGCTCAAGGCCAAGGGCGTGATGGCAATGCTCTCTTCGGACATCGGCGTGCTCAAGGGAGAGGTGGGCGATGCGGTGACGGCGTGGAAGGCCGACAAGGCAGCGCGCAAGGCGGCGGGCCAACCGCCGCTGGCCTGCGCGCCCGAGGGATCGAAGATGAGTTCGGACGAGCTGATGAAATGGTTCGCCGCTTTACCGCCTGCGCAGCGCGCGGGTAGCGTGAAGGACGGCTTCGCGCACGTCATCATCGCCCATTATCCCTGCCGTTGAGCGCACGACGATCTTGCGTGGGCAATTTGCTCACGGTTTCTTCGCCGACTTGCGCTCGGCGCGGATCGTCGCGGCGATATCATTGTCGGCATGAACCGCGAGCGCGCCGAGATAGATGATCGCGGCGCGGCATCGTTCGGCCGGGCTGGCATTGTCGGCGAACAGGCGGTTGAGCGCGGCGATGGTCAGCCCGTCCTTGTGCATCGCTTCTTCGATCAGCTGTTGGCTCGACAGCGCGCGTCCGTCCTGCGGCGCCGTGGCGGGTGGGTGGGCCAGCACGTCGAACACCAAAGCCTTGCGTCGCACGGCGATCGCCGTCGGTGGCGACGGTCGGTCGGCAGTGGCACAGGCGGTCGGGGAGAGGGTGAGCAGCGCCTGGCGCTCGGCCAGCCTGATGCGCAGTTCCTCCGCGATCTGAGCGTTGCTCGCCCGGGGCAGCAGCGCGACGAAGCGCTCGGAGATCAGCGCGTTGATGTCGCGGATGAGGTCCTCGCTCCGCCGTTCGCGCACATCGCGCTGTGCGATCGCGCGAAACGCCGCGTGGAGCGACGGGTTGCCCGCTGCGATCTGCGCGAAACCCGGCTCGCTGCGCCCGATATCGTCGAGCAGGCGATCGACCCGGTGCTCGACTGTCGCGGTGGGCGACAGGCCGCCGCCTGTTGGCGAGCGGTCGCCGTCATCGTGCAGCAGCAAGCCCGATACGGTGGCGATCATCGCCACGGTCAGTCCGCGCACGACAATGAAATGAACCAGCTTGCCCCAGTTGCTGCCAAAGGCTCCGAGCAGGGAGGTCGGCGGCAAGATCAGGATGGCACCGACCAGGCACGCGACGAACACCTCGTCCACCACGCCGTTGCCGAAGCCGGAGCGCACGGCACCGCCAACGATCGTCAGGATCACCGCGGCGCCGACGAGCGCTGTCAGGGTGACATCCCGCCGCACCGGTTGCCATAGCGCGACCCACAGCGTCAGCCGGCGCCAGGCGATGATCCGCATCAGCGGGTAAAGCGGCAGGGCAACGCCGAGGATCAGCGCGGATGAGGGATCGATGCGCAGAAAGCCGACACCGGCGACGGCGCCGATATAGAGCAATGTCAGCCACACGATCCTGCTGCGCCCGATCGCCAGCGGCTCGTCCGGGTCGCGCTGCAAACCGATCCACAGCGCGGCGATTGCCGCCAGCATGGTCACCACCATCGCGGCGATGGTGCCTGGCGGCGTGAGCAGCGCCACCGTCGCCGTCAGGACATAGCCGCCGACCCAGCCCCGCGCGAGCCATGGCGGGCGAGTCGCAATGCGGCGCTGCATGCGCTCGCCGACCAGCAACAGCATCGGCATGGCCAGGGCGACGCCGCCGCCCAGTCCCAATACCATCGTCCGCCACAAACCTGGCGGAACCAGCCGGGCAAGCAGCCAGATGAGCGCCAGCCCGATCGGTGCGGCAATCAGCTTGCCCGAGGTGATGCGCGGTGTGGCAAGCCAGTCGTGCCAGCGCGCCACGGTGCCCGGATCGAGCGAATGTGCGACCCCCGGGGCGTCGCCGTCGATGCGCTCGAGCAACGCGCGCACCTGTCCCGCGACGCCGGGAACGAGGGTCCGCAGCCGCCACGCCAGATCGCTCTGCGGTGCGCGCCGCAAGGCGAGCCAGCCACGATGCAGCCGATGATCCGGGCGGCTGAGCGCGGCGATCAGGCGCCATTCGTCAAGCCGCGCCATCAGCCGCAACACCGACCAGGATTGGCGACGACTGTCGTTCCAGCCGAACAACTCGGTCGCCTCGCGCAGGATCGCATCGCTTTGCGGCACGGTGCGGGCGAGCAGGTCGGCGAGCCATGTTTCGGCCGATGCGCGTACCGCGATCTCGGTCAGCGCAGGGGCATGGCGAAACGCGGCGAATTGCCGCTCGACCGCGCGGTCGTCGCGCTCGGGTGCTTCGAGCAGCGCGCTCAGCCCGCGCGTGATCTCCTGCAAGGCGGCCAGTTCGTCGGCACGCTGCTGTTCTTCGATCGTCGGTTTGTCGGTTGACGCTTCCGCCGCCCGTTCACGTGGCGGCTCGGTCCAGCGCGCATCATCGCCCGGCTCATCAGCCGCCTCGACTTCGTCCTCTTCCTCGATGATGTCATATTGCGCCCAACGCAGCGCCTCGAGCGCCTGTTCATAGGCCGCGCGCAGCGTCTTGAACCCTTCAGGATCGTCCTCCGGATTGGTTAGCTTGAGCTTGCGCGCATAGGCCTTGCGGATCGTGTCGCGATCGGCGCCCCGCGCGACGCCGAGGATCGCCCAGGCGCTCTTCACAGAAAGGTTTCGCCCTCGATCGCGTCGATCGCGGTCTGGAAGCGCGCGCGTGCCTGCTCGATGACGCGCGGGTCCTGCCCGTCGAGCGCAACGCGAAACTCGCTGATCAACATGTCGATCGTCGCGCGCTCGTCACCCAGCGCATTTTCATAGGCACGCTCGCCCCGCGCCATCGCGGCGCGGTTGGGTTCGCTGTCGCGCGGGTGCGTCTTCAGCGCCGCCAGCACGTCGCGACGCTGGGACACTGCCGCGTCGTCGCCGGCCGATTCGTCGTTGATCACCAGCGTGGTCTTTTCGCCGCTCTGCTGCACGACGATGTCGACCTCGAGCAGTCCGCTGACGTCGTAGGAAAAGCGTACATCGACGATCTGCCCGGCCGGCCCGCGCGGGACGCGGATCTTCGTCCGGCCGATCTCGACATTGTCGGCAACGGCGCGCGCCTCGCCCTGGAAGATGCCGAATTCCACCGCCGCCTGGTTGTCCTGCATCGTGCCGAAGCTGTGCATCCGGCTCGCCGGGATCACCGTGTTGCGCTCGATGATCGGCGCGAAGATACCCGTCTCGACGCCGCCGCCCGGCAGATGTCGCGACATGTCGACGCCGAGCGAATAGGGGCAGACATCGGTCACCACGACCTCTTTCAGCGCCGCGTCGCGCGCCTTCAGTCCCGCCTGCACCGCCGCGCCGAGCGCGACCGCCTCGTCGGGGTTGACGCTGGCATTGGGAAAGCGCCCGAACATCCGCGCGACGGCACGTCGCACCAGCGGCATCCGTGTCGCCCCGCCGATCAGGATGATCTCCGACAATGCGTCGGGCTTGATCTCGCTGTCGCGCAGCGCGCGCAGCACCGGCTCGCGCAATCGCTCGAGCATCGGTGCAGCCGCCGCCTCGAAGGTCGCGGTGTCGACCTCGCAGCTGTGTGTCTCGTCGCGCCAGGTGACGGTCATCGTCGCAGATCCGGCGCTGCTCAACGTTCGTCGCGCGCGCTCGGCCTGCTCGCGGATCTTCTGGTGCAGCGCGTCGTCATGGCGATCGGCCTCCCACGCCGCGCCGACCT
The DNA here is from genome assembly GCA_038245375.1 of Sphingomonadales bacterium. Classification (GTDB taxonomy): domain Bacteria; phylum Pseudomonadota; class Alphaproteobacteria; order Sphingomonadales; family Sphingomonadaceae; genus Sphingomonas. The sequence goes on along the minus strand of JBBRSN010000004.1, from coordinate 46,359 downwards.
GGTCGCGCATCAGGTTGATCAGCAGGTCGTTGAAATCCTCGCCGCCCAGCCGATTGTCGCCGGTCGACGCACGCACCTCGATCACGCCCTCGAAAATCTCGACGATCGACACGTCGAAGGTGCCTCCGCCGAGGTCGAACACGAAGAAGCGCGATTCGCTGTCGAGATTCTGGATGCCATAGGCCAGCGCGGCCGCGGTCGGCTCGTTGATCAGCCGTTCGACCTTCAGCCCGGCCAGTTCGCCGGCGCGGTGCGTCGCCTTGCGCTGCTTGTCGTTGAAATAGGCCGGAACGGTGATCACTGCCTCGGTCACCGGCTCGCCGAGAAAGGCTTCCGCGTCTTCCTTCAGCGAGCGCAGGACAAGCGCGGACAACTCCTCGGCGGAAAAGCTGTGGCGACCAAGCTTTGTGCTCCGCCGCGTGCCCATATAGCGCTTGAAAGCGGTCACCGTATCGGCGGCATGATTGGCCTGGCGCTCGCGCGCGGCGAGCCCGACGATGATCGTGCCGTCGGCCTCCACGCTCACCGCCGACGGCGTCAGGACATGGCCGAGCCGATTGGGGATCAACTGCGCCGCGCCGTCGCGCCACACTGCGGCGGCACTGTTGGTCGTGCCAAGGTCGATACCGATGATCATGTGCAACTATCCCTGATACGCGCCCGATCCGTCCGTGGCGCGATCACCCCATCAGGCCGAGGCCGAGCAGCAGCGTCATGAACAGGATGAGTGCGACAAAGCCGAACATGGTCAGCGCGGCGGTTCGCCACAGCGCGGAGCGCTTGCGCAATTGATAGGCGCCGCGCAACTGGGCGAACAAATGCACCGGCGGGCCGAAGGCGAGCATCAAGCCGAGGATCCAGCCCGGTGCACCGATCTCCAGGCCGAGGGTGAACACCGTTACCAGCAGCAGCATGAACGACAGGCTGTAGGTTACGAAAATTGTGTGATCGTACAGCTTGTAACGCCGCTTCCACAGGAACAACAGGGCGACGAACGGCACCGAAATCGGGATCAACCCCCAGCTATATTTATAGGCGCTCGACTGCAGCTTGTAGAGCGCGAGGCCGGGATTGGCGTTGGCCTTGGCGATTCCCCTGTCGAGCGGCGCCCAGCCGGTCAGATAGGTACTGAACGTCACGCGTTGCTTGCCGTCCTTGCTCGCGGCGAAGGTATCGCGTGCTATCTTCAGGCTGTCGATCTTGGTGCGCAGTGTCGCGATGTCATCGGCATCGCTTGCGCCCGGCGCGCCCTTTGCCCGGCTTTGCTCAGCGCGTTTGAGTTCGCCTTCGAGTCCGGCGATGCCCTGGTCGAATTTCGCGGTGCGCTCGATCCGCGCCGCCGGCGTCCCGTCGACCTCGTCCAGTTCGCCGCCAAAGCTGTGGATCGTCGCGAACATCAGGAAGACGAAGAACAGGAACAAGGCCAGCGGCGAGACGAACCGCGCGCGCTCGCCGGCGATGTAACGTCGCGTCAGCGCGCCCGGGTGCAGCACCAGCATCGGCAGCGTGTGCCAGACCTTGCCCTCGAAGTGGAACACGCCGTGCAGCAGGTCGTGCCCGATCGAGGAGAGCGAGCGGTGGACATGCCCGCCTTGCCCGCAGGCGTGGCAATAGCTGCCGATCAGCGCGGTGCCGCAATTGAGGCACAGCCCATCGCCGTGCGCATCGCCCGCCATCTCGCCGGCGCGCGGTTCGACCGCGCGGCCCAGCAATGCCCCGGTGGCGATATCGCCCGCTGCTTCGATTCCCCCGCTCATCGAAACGCTCGATATCATTCCCTTACGCGAAAGCGATAGGGGCTTTGGCCGGCGCGCGCTGCATGATATTCGCGCCCGTCATGACAACCGCTCTCGACCACCAGACCGATGGTCCCGCGCTGATCGCCGACATGGGCGTCCGCGCGCGCCTCGCCGCGACCGTGCTCGCCGGGCTGTCGAGTGCTGCCAAGGCGTCCGCGCTGGAGTCGATCGCCGCCGCGATCCGCACCGCCGACCCGGCGATCCTGGCGGCGAACGCCGTCGACATGGCGAAGGGCGCTGCCGCTGGCCTGTCACCGGCGCTGCTCGACCGGTTGAAGCTCGATGCCGGCCGTATCGCCGCGATGGCCGACAGCGTCGCGACGGTCGCCACGCTCGCCGATCCGGTCGGCATGGTGATCGACGAGACGCGGCCCGCCAACGGCCTGCTGCTGCGTCGCGTGCGCGTGCCGATCGGCGTCATCGGCATCATCTATGAAAGCCGCCCCAACGTCACCGCCGATGCCGCCGCCTTGTGCATCGGTTCGGGTAATGCGGTCATCCTGCGCGGCGGGTCCGAAGCGATCGAGAGCAACCGTGCGATCCATGCCGCGCTGACGGCTGGACTGGCCGCCGCCGGCCTGCCGGTCGACGCCGTCCAACTCGTCCCCGTCACCGACCGCGCGGCGGTTGGCGCCATGCTCACGGCGGAGGGCATGATCGATCTGATCATCCCGCGCGGTGGCAAGAGCCTCGTCGCCCGCGTCCAGGCCGAGGCGCGCGTGCCGGTGCTTGCGCATCTCGATGGCATCAATCATGTCTTCGTCCACGCCTCGGCTGACCCGGACATGGCGGAGGCGATTGCGATCAACGCGAAGCTGCGCCGCACCGGCGTGTGCGGCGCGATGGAAACGCTACTGATCGACCGCGCCTATCCGCAAGCAACGGCACTGATCACCGCGCTCGCCGCTGCCGGCTGCACGCTGCGCGGCGATGCCGCGGCGCGCGCGCTAGTCCCCGCCATCGCCGCGGCGACCGCGCAGGACTGGGATACCGAATATCTCGATGTCATCGCCGCGGTCGCGATCGTCGATGGCCTCGACGGCGCGCTGGCGCATATCGCCGCGCACGGCTCGCATCATACCGACGCGATCGTGACCGAGGATGAGGGCGTCGCCGAGCGCTTCCTCGCTGCGGTCGATTCGGCGATCGTGCTGTGGAACGCCTCGACCCAATTCGCCGATGGCGGCGAGTTCGGCCTCGGCGCCGAGATCGGCATCGCCACCGGCCGCCTCCACGCCCGCGGCCCGGTCGCGCTGGAGGGGCTGACGACCTACAAATGGGTCGCGCGGGGAACGGGACAGATCAGGCCGTAAGATCTGTCAATTTCCTTTTTCACTTCCCCGGCGAAGGCCGGCGCCCAGCTACGAAACGACCATGGGAAGCGTTGCCCGTCGTCACTGCGCTTCTCCCAACTGGGCCCCGGCCTTCGCCGGGGAAGCAAAGGGGTTTTTTTCGCCGCCGGCATTGCCGCTCGCCGGATCGCCCCACATATTCCGCGCACGGCGGGGGCCGATCTTTCCGGCAAGGATTTCGACATGCGCTACAATCCGCTCGGCCGCACCGGCCTGTTCGTCTCGGAACTGTGCCTCGGCACGATGACCTTCGGATCGGGCGGGCGCTTCACCGCGATCGCCGGGCTCGGCCAGGACGAGGCCGACGCGCTGCTCAAGGGCGCGATCGATGCCGGCGTCAATTTCATCGACACTGCCAATGTCTATTCGGCGGGCCAGTCGGAAGTCATCACCGGCCAGGCGATCCGCAATCTCGGCCTGCGCCGCGAGGATGTCGTGCTGGCGACCAAGGCGTTCGGCACGATGGGCGAGGGGCCGCTCGATTCCGGCGCGACCCGCGGCCATCTGATGGATCAGGTCAAGGCCAGCCTGAAGCGCCTCAGCACCGATCATATCGATCTTTACCAGATCCATGGCTGGGACGCCGCCACGCCGATCGAGGAGACGGTGCGGGCGCTCGACGATCTCGTGCGCCAGGGCCATGTCCGCTATGTCGGCGTGTCGAACTGGGCCGCGTGGCAGATCGCCAAGGCGCTCGGCATCGCCGAACGCACCAACGCGATGCGTTTCCAGTCGGTGCAATCCTATTACACGCTGGTCGGTCGCGATCTCGAGCGCGAGCTCGTGCCGATGATGCAATCGGAAGGCCTTGGCCTGATGGTGTGGAGCCCGCTCGCCGGCGGCTATCTCTCGGGCAAGTATCGCGACGGCGACGGCAAGGGTCGACGCGAGGCCTTCACCTTCCCGCCGGTCGACGAGACGCGCGGCAACGCCGTGCTCGACGCGATGGACCCGATCGCCAAGGCGCATGGCGTGAGCGTCGCGCAGATTGCGCTTGCGTGGCTTCTCCACCAGCCCGTCGTCACCAGCGTGATCATCGGTGCCAAGCGTCTCGACCAGCTCGACGACAATCTCGCCGCTGTCGCGGTCGACCTCAGCGAGGCAGAGTTGCGCGCGCTCGACGAGGTCAGCCGGCTGCCGGCCGAATATCCCGGCTGGATGTTCGGCATGCAGGGCAGCTATCGCGGCAAATGGATCGCCCAGTCGCGGCACAAGGTCTGATCTTGCGCCTCATGTATTCAATGTATACATTGAATACATGAGCAAGACCTCCGTCATCACCGCGCGAATCGATCCCGAAACGCTCGCTGCGCTCGATAGGCTGGGCGAGCGGCAAGATCGGTCGCGGGCGTGGCTGGTCGGTCAGGCGATCAAGCGGTATGTCGAGGAAGAGGCGGCGTTTCTCGCTTTCCTGAAGGAAGGCGAGGACGCGATCAATCGCGGCGAGTATGTCACGCATGAAGAATTGGTCGCGGAGCTCAAGGCACTGAGAACCGCGAAGCACGCCGCTTGAGGACCCTTATCTGGTCGTTTCCGGCGCGCCGCGATCTTGTGGACATCCTCGCCTATTACGGCCGCGTCTCACCGCAGCTCGCGGACGAGCTGGTCGACCGGATCGAAAGCGCACCGCTCATTCTGTGCGATTACCCGGATCTCGGGACGCCGACCGTCGGGCGCGACGTCGGCAAATGGCTGGTGCCCAAAACACCGTTCATCCTGTTCTACCATGCTGACCGGACGCGTGTTGCGATCCGGCGCGTCCGTCACGGCGCGAGCGATTGGGGAGGTCAGTCATCATGACCCGCCGCATCGGACTGCTCGGTGGCTCGTTCAACCCGGCGCATCGCGGTCATCGCGCGATCAGCCTCGCCGCGATTCGCGCGCTCGGTCTCGACGAGGTGTGGTGGCTGGTCTCGCCCGGCAATCCACTCAAGGACAAGGCGCGCGACATGGCGCCGCTCGCCATCCGCCTCGCCTCGGCGCGGCGCATGGCGCGCCACGCGCCGATCCGCGCCACCGATATCGAGTCGCGGCTCGGCACGCGCTACACTGTCGACACGCTCCGCGCGCTCGACCGACGCTACCCCCGACACCGCTTCATCTGGCTGATGGGCGGCGACAATCTCGCCCAGTTCGACCAGTGGAAAGACTGGCGCGGAATCGCGCGCGCGATGCCGATTGCGGTTGTCGCGCGTCCGGGCTATGAGAGTGCTGCCCGCGCGGCCCCCGCGATGGGCTGGCTGCGGCGCTTCATCCGGCCCGCACGCCAGGCGAAGAACTGGACGACGTGGAGATTGCCGGCACTCGTGCTGTTGCGTTTTTCCCCTGACCCGACTTCCGCGACCCGGCTGCGCGTGGCCGATCCTGCTTGGCAGCACCGCTTCGGTGTTCCCGGCCTCACACCTTAGGAACCGACTTGGCATCAGCATCTCCCGTGTATCGCGCTTCCACCCCCGATGAGGTCGATGCGCTGCATCGTCTCGTCCTGTCGTCGCTCGACGACGACCAGGCGGTCGATACGATCTCGATCCCGCTCGCCGGCAAGTCGTCGATCGCCGATCACATGGTGATCGCGAGCGGCCGCTCGACGCGCCAGGTCGCGTCGATGGCGTCGAAGCTCGCCGAGAAGATCAAGGGCGAGCTTGGCCGTTCGACGCGGATCGAGGGACTGCCGACCGCCGACTGGGTGCTGATCGATGCCGGCGACGTCATCGTCCATCTGTTCCGCCCCGAGGTGCGCAGCTTCTACAATCTCGAACGGATGTGGGCGTTCGGCGACGCGCCGCCCGCTCCCGCTCCCGCTGTCGGCCAGGCCTGAGCCCGGCCTGACGCCGGCACGCCGGCCATGCTGCTGCATATCGTCGCGCGCGGGCGGATCGGGCGTAGCCCCGAAGCCGAACTTGTCGAGCGCTATCTCAAGCGGCTGGCGTGGCCGTCAAAGGTTACCGAACTGCCCGATCACGGCGGCCGCGTGCCCGTTGTCGAACCGCACACCCGCATCGTCATGCTCGACGAGAAGGGCGAGACGCTCGGCTCGACCGCCTTTGCCGAGCGGCTCGGCCGCTGGCGCGACGATGGCGTGCGCGAGGCGCGCTTCATGATCGGCGCGGCCGACGGCTTCGACGATGCGGCACGCGGTCAGGCCGACCTGCTCTTTTCGTTCGGGCGCGCCACCTGGCCGCATTTGCTCGCCCGCGCGATGCTCGCCGAGCAATTGTGGCGCGCGACGAGCATTCTTGCCAACCACCCCTATCATCGCGAAGGTTAGCCGGTGGGTAAGCGGGGTCCCTGGCTGAACTGGTGCGCGGCGCTATGCGCGGCGATCGGGTTCGCGTCATGGGCCGCGGCGCAGACCGGCGACGACGATCAGCGCGGCCGGCTCGAGACGGCGCGTGCCCAGTCGCAAGCGGCGGCGCGGCGCTCGGCCGAGCTCGAGGCCGCCGCCGCGCGTGAGCGCGACGAGGCCCGGCAGGCCCGCGTACAGGAAGCCGCGGTCGCAGCGCGCGTCCAGCAGGCCGAGTCCGATATCGTCGCCAACCAGGCCCGGATCGCGATCGTCGATCGCCTGCTCGCCCAGCAACGCGCGCGTCTCGCGGCGCAACAAGGGCCGATCGCGCGCCTGCTCGCCGCGTTGCAAGGCCTCGCGCGCCGGCCGGCAATCATCGCCGTGGTGCGGCCGGGGTCGGTCGACGATCTCGTCCATGTCCGCGCCGTGCTGGCCAGCACCCTGCCGGTGATCCACGCCCGTACCGCCACGATCCGCGCCGACGTCGATCGCACCCGCCAGCTGCAGGCCGGCGCCGCCACCGCTATCCGCGCCCTCGCGGAAAGTCGCGGGCGGCTCGACGAGCAGCGCCTCTCGCTGACCAGGCTGGAGGCCGAGCACCGCCTGCGTTCTCGCGCGCTGGGCCGCGACGCGCTGGTCGAATCCGACCGCGCCATCGCGCTCGGCGAGCGCGCACGCGATATTGTCGACCTGATGGGCAAGCAGGGCAACGAGGCTTCGACGCGCGCCGGTCTCGCGGCGCTCTCCGGCCCGCTACCGCGCCCGCCGCGCCCGGGCGAGGCCGCGTCGACGCTCGATACGGTCAGCTGGCCACATGATGCGCCGCCCTATCGGCTTCCCGTCACCGGTCGTCTGGTCACCGGCTTCGGCGAGCTCTCTGACGCTGGCGTCCGCTCGCGTGGCCTGACGCTTGCCCCGGCCGCCGATGCCGTGGTGATCGCGCCGGCGGCGGGCCGCGTCGCCTATGCCGGCAAGTTTCGCGACTATGGCAATATCGTCATCATCGATCATGGCGGCGGCTGGACGTCGCTTGTGTCGGGTCTCGGCACCGCTACCGTCGGTGTCGGCGAAAGCGTCGCGCAGGGCGACATGATCGGTCGCGCCGCCGCTGGCGACAGCCGGCGCGTCACCGTCGAACTGCGCCGCCGCGACCGCGCCGTCGATATGACCGCGCTGCTCGGTTGAACAATCGTACCGAAAACTGGGCACCGGCCTTCATAGCGCCACGGTCCATCCCCAACTGTGGTGAACGACCCGCTCCCAACCGCCCGCTATGATCATCGCCGCAATGCCGCTACGATAGACCTAACTCATATTGTCCGGATCAGTGTCCATGTCCCGTGCGTTCCTCCAGGCTACCGCCATCGTCGCCGCGCTGGCGCTCGTTCCCGTCGGCACGGGGGCGATGGCAGCGGTCGACACGAGCACCTACCGCGCCTTCGCGCCGTTCTTCGACGTGTTCGCGCGCGTCAAGGCGACCTATGTCGACAAGGTCGATGACGACAAGTTGATCAAGGGCGCGATCCAGGGGATGCTCGCCTCGCTCGATCCGCACAGCGCGTACGAAACCGGGCTCGACTATGACAATCTGCGGATCCAGACCTCGGGCGAATATGGCGGGCTCGGCCTGTCGGTCACGATGGAAGACGGCGCGGTCAAGGTCATCGCGCCGCAGGAAGACACGCCGGGTCAGCGCGCCGGCATCAAGTCGGGCGATTACATCACCCATATCAACGGCAAGCTGATCTTCGGCGAAACGCTCGACGAGGCGATCACCGAGATGCGCGGCCCGCCGGGTACCAAGATCGCACTGACGTTGGTGCGCGCGGGTCACCCGTTGCCGATCCAGGTCGCGCTGGTGCGCGAGAAGATCGTCCAGCGCCCGGTCAAATGGTCGGTCAAGGATGGCGTCGGCATCCTCAATATCAATACCTTCTCGGACAAGACCAGCCAGGGCGTGATCGACGGCATCGCCGGCATCCGCAAGACGCTGGGCCATGATCCGCTCGGCTACATCGTCGATCTGCGCGACAATGGCGGCGGCTTGCGCGACGAGGCGGTGGCGGTCGCCGACATCTTCATCACCAACGGCGAACTGCTATCCGAGCGCGGCCGCGACCCGCGTGATATCGAGCGTTTCTATGCCGAATCGATGGTGCGCGGCGATCTCGCGCACGGTCTGCCGGTCATCGTGCTGACCAACGCGGGCACGGCGTCGGCCAGCGAGATCGTCGCCGGCGCGCTGCAGGATCATCACCGCGGACTGATCATGGGCGAACGTTCGTTCGGCAAGGGCTCGGTGCAGACCGTGCTCCCGCTCAGCGACAATACCGCGCTGCGCCTCACCACCTCGCGTTACTACACGCCATCGGGTCGCTCGGTGCAGGAAGGCGGCATCCAGCCCGATATCGCCGTGCCCAATATCTCCGATCCCGATTACAAGGTCCGCCCGGTGTTCCGCGAGGACGATCTGCGGCGCCATTTGATCAACGAGGTCAAGGCCGACAACGCCGTGCTCGAGGAAGACAGCACCACCGATCCGCGCTTCGCGGCGACGCCGGCGCAGCTCAAGGCCCGGGGCATTGAGGATTTCCAGCTGTGGTATGCGCTGCAGACGATCGGCCGGCTCGGTCCGGCACCGGTCATGGCGAAGAAATAGGGTGCAACTGATGAACGACCGTTTCGCCACGGCGCGGCTGCTTGCGCTCGCCATCCCGGTCGCCCTGCTCGGCGGCGCGCTGGGCTTTCAATATATCGGCCACCTCTACCCGTGCGAAATGTGCTGGTGGCAGCGCTATCCGCATATCGACGCGATCCCGCTCGCGCTGCTCGCCTTCATCGTGCCCGGAATGCAGGCGAAGCGTGCGCTCGTCGCCTTCGCCGCGGTGTCGATCGCCGTGTCGGGTTTCATCGGCATCTATCATGCCGGGGTGGAATATCACTGGTGGCAGGGCGTCACCGAATGCACCTCGACCGCGACCGGTCATGGCGGCAGCGTGAGCGATATGCTCCAGCGTATCATCAAGGCACCGATCGTGCGCTGCGATGTGCCGCAATGGACATTGTTCCACGTCTCGCTCGCCGGCTTCAACGCGATCTTCTCGTTGCTCGGCGCCGGCATCGTGATGACCTTGCTGCTGCGGGCGAGGCGCGCATGAGCCGCTGGCTGCCGGGCGATCGCCGCGAGTCGGTTGATGCCATGGTCCGCGTTGACCAAGCCGGCGAATATGGCGCGACGCGCATCTATGCCGGGCAACTCGCCATTCTTGGGGATCGCTCGCCGGCCTCGCGCGCCGTTGCGCGGATGGCGCGGCAGGAGGAGCGCCACCGCGCCTTCTTCGATGCCATGATGGCGCGGCGCAGCGTCCGCCCGACGCTGCTCCAGCCGTTGTGGAACGTCGCCGGCTTCGCGCTCGGCGCGGTCACCGCGACAATCGGCCCGGAGGCCGCGATGGCCTGCACCGCGGCGGTCGAAACCGAAATCGACAAGCATTATTCAGACCAGCTTCAGGTGCTCGGGACGAGTGATCCGGAATTGTCGGTGGCGGTCGCCGATTTTCAGGCGGAAGAGGTCGAGCATCGCGAGACGGCGCTGGCGGCGGGCGCGGAAAATGCGCCCGCTTATCCAATGCTCAGTGGATTAATCCGGCTAGGCTGCAAGGTGGCGATCGCAACCGCCAAACGAATTTGACCCGGGAGGGGTGACGATGATGATGATGAGCCGGGGACTGGTGCCCATCCTCGCATTGCTGCTGCTCGGCGCGCCGGCCATGGCGCAACAGGTCGCCGGCCCGGCCAACCCCGATGCACGCCCCAAAAAACCCGCCGACAGCGGCGGCGAAGTTTCGCGTCAGGCGCCGATCAACGGTGTGCTGACGCTGTTCGGCAACCAGCGCTGCCCGACCGATTCGACCGGCGCCGAGGTCGTGGTCTGCGTCCGCCAGGGCGCCGCCGAACAATATCGCATCCCCAAGGCGCTGCGTAATTTCCAGGTCACGCCCGAAAACGAAGCCTGGGCGTCGCGCGTCACCGTCAATGACGGTGCCGCCAGCTCGGGCATCGGCAGCTGCACCACGGTCGGTCCGGGTGGCTCGACCGGCTGCTTCCGGCAACAGGCTCGCCAGCAGCGCGCCGAGAAGAAGGAGCGAAAGGCCGAAGACCAGCGCGTCGAGGACAGCCTGCCTTAACCGGCTGCGCTAACCCTTGCTCTTTTCCTTCGCGCTCTTTTCGTCGGGCTTGACCGTCGATCGCACCACCATGAAGCGGTTGAGCAGGTCGAACCAGAAGGGCGCGCCGAAGGTCACGCCGATCGCGGTGATCAACCAGCCCCCGACGATCGCCAGCCACCATTCCACCCGTCGCAACAGGTCCATTGCCGCATAGGCCTGTACGGCAGTCTGGTCGGTGGTGGCGAGCAGGTCGAATTGCGGTCCGGGCTTGCCATTCTCCCAGCCGATCGGCCAGCCGACCTCCATCATCTGCGCGGTGACCGCCTTGATCTCGCTCACCTGCGCGTTGATCTCTGCCGACGCGTCGCCGGGCGCGGCGGTCGCGCCGGCGATCGGGGCGGTCGGGGGCGAAGGCAGTGCGGCGGTCGTCGACGGAGCGCTGGGTGTCGATTCGGCCGCCGGCGCGGGCGTGGGGCCGAGAGAAGGGGCGACAGGTGCGACCTGTTCCTGCTTGACGACGCATCGTGCCGGGTCCTGCTGGCAGGTTGCGAGCGTATCCCCGGCCTGCGCCACCACCGCGTTGCGCAAGGCATCGTCGGTCGACAGCCGCTGCATCACGGTCACGGCATCGATGTTCATCAGCGCGGCGGTGACGAAGCCGATGACCAGCAGCCATAGCTGGGTCCGCGCCTTGTAGGCGCCGGAGACGCGCTCCATCGCGCTGTTGAACCATTTCTCCAGCGCTGCCTGCGCCGCCGGCAGTTCGCCCCCGGCCGAATCGAGCGCGCTCTGCATCGCCAGCTTGAGTCCGTCGGGCGGAGTGCTGGCAGCCCAGTTGCGCAGGTCGCCGATCGCGAGCGTCGCGTTCGAGGTCATCAGCCCGGCATGCTCGTTGTCGGCGCGGGCAAGCTGCAACACCGTCTTGGCGAAGCTGTCGGCCGGGATGTACGACGGCAACCCGTTGCGACCGACGAACGGCACCCATTTGCGCAACCACCCGACCAGTGCATCCTCATAGTCACCCTTGAACAGCGCCGAGATCATCGGGTTGTCGTAGAAGGCGTTGACGCGTCCGGGCGTCTGGTCGTTGTCGAGCATCTGGCTGATCGCCGCCGCCAGCGACGACGCCCGCGTCTTGATCGCCAGTTCGCCAATCTCGCGTACCGCAGAACAGATCGCGCTGACGAACAGAAACATCAGCGCCATGCCGATGCCGACATCGAGCGTCTTCAAGTTCATCGCGCTTGCTCCCCTGTCCCCGTGGCAATCGATACCACGCGTCGCGCGCGATCCGGACAGGAACATCATCCGATATGGTGCGATGTTGAGGCCGATCAGACGGCTGCGTGGTGCGCGGTTGCGCGGCGTGATCGCGACGCTAAGGATATCGCAGTGCAGCAACGGGGAACATCATGGCGACGGTGATGGAAAAATCTGCGCCGGCCAAGCCGCTGGCGGCCGACATGTACGAAAAATTCCTTGCCGTCCTGGCCATCATTCTCCTGCTCACGGTACTTGCCGCCCTGCTGCGCGGCCGGCCTTTCTGGGGCAGCGTGCCGGTGCTGGTCTGGGCGCATCTCGCTACCATCCTGCCGGCGCTGGCGCTGACCCCGGTGATGCTGCTGCGCCCGCGCGGCGACAAGCTGCACCGGCTGCTCGGCAAGCTCTGGGTCGCCGCGATGATCCTTACCGCGGCCATTTCCTTCGGGGTACGGCTCAGCCGCCATGGCGGCCTGAGCTTCATCCATATCATCTCGGCCTATGTCATCGTCGCCGCTCCGCTGATCTGGTGGACGGCGCGCCATCACCAGGTCGCGCGGCACCGCCGCGCGGTGCGCGGCATGGTCACCGGCGCGCTGCTCGTCGCGGGTTTCTTCACCCTGCCGTTCGGGCGCCTGCTCGGCAGCTGGCTGTTCGCTTGAGCAAGGGCATGACGCGCGGATCGCATGGCGTCGCGGCCGGGCTGTTCGTGCTCGTCTGGCTGTCGTGCGTGTGGTTCGGGTCGTGGCCGTTCAACCCCAATAACGCCACCCGGCTGTTCGGCGCGTTGGCACTGGTCGAGCAGCATGACGCGAAGATTGATCGTTTCGAATCGCTGACGATCGACAAGGCGCAGTTCGGCGACCATCATTTTATGGACAAGGCGCCGGGGATGACGCTGATGGCCGCGCCGATGCTATGGGCGGCGAACAGAGCGACCCATGCCACGTCGCGCGAACAGGTGATCGACATCACCAGCCCGAAGCTTGAGAAATTCCTTGCGTTGCGCCTGCAGCTTGCCGTCGCGTTCGGCACCGCGCTGCTCACCGCCTTTGCCGCCATGCTGCTGTTCGATCTTGGCACCGGTATTACCGGCAGCGTCACCGCCGGGCTCGTCGCCGCGCTGGGTTATGCGCTCGGCTCGATCGTGTGGGGCTGGTCGACCACGCTGTTCGGCCATGCTCCCGTCGCCGCCCTGCTGACGATCGCCACCTGGGCAGTATGGCGCGGCACCAGCGGCCCGCGCGAACTTGCGCGCTGGCGCTATCCGGTCATGGCCGGGGCGGCGCTCGGCTGGGCGCTGGAGGTCGAATTCACCGCATTGTTCGGCGGCGTCGCGATCGGGCTATGGGCCTTGTGGCGCACCCGCCGTCTCGACGCGCCGGCGCGCTGGCGGATCTACGGCGTGACGGTCGCGGTCGCGCTGCTGATGCTCGTCCCGCTCGCCTTCTACAACCAACTCGCCTTCGGCACGCCGTTCAAGCTCGGTTACGAAGGCGTGGTCGGCTTCAACGGCATGCAGCAGGGGCTGTTCGGCCTGACCTATCCCAAGGCCGACGTGCTGTTCAAAATCATCTTCGCGCCACGCCGCGGCTTGCTGTGGGTGGCGCCGGTGCTGTCGCTCGGCGCGATCGGCCTCGATCGCATGATCCGCAACCGCGAGACCCGCGATCTCGGCATTCTCGCCGCGGGCGTTGCCACAATCGTGCTGCTGGTCAACGCGTCCTACGTCTATTGGGACGGCGGCGCCTCGACCGGCCCGCGCCATTCGGTGGTGGCGATCCCGTTCCTCGCGCTGGGGCTCGCGCCCTTCTGGGCAAGCTTGCGCAGCGGCTGGGCGCGGCGCGCGACGGCGGTATTGCTCGGTCTGTCGATCCTCCTCAACCTCGTCATCGCCACGACCGATATCTTCGATTCCGACACGATGAGTTTTCCGCTGTGGCAGCACAACGCGATGATGCTCTTCAGCGGCAATCTCACCAGCTTGCCGACCCAGTGGTTCGGCTGGGCGCCATGGCGCGGCGTCGCGCTGTATCTTGTCCTCGCCGGGCCGTTGCTCTTCGTCATGATCTTGTCGGCCCGCCGCGCGGATCGCAGCAGCGCGGGGGTGGCATAGCTTGCGGAAAGCGCGGGGCGCCCCGAGCGAGCGTCGGCCGGTTCCTCCCAGCCTGATTCAAATCGCGGCCAATCGAGCGGAAAGCAATCATGGCAAGGCGCAAGCGTTATCTGACGGCGACATTGCCCGACGGCTACAGCAAGACGATCGGCCCGACCGCCGATCCTTTCACGCATTACTGGCGGATCGTCGCCGTGCTCGCGAACGGCAAGACCGAGGTGTTCTGGGGCCACACCAAATCACTCGCCGAGGCGAAGAAGAAGCGGACCGCCACCGCAGAGGCCGTGCGGACACGGGGCTGGAAAAGCCATGTGTTCGAGATCGCCGCGCTGGTCGAATCGCAGGACGAACCCGCGCCACCCGCCTGACATGGCGTCATGCCGTCCCGGCCTCGACGCGAAAAACGAGGACGGTGACGGTGGGATCGGCTTCCCAGCGCTCGATCGGCGTGGGGTGGTTGACGTTCCAGTAGCGCGCGAACGCCCGCCGCGCCGTCAGGCTCGTACCCGGAATGGGCCGGGGCCAGCGCCATAGCGCGCCGCCGAGCATGGGCTGCGCGCCTTCGGCGCGGATATCGCGACGCGTGATCTGCTGGAGCCGTTCGTGGCGTACCGCCTCGACGACGAGCGTGATGCGCGATGCCCAGCGCGGCATGTGCCAGGCGGCGATCCACTTATAGTCGGTGTCGCCCGGTCGCCGGCCGGGCTTTCCGCTACCGTCGCGATAACGCCGCCAGCCGTCGTGGAAAATGACGAACTCGGCCTTGCGCAGCGTCGTGACGATGTCCTGCCCGGCCTCGTGTCGCGCGGCGAGGCACGATTCGCGTACCCAGACCTCGTCGCCCGGCAGGCGGCGTGACAGCTCGCTCGCCGTAACGACCCGCGCCTGCGTCTTGCGTCCGGACAAAAGCGCGGAGGCCATGCCCGGGTCGACGATCAGGGAACGCTGCATGCTCCGGGAATAACAACGCCGGCGCGCTAGATCGAGCGATTGCTTGCCCCATCGTCGATTCCGCCTTCGAGAAGGCCCCGCGCAGGGCAAGGGTGATTGCGCATGCGGCCCCGCAGGCGTTGCCATTTCTCCCCTCCCGCCCTAGAGCCCGCGCCGCCTATTGCATCACCGGAGCCGCACCCATGTCCGACAAGATCAACCGCGTTGTCCTCGCCTATTCGGGCGGGTTGGACACCAGCGTGATCCTGAAATGGCTGCAGCAGACCTACCAGTGCGAGGTCGTCACCTACACCGCCGATCTCGGTCAGGGCGAGGAGCTCGAGCCGGCGCGGCGCAAGGCCGAGCAGGCTGGCGTCAAGCCCGAGCACATCTTCATCGACGATGTCCGCGAAGAGTTCGTCCGCGATTATATCTTCCCGATGATGCGCGCCAACGCGCTGTATGAGGGGTTGTATCTGCTCGGCACGTCGATCGCGCGGCCGCTGATCGCCAAGCGTCAGATCGACATTGCGCGGCAGGTCAATGCCGATGCCGTCAGCCATGGCGCGACCGGCAAGGGCAACGACCAGGTGCGCTTCGAGCTCGGCTATTACGCGCTCGCACCCGACATCAAGGTGATCGCGCCGTGGCGCGAATGGGACCTGACCAGCCGCACCAAATTGATCGAGTTCGCCGAAAAGCACCAGATCCCGGTCGCCAAGGACAAGCGCGGCGAGGCGCCCTTCTCGACCGACGCCAACATCCTGCACACCTCGTCCGAAGGCAAGGTGCTCGAGGATCCGTGGGAGGAGGTGCCGGATTATGTCTATTCGCGCACCGTCAACCCCGAGGACGCACCCGATCAGGCGGAGATCATCACGGTCGATTTCGAGCATGGCGACGGCGTCGCGATCAACGGCGAGGGGATGAGCCCGGCGACCTTGCTGGCGAAACTCAACGATCTCGGTCGCAAGCACGGCATCGGCCGGCTCGACCTGGTCGAGAACCGCTTCGTCGGGATGAAGTCGCGCGGCATGTACGAGACGCCCGGCGGCACGATCTATCACCTCGCACATCGCGGCATCGAGCAGCTGACGCTCGACCGCGGCGCCGCGCATCTCAAGGACGAGCTGGCGCCGCGTTATGCCGAGCTGGTCTATAACGGCTTCTGGTTCTCGCCCGAGCGCGAGATGCTGCAGGCGGCGATCGACCACAGCCAGGACAAGGTCACCGGCACGGTGCGGCTCAAGCTTTACAAGGGCGGGGTCTATGTCATCGGCCGCAAATCGCCCTTCTCGCTCTATTCGGAAAAGGTCGTGACCTTCGAGGACGACCAGGGCGCCTATGACCAGCGCGATGCGGCCGGCTTCATCAAGCTCAACGCACTCAGGCTGCGGTTGCTGGGGCGGCGGGATCGGTAAGCATCATCGTACTCCTGCGGACGCAGGAGCCCGGGGCAGGGGACGGTGACCTGTAATCCTGGGCTCCTCTTTCGCAGGAGCACGGTGGCTGCCTACACGCTTTTGCGATCACGTCATTCTTCCCCCAAATCCAGAATTTCTTAACCATAGCTTAGGCGTTTCCCGCCAATGCTCGCCTCCGCACAGCAAGCGGGGACGGACACGGGCATGCGCGATGACGAAGCGGTCGATGTGGCGATCATCGGCGCGGGGCCGGCCGGGCTGACGGCGGCCTATCAGCTGACCAAGCAGGGCTATAGGGTCACCGTGATCGAGAAGGACCCCGTCTATGTCGGCGGGATCAGCCGCACGGTCGAATATGACGGCTTCCGCTTCGACATTGGCGGGCACCGCTTCTTCTCGAAATCGCGCGAGGTCGTCGACCTGTGGAACGAGATCCTGCCCGACGATTTCATCGAGCGGCCGCGGATGAGCCGGATTTATTATGAAGGCAAATTCTACAGCTACCCGCTGCGCGCCTTCGAGGCGCTGCTCAACCTCGGCATCTGGCGCTCGACCTTGTGCATGGCGAGCTACGCGCGCTGGAAGCTCTTCCCGCACAAGGAGGTGAAGAGCTTCGAGCAATGGGTCGTCAACCAGTTCGGCCACAAGCTTTATTCGATCTTCTTCAAGACCTATACCGAGAAGGTGTGGGGCATGCCGTGCGACGAGATGTCGGCCGACTGGGCGGCGCAGCGCATCAAGGGGCTTAGCCTCGGCGGCGCCGTGATCGACGGGCTCAAGCGCTCGCTCGGCCTGCACCGCGCCAAGAATGACGGCATGGCGGTCAAGTCGCTGCTCGAGACCTTCCGCTACCCGCGCCAGGGCCCCGGCATGATGTGGGATGCCGCGCGTGATGCCGTTGTCGCCGGCGGCAACCAGGTGCTGATGGGTACCGAACTCCACCAGATCGCGCAGGACCAGGCCAGTGGCCGCTGGCGCATGACCGCGCGGCGCGGCGACGAACTGCTCGCGATCAGCGCGGCGCACGTCATTTCCTCGGCACCGATGCGCGAGCTGGCCGGGCGGATCCATCCGCTGCCGCAGACGCTGCCGAGCGCGCTGAACCTGAACTATCGCGACTTCCTGACCGTCGCGCTGATGATCAAGTCCGAGGACCTGTTCCCCGACAACTGGATCTACATCCACGATGCGCGCGTGCAGGTCGGCCGGGTGCAGAATTTCCGCAGCTGGTCGCCCGAAATGGTGCCCGATGCGAGCCTTGCCTGTGTCGGCCTCGAATATTTCTGTTTCGAGGGCGACGGCCTGTGGTCGGCTTCGGACGACGACCTGGTCGCCCTGGCGACCAGCGAGCTGGCGACGCTCGGCCTTGCCGATCCGGCGACCGTGGTCGGCGGCCGCGTTGTGCGCCAGGAAAAGGCCTATCCGGTCTATGACGACGAATATCGCGATAATGTCGAGGCGATGCGCGCCGAGCTCGAGGCAAGCTATCCGACGCTGCATCTGGTCGGGCGCAACGGCATGCACCGCTATAACAACCAGGACCATGCGATGATGACCGCGATGCTGACGGTGCGCAACATCGTCGCCGGCGCGCGCGTCTACGACATCTGGGCGGTCAACGAGGACGCCGAATATCACGAGGCCGGCGATGAGGGGCAACAGGCTGCGCTCGCATCGGAGCGGCTGGTACCGCGCAAGCTGAAGGCGGCGTGAAGCCGCCGTCGCTCTGGCCGGCCATTGCGATCGGCTGGCTGATCGCGGCGCTTGTCCTGTGCGCGGCGATGTCGGCCGATATCGCGCATCTGTGGTTCCCCGATCCCGACGACGCGATGCGCCTCAATGAGGTACGCGACCTGCTCGGCGGGCAGAGCTGGTGGGACGTCAGCCAGCATCGCTTGAACAATGGCGACTTCGCGATGCACTGGTCGCGGCTCGTCGACCTGCCGCTCGCCGCGGTGATCGGCACGCTGCAGCCGCTGTTCGGCGCAGCCATTGCGACGCGCGCGGCGATGGTGATCGTGCCGCTGCTCACTTTGCTATCGGTCATCGCGCTCGCCGCGCTGCTCACACGCCGGCTGCTCGATACCGATCGTGCGCGTACCGCCGTGCTGCTCGCACCCTTGTCGGTGCCGCTGGTCTACCAGATGCGGCCGATGCGCATCGACCATCATGGCTGGCAGGTGACCTTTGCGCTCGCCGCACTGTTCGCGCTGCTCGGCAAGCCCGACCGGCGCAGCGGCGCGCTGCTGGGGTTTTCGCTCGCGGTGCTGGTGACGATCTCGATGGAAGGCATGCCGATCGCGGCGGTGATCACGGGCATGACGGCGCTGGCCTGGGCGATCGTGCCGGCACGGCGCGACCAGATGCTCGCCGCGATCTGGGCATGGTGCGGGGGCGCACTCCTGCTCCACGTCGCGACGCGCGGACCCGGCATGTTCGCCCCCGCGTGCGACGCGATGTCGCCGGCCTGGATCGTCGCGCTCGGCGTGGCGGCGGCGGGCATGACGCTGGCCGCACTGCTCACAGCGCGGACAACGCCAGCGGTGCGGATCGCTGCGCTCGCCGTCGCGGCGGGCGGCGTCGGCGCGACGCTGCTGCTGATCGCGCCCGATTGCCTGCACGGGCCGTTTGCCCGACTCGACCCGCTGGTGCGAGCCTTCTGGTACGAGAAGGTCTCCGAAGGCATGCCGGTATGGGAGCAGGTCCCGCTCTGGGCGATCACGACGATCGGCTTTCCGATCTTCGGGCTGGTCGGCACGGGGCTGGCGGCGCGCGAAGCGGCCGGCGCGGCGCGCGGGCGCTGGCTGATGTTGCTCGGCGTCGCGCTGGCCGGCTTCCTGCTCTCGGTGCTGGTGATGCGCGCGGGGGCGACTGCCAACGCGCTGGCGATCCCCGGCGGCGCCTGGTTGCTCCATGCCCTGCTGGTCCGCGCGCGCAGGATCGGCCCGCTCTTGCCGCGAACGGCGGCCACTGCGGGGGCCTTTGCGCTCGCCGCGCCGGGACTGATGGCGACGATTCTGTTCGCTTTGCCGCTCGGCTCGCGCGGGGCAGAGAGCGTGCCGCACGCGCCTTCAGTCGCGCCGTGCCACCATGGCCATGAGGTCGCGGCACTGGCGGCGCTGGGGACGGGCCGCGTGTTCGCGCCGCTCGACGTGTCGCCCGAGATACTCGCCACCACCAGGCTCAGCGCAATCGGCGCCGGCTATCACCGCAACGACCGCGCGATTCATCTCGTCATCGCCACCTTCATGGCCGATCCCGAGACTGCGCATGCCGCGATCCTGCGCAATCATGCCGATTACGTCGCCGGCTGCCCGGGGGCGAACGAAACTGATATGTACAAGACGGTCAGTCCCAACGGCTTGTGGGCGCAACTCGAGCGCGGCACGCGTTTCGACTGGCTCGAACCCGTGCCGATTGCCGGGTCGCCGGTACTGGCGTGGCGGGTGATCGAGCGCCCGCATGCCCGATAACCACGCTTTCGCGACGGACCGCAGCGAAGCATGCTTGTTCGATTGCGCTCCCGCGCGGTAAGGCGGTCGGATGCAGGGGGAAGACAACAGGCTGCACTGGTGGCAGACGCGCTGGTTCGTACTGGTGTGCACGATATTTGCCGTTGTGCCGCTGCTCTACCCGACCATCCCGCCGCTGGTCGACCTGCCCGGGCATATCGGTCGCTATCGCGTGCAGCTCGCAATGGCCGACAATCCGTGGCTGGCCAACTGGTATGATTTTCGCTGGTCGCTGATCGGTAATCTCGGCATCGACCTGCTGGTCATCCCGCTCGCCAAGATCTTCGGGCTCGAACTGGCGGTGAAGCTCATCGTAATGACGATCCCGCCGCTGATCGTCTCGGGCCTGTTGTGGATTTCGCGCGAGGTGCATGGCCGTATTCCCGCCACGGCGCTGTTCGCGCTGCCGCTCGCCTATTGCTATCCGTTCCACTTCGGCTTCGTGAACTTCGCGCTGTCGATGGCGCTCGCGCTCAACCTGTTCGCCCTGTGGCTGCGGCTGGCGCGGACCGGGCATCTCACCTTGCGCGCGGTGATCTTCGTGCCGCTCTCCTGCCTGTTGTGGCTGTGCCATACCTTCGGCTGGGGCGTACTTGGCGTGTTGGCCTTTTCGGCCGAAATGATCCGCCAGCACGATGCCGGGAAGCGCTGGTTCAACGCCTGGGTTCGCGCTGGTCTGGGCTGCGTGCCGCTCGCCATCCCGATGGCGCTGATGGTCCTGTGGCGCAGCGGCGACCATGTCACCGGCCAGACCGCCGACTGGTTCGACTGGCAAGCCAAGACCATGTGGGTGACGATGATGCTGCGCGATCGTTGGGCGCTGCTCGACATCGCCTCGACGGCGGTGCTGCTCCTGATCCTGTTCAAGGGTTTTCGCGACCCGGCGATCGAATATTCGCGCAATCTCGGCCTTTCGGCGCTGTTCCTGCTGACGGTGTACATCCTCTTGCCGCGCATCGTGTTCGGCTCGGCCTATGCCGATATGCGGCTCGCCCCGTTCATGGTGGCGATCGCGGTGATCGCGCTGCGACCGCGTCCAGGCCTGTCGATCCGCCACGCCGCGACGCTCGCGGCACTTGGCATGGCGTTCTTCCTCGTGCGCGTCGTCAGCACCACGGCCAGCTTCATGCTGTACAGCAAGAGCTATGACCGTGCCTTCGCGGTGATCGACCGTGTCCCGCAGGGCGCGAGGATGGTGACGTTCGTCGGGCGGAGCTGCCGCGATGTTTGGGCCTATTCGCGGCTTGAGCACATTCCGGGTATCGCGCTGGAGCGCAAGCTGATCTTCGCCAACGACCAATGGTCGATGGCCGGCGCGCAGACGCTGACCACGCATTACCCGATCGCCAAGCGCTTCGCGCACGACCCCTCGCAGATTGTCACCGATCGCTGGTGCCATGGCGAATGGTGGTGGACGATCCAGGCCTCGCTGACGCGGCTGCCGCGCGACGCGTTCGACTATGTCTGGCTGATCAACCCGCCGCCCTATGACGCCAAGTTCAACGCCGGGCTGGTCGAGATCTACCGCGACGGCCCGATGGTGCTGTACCGCATCGACCATAGCCAGCCGGGACCGGTGGTGCCGGATTCGGAAATCCTGCCGCCGCGCCGGAGACGTCCCGTGCCGACGCCCACGCCTATTCCGGCTGCTCGCCAGCCTTGAACGGGGTCAGTTCGCCGAGATAGCGCTGGTCGGATTCGACCGCGGCGCGCTCGTGCACCAGGAAATCGCTCACCGCGCGGCGGAACGCCGGGTCGGGAATATAGTGCGCCGACCAGGTGGGCACGGGCACATAGCCGCGCGCCAGCTTGTGCTCGCCCTGCGCGCCGGCCTCGACCGTCTTCAGCCCGCGCGCGATCGCGGCGTCGATCGCCTGATAATAGCATAGCTCGAAATGGAGGAACGGCACCTCCTCGGTGCAGCCCCAATAGCGGCCGTACAGCGTATCGGCACCGATCAGGTTGAGCGCGCCGGCGATCGGCACGCCATCGCGCTCGGCGAAGATCAGCAATACCTTGTCGCCCATCGCCGCGCCGAGCCGCGAGAAGAAGTCGCGCTTGAGATAGGGCGTGCCCCATTTGCGCGCGCCGGTATCCTGATAGAAATGCCAAAACGCGTCCCACTCGGCTTCGCCGATCTCGGTGCCAGTCAGGTGGCGGATCGTCAGCCCTGCGACCGCAGTGGCGCGTTCCTTGCGGATCGCCTTGCGCTTGCGGCTCGCCAGCGCGGCGAGGAAATCCTCGAACCCGGCATAATCCTGGTTCTGCCAGTGGAACTGCGTGCCCTCGCGGATCAGCCACCCGGCCGCCTCGAAAAAGGGCAACTGATCGGGCGCGACGAAGGTGGCATGGGCGGAGGACAGATTGTGCTGGTCGGTCACCGCCTCGATCGCCGCGATCAGCGCGGGTGCCATGGCGGTATCGCGCAGCAACAGCCGCGGCCCCGGCACGGGGGTGAAGGGCACCGCGATCTGCAGCTTGGGATAATAGCGCCCACCGGCGCGCTCCCACGCTTCGGCCCAGCCATGGTCGAAGACATATTCGCCCTGGCTGTGGCTTTTGGCATAGGCCGGCGCAATCGCCGCGGGCAGGCCATCAGCGCCATCGATGACGATCGGGATCGGCTGCCACCCGGTGCGCGCGGTGGCGCTGCCCGAGGATTCGAGGATCGACAGAAAGGCGTGGCTGAGGAACGGATTATCCGTGCCGGCACAGGCGTCCCACTGGGCAGCGGGGATCGCAGCGACACCGTCGGCGATTCGGGCGGTGACGTCGGCCTTGCTCACACCCTTTAGCTAGGGGCCGTGGGCAGCCGCGACAACCGCCCCTTTCGATTGGCCATGGACCCCTGACATTATTATGCCGGATATCGTCGGGACCGCTATTGCCCGAACGCGCCGGCGCGATAGAGCAGGGTGATCGCGACGCGGCGATTGCGCGGGTCGGTCGGGTTGGCGAGGATCATCGGCTCGCGGTCGGCGACGCCCTCGATGCGGTAGAAGCGTGATTCGGGAATGCCGCCCTCGGCCAGCCGGCGCCGTGTCGCCTCGGAGCGGCCTGACGACAACATCCAGTTGTTCATCGCCAGCGGGTCGCCATAACCGAGCGCATCGGTATGACCGCGGATCATGATCGGGTTGTCGGTACCTTTGATCGATTCGGCGATCAGCCCGATCAGCTTCGACGCCTCAGCGTCGAGCTGGGTCGTGCCGAGGCCGAACATCGAATAATCGGCATCATCGAGCAGATCGATGCGCAGACCATCGCGCGTGCGGATGAAGCGGACATGTGTCGACAGCTTGGATAGTTTCGGGCTGGAGGCCATCGCGTCCATGACCTTGCGGTGCATCTTCTCGAAGTTGCGCTGGTCCTCGCCGGTGAGCGCGGCCTTGTCCTTGAGGCTGCCCTTCTGCCCGGTGCCGACCTGGTTGCCGCCGGTCGAATCCGCCGGAATGGTCATCGAGCGCGTGCCGGTCTGCTGCGCCTTGTGTGGGTAATTGTCCTTGTCGGTGAGCGATTCGCCGCCGAGCAGGCCGTTCGAGCCGGCGCTGTTCTGTTTCATCTCGACCAGCGTCGGGGCGAAATAGTCGGCCAGCGCCTTGCGCTGCTTCTCGTTGGTGGCGCCGAGCAGCCACATCAACAGGAAGAACGCCATCATCGCCGTCACGAAATCGGCATAGGCGACTTTCCAGGCGCCGCCATGATGGCCGCCATGCCCTTCGACATAGATCTTCTTGTAGATGATCTTGGGGGGCTGGTTGTTCCCATGTGGCGCGCGCGCTGCCACTTGTCAGGCTCCCTGCAGTCGCGCGGCACCAGCCCGCTCCCCCACCCGGCCTCCCACAAGAGTATCCTGGATGGGAGGCCGGGTGGGGGAGCGGGCTGGTGCCGTCTCGGCGAAGCCGCGATACATCCCAGACATCAACGCCCCCGGAGGCCGTCGAAGACCTCGGAGAAGTTGGGCTGGTTGCTGTGTGCGATACCCGAGCGTGCCGCCTCGATGACGAGCGGTTGCGGGTGGCCGTGCAGCGAGGCGATGATGATCTGCTTGACGACGTGATAGATCGCGGCGTCGGCGTCGATCACCTGCTTGAGGCGCGAAGCCAGCGGGGCGACCATGCCATAGGCCAGCAGCACGCCCATGAAGGTGCCGACCAGCGCCGAACCGATCATTGCGCCGAGGATCGCCGGCGGCTTGTCGATCGAGCCCATCGTCTTGACGACGCCGAGCACCGCCGCGACGATGCCCAGCGCCGGCAGCGCGTCGGCCAGGCTGGTCATCGTGCCATGCGGTCCCTCGACCTCATGATGGTGGGTCTTGATCATGTTATCCATGACCTCTTCGACGGCGTGGACATCGAGCGTGCCCGACGACACCACGACGAGGCGCAGCGTATCTGCGATCAGGTTGATCAGCGTGTGGTCGGCCAGCAGTCGGGGATATTCGGCGAACAGCGCGGAGGACGCCGGATCCTCGACATGCGGCTCGAGCGCGATCGGCCCTTCGGTGCGGAGCATCTTCATCAGCTTCGACACCAGGAAGATGACGTCGAGATAATCCTGCTTGGCGTATTTCGGACCCTTGAAGATCTTGCCAAGGCTGCCGCCGAGCGCTTTCAGTTCCTTCATCGAATTGCCGATGATCAGCGCGCCGGCAGCGGCGCCGCCGATGATCAGCATCTCATGCGGAATCGCCTCGGCGACCGGGCCGATCGCCCCGCCGGTGACGACGAAACCGCCAAACACCATGACGAGGAGGACAACGATGCCGATGATCGGAAACATGCTGGCTTGAAATCCCCCTTCGTGCGGCCGCCCCTTAAGGAAAACCACTACATCATCTTCGGTTAACCTGATTTCGTCGCCAACCGGTTAACCGGAACCGCCGCGCGGCGGACTATTTGAGATAATTGAACAGCGACAGCGAACTGAGCTTGGTGAAGCTCGCCTGGGTCGCCTGCAACACGGTCATCGTCTTCTGCAGATCGGTGATCGCGGCGGTGACGTCGGTGTCCTCCAGCGCGGTGCGATCGGTCTCGCGCGCGGTCGCGGCATCTTTGGCGCTGGTCTGCTGGAGATCGACGCGGGTCGCGCGCGCGCCGAGCGAGGCGCGCATCGTGCCGACCTGCGTAAGCGCTGCCTGGACGCCGTCGCCGGCGCTGGAAATACCCGGGAGATCGTTGGCATCGAGCGCGCTGATCATGCTGTTGAGCGCGGCGAACACGTCTGTCGTGCCGCCGCCCGCTACCGGCACGTTGCCGAAGATGCGCGCAGCGCTTTCGGTCGGCTGAACGCTGACACCATCGCCGATCGGAATGCTCGCCGGCGTACCGGTGCCGGTGAAGCTGACCGAGCCGTCCGCCGCCTGCGTCACCGCGCTGTCGCCGGTGGCGGCGGCGAACAACGGCTGCCCGCGGGCATCCCTGGTGTTGGCGAGCGTGACGAGTTGGTCGCGGATGGCGCGCAATTCGGTAGAGATCGCGGTGCGATCACTGTCGTTGAGCGTTCCGCCATTGGCCTGGACGGCCAGCTCGGCGGCGCGCTGCAACTGGGTTTCGGCCGTGCCGAGCGAGGTGTCGGATTGCTGGAGCAACGACGACGCCAGCGAGATGTTGGTGGTGTAGCTGGCATCGTCGGCGTTGCCCTGCTTGATCGCGGTCAGGCGCTGATAGGCAACAACGTCGTCCGACGGTGCGGCGACCTTCTTGCCCGTCGCGATCTGCGTATTGAGCGTGTCGGCCTGCTTCGACAGCTGCTGCATCAGCGTCGTCGTGCTGTCGTAGAAGTGACTGGTACTGACCTGCATCGCGCTCACCGGATATCGAGGATGGACTGTAGCGTTTCGCGCGCCACCTGGATGACGCGGCTCGACGCCGCATAAGCCTGCTGGAAGCGCATCAGGTCGACCGCCTCGCTGTCGAGATTGACCCCCGACACCGAATCGCGCGCGCTGACCGCGCCGTCGCGGATCGCCGACTGCGCGTTGGCGACCTGCTGGCGCGCGGCAAGCGTCGCGGCATTGTCGGCGATCAGCGCGGTGGTGCTCGCCTCGAACCCACCGCTGCTGCGCAGGGTGGTAAAGCCGACGAGGTTGCTGTTGTCGCGCTGACCGCCACCGACCGCTGCTGCGGCGATGCCGCGCGGATCGCTGAGCGTCAGCGTGAGGTCGCTTGGCGTCGTGCCAGCGGTGAACATCGCCGCGCCGGCATTGCCGTCGAGATCGCGCCCTTGCGCCTGCACCGTATTGACGCCGCTGGCGAATGCAGTGGCGATGTTGTTGATCTGGTCGCGCGCGCCGGCGATCCGCGCAGCTGCGTCGGCGACGCCGGCGAGCGCCCCGCCAGTCGGCGAGAAGCCCGCGACATTGCCGGCGCGGTGGACCGCGAACGACACCGCCCCGGTAGCGTTGCGAACATAGGTGACGTTGCCTGCCTCGGTCGCCCCGACGAACACCGGGCCGCTTGCGCCGCCCATCCGGACGGTCGAACGGCCGACATTGTCGGTGGTGACGTTGACGTCGGTGATCGCGCTCATCTGCTCGAGCAGCTGGTCGCGCTGGTCGAGCAGGTTGGCGCGCGCGCTGCTGCCCTCGGCACTGCGACCCAGCCCGTCATTGACCTTGGCGAGAGCGGTACCCAGCGAATCGAGCGTGGTGGTGGCATTGTCGGCGGTGCCGTCGAGCGTGGCTGCGACATTGTCGAGTGCCTTGCCGGTCGCGGCGAAGGCGTTCGCCGCCGAGGTGGCAGCTTCGAGCATCGCACTGCGCGGCGTCGTCGCGGTCGGATCGGCGGCAACAGCGTTGACCGAGGTGAAGAAGCTGGTCAGCCGGTCACCGAGCTGGTTGCCGGTGAGCGCGCTCTGGATACGTCCGAGCCAGTCGATCCCGGTCTCGCTGCGCGCCAGGTCGGCACTGGCGGCGCGCACATCGGCCGAGCGGAACTGATCGGCGGCGCGCGTTATGCCGGTGGCGATGATGCCATTGCCGGCGGCGATGGCGCGATTGTTGGTGAAGCTGCTCGGTGCGGCGAGTTCGCGCACGTCGGTACTGCGCCGCGTATAGCCCGGCGTGCTGGTGTTGGCGATATTCTCCGACACCGTGGTCAACGCGGTTTGATACGCCATGACGCCGCTGGCGCCGATGCTCATCATGTCGCTCATGGCGTAGCGCTACCGCTTTCTGTGCCCGGCTGCAGCGCCGACTGCGACTTGGCGAGGAAGTCGGTCATCGCCTTGCCGATACCGAGCGGGGCGTGTTCGGCCATGCTCTGCGACAGCTTCTGGTCCTGCATCTCGCTGAATGTATCGAGCGCCTTCGAGCCGAACAAATCGTCCTCGGCGAGCTTGGCCTGACGCATCGACTTGAGCATCATGCCGGTAAACACCGCCTCGAACTGCTTGCCGGCCTTGTCGAGGTTGGCGCGCGAGGTCAGGCGGCTGGTGTCGACACCGATGCCGCTGGTCGGCGCCGCAACGGCGGGAAGGCTGGGAAGGTCGCTCACAGGACGATCAACTCCGCCTTGAGGGCACCGGCTTCCTTCAGCGCCTCGAGGATCGCGACGAGGTCGGCCGGCGACGCGCCGATCGCGTTGACCGCCTTGACGATGTCGGCGAGCCTCGGGCCGGGCGACAGCAGGAACATCGGGCGATGCTCCTCGTCGACCCCGACGCCCGATTTCTGCTCGGTTGCCGTCTGGCCCTGGCTGAACGGCGCGGGCTGGCTGACATGCTGCGTCTCGTCGATCCGCACGGTGAGCTTGCCATGCGTCACCGCGGCGGGGCTGACGCGGACCGCAGCGTTGATCACGACGGTGCCGGTGCGTGCGTTGACGATGACGCGTGCCGGCGGCTCGGCCGCGACGACGTCGATATTCTCGATCTCGCTCATCAGCGCCGCACGGACATCGGCGCCCAGCGGCGCGTGGACCGAGACTGACACGCCGTCGATCGCGTCGGCGGTGCCGGCACCGAGCCGGGTGTTGATCGCTGCGGCGACATTCTGCGCGGTGGTGAAATCGGCGTGCGCGAGGTTGTAGGTCAGCACCGGCGTCGTTTCGAAGCCGGTGGCGACGGCGCGCTCGACCGTCGCGCCTTCCGGGATGCGCCCGGCCGAGGGAATGTTGACGACGATCTGCGAACCGTCCTTGCCCTCGGCGCCGAGCCCACCGACCGCGAGATTGCCCTGCGCCATGGCATAGATCTGGCCATCGGCACCCATCAGCGGCGTCATGATCAGCGCACCGCCACGCAGCGACTTGGCCTTGCCCATCGAGGCGACGGTGATGTCGAGCTTCTGGCCCGGCTTGGCGAAGGCTGGCAGATCGGCGGTGATCATCACCACCGCTGCGTTCTTCAGGCCCGGATTGACATTGGACGGCAGTTGCAGGCCGAAGCGCGAGGCGACCGCCTTCATCGACTGGATGGTATATTCGAGATTGTCGTCGCCCGTGCCGGGCAGGCCGACGACGATGCCGTAGCCGGTCAGCTGGTTCGAACGGACGCCCTGGAAGCCGCCAAGGTCCTTGATGCGATCGGCGTTGGCGGGCGTTGCGGCGAGCACCATCGCGGCCAACGCGGCACCAGCGATCTGGACATAACGAAGCATTTTGATCGCTTTCATCAGAAGGGACTCACGACCGAGAAGAAGCGGCCGAGCCAGCCCTGGCGGCTGGCGCGGGCCACGTCGCCCTTGCCGGTATAGGCAATCTGCGCATCGGCCACGCGGGTCGAGGCGACGCGATTGTCGGCATCGATGTCGGCGACGCGGATCAGGCCGCGGATCTGGACGAACTCGTCACCACGGTTGAGCGTGACGCGTTTCTGGCCCTGGATGAGCATGGTGCCGTTGGGAAACACCTTGGCGACGGTCACGCTGACTTCGCCGGTCAGCGAATTGGCCTGGTCGGTCGCGCCGGTACCCTTGAAGTTGCGCGTCGTGCTGGCCGAGGCGTCGGTCTGCTTGAACAGCGACAACACGCCGGTAGTCGGCGGCGTTATGCTCAGGCCCCCGCCCGAATCGAGATTGGAGCTGGCTGACTTCGACGCGGCGGTGCGCTCCACCAGCACGATCGTCAGCGGATCGCCGACGCGGCGCGCGCGCGAGCCTTCGTAGAGCGCGGCATAGCCGCCCTCGGCCTGGAATATCGATCCGTTGGCAACCGGCGGCGGCACCACCGGTGCGGGCTGCACCGCCGAATAGTCGACCGGCGGCGCCTTCTTGCCGAACAACCGCGCCTCGGCGGCGCGCGGCGCGGTGACGCCGGCGAGCAGGGCGAGGGCGGCGACGCCGATCAGGCAGCTGTGGTTCACGCGCACCTCAGAGGTTCTGATTGACATATTTGAGCATGTCGTCGGTCGCCGAGATCATCTTGGAATTGACCTCGTAAGCGCGCTGGCATTCGATCATGTCGACCAGCTCCTCGACCACATTGACGTTGGAGGATTCGAGCATCCCCTGGCGGATGTTGCCGCGACCGTCCTGCCCGGCAATGCCGAGATTGGCGGCACCCGAGGACGCGGTCTCGACGAGATAATTGTCGCCGGTCGATTGCAGGCCCGCCGTGTTGGGGAAGTTCGCCACCTGTATCTGGCCGATCTGCGTCGCGGCATTTTGCCCGGCGACCTGCGCCGAGACCGTGCCATCGGTGCCGATCGTGATACTCGTCGCGCCCTCCGGCACGGTGATGCCGGGCTGGACCTGATAGCCTTCCGAGGTGACCAGCAACCCTTCGGGCGAGCGCGAGAAATTGCCCGCCCGCGTATAGCCCAGCTGCCCCCCCGGCAGCTGGACTTGGAAATAGCCGCCGCCGTCGAGCGCGAGATCGAGCGAGTTGCCCGTCGTCTGCATCGATCCCTGCGTGTCGATCCGCGCGGTACCCTGGATGCGCACGCCGGTGCCGAGGTTGAGCCCGGTGGCGTATTTGCTTTCCGAGGTGCTCGGCGCCCCCGGCGCGGTGATCGTCTGATAGGCCAGCGTCTCGAACGCCGCGCGGTCGCGTTTGTAGCCCGTCGTGTTGACGTTCGCGAGGTTGTTCGAGATCACCCGCATGCGCATGTCCTGGGCGTCGAGCCCGGTGCGTGCGATATGCATTGCTGCGCTGGTCATCGCTCTTCTTCCTTATGCCTGTTGCACGCGCATCAGCGATGCGGCGCTTTCGTCCATGGTCTTGGCTTCCTTCATCAGGTTCGCCTGGACCTCGTACGAGCGCTGGTTCTCGATCATGTCGACCAGCGCCTGGGTCATGTTGACGTTGGAGCCTTCGAGTGCCCCACCCTCGACCTTGGCGTCGAGATCCTCGGGGAGCACGCCGCCGCCGCGGACATGGAGCAAATTGTCGAGCCCCTTGACGGTGTCGGTGCCCTTGGGGCTGGCCAGCTTCAACTTGCCGACGATCTGCGCCGTGCCGTCACCACCGACCGGGACGATCGAGATCGAGCCGTCGGATGAGATCGCGACGCTCGACGCGGGCGGCACGGTGATGGGGCCCCCCGACCCCATCACCGGGAAACCGTCGCCGGTTTCCAACACGCCCGTCGGGGCGATCTGGAGATCGCCGCGCCGCGTATAAGCCTCGCTCCCATCGGTTGCCTGCACCGCCAGCCATGAATCGCCGGTCACGGCGACGTCGAGCGGGCGGCCGGTCTGCATGATCGCGCCGGGCCGACGATCGGCATCGACCACTTCCGCCGACGCCGGGGTGCGGGTGTCGAGGCCCTGGCCATTGACCTGCATCCGCTCGAACACCACGCGGTCGGCGCGAAAGCCGATCGTCGAGGCATTCGCCATGTTGTTGGCGATCGCGGCCTGCGACGCGAGATGCGCCTTGAGGCCTGTCGCCGCGGTGTAGACCAGCTTGTCCATTCAGATGCTCCGGCGCGCGTTTGGGCTCAGTGACCGATGTTGAAGATGGTCTGCGAAATCTGGTTGGCGGTATCGAGCGCCTTGGCGTTGGCCTGGAAGTTGCGCTGGGCCGCGATCAGATTGACCAGTTCCTCGGTGATATCGACGTTGGAGCCCTCGATCGTGCCAGACATCAGCGACCCGAAGCCGTTTTCGTTGGCGCTGCCCAGCGTTGCCTGGCCGGAAATGCCGCTGGCCGACCAATAGCTGTTGCCGAGCTGGCGCAGGCCGGTCGGGTTGGCGAAATTGGCCAGCGCGACCTTGCCCAGCGCGGTGGTGTCGCCGTTCGAGAAATTGGCCTTGATCACGCCGGATTCGTCGACCGTCACGCCGGCGAGTTCGCCGACCGACTTGCCGTCCTGGCTGCGCGAGGCGACCGAGAAGGTCGTCGAACGCGAGGTCGTGCCCGACAGGTCGAGCGCTATCGTCTGGGCGGCACCGCCAGTCGTCGGGGTAAAGCTGTCATAGCTCACCGGGGCCGATGGCGTTGCTATCGCGCCGCTCGCATCGATGGTGGCGGTGGTTGGCGCGGTCGAGCCGCCGACCGTGAGCTGCTGATCGCCGATATAGGAATAGACCGACCAGCTGTTCGCGGCGGTGTCGCGTACGAAATAGTTGGTCATGGCCATTGCCTTGCCGGCCGAGTCATAGACCATCGTGCTGGCCGAGTTGTTGTAGGTCGTCGGGTTGCTCGGGTCGAAGGCGGTGGCCGGCGCGGTCGCGGTGGTCGACAGGTTCACGCCGAGCGCAACCTTGGAGGTCGCGACCGGGATGCCGCTGGTCTCGGGCAATTTCAGCCCGACCAGCCCGTCGGCGCCGGTAGCGGTGGCGTTGCCATTGGCGTCGACCGGGTAGACCTGCAGCGCGCTGCCCTGCGCGTCGACGACATAGTGCGTCGTCGGGTCGACCTGGAAGCTACCGTTGCGGGTGTAGGCGACCGCCGAATTGGTGCCGCCGGTCTTGACCGCGAAGAACCCGTCACCGGTCACCGCGAGATCGAGCGATGAGCCCGTGGTCTTGAGGTTGCCTTCGGTGAACTGCTGGCGATTGGCCTTGACCACGACGCCCGAGCCGACCGCCTTGGTCGGGTCCGCGGCGAGGCTCGACGCGATGACGTCGGCGAAATCGGTGCGGCTCTTCTTGAAGCCGTTGGTCGCGACGTTGGCGAGGTTATGCGACACCGTCGACATTTCGGTCTGGGCCGCCTGGAGGCCGCTGAGCGATGTATAGAAGGACATGAGGGGCTACTCCTGAGGGGGGTCTGTAAGAATCAGCCGATCTGGCGAACGGCGCTGACGGGGATCGAGCCGAGCCCGGTGACCGAAAGGGTCGGCGAGCCGGAACCGGGGTTGGAGACGGATTCGACCGGCGCCCAGACGAGACTTTGGCTGGTCACGCTGATGCCGCCATTCTGCGCCATGACATTGATCTTGTACGGGCCGGCGGGCGCCGCCGCGCCGCTGTCGGTGGTGCCGTCCCAGTCATAGCTGACCGTGCCGGCCGGCTGCGCGCCGAGCGACAGCGTCTTGAGCGTCGCGCCCGACTGGTCGGTGATCGAGACGGTGACGTCGGTCGCCGCGCCGCCAAGTTCGACCGCGCCGGCAATCCCACCGCTGGTGCGCGGATAGGCGGTGTCGCCGGCCGTCAGGACGGTGCGCCCGACATAGGACAGTGCGTCGCTCGCGGTCGTGCCGTTGAGCTTGTCGGCGATCGACGACAGCGTGGTGTTCATCTGGCTGATGCCGGCGACACTCGAGAACTGCGCCATCTGGGCGACCATCTGGGTGTTGTCGACCGGGTTGAACGGGTCCTGGTTCTGCAGCTGCGCGGTCATCAGCTTGAGGAAGTCGGACTGGCCGAGCGTCCCTGTGCTGCTGCTCGACGTCGCCGCCGTGCTGCTCGTCGTCGAGCGGTTGATGCCAAGGGCGGTAAGGGTGGAATCGAAGCTCATGATCAGCGGCCCAATTTGAGGGTATCGAGGATCAGCGACTTGGCGGTCTGCATCACTTCGACATTGTTCTGGTAACTGCGCGAGGTCTCCATCATGTCGACCAGCTCGCGGGTTTCATCGACGCCCGACTGCCAGACATTGCCGTCCTTGTCGGCGAGCGGGTGGCTCGGGTCGTAAATCTTGCTCGGGCCTTCGCCGGCGGTGACGACGCTCTCGACATTGACGGTCGACATGCCGCTCGCCTTGTCGAACTGGGTGCGGAACACCGGCTTCATCGTGCGATAGGCGCTCGCCGCGCTCGACGAGATCGTGCCGGCATTGGCGAGGTTCGATGCCGTGGTGTTCATGCGCACGAGCTGCGCGGACATCGCGCGGCCCGCGACCTGGAAAATCGTCATCGGCTGGTCGGACATCTTATTCTCCCTTCAGCGCGCGGGTGATCTGGCCGATCCGCCCATTGAGGAACGAGAGCGTCGTCTGATAGGCGACGGCATTTTCGGCGAAGGCGGTCTGCTCGGTCGACAGCTCGACGGTGTTGCCGTCGAGCGACGGCTGGCTCGGCACGCGATATTTGACCGCGCCGGCGAAACCGTCATCGCCCTGGCCGGTCTCGACCGAGGCGAGTGCGGTCGTGAAGTCGATGTCCTTGGCCTTGAAGCCCGGCGTGGACGCGTTGGCGATGTTCGAGGCGAGCAGGCCCATGCGCTGCGAGCGCACCTCGAGTGCCGCTCCATGAACCCCGAAAAGACTGTCGCTGGCCATCGGCCGTCTCCTGCGCCTGATTGCGCGGAAGTATCCCAGCAAAGCCCGTGCCAACCCGGCCGGTGGCAGGGTTTCGGCGCCTGGTCGACGCCAAGCGGCAAGGTGTTGCCGGTCGGGCGGCAAATTTTGCCGGGTGGCGGCAAGGGGCGAAAGCCGCCGTCATCATCCGTCATGCCGGACTTGTTCCGGCATCCACCGTCCCGCAACCGTAGCAGCCACCCGTTTCGCGGCACAGTGGACCCCGGAAACAGTCCGGGGTGACGGCCCGGTTTTGGCGACCGCCCTTCGCCCAACGAGGATTGGCCCGGCCCTTGCAACGCCGGGAGCGATGAGCACCGCACCCGATTTCGCTTTGGCGCTTGCGCCGTTTCTCGACCCCGCCGCCGCGGCGATCGTCGGCGGCGGTACGCTGCTCGCCGCGCTGCTGCGCGCCCCGTTGCGTGACGTCGGCCGCGCGGTCGCCGCACTGCGTACCGTTGGACGGCGCGATTTCGACGCCGCGCCGCTGGTCGAGCAGATCGCCGCGCTGGGCCGCATCGCCAGGCGCCACGGCGTGATGGCGCTCGATCGCTCGGTGATCGCCGACCCCGATGTCGCCGCCGGCATCGCGATGATCGTCGACGGCAGGACCGCCGGCGAGGTCGAGGAAACGCTCCGCGCGCGGCGCCGCGCGCGCACCGAACGCCATGCCGCCGCCGCCGATGTGTGGGGCGGCGCTGCCGAGGCGGCACCGGCGATGGGTATGGTCGGCACGCTGATCGGCCTGGTTGGCATGTTCGTGAAGATGCAGGATCCGAGCGCGATCGGTACGGCGATGGCGGTGGCGTTGCTTGCCACCCTGTATGGCGCGCTGATCGGCAATCTCATCGCCATGCCGGTCGCGGCGCGACTGCGTCGCCATGGCCGCGCAGAGGCAAGCCAGCGGCTGCGGCTCGAGGCACCGCTCGTCGCGCTCGCCGCGCGCGAGCAGCCGCGCCATGCCGCGATCGAATCGCCGGGTCCGACGTTGGTGCCGATGGCGGGTGCGGCATGAACGCCGCCGACGCCTATCCCGAAGCCCCGGCGAGCCGCCCGATCTGGCTGATGACGCTGGCCGATCTCGGCCTGTTGCTGGTCGGCTTCTTCGTGTTCATCCAGGCCAGCCAGCATCTCGACGGCAAGGCGCTGGCACAGGGCATCCGTTCCGGTTTCGGCGTCGCCTCGGCACCCTCCGTTACGGGGAGCGAGCCGATGCCGGTCGCCGCCGCGGCGATGCTCGATTTCGCGCCGGGTTCCGCCGCCTTGCCCGCGTCGCCCGCTGGTCTGATCGCGTGGGCGCGCGAGGTCGCGCGCGACCCGCGCGTGGTGCTGAAGGTCAGCGGCGGAATCGATGGCGCGCCGGGCGACGTCGATCCGGTCACGGGCAGCGGCGCGGTGCTCGCCGTCGACCGCGCCCGCGCCGTCGCCACCGCGCTCGTTGCGGCGCATGTCGTGCCGCCCGCGCGGCTCGACATTCGCGGCGCCGGCCGGCCCGGCCACCGTAGCGTTACCCTCACCATCGGCTTTGCCGGGCGGCAGGATGTCGCCGCCCGGCAACCCGACCTTGCCGCCCCATGAAGGAAACAACCATGTTCCGTCCGCTCCTAGCGACCCTGCCGGTTGCGCTGATCGCGACCGCGGCGAGCGCCGCCATGACTTACCAGGACACGCTGGCGATCGACCGCGCGGTCGCCGCCTTCACCGGCCACGCGACCGGCGATGCCGGTGGCGCGCGCACGCCGGTCGACACGCGGCTGCGGCTCGCAAACTGCTCGATGGTCTCGCTGGCATGGCGCGGCGACCGGCGCGATGCGGTGGTGGTGAACTGCACCGAGCCCGAGTGGCGGATCTTCGTCCCCGTGCGCGTCGCCGATACGCCCGCGCCCGCCGTCGCGCCGGCCGTGGCGGCAGCACCGGTGAAGCTCGCGCCGGTCATCAAGCGCGGCGATCCCGTCACGATCGCGGCCGGCAACAGCGGCTTTTCGATCACCCGCGACGGCATCGCGCTGGGTGACGCCGCGCCTGGCGCGCGCTTTCTGGTCAAATGCGAGGGATCGAAGAATCCGGTCCAGGCGATCGCGATCGAAAGCGGCCGCGCGACGCTGCCGGGCTGGGACGAATAATCTCTTAAAGTTCGGTCCGGAGCGGTCGTTACTTGTAGTGACGGTAACAACTGCAAGGGTGCAGGCGTGGTGGATCCGATCTCGATACGGAGCGTAACTGGCAGCGACGCGCTCGTCGCCGCCACCATGCGCGTGTCCGCGGCGCCGGCCCCGCCGCCGGTCGCCCGCCAGGGCGAGCCGTCGCAGGTCGCGGTCCAGGCCAGCGGCATTGCCCGTGAGCTTGCCGCCACTGCCCCGGTCGATCTCGAGCGCGTCGCGCGGATCAAGAAGGCGATCAGCACCGGCACCTTCCCGATCCTGCCGGCGACCATCGCCGACCGCCTGCTGGCACTGAAATATGATTGGGAACCCCATGGCGGACAGCAGGAGCCCCAGGCATGACGCGGCGTGACGCCCTGATCCGCGTGATCGAATCGCTCCATGCCGAGATCGCCGCGCTCAAGGCGAACGACGTCGCGGCGCTGGAAAGCGCGACGCAGGACAAGCTCGCCGGGATCGAGGCGGTCGCCGCGTTCGGCACCGCCCCCGCCGGCGCCGAGCTGCGCGGGCTGGCCGAGGAAGCGAGCCGCCTCAATGAGACCTGCCGCATCTACGTCAACCTGATGGCGGCAAATGTCCGCCGCCGCCTGCAAAACCTGACCGGCGATGCCGGTATCGGCGGCGGCGGCTATCGACCGGGCGTGGGGTTGCGCGCCTACGCATAGGGCGCAGCATGCTCCCCTCGTTCCTTCTCCCCTTGTGGGAGAAGGTGCCCCGAAGGGGCGGATGAGGGGGAGTCCAGCACGTAACGTTCGCGTCGGTTCCCCTCACCCTCCCACTCGGCTACGCCGAGCGGGCCCCTCCCTCTCCCACAAGGGGAGAGGGAAAATCATATCTGGCACGACCCTTGCTGAGTGTGGCCCGAATAAGGGCAACACAGCCGGGGATCGATGCCGTTCAATCCGCTTTCAAGTCTGACGGGCACGAATGCGACGGGATCCGGCCGGGTTCAGTCGGCGATCGCGTTCGCCAGCCAGAAGACCGGGGTCGATTTCAGCTATCTGCTCGGCCAGGCCAGGCTCGAGAGCGGGCTGAAGGCCGACGCCAAGGCCAGCACGTCGAGCGCGCAGGGGCTCTACCAGTTCGTCGAGCAGAGCTGGCTCGGCGTCGTCAAGCAGCATGGCAGCGAATATGGCCTCGGTTGGGCGGCGGATGCGATCCATGCCGGCGCCAATGGCCGGCTGACCGTCAGCGATCCGGGCACCAGGCGCGCGATCCTTGCGCTGCGCAACGAGCCCGCCACCGCCTCGCTGATGGCCGCCGAGCATGCCAGCGACAATGGCGACGCGATCAAGAGTTCGCTCGGCCGCGATGCCACCTCGACCGATCTCTATATGGCGCATTTCCTCGGGCTCGGCGGCGCGCGCAGCTTCCTGACCGCGATGGACCGCAACCCGGGCCGCTCGGGCGCGAGCATGTTCCCCGCCGCCGCGCGCGCCAACCATTCGGTGTTCTACACCTCGAACGGCACCGCGCGCTCGCTGTCGCAGATCTACGACCGGCTCGGTGCCAAGCTCAACGCCGGGTCGGACACGACCGGTCCGACCGGTACGAGCGACACCACCACGCCGCTTCCCGCAATCCCGTCGATGCTCGCCTCCACCCTGCTCGGCGCCTCGGGCGACGAGGTCATCCCGGGCAGCGGCGAGACCAGCACCAGCGACGCCGCGATGTGGGCGCACGCCACGCTCGACCGGCTCAACGGCGCCAGCGCCACCACCACCGCGACATCTTTGCTGCGCCCGACCCCCAACACCGCGAGGCTCGCTTATATGCTGCTCGCCAGCATGGGGGGCTAGGTCATGGCCGTCCTGCTCCCCAAAAGTCCGTCGCTGGTCCGCTCGGCTGCATTGCCGGTCGCGATCCTCATGCTCGTCGTGCTGATGGTCGTGCCGATCCCGGCGGCGATGCTCGACATGTTCTTCATCATGAACATCACGATCAGCCTCGCCGTGCTGATGGTCAGCCTCAACGCGCAGAAGCCGCTCGATTTCTCGGCCTTCCCGACCGTGCTGCTGTTCGCCACCCTGTTCCGTCTCAGCCTCAACGTCGCCTCGACCCGCGTCGTGCTGGTGCACGGTCATGAGGGCGAGGGCGCCGCCGGCCGCGTGATCGAGGCGTTCGGGACCTTCCTGATCGGCGGCGACTATGTCGTCGGCATCTTCGTCTTCTCGATCCTCGTGATCATCAACCTGATCGTCGTGACCAAGGGCGCGGGTCGCGTGTCGGAAGTCTCCGCGCGCTTCACGCTCGACGCCTTGCCCGGCAAGCAGATGGCGATCGACGCCGACCTCAACGCCGGGCTGATCACCCCCGACGAGGCGCGCGCGCGCCGCATCGAGGTCGCCACCGAGGCCGATTTCTACGGCTCGATGGACGGTTCGTCGAAATTCGTGAAGGGCGACGCCGTCGCTGGCCTGCTCATCCTCGCCGCCAACATCATCGGCGGGCTGATCCTCGGACCCGTAAGCCACGGCATGACCATCGCCAATGCGGCGCACAATTATGTGCTGCTGGCGATCGGTGACGCGCTCGTCGCGCAGATCCCGTCGCTGATGCTGTCGATCGCCGCCGCGGCGATCGTCACCCGCGTCACCTCGAGCATGGATCTCGCCGGCCAGATCGGCAGCCAGTTCGGCTCGGCGCGCACCTGGACCCCGGTTGCGATCATCCTTGCCTTGCTCGGGCTGATGCCCGGGATGCCGCATCTCGTCATCCTGCCGGCCGCCGCGCTCGCCGGCTTCGCCGCGTGGAAACTGCGTGAAATCGCCCGCCGCCCGGCGCCGGTCGACATCGTCGACGCGGTACCGGTCGACCTGTCGAAGATCGGCTGGGACGAGGTCAGCGACAGCATGCAGATCAATCTCGACATCGGCTATGGCCTGGTGCCGCTGGTCGACGAACGCCGCGGCGCGCCGTTGATGGGGCGCATCACCGGCGTGCGCCGCCAGCTGTCGAAGGAACTCGGCTTCGTCGTGCCGACGGTGCGGGTGCGCGACGACATCAACCTCGCGCCGTTCCACTACCGCATCATCGTCGGCGGCGTGATCGTCGGCGAGGACCAGGTCGCGCCCGACGAGATGCTCGCGCTCGATACCGGCCAGGCGGTCGGCCATTTGAACGGCAAGCGCGCCAAGGACCCGACCTTCGGGCTCGACGCGGTGTGGATCCAGCACGGCGATGCCGATGCCGCGACCGGCGCGGGTTATCTCGTCGTCGATCCCGGCACGGTCGTCGCGACGCACCTCAACCACCAGCTCGGCCAGCATGCCAGCGAACTGCTCGGTGCCGACGAGGTCCAGGCGCTGCTCGACGGCCTCAAGGAAAAGAGCCCGCAACTCGTCGCCGCAATGTCGCCCAACCCGCTGCCGCTGACCACGCTGACCCAGGTGCTCAAGGGTCTGCTGGCGGAGAACGTACCGTTGAAGGAGTTCCGCCGCATCGCCGCCGCCATCTCGGTCGCCGCGCAGCGCACGCTCGACGCCGACGAGATCATCGAGACGATCCGCCCCGAACTCGGCGGGCTGATCATCCAGAAGCTGTGCGGCGTGCGCGAGCCGCTGCGCGTGATGACGCTGGAGGGCCAGCTCGAAGGGCTGCTCGGCCAGGCCGTCCGCTCCGATCCGTCGCGCCGCCACACGATCGAGCCCGATCTCGGCCGCCGCATCGTCGAGGCGCTGCAACGCGCCGCGCAACCGCTGATCAACGAGGCCAAGCCGTTCGCGCTGGTCGTCCAGCCGGCGATCCGCGTCGCGATCCGCAAGCTGGTCAAGACCTGCCTGCCCGACACGCCGGTGATGAGCTTCTTCGAAGTCCCCGAGGAGAAGGCCGTGGAAGTCGTCGCCGTGATCGGCGCCCCCGGAGCGCTGGCGGCATGAGCGCGCTCCCCGACCACCGGGCCTTCGCCGACGCGATGCCGCTGACCTACAAACCGGGCCAGCATGCGCCAGACATGAACGCGCTGGTCCGCAAGCACGCCCAGCTTGTGCGGCGCATCGCGTGGCACGTCCATGGCGGCATGTCGGCGGCGATCGACATCGAGGATCTGGTGCAGACCGGGCTGGTCGCGCTGGTCGAGGCCGCGGGCAGCTTCGAGGATCGCGGGCTGGTCACCTTCCAGCAATATCTCGCGACGCGGGTGCGCGGCTCGATGATCGACGCGCTGCGCCGCCATGCCACCATGACGCGCGGCGCGATGCGCCGGCGGCGTGCCTATCACGACGCGATCGCCGCGCTCACCGCCGCGCTGGGCCATGCGCCCGACGAGGCGGCACTGGCCGAAAAACTGGGGGTCACCATCGAAAAGTTGCGCCAGGATTATGCCACCGCCGAGGCGGTCAGGTTCGAGCATATCGACGATGTCTATGCCGACGACCTGCCATGGTTCGCCAGCGACGAACCCGACGCCTTCGAGCAACTCGCCGAGAGCGAACTACGCGAGACGCTGATCGCCGCGATCGCCGCGCTGCCCGAACGCGAGGCGCAGGTGGTGCAGCTCTATTATGTCGAGGAGTTGAACCTCGAGGAGATCGGCCTCGTGCTGGGTGTCGGCGCGGCGCGCG
This sequence comes from Sphingomonadales bacterium, assembly GCA_038245375.1. Classification (GTDB taxonomy): domain Bacteria; phylum Pseudomonadota; class Alphaproteobacteria; order Sphingomonadales; family Sphingomonadaceae; genus Sphingomonas. Next base: position 6,159 of record JBBRSN010000004.1, on the reverse strand, counting down.
TGTGCCAGATCAAGGCTGCGGCGCATGGCCGGTTGAAGAAGGCGCTGGCGCGAAGGGGGTAGGGCCACGCCCTTATAACGTCGTGATGGAAATCGCGCGAAACTTGCACAATAAAAGCCGACGAGATTTATCTATAGCAGATAGTGATGATGAGCGTTCAGTGGGCTGCCGGCCGCCACGAACTCATCCGCGAGTTCACCTACCATCGCGATGGTCCATTCAGCTCCGCGTCGAAATAGACGCTGCTCTCCGCTTGTCGCTGTGCCAGGATTCGAGTGGACTAAGTCATTGCGTCGAGCCACCAAGCGCTTGAACTCGGCAGCAGCTACTCCAAGACTTGCGACAATGGGAGGCTGGGGATGGTTCGCAGCCAAATAAATGAGATCATTAGCAATTTGGCCCGCAGTTTTCGTCGTGACGGTCTGAATATACCCCGGTTGGGCTCTCTCGCAGCACCAAACCGCATCCCATTCAAGTCGCGCAAAGCAGATTGTCGCAAGACCTAACGCGTGGAGATATGGCTCATCGATCGGAACTCTCAACCTGTCATCTTTCACGAGAAACTCCTGTGCACTTCCCGGTTTCGAGAGTTGCGGCGCGGCGCTCCAAATATTCGAAGTGATCAACCGGTAGTAGCTATGGTGTCGAAACTCCTCTCGGAAGATTCACCCAATTGTTCTCTGCGCGCTCGTGAAGAACGTGCTCCAAAGCAATCGGTACGTTCCCCAGCGGAGAAAGCTTAAGTCGCACCGGATGGGCCGGTGTGAGAGTACCGGCGGCAGGGCGCATCGTAATGCCATTGCACACTTCACCGTTCGTAAGCCGAAGGTTTGGTTTGAAGCAGCTATAGAATCCAGGGCCGGGGATTTCCCATTTCAATTCGCCTTCGGCGTTTCGAACAAGCAGCAAGAATTGTGGATTAGGCTCCATGAGATGAGAGGCGCGTATCACGATATCGACTGCCCCATCAGGTCCTGTGGTGGTGGTGTAAGAGAGGTTAGAAAAACCCTCGTGTTGCGGCGTAAAGGACGCATGCCCTTGGGTAACGGCGACGATTTGAGCGATACCGACTTCGAGACCGACAGCGTGCATGTCGATGTATAACGTCTGCATCAAAACGGGTGGCATAGGCGTTCCATCAACGCGAACAGGAATGATGCGCGTTTGACCCTTTGAAGCCGCATATAGCGCATTTTGCCATTCCAGCTTGACCATCCCACTACTAAGGCTACGGTCTGAAACGAAAAAGAAAACAAATTCAGGAGCCGACAAGCCATTGTTCATTTTGTCAATGATGCCGTCACCAGGACGTATAGACCAAGAATCATAGAATATTTGATCTTGTCCAAAAATCGATGCCAATCTCACCGCAACCGGCTCGACAACGGGCTTATCAAGATGATTATGGCTGAGAAATATTTTGTGGTTCATGGTTGTTCCGCTTATTGTGCCGTCAAGATGGGTAGCGGAAGAAATTTGGTCAAGCGTGTATTGGAATGACTCCAACGGGTTGAATTCCGGTGGCACGTGCAAAACCGCCGAAACTTAGCTAACCAAATCGTCATGGGCAACGCCGCCGTCCCTCCTGCACCGCCTCATCTGAGACCCGCTCAGCAGAAGTTGCGCGAAGCGCTGCTAGACGGCGCAAGATCAGCAACTTCCGTACCGGTCGATGCGGCGTATTTCCACGCGCTTCGGCGGCGTCTCGCCAAATCGATAAAGTAGCCGCTGGGTTTTAGGGGCGCAGTGCAAAGGGTGTCAGGAACCCAATACAAAAAGCCGACCGCCAACGGCTGATATTGCGGACGCTCGTAACGGACCGGCGACACGCGCCTTATTCCAGCGTCATGACCACCTCGTACAACCCGGGATGCGGCTCGCCGAGCGCGCGGTTGCGCTCGAGAAATCCGCCTTGCTGCAAACCTCGAAGACGCGCGCCATCGCCGCGCGGTCGCTTGCCTGGGCATAATTGACGACGCGCGTGCCATCGAGGCTGCGGTGCAGGCTGGCCGAGATCCAGCCGGGCACGGCCCGGCACGCGTGCGCAGCCTCGGTCAGCAGGTCGATCAGCGCCTGCTGGCCGCCTTCGGGCACGGTGAAGACGTTGATCTGGGTAACGATGCCGGTGTCGGCGGTGATCATGGGCATAGGTCGGTCCTTCATCGATGGCCCGACGAACCCATGGCATGATCGTCGTCACGCCATCTTCCCGCCGAGCCAGACGACGCTCGCGCGTCAGGGCTCGCCGGGGGCTCCTGCCTTGGGGCAGGGCGCGGAGCTCTCGCCATGGGCGAGAGGCGTCGGGCTTACCAATGCCGACGCTGGTCCTTTTCGACCTGAATGGCATAAGCGTGTTGCCGGCCGGTCGCAACCCAAGGCCACGTTCCGGCGCGCTTGCTTTCGCGCTGATTCAACTCGCCGCGCATCCGCGTTACGCCCGGCGCCATGTCCGGACGCCCCACCAGCTACACCCCCGAGCACGCCGAACAGGCGCGGCTCTATTATGAAACCGGTGCCACCGACGAACAGGTCGCGCGCCTGCTCGGCGTGCATCTCGCCACACTGTATCGCTGGCGCGAGCGCCATCCCGATTTCGCCCTGGCGGCGAATGTCGGCAAGGACGATGCCGATGCGCGCGTCACGGCGGCGATGTACCGCCGCGCGATCGGCTATGACCATCGCGAGATAAAGGCCTTCGTCCCGCTCGGCGCGAAAGAAGCGGTGCAGGTCGCGGTCACCCGCCACGTCCCGGCGAATCCGCAGCTCGGCATGCAATGGCTGCGCATCCGCCGCCCCGCCGAATGGCGTGAACAGCCTGTGCTGCCGCAGAATCACGATCTTGCCGAGCGTCTCGCGGAGGCGATCGCATATCAAGAGGCTCGCCAACTGGCGAACGAAGCGGAGGCGCGGCGGCTCTTGTCCGATGGAGAACTGCAATTTTCCCGATCGAGCGATCATAATGAAACACACTAAAAGCCGAGGCTATTCGCATAATGCCCAACTATCGCGTCAGTCACCGACCCGTGCCAAAGCGCCGACCGCATCGAACAGCTATAGTGCGCGGTGTTGGACATTGGCTGTTTGTCCTCCGCTGATCGCGACCGGTCGGGGGGCGAGGGGCCACGAAAGCGACCCCCCATCGCCTCGCAAAATGCCCCTTTTACTTCGCACGGCTCATCACCAGCACTTGCCGAATACTGGCTGAGCCCGCTCGCCACCGCTCTTTCGCATTGTCCGATTTTCTCCGCACCGCGCCTGCCGCACGGTGGAAAGGCACCGCTGCGTTCGCGTGAACCGCAATCGGTCGGCTGCTAGCGCTGCGCCAGCGCGGCGCTTCAGTATTTCACCCGGATGCGGGCATACCAGAAGCCGCCATTGATGCCGAACGGACCGCCCGAGCGCGGGTAGATCTGGCCGTCCGCCAGGCTGCCGGTATTCGCGTAGATCGGGTTGGTCGTCGAGGCCCCAACCTTGTCCGGGTAGGTGTCGAACAGATTGCTCGCGCCGACCGTCAGCGTGTAATGCTCGGCCAGCGTGTAGCTGACGTCGAGGTCGGTGGTGAATTTCGACCGGAACGTCTGGCCGGGATATTCGAGCTGGTTGGCCCATGAGCCGTAGAAATTCTCGCGCGCGTTGATCGTGAAGTTGGCGACCTGCCAGTTGGCCGAGAAGGTCGCACGGTGCTTCGGCGCGATGTTCGAGATGTTGAAGCGCTGCGCCGCGCTGATGACCAGCGGGTTGAACGACGTTACCCGGCTGTGGTTGTAATTATAGGCCAGCGTGAAGACCAGCGGGCCCTCCATCAGCCGGGCGCGATAGCTGCCGACCACGTCGACGCCGTCGGTCGTCGTGTTGAAGCCGTTGGTGAAATAATTCACCACCCCGCCGACCCCGACCACCGACAGCGCCGGCAACGCGGTCAGGTCGGCGGCGGTCACGTTGAAGTTCTGCGAAATGCCGATGCGGTTCCTCACCTTGATCGAATAGCCGTCGATCGTCAGGCTGACGGTCCCGCTGGGCTTGATGATGATGCCGGCGCCGAAGTTGGTCGAGCGTTCCGGGTTGAGCGACGTCGCACCATAGAATTGCGCGATCGGGCTGGTCACCGGATAGGTGCCGGTCTGCACCTGGTTGCCGCCAAGGAAATTGGTCGTCACGATCTGCGTGTTGTTCTGCCCAGGCGACGGCGCGTGGAAACCGGTGCCGATCGTGCCGCGCAACGAGATCGCGTCGGAAACGCGGAACAGCGCGTTGAACTTGCCGACCACCGCGCTGCCGAAGGTGTTGTAATGCTCGTAGCGGCCGGCGAGGCCGATGGTCAGCGCATGGGTCACGTCGGTTTCGGCGCCGACATAGAAGCCGTAGCTCTTCTGCGAGGCCTTGCCGGCAAAGGTCGGGCTGACGCCGCCATAGCCGCTCGCCGCCGGCGATTGCGTCGCGACGATCTGGTTGCCCGAGCCGTTGAGCGCAGGCGTGTAGACCCCCGGTGAGACCAGATTGTAGAGCGGCTGCCGCGCATAGATGCCGGCGCCATAGGATTGCAGGTCGCCGACGGTCTTTTCATATTGCTCGCGTCGGTACTCGGCGCCGCCCGACAGCGTGATCGGGCTCGCAAAGCCGACCTCGACCGGATAGGTCAGGTCGAGATTGAGGTTGAGTTCGGTCTGGATCAGCTTGCCGAACTGGAAGCTGGTCTGGCTGGTCGGGCCGTAGGAGGCGCTCAGCGAATCGGTCATCGACAGGTCGAGCGAGTTGCGCGCCAGCGTGCCCGACAAATCATAGCTGAAGCCGCTGTCGGTCTTCCCCTTGAAACCCACGGTGCCATAGGCTTCGTCGACCTTGCCGATGAAGCGCGGGGTGAAGCCCGCCGGGTAGATCGACGCGAAGCTGAAGGTGTTGGCATCGTTGACGAAGCCGCCGGCCGGGCAGGTCGCGTTTGCCGCGGGGCACGGCGTCAGGAAGATGGTGTTGAACGACCCATTGCGGCCCGGCGACGCCGTCGCGGGTGTGCCGGTGCCGTTGTCGACCGCCAGCGGCGTCGTCACCGACTGCGAAGCGCGATAGTTGAAGCTCTGATTGGCTTCGCTGTGCGCGAGGTTGCCGGTGAAATAGACCTGGCTGGCATCGCCAACCCCGAGCGACGCATTGAGGAACAGCTTGTAGCCGTGCGCGGGCGACGAGCCCCAGATCTGCACCGGCCCGGGATAATTGGGCAGGCGACTGGCCAGCGCCGGGTTGTTCTGCGCGAACACCACCGCGATCGGGCGCGTCGCGCCGCGGCTCGTGCCGCCGTCCTTGAACCATTCGCCCGACACGTTGATGAAGCCGCGGTCGCCGATTTTCAGCCCGGCATTGCCGGCGATCATCCGGCGCGCGCCGTCGCCGCGATAGGTCTGGCCATAAAGCCCCTGCAGCTCGATCCCCTGGTCGTCGCGGATCTGGTAGTTGATCACGCCGCCGATCGCGTCGGAGCCATATTGCGCGGTCGCGCCATCGCGCAGGATCTGCAGGTTCTTGATCGCGATCGCCGGGATGTTGGCGATATCGGCGCCCTGCGAGCCATAGGACAGCGCCGTGTCGGCACCCGAATAGACCGTCACCAGCGCCGCGCGGTTGTAGCGCTTGACGTTGACCATCACCAGGATCTGGTCGGCGCCGAGGCCGCGCAGCGACGGCGAGCGCACGAAGGTCGAGGCGTCCGAGATGGTGTTCTGCGGCACGAAGAAGGACGGCACGAGGTTGCGCACGATGTCGAGCATGTTGGCGGCGGGCTGCGCATTCAGTTCGGTCGCGCCGATGACGTCGATCGGCGACGCCGAATCGGTGACCGAGCGATCGGTGCGGCGCGTGCCGATGACGACGATGTCGTCGCTCCTGGTGGCCGGCTCCTCCGGCGCGGCCTGGGTCGAAGGGGGCTGGGTGGCCGGTGCCGTTTGCGCCAGTGCGGGCGTTGCGCCGAGCGCGGCGACCGAAAGCGAAGCAAGCATGAGTGCGCGATACGAGATCATTGCAACATCCCCTAGCAGCCTGTCGGGCTGGCATCTGCGGTGAGCAAGCCATGTGGGAAATATCGGGGCGATCGGTCGGTGTCGCGACATCGTCACCGGATCGGGCTTAAGAGCGGGTGATATTGCGCCCCTGGGGGTGGGTGCGGCGGAT